>DAORDH010000010.1:0-153774 GCA_035345875.1 Leptospiraceae bacterium | reverse complement strand
TCAAACTCTTTTTATACTTTTTTTCCCTTTTTTTTAACAAAAAAATAAAAATTTTTTACCCTAAAAAGCGGAGAGGGCAGCCCTAATAAAGCTTGTTACAGGAGCCTGTTCTCTTGTGTCTTCCAAACCTTCTCGTAATTCACGTAAAACTATTTGTGCATCTGTTAAAGTTGTATTTACATTGGAATGTATATCATCTTGATTAATCAATCTGCCTAACGTTCCTTTTCCTGAATTTATTTTTCCTGAAATATCTGCAATGTTGGATATAGTCTTTCGTATATCGTTTCTATTCTCTGCAATTAATTCTGATAAACTTACCAATGGATCATCATTTGTCTTGCCTTTTAGTTTATTAGAATTATCCTGATTTGAAAGATTAATTTCTTTATTCTTTTTTGCGTTAGGTAAAATCTCGTTCGTCTTAGGATCTCTTTCAAGTGCTGTTCCAGGATCAATAGAGATTACACGACCAGACAAAAGGCTTTCGTTTTTAATTTTTATTTCGTAATTCTCATACATTTTTATGTTAGCAGGAATTGTAATAATAACTTCTACCCTAGTTCCGATCCCCTCCTCTCCTTTGGGTAAGACATTTCCTTCTAGATCAACTTGAACTAGATTGATTCTAGATACATAGCCATAAGGAACTCCTTGCACTGTTACCTTATTTCCTATCTTAATTCCCTCTCCATTTGGGAAATATATCTTCATAGAATTGGCTTCTTTCTTTAATGGTCCCCCATCTGTAACAATTGTAAAATACCCAACAACAGACAATGCACCGAAAAATAAAACGCCTACTAATAAATATTGCACCACTTTCATATAATTCACACCCTATAAGTAAATCCTTCTCTTACAATACTTTTATTGATTTGAACCAATGATTTGGTTCTTTAATTCGGTTATTACTGTCAATATTCCGATTATCATTCGAATTAAATTCTGATTCATACCTAGCAAAACCCATTCAAATTCACATGTTTCTCTCTAAGCAAAATACAGGGTCTTTTTATGTTTTTTACGGAAAGATTATTAAAAATCCCATTTTTAATTGTCTAAACTGTAACAATTAAACTTGCACAAAAGAAGTGCGAGACGTATATTGACAATTAATTTCTGCTTTCACCTGAACATAAAGGAAAGAACTATGAATACAACAATAAACGCAGAAATTACACCCGACATGAAAATGGGTGAAATTTTAAATATTTACCCAGGAGCGAAACGAGCTCTATTTCAAAAATACCACATTGGCGGCTGTTCCAGCTGTGGATTTTCTATGGATGAGACTTTAGAAGAAGTTTTCATCAATCATAGAAGAGACAAGGAAGTTCAAAATGCAATTCAGTATATCTATCATTCAGCAGAAGTGGACAGACAAATGCAAATTAGCCCTAAAGAGCTAAAAGAAAAGCTAGATAAAGGCGAAGACATTAAACTCATTGACGTCCGAGAAGATTGGGAAATGGAAATTGCAACCATTCCTGGCAGCGAAATGATTACTCAAAAACTAGCTTATGAGATATTGAATAAATGGGATAAAAATAGTCAAATTGTATTTATATGCCACCATGGTCTTAGAAGTCTAGAAGCAACATCCTATTTTAAAGGTCATGGTTTGCCAAACTGCAAAAGCCTGATTGGTGGTGTAGATTTATGGTCTGTAGAAATTGATCCTAGCATGAAACGTTATTAATCAAATCTCTGAAATGTGTAAAGATAGAGGCAATATCTAATATCTTTACACACCAAATCTTTCACATAACATTTAATATCCTCCTCACACTAAAAAACTCAGAAAAATACTTGTAATTTCTCAAAAAAAATTAAGCTAGCCTACCTATCCTAATTCATCTAGAGAGATTTTTTATGGCTAATCATTTTAAACAGGAAACCTATTATAAAACAATTCATTCAATGAATAAAATACGCATGGGTCTTTTTTTATTCTATGTAGCGAGTCTTTCTACTGCGTATAAAATTTTTCTGAAAGAACAGCTCATTACTCACTTTATTGCTGTTTTTATATTTGGATTTACTGCTATATTTTTTTATTTTAGATCAAAGATTAGAGATTTTCATCCGCTTATTCCCTTTAGTCTATTGGTTTTAGATATAACTCTGATTAATTTTTTGAATGCTTACGATGCTACTTTTGGGAAGATATATGCTTCTGGAATTGTGAAGAATCCAGCCTTGTTTTCACTTTACTTTTTTGCAATTTTCTATTCTAGTTTTTTACTTCATAAAAAATTTGTATTGCTATGTGGTTTTTATTCCGCTCTCGGTAACCTAGTTCTAATTTTCGTTGCTTATCAATCTGGTCTGAGTTTCTCTGATGATCCTAATCTTTTTAATAATGTTGGCTACACATCATTAAGCGTTGAAATAGTAAAATGTTTATTCTTAATCAGCTTTTCGCATATGATATCAACACTTATGGATATATTACAAACCACAATAGCAAAAACAAATGACTCGATCCAATTAACAGATCAAACAAACCAAACTTTAGAATCCCAGAAAAGAGATATATTGGAAACATCCAAAACTCTCAATACTACAATGCTTGAATGGAGTAAAAAAATTACATCCTTCTTGTCCGATATACAACAACAGGTCGAGCAAATTAAAAAAGTGAATTCATTTCTAGAAGAATTTACAATTTCACAAGAAAAAATAGCAAAACTTTCTGTAGAACAATCAAAAGATTCAGATGAATTGAATGATCTCTCTTTAAATGCAGAAGAAAAACGAATACTCGCCATTGAAAAAAATCAAGAGCTCGCTAAAAATCTAGACTTAATCCAAGAAAATGGTCATAAGATTCGAAATTCTCTTACAGAGAACCAACAATCTGGTGATAAATTAAACCAATTCTTTAATAAATTATCAGAAGTAACGTCAGTCATATCAGAAATTTCAGAAAAAACAAATTTATTATCTTTAAACGCATCTATAGAAGCTGCGAGAGCCGGCGAAGCTGGAAAAGGGTTTGCCGTGGTTGCATCTGAAGTTGGAAAACTAGCAGACTATAGCAGTGAGAATGCAAAAGAGATTTCATCTATCGTAAAAGAAAGTAGAAAAGTTATTCTAGACTCTGACCAAACAAGAGAAAAAGTAAGTAATAGTGTCGAAAATCAATTCAAACAATTAGATAAAATATCTTTCATTATTCAAGATATCACAACTTTTAATAATACTTTAAAGAAAACAAATGAAACATATATCTCATCTCTGAAGCAGTTTAAATCAAATGCAGATTTACTTTCAGAAAGAGTGAAAGTAAATTTTCAAAATACTTTAGAAGTTAAAAATTCTCTCGGAAATATTTCTGGTAAAATCTTATATATTTCTGATGAATTGAGGAATATGGAATCCGATTTAAAGAATATTCAGAATGTTTCTAATAAATTAGAAGATTTAGCATCTAAATGAATTATTTTCTTGGATAGTAAATAAAATTTATTAAAATCAGAATCTCTCATTTACTTATATGATTTTAAATTAAACATATTTATTTTTCTTCAGAATTTCTTTTTCCAATTTTCTTCACAAACGGTTAAATAATCTTTTATTTCCAGATAAGAGGACTCGCCATTTAAAAAATCTAATAATTTATCATCGCCTGCTAGTAGTTCTATGGCGCTGTAATCTGATCGGAATTCATAAACTCCCTTCAAAAACTGAAATTGATTGGGATAGAATTCTCTTAACGTTCTAAGTAAATGTAAGGAAAAAAGAAGACTATGAAATTTCTTTTTTTGTGTAAGTAGAATCTGAAATCCCCCACAGATCTCTCCTTTATGCTTATGAAAAGTTGGTATAAACAATAAAGGTCTCAAAATAAAACTTTCCGTTTGATATTCCGTCAGACGTTTTAAAAGTCTTTGATCTTGAATTTGAATATAGGGAGCACCAAAGGTTTCGAATGGCCTTGTCGTTCCTCTGCCTTCCGAAAGATTCGTTCCTTCTAATAAACATTGTCCAGAATAGACATAACAAGTAGTAACCGCTGGAATATTAGGAGATGGAGGCACCCATAAAAATGGCTTATCCTTTTTAGAATAAAATTCTCCTATTGGAATTTTATGTATTTTAACTGAAATCGAAAACTCATTTTGATAGTATTCCATTAATTCATAGATAGTAAGTCCATGTCTGTGTAAAACTGTTTCAACTCCCACAAAGGAAGAATACTTTTTCAGCAAGGGACTCCCCTCTACATTTTTCCCGGCTGGATTAGGAGAATCAATAACCAATATCTCAATCGAATGATCTTTTGCGGATATGTTATATTTACCTACCGCATCTAAAATATAATAACAGCTGGTTAAAAATGTATAATACCTAGCTCCTACATCCCTGATATCAAATACTATTAAATCTAAATCTTTTAAAGTATCGCTTTTAACAAAGAGAGAACTCTCCTCGTCTCCATATAGATTTTCTAGTTTTATATTTCCGAAATCGTATTTAAGACCACTTCCTGAGACTTGATCTTGTAATTCAGCAAATAGACCGTGTTCTGGAATAAAAATCACTTTTAAATCTAGATTTTCTCGAAGAATTTCAAAGTGATATTTTCCATTTGTGAAAGCACTTTGATTGGTTAAGATTCCTACTCTAGCATTTTTAAATTTTTTTAATTTCTTTAAGTTCATTTTTAAATGGGGTAAATACTAATTAGCCATTTTTATAATTTTTAAATTATTACTAACTAAAAAATCTGCTTCTGTTTTACTTCTGATATCCACAACCGTAACATCCTCTGCTCTTTCGGTTAATACCAATTTGCCCTTTTCAATTTCAAAAACTCCAAGTTCTGTTACAATCATATGCACACATTTAACACCTGTTAAAGGGAGAGAGCATTTCTTTAGAAGTTTTGGCTTCCCTTCCTTACTAACATGCTCCATTACTACAACAACCCGTTTAGCCCCTCCAACCAAATCCATCGCCCCACCCATCCCTTTTACCATTTTACCAGGGATCATCCAATTAGCTAAATCTCCTTCTTCCGAAACTTCCATAGCTCCAAGAATCGTTAGATCTATGTGTCCACCTCGAATCATTCCAAAAGAATCTGCTGAAGAAAAATAAGAAGCTCCTTTCAGAGCGGTTACTGTTTGTTTTCCAGCATTGATTAAATCTGCATCTTCGGTTCCGGCTAACGGAAATGGACCTAGTCCTAAAAGACCATTCTCGGATTGTAAAATAATATCTAAATCAGGAGAGATATAATTCGCTACGAGTGTAGGCATTCCAATTCCTAGGTTAACATAGTAGCCTTCTTTAATTTCTTCTGCTACTCTCTTGATTTGTTCTTCTTTGGTTAATGGCATTATATTACAGTCCTTCTCTCAATTCTCTTTTCGTAATTTTCACCCTGAAAAATTCTTTGCACATAGATTCCAGGAGTATGAATATGATCCGGATCCAGCTCTCCTACCTCCACCAGTTCTTCTACTTCTGCAATCGTTATCCTACCGGCAGTTGCCATCATAGGATTGAAATTCCGAGCTGTCTTTCTATAGATTAAATTCCCGGCCTTGTCCCCTCTCCAGGCTTTTACAATGGAATAGTCTGCAGTGAGTGCAGTTTCTAAAATGTACAATCGTCCATTAAACTCCCTAGTTTCTTTCCCATCAGCTACTAGTGTTCCTACCCCAGTCGGTGTAAAAAAACCAGGTATACCAGCACCGCCTGCTCTAATTCTTTCCGCGAGTGTTCCCTGTGGATTTAATTCTACTTCGAGTGTTCCATCTAAAAATTGTTTTTCAAATGTTTTATTTTCTCCTACATAACTCGAGATCATCTTTTTTATTTGATGATTTTTTAACAAGAGGCCTAAACCGAAATCGTCAATTCCACAATTATTCGAAATAATTGTTAAATCTTTTACACCGGACTCAAGCAAAGCTTGAATGGATTTTTCAGGGATTCCACATAAACCAAACCCGCCCACCATCAAGGTCATTCCATCCGCAATTCCCTCAATCGCTTCTTTTGCATTTGTAACTGTCTTATTCAAAAATTTTATCCTTATAAAATTAGAATCTATCGAAAATAAAAAAAGATTGTTATGAATGTATAATCCATTTTATATTGTTCAGACACTAACTAAATATATGCCAATAGATACAAGTAAAGTAAATCAAAAAATATCCGTTCCATCCGGGCAAGTTATATTTGAAGAAGGTTCCCCTGCGAACTCATTAAATATAATTCATGAAGGTGCATTTATAATCGAGAAAAAGATTAATAACTCTACGATTCCAATTTTGCAGTTAGTTGGCAAAAACCTTACTCCCGGTGTAATCAGCCTTTTTACATCTGGCAGATATCCTTGTACAATTAAAACAGCACAAGATTCAATCATCTCTACGTATCAAGTCAATAGCTCTACAATCAAAAAGACGATTCAAGGGAAAGTATCAATAGGTATAATGACAGCGAGAACTTTACTTAGAGAGATTATGGAGATTTTTAAAAAAGTAAATGCTCTTCAATCACTCAATTCAAAAGTTTCAAAGCTGAATGATAATCTCTCCTTGTCCTATTTTCTTCTAGAACCAACTGTTTTTCCAGGAGTAGATCCAACCAACTATGTTTATAATCCGGATCTAGAAATGCAAACAGATCCAATTTTACGATTAACAAGAGAAAATCTAAGTAACTTTTTAGAAAGAGGTGGTGTTCTTCCTGAATCAGCGAGTATCGCTTTTTTAAATGATGACCATCATGAGTTATTAAAAAAGGAATATTTAGAAGAGATTGATTTCGATGATGAGGAATTTCTATTTATAAGAAAAATTCTTTCAGTAGATCCTAGTATTAATACTCCACTTTTCGAAGCTGATGTAACTATTTTGATTCATATGTGTGAGAAACTGTCTCTAGTTTATTCTTCCCTATTAGAAATTATGGAAGAACAAGTAGCGTTTATTGTAGAAAATATGAATTTACTCTGTGGGCGAGAAAATAGCCTGCTTGAAAAATATAATCTCATGTTAGAAGTTATGGAGACGGGTATCAGTGATCAAAAACCGGAAGTTTTAATTCCCATCACAGAATCCTTTCACGACCAAGTTGGTAGATATTTACTTTCCTATCGAAATATATTCTTTAAAGAATTTCCTATGCTTTCGCCTAACTTTAGCATGTTCAAACAGCGCTCACAAACATTGCAAGCAGGCTTAAAACCACAGGAAACGGATTTACTATCAGACATTGATGGCAATTCCAATCAACCAATTCGAGCTGGCCTTGATATGGATGCTATGAAGAAAGAATTAGAAAACTCTGCGAGTAAGATTCTTAATTTTGTCAAACTTCCTGCTGAACAAATAAAAGAATTCTCCTCTCTTATTTTAAAATTGAAAACAATGTCAAATCCTCTCGATCCAGAAAGTGATGCACGTAAGATAAGAAAGAATATTGCAAAGACTTACTGGGAAGTTTATGATAATTGCTTTCAGAAATATCAAGCAAATCGTAGCGTTCCGAAGCAAGTAGAAATGATGTTGAATTTTGGTTTCTTTGATGAAACTCTTCTCGAACCAAATCAGACAGCATTTATTTATACTTATAAAGATGACTCTCTAGGACGTAGAGAAATCCCAATTCATACCGGACCTGAATGGTTGGAAATGATCTTTAATAAAAAAATTACTACTTCCCTAGATGAAATGGGGCAAACCTATTTTGATAAAATCAAAATGGAATCAAAAGATGTAGTATACAAAAAAGAAACTGATATTCCTCCCAATATAGATACTAACGCTAGTAGATTTAAATATGAAATGAGTGCAATGTATCAGCCGAACGTGAGGTTAACGACTGGTAACCCTGCAACGCACTTACCTATCTTAACCAAGTATCATATTACGATTCCACTGGAAAAATGCGTTGTGTCCAAAAAAACACTGAGTGATACAATTTCTTCTATTCTACAACTAGACTACACTGCATTCAATCGTGAAATTGTATACAATGATGAGCAGACCGGAATCCGTAAAGAGTTTGTCCAAAGAAGTATCATACCTGATTTCATTTTAGTCCCATCGTTAGGTGGAAAAGTAATGATGTGGCAGGACTTATCTATTCTAAGAGGAAATGGTTCCAAGGAAAGTCGTGGAAGAATTATCCTACCGATTTTTGCAAATGGTGACCTAAAGACAATGATGCTAGAAGCGATCGCAGCATTCAGATGGGAACTTTGTAAGAATATATTAGGACCCGATTGGAATAATCCAGGTATACCTTCTATTACTTCTGAATATATGGACTATATACAGTTCTATAAAAAGAGTAAGGATTTATCGATTGAGTTAAAAGAAAAGATTTCCACAGAATTCAAGCGATTTAGAACAGATAGAGATAAGTTTGTAAATGATTATCTTTCTTGGATTAAATATGAATCTGAAGGAATTCAAAGACTCAATCGAGTCGTTCGAAATATTTTTTACAAGCATATTCCATTTCAAAAAGAGATTCGCGATAAAATTTCAAAGCTTCCTGCTTATGCGGATATGCACAATCGATTTACAAATATTCGAAATAGACAGTATAGAGAGTTTGAAAACCGTTATAAGAAATATGCAAGCCCAGATGGAAGTTTACCACCTGTATTACAGGAAAATTTGGATTTCTATAAGGTGTAAATCCCTACAAAAAAAATATTAAAAACTCACCCAAATGATTCATTTCTAAAAAAGCTATGGATCATTCCGGTGAGTTAAATTTTCATTCCCAAAGGAACTTCTACCAACCTACCAATGCTTTTTGAATGACTAAAATATTTCGATTCATCAAGGAAAAATCATTTCGTAAACCAATCTATCCTTTTTAAAAAGGACTAGTCAGTCTCTAGAACTATTTTTATATTATAGGTTTTGATTTGCTTAAATAAAATAATCTATTTCTGTGAGTATAGAATTTGAATCATTGAGCAGGGAATTAAAGATACTAAATTTTTAAACTTGTTCAATCAAATAAGGCTTTGTATATTCTCGAACGATCTCAATTACAAAACGACCCCAACTTTTCGGATCCTCTGTAATTGGAACTTGTTTGATTTTCGGGAAATATCCAACAGGCTTATGAACACTATGAGTGATTTCCAAGGTTCTAAGGTAATTATCAATTCTCTTTACACGAACAAAGTTGATCATTTCACTTTGAATTCTTTCTTTAGGGATATAACCAATGATAATTAGTTTTGGAAAGAGAGCTTTTTTAAGATGGTTGATGAAATCAGTAAAACTATCTACACGATCTATAAAACCTTCATATGCCCCACCTCCTAGATTCATAATCTGTGTAACAATATCCATGGTTAACGTTACACCTTCCATAGTTGCCATATCAGAAATAATCACAATGCCTTCGTCTGGTTGAAATGTTTTAAAAATGGTATCGCCCTTAAATTGTCTTCTTAAAAGCATTGTTGCAGAGATATCAATTTCGGCTGCTTTAGGTATAATAATCTTTTGCGCGTTGTCGCGAATGTTTTCTCTTGTAATAATATATCTTCTCTTAGCCGCATTTTGATTCATAATTCGAAAAGATTTCACTTTTTCTTCGATTTCACTCAAAGTATTAAAGCCAATCTTTAAGATATTCTCTCTGCTTTTTCGATTTAGTTCTGTTTCTTCCATTCTATATTCTTCTATCGGCTTAAGTATTCAACTCTCGTATTGATTATCTATGAAACCTTCGATTAAATTGAAAAGTAATTTTTCAATTTATCTAATTTTTTTCATACCTTCCATAGCCAAAATTTTTTGACGTATTATAATGCTCGTAGCCAAATTGCAATATATTTTTTATTAGATCTGAATAATTACCAAAAGAGTTTTCATAGCAGATTGGCAGAGCACTATAAAAAGCAGACAATCCTGGAGTTAGATTCACTTCTAAAAAAAATGGATTCCCCTTTTCATCACTTTTCCAATCAATTCTAGCATATCCATTTACCTTTATTCTCTTACAAATCTCTACTGAATCTCTTTGAATCTTAGCTTCAAGGTTTGAATTCATTGTGAAATATAACTTCTCAGGCATTGAATCCTTTGTTTTAATTTCCGAATCATACACAATGGCAGGGTATTTTACTTCTGCCACCTTCGTTACTTTGTAATTTGGATAATTTCCAATTATACCAAGTGTATAATCAGAACCAGAAAGATAAGGTTCCATTAAAACGGAAGAATACTCTTTTAAGAGCTGTTTCAATTTATGAATCAGATTCTGTCTAGAACTGACTATATTATCAGATTGGATACCTAAACTAGAACCTTCGCTATTTGGTTTAATAAAAAGCGGATAATGTAGATTTACCGGAATATTAGAGGTATCCTCAATATAGTAGGATTCTTTCATTTGGATATTTAAACTTTTTACAACTTGTTTGGTTAAAAATTTATCAAGTGAAATGCATTGAGCATATGCATCCGAACCTGCAAATGGAATTCCTAACATTTCCGAAAGAGCAGGAATATAAGCTTCCCTATTTCTAGAATTGTAGCCTTCTACTAAATTAAATAAAATACAATTTTCTATTTTAGATTTATCGGCGAATAGTTTTTGAAGAGAAGTTAGAAAATCAATTTTACTTTTCTTCGGCTCAAGAATAGAACAATTATAACCTAAATTTAAAATTGTTTCTTTTAAGTAGTCTATACTTTTTTGATTTTCCCATTCTTGTTTCAAATTAGAATCTAATTCTGGAAAGGATTCATAGATATCCGCAACAAGAAAAACTGATCTACTTGTCATTGTGAACAGACTTTGCCTCTTTGCTAACTTTCTCCCAAAGGCTAGGATTTACTTCTTCATAAAGCAGATCGTATTCAGAGTTTACTGGCTCAGGACTCAAATGGTATGTTCCACGTAACGCAGACTTAAATAGATGTTGTCTCGTCTCTCTGTGAAATCCATGATACCATTTTGGTGTCATTGTAATTTTTCCTCCTCCTCCTGGTAAGTCATTTACAAAATGAGGTATACCCATTCCCGAAATTTTACCTCTCATGTAGGAAATAATCTCAAAACCTTTTGCAAGAGGAGTGCGAATCCCACGCGAACCAGGAATGATTTCTGGGTCATACATATAATAAGCTCTGACACGCATCTCAAGTAGTTTCTTGTGTAATGCCAACATCTGTTCTCCAGAATCATTAATCCCTTTCAAAATTACACATTGATTTCCAACGCTGACTCCAGTTTTAATTAACTTTAAAATTGCTTCTTTAGCCTCTTTTGTGCATTCTTTTTCATGATTGAAGTGAGTATTACAAAAAATTGAGAGACGATCAGTATTATGTGATTCAATAATCTTACACAAATCATCCGTTATGCGCATTGGAAGAGTTACTAAATTTCTAGAACCAATTCTGCAGATCTTAATGCTGTCAATCTTTTCTAAATTTTCTAATATAAAATCGATTCTAGTATCGCTTAAATTCAGTGGGTCTCCTCCAGAAATAACTACATCTGAAATTTCTGGATGATCTTTCAAATACCGGAAAGCATTTTCGAGATCTTCTTTTTCCATACGTTCCTCATTATAAGATACCTTTCTACCGCGCATACAGTGACGGCAATAGACAGAACATTCCTGATTAGAAAAAAGTAAAACTCTATCATCATACATTCTGGTGAGTCCCTTCACAGGTGAAAGTCTCTCTTCATGGAGTGGGTCTGGAGATTCTTCCGGTGATAATAGAGTCTCTCCAGATTGAGGAATAATGGTCTTTCGAATTGGACAATTTGTATCAAAGGGATCCGCGAGGAGCGCATAATAAGGAGTTGCCCCTACATTTAAGCGAACAGAATCTTGAATGGCTTTTCTTTCCTCATCAGAAAGTAAAAAGTATTTTTCTAAAGATTCACTTTTAATTCTATTTTGAAGCTGAAACTTCCAAGATGACCAACTTGGATCAGAAGATATTTGCTTCCTGAAACTTAATATTTCATTCTTTTGATTCATTTTTTTGAATCATTTGATCCGCCCATTCTATGATTTGATTCATCTCCTCTTTTGATAATAAGGCTTCTCTATGAATAATTGTATACGAAGAAAGAGGCATTTCCTTTTCTTCAATTTCTTCTTTGATCTCTTTCAATTTTTTAACCTTTTTGTTTGCAGGTAACGTTTCCCAGTTTGAAAAATTTAGTTCTTCTCTTCCTTCTTCTACATGATGTGCTAGAAAGACAGAAGCGGGAAATATATAAGAGTAAAGTGGATACTTAGTTTCGTTAGAATGACAATCATAACAGGATTTCTTTAAAATCGACTTAATGCTCTCTGGTGCCTGTATGTCTGCTTCTACTTTAGGATTGTTTCTATTAATTGGAATTAGTTGTAAAAGAATAAACACTACAACTAGGGAGATAATTATTTTTCTTTTCATTCTCTTACTTTAATTCTATTCGACTTAGTTCATTCAACTCTATTTTCCATTTTAAACGTACTTGATTAAAAAGCTCAGTCATATTACTAGAATTAATATTTCTTGAATCATTCCATATTTTGGGATTATTCCATCCAGAAATTTTTTTTATATCTTCCATTGAAATATTTACACGAAAGACTTCAAATTCTTCTGTAATTTCTTTTTTTGCATCTGGCTCTTTTACAAAATATGGCTTTACTAACGAAATACGAATCGCTCCTATATTTTTATTCTCTGTTACCTGAGAATAAAGTAATATATATCGCACAACGTCAAATTGAATTTTTTCTTTATAATCAGACTCTGAGTAGAATGTGTAAGCTCTATTTCCTCCGAATTCAATACTTACATCATTTGCTCCTCTTGAATTTTTTTCTAATTTAAAATTTTTTAATGTATCAGAAAAAATGATTCTAGCCATTTGATAGAGACTTTCTTCCTCTGTTAGCGTTTGATTCGATTGAATCTGATGTATTTGATCTAAACGAGAATCTGTTTTTTTGCAAGAATAGAAAAAACTAAAAATAAATAAAAAGAGTAGAATAAAACTTTTCATAAGAGCAAAGTATAAATCCATTTTACTTTGTAAATAGATTTATGAAAAAAGAATCCTAGACAAATATGCATCCAATTCATTTTAACTTAAAAATATTTACTCGACCATATAATTTCTATATTTATTTCCCCATTTAGACATAGAATCTATGATTGGAAACAAGGATTTTCCATATTTAGTAATTCGATATTCTACCCGTGGAGGAATTTCTGCATAGACAATTCTTTCGAGTATTCCATCTTCTTCCAATTCTCTTAATTGTGTGGTGAGCATCTGTTTGCTAATACCTTCAATACCTCTTTGTAAAATACCAAATCGATTAGCTCCTTTTCTTATGAGGTAGAGAACCACAGGCTTCCACTTTCCTCCGATTTTTTTCATGCAGTATGTAACAGGGCAAGATTCATCCGATATTTTAATTTTTTTTTCATTCATAGTATAATTTCCCATTAGTCTTAAAAACATGACTAGTTGACATTTTCAATCCTATATGCTTAAATACAACCTATAAATTATTTTAGGAGTATTCAATGCAAAGATTTTTAGGAACAATTATAATTCTAATGAGTATTGTAATGAGTTGCAAGGGTGAAAGAAGGAGCTTACAAACTGTAGATGAAATCAGAAATTTCATAAAAGGAAATAAATGGATTAGCATTACAACGGAACTTCGACCACAGGAAGATAGGACTGGAACAGGAAAAGTTCAACCTTTTTATATCACTAGAACTTTTGAGTTTTTTGAAGGAGATAAATTCACAGGCACAATCACAAGTTTTGGAGATCCATATCAAAAGTTTCCACTCGTGAAGTTTGAATTTAAAGGACATGTAGAATGGCAAGGGGAACATCCTGTTGCAAAAGGTGCGCAGAAAATTGATTATGTATTAGATGAAGGATTCATTGTTACTCCACTCAATCCAAATTTTGCAGATGCACTCAATCAATTTCCAGTTACAGGCTTGAATAAATTTGAAGTGAATGTCTCACAAGATATTCTTAAAAAACCTTTTCCATTATTTAATATAAAGGAAGGTCAAATTGTAAAAGACTATGATCTAATCTATATTTACAACGATATGCTGTTTATGGGTGCAAAACATGTTGATGGAACTCCTTTTGATAAACCCGAGAATAGACCGCATCTTCTACAAATTCCACTTATCAAAAAAGAAAGTAAATAAATTCGTTAAATCAAGTTTTTATTGAATTAGAGAATTTTAATATAAAACGAAAAATTGTATTCTAAGAGTAAAGATTCATTTCATTTATTCTTAGAATTGAATTATACCAATTGCCCAAAGAAATTTCCCGTTGGTTTTTAACTGAACTTTATCTTTGGCAATTGTGTGTAGCCAACTTTTTCAAAAATGGGAAACTACTTATGGTTTAGGGTATATAAAAAATGAAAGGATTTATGAAGAATAAAATTATACTAATCTTAACTTTGTCCGTCTTCATTCACTGTTTTCAAAAGGAGCGAACTTTGAATCCAATTTATACAAACACAGAATTAAATACAAACAAAGAATTAAAACAAACAAAGAATTAAAACAAACACTAAATCGGTTACACAAAGAATCTGATGGTGAAATTTTCACTATTTTAAAAGGTCTCTCGAAGGGAATCTTTAGAAAATTAGAACCAAAAGATATGAAAGATGCATACATTGCAATGAGCAGAGAACAAGGAATTAGAATGTATGAATTAATACTAGAAAGTAAAGCAAAGAATATAATAGAATTTGGAACGTCATTTGGCATTTCAACCTTATATTTAGGTGCAGGAGCAAAAGAAAATGGAGGAAAAGTAATTACAACAGAGTTACTAGAAGAGAAAGCAAAAATAGCAAAACAAAATTTTAAAGAAGCAAAACTCGATGATTATATAGAATTGCGGGAAGGCGATGCAATGCAAACACTTCAAGATTCTCGAGAAAATATAGAATTTGTATTATTAGATGGCTGGAACGATTTATACTTACCTCTTTTAAAAATGTTAGAGCCTAAATTTAAAGATGGCTGTATTATTATTACGGATAACGTAAATTTTTCAAGTGCAAATTCTTTTTTAGAATATGTAAGAAACCATAAACATTATAAATCAAGCTATTTAGATCCTAATGATAATAGAACGGAAAAAACAATTTATAAAAAACAATGATTTACTTTTAATAACTCACCTTACGCAAGGTGAGCCAAACGTTCAAATGAGGTTTGCTCCTAGCAGAGGGCTTGCCGCTGCAGGCTATTGATTTTATTAGTTTATTAGCATTTCCTAATATTATTAAAATCATTTCTTTTTTCTTGAAATGTCAATTTTGCGTAAGGTGAGTTAATAAATCATTCTAATCGAATCAGTAAAAGAGTGCAATCATCTTCTAAGTTTTCAGACCTTCCTCTGAATTCGTCTGTTTTTAATTTAATTAGATCTTTTAGACTTTCAAGGGGCAATTCAGCATTATTCTCTATCAACTCAATGAATCTTTCTTCCCCAAACATTTCTTTGTTATGGTTCATTGTTTCTGTAATACCATCAGTATACAAAATAATTAAATCCCCTGAATTATAGGAAACTGTCGTTTCTGAAATTTCAAAATTCTGCATTCTAGTTCCAAGTGGAATTCCTTTTCCACTGAGTAGATTTACTTTGCCTGAGGATTTTTTATAATAAAATTGGCGATTATGACCAGCACTTGCAAAAATAAATTTCTTCTCATTAGTAAAAATGCGAAGAAGCATGACTTCCACAAGCATCATATAATTAAATTTTTCTTTCAAAATTTGGTTCGCATTGTGTAAACTCTTGGCAGGAGATTTTATGCTATGCACCTCACTAGCCAAAATAGTTTTTGAAAATTCCATAAACAATGCAGCCGGAATTCCTTTACCAGATACATCTGCTATGAGTGCTGAAAATTCATTCTCTCCATGGTAAATCAAATCATAAAAGTCGCCTCCTATCTCTCTAGAAGACTGATAAAAAGATTCCACCTGCATACCTTTTAATTTTTTAGGAATGACTGGTAATGAATACAACTGTATCTTTGAAGCAATTTGAAGATCTCGATGTATTGCCTCTAATTTTTTTTCTTTCTCTTTGGAGAGTAACGCTTTATATGCTTCTAAAATATGATTAGAAATAATGATAAGTAAATGTAGATCAGAACTATTAAATGCTTTTTTATTCTTCTTATCGGAAACACTTAAGATTCCAAAAATTTCAGAATTTAAAAAAATAGGTATAGAGATAAAAGATTTACTCTTATAATTTTCAGGATATAAAAATTCTAATTTAGTCTCATCCGTATTTGTCACAAGTAATGGTTCACCTGTTCGTATGATATGACCAATTACGCCATGACTCGCATCAATATATATATATTCAGGATCCAATGTAAACCCATAAGTCTTAACGAGTCTCCAATTTCCTTTTGATCTACTTTTATAAGCAAATGAAAACCTTTCCACATTGATTAATTCAAGTGCAGACCTAAAAGCAACTTCAAGAAATTGTTCAATATTATTTATGTTTTGTAAGGCTTGACTTACTTTTAGTAGACATTGAATTTCATTGTATTTACTCTCTAAATCCTCTACTAAAATTCTATTTCGAATTGCGATAGCCGCCATAATGGATAGATTTTGGAGTAAATGTATATCATACTCTTCGAAGCTGTCTCGATCAACAGTATTGACAGCCTCAACAACTCCTTGGACTTCCCCCTGCGCAACCATTGGAACGCAGATGAGGTTTTTAGTAACAAAGCCAACCGATTTATCAATCTCTCTATAAATCCTATCATCCTGTTGGGCATCATTTACAATAACAGGTTCTAGAGTTTCCAAAACCAAACCAGCAATCCCTCGTCCTCGTGGAACTTTCATAGAAGGTAGCAAATCACTTTTCTCTCCCTTGCTTGTATGAAAATAGAGGCAATCTTCTTCTTTTAAATAAAGCAAGAGTGAACAGCCTTCTGTATTTAAAACGTCTTTAATGGTTTCCATGATCGTATCTAGGAGGGAATTTAGATCATGAGAGGAATTAATTCTGGAATTAATTTCGAAAACTCTATCAATAGTGAGATCTTTTCGATTCATAGCCATACAATGGACTTATGTGGATTATTTACAAATATTTTTCGAAAGATTAAAAATGGTAACTAGAGTAAAATGAATGAATGTTTAAGTAAGAAAAAACCAGACGCCTTTCGGCAATCTGGTTTAATAGAATTGAATCGGTGTGTTATTTCAAAATATAACTTAGAGTGAACATATAATAGCCTTCATTTAAAACGGGTCCATTGACACCAGTTCCATTGACGGCATAGGAGTTAATATTTCTTGTAGGTGGTATATAGCTAAAGTTGAAGTTAATTAACTTTTCGCGATACGCATCTGTTCTTTTATTGGTGAAATAATCGAGTGCAAAGGATATAACCCCTTGTAAAAAGAGAGCTTGCCCAAAACCTTTCATATAGTCTTTATCACTTAAATTACCTGCATACCAAGCCCAAAGTCCTCCCCCAATCATTCCATATTGTGCATATCTAAATATTTTATTCCAATAAGCAACATTCTCAATACGGGAAAGCTCTTGCTCTCTAAAAGAAGCAGGATTTGCTTCTAGTTCTTTTTCAAGGTCTTTTGCTCTTTTATCACTTTTAAAATACATAAAGCCGCCGGTAGCTAATTGGAAAACACCAACGCCTAAAAGTGGATAAGATAAACCTAGATAATATGCATTATCTTGTTTAACACCCTTTGGGCTTGGATAGTAATCCACAGCTTCTCTTCTATAATACAACCCCATAGCAGTGGTAAGACCACCTGCTCCCAAATAATATAAAGAAGCAGCCTTTTCTTCTTTGAAATAATCCTTTATATCTTGGGACATTTTCTCAATGCTTGCATTGGCTGCGGTTGTTTTTGCATCAGTAGGTTCTTCTTTATTTATTGTTTCCTCTTGTGCAAAAATGAATGTATTTAGAACACACAAAACTAAAACAATTCTGAAAATTTTCATTCTAACGACTCCTAATTATATTCACCTGCGGTTACTTGTTTCAAATACAGGATTTAAAAGTGTTTCTATAAACACATTGTAAATTCGGTCTTTGCTGTCTACTGCTAAAATTCTCGGTAGAATTATTTATTCAGGTAAATTTTTTATTTTTGAAAATTAGTTTTTCTTTTTCTCTAGGAAATCAGAATTATTAGGCTTTAAAATTTCAACGAAAATCCCAAAAAAAATAAAAATTTATACCTTTCAACTAAATTGAGTGCTCTACCATTTCTAATTCATAATCCGTCAAAGGAATTCGGAAGTAAAACCTTAGTCGGCAAAAAAACATTCACCCTACAGAGAAGTCAGACACATAGAGAAATATCCTCTTTAAAAGTGTGAAATAAGGATTATTTCTAAGAAAAACTATCTAGATGTTCAAAATTCCTTCCAGTTTAAAGATAAAATCGAATTGAATAAAAAGGCTTTTCAATCATAGAAGATTTTTCCATATCCATTTAAAGGATTGACCAGATGACTTTTTTGAAAATTAGTTATTATGGTATTATGGATTAAGATTGTAAAATCTTCTGGAAAATTAAAAATTGAACTGGTTATTAAAAAAGACAGAAAAAGAAATACTACCTATCTTAGAGGAAGAAAATTCAAAAAATGCGAGGCAAATTGCTATTTTCCGCATTATTGCATCCTCCCTATGGCTCCTACTTTGTATTATCATTGGGATTGGCTTCGACCGAACCTATTGGAAGGTTGAAATTCCATGGTTAATTGGTTACGTTCTATTATCCGTTCTAATTCTCAGAGGAGCGAAGACAAATTCAAGACTTCATTGGATCATTCACTGGTCTACAGTTATCGCAGATATTCCAATTGTATATCTGATCATGAAAACAAGTCTAGAATCCGCACCATATCCGCAAGCAGGGGCGATGTATACTCTTTGTATATTTTTACTTTTTTTACTTCCCGCGCCTTCTGGAGTTTTCCACTTGCCTACAATCATCGCTGGTTTTGAAACAATTGGATTTACAATATTACTTCTCAATCAGTCCGGAGTTACCTTCCCTACTTGGGTAGGATCAGTCATTTTAATTAGTGTATTCTCTGTTTTTGTAGCAATTAACGTATCGCGAAGAGTGATTGGGGTTGCCGGACAATATGCGCAAGAGAAAACAATTCGAAACCAACTTGCCAGGTATTTTTCACCTAGCATCGCACAAGAGATTCTAGAAATTAAAAATAAAAATACAAATCCAGTGGTGTCTGTTTTGTTTGCTGATATTAGAGGATTTACCGCTTACTCAGAATCAGTCCCAAGTGAAAGAGTTGTAGCTTTTCTCAATGAATACTTGACTCTAATGGTTGAAATCATTTTTAAACATGGAGGTACATTGGATAAATTCATTGGAGATGGAATCATGGCTTATTTTGGAGCACCAATAGAACAAGAAGATCATAGCAAGAGAGCCATTCTTTGTGGATTAGAAATGTTATCTAAAATGAAAACATTTAATGAGAAGAGAAAATTGGAGAACGAAAAAGAAATGCAAATCGGAATTGGCATTCATTCCGGAAAGGTAGTTCTCGGAGATATAGGACCTGAACAGAGAAAAGAATTTACAATCATAGGAGATACAGTCAATCTTGCTTCTAGAATTGAATCTCTTACAAAAGAAATTGGAATGCCAATTCTTGTATCAGAAGAATCTATGATTCTATCAAAAAAAGATTTTAATTGGACAAAGACGAATCCTATAAAGGTGAAGGGAAAAGAAAAGGAGATTATTGTTTACTCTCCTCTTTTAAATTTTGATTGATTCAAAAGGAAATAAAAATGCAAACTGTGTCAATAGAATACATCCAAGAATTTAAAAAAGACAATTCAATTTCACTTCGGGGTGAAAAATTTAAACAGATGAAATCCTCCGTAGATGAATTTAAAAAAAGATTCAAACAAAGAGGACAGGTTGAAGCTGTGAGAACTATCGATCTAATCTCTGCCGCCTATCCTCTCTCTTTTGCCTATGCAGGTGCAGCGATTGGAATCAACCCATATGTAAATATTGTGAATCGTTTGGTGCTTGTTAAATATAAAGATTTTAATGGAAAAAGTAGGATACTTGCTTGGGAACCAACGATTCGAGAAGGCTCTGCTAATTCCCCTTTCTATAGACAACTATTAGATTTTTATGGAGAGTTTTTATCGTATAAAATTTTAACTACCCAGTATAACACATTGTTTACCGCACTTGCAAAAGCAGGTCTTACTTCCGATCAAATTGACTATGTAACTTTTGATCATCTGCATGTTCAAGATTTACGTTATCTCATGGGAACTACAAAACCGATACAAGGAGAAGCAGAAAATAGAAAACCTTTTTTTCCAAACGCAAAATTTATTTTTCAGAAAAAAGAAATGGATACACTGCGCTCCCCTCATCCAATGCAATGGGCTTGGTATGTTACTGAATGCACAGAGAATCTAGATGAAAAAAATCTAATTTTAATCGACGGAGATGTAGAACTAGGTTATGGTATTGCGTTAATTGCAACACCAGGACACACCGATGGAAACCATTCTCTCTGTATCAACACTCCTGATGGGATATGGGTTTCATCAGAAAATGGAGTCTCACTTGATTCATGGTTTCCAGAATATTCTAAAATTCCAGGAATTCGTTCTTATTCCAAATTTTATAATCGTGAAGTTATATTAAATTCAAATACGTTAGAAGACTCAATTGAGCAATATGATTCAATGGTAAAAGAGAAACTTCTTGCTGATGTAAATAGAAAATATCCAAAATTAAAAAATATACAGCCATCCTCTGAAGTAGGAAGATTCTACAGACATTTTCCAGTGATACCTACTTTTCAAATGGGTGGGATGAATTATGGAAAGTTAATTTAATAAATGACCCTAGGTAAAGGAAAGGTAATACATTGCAAGTCTACTTCTCTTGAATCTTAGTCTGAATAAAATCAAACAATTGATCGTCAGTAGAAATAGAATTTGGAACTTTTTCTAGAATCCATGTTTCAATATGAGTAATGGACTCTTTTGGTTTTAAGGTTCTGATTGGACTCAAAGTTTCTAATTCTAAAAACTTTTGATTTACAAAGACTTCTATACTAGAATTTTTATCTGGATAATTTCTATATTTTTTATAGGAAAATTTTTTTATAAATACATTCGCTCCATTTATGTAAGCTGCCCAACCTGGTTCCCCATTTAATCCTATCTTTTGAGGTAAATGGCTATTTTCCTTCTTTTCAATTAGTATATAATTCTTTTTGAAATTAAATATTGAATCTGATAAATTAGTATATGCCCAAAGTTGAACCGAATCTGTAGGAAGTAAATCTTGTGGGTGTGTTCCTCTGGGAGATAATGGAATAAGTGCTTTTCCTGACAGAGGCAAGACTGTAAGCGCCCAGACCGAAAGTGTTTGTTTTTTATCCGAAAGATTTGTGATCTTATGTTTGACTTGGATAGAATAATCTTTTATAGGAGAAATTTCAATTTCCTTTAAAATTTGATTCACTGAATCGACTTTAGAAATACTTATGAATTCTTTTTGCGTTTGTATTTCAACATTTGAATTTTCCGGAGAATACGTTAGTATCTTATCCTCAGGCGCCCTCCAAAGTCGATGTCCCCCAAAATTAAGCCAAGACTTACTTTTGCTATTTTGAATTTGATCTTCCATTACTTTAAAAATGTTTTCTTCCCCTATTCTGGAAAAATGCAAAATCCTCGGTCCAATTTGGGTCGGTATTACGAATTCTAAACCACTCATTTTCACTCTGAAAGAATTTTCAATAGTCAGATACTTTTCTCGGGAGAAAGTATAATCCAAATCACCTACATCTGAAAAAAGTTGCATAGGCAGTGATATATATAGGAGATAAACTTGAAAAACTAAAACTAATTTCATTTTAGCTATGTTTTTATTGGAAAAATTTTTAAATATAATACTTTTGATCATTTTTATCCTTTTTTTAATCTGACATTATCTCTCATAATAAGGTAGGCTAATTTTGTTAATTGTCAAGTAGTTTGAGAGATCTATTTTGCTATGGCGATAAAAACCTTTTACACAGAATAGAAAATTGTGGTTAATATTTATTATCCGCTAAATTAAGAAATCAATCTATTTTCATTATATGCAGTATAAAAAACCTTTTTTCATAATCTTGATCAGCTGGACTCTTGCTTCATTCGGTTTCGCAACAATTCTGCCTTTTCTATCTATTTTTTTGAGCGACCAATATGGACTATCGGTTTCAGAAATAGGTATCTTCTTCCTATTGACAGCTATATTGAGATCCATTTTTCAAATGTATAGCGGAGAAATTTCTGATTTATTTGGCAGAAAAAATATAATGTCCTATTCACAAATCGCCAGAGCTTTTCTTTTAATTTTGGCTGTCATAGCAATTTATTTTAAATTATCCTATCTTTATGTTGTTTCGTTAGTTGGCATAAGTTATGTTTTTGCATCTATGTTTCAACCTGTTGCACAGGCCGCTCTCGCAGATCATCTACCAATAGAAAATTTCTTACAAGGCTTTAGCTTGATTCGAGTTGCTGGTAATTTTGCATGGAGTCTTGGACCAATTATTGCCGGATATGTTACAAAAATTTCCTATTCTGCTTTGTTTATTTCGTCTGCTGTTTTTAGTATACTCGGAGCAATTCTCACACACAGACATTATATAGATGCAACTAAATTAGATAAAAAAGAAAATAGAACTAATCTAGGAACTGTTTTTAATGATAAACTATTCTTGACCTTCTGCCTCATAACGTTTTTTTTATGCATTACAATTTCCCAAATGTTCTCTTCTCTGTCTATTTACCTAAGTAAATACAAACACCTCGACTCTGAAACAATTGGATACATCTTTGCCATCAATGGATTCACTGTTCTTATTTTTCAAATGCCAATATCAAAATTGGTAACAAGCAAAATTAAACCACTGTATGGAATGTCTATCGGTTCCTTACTTTATATGTTAGGTTACTTCATAGCAGGCTACGCAAACTCTTTGTTAGGCTACATTCTAATTTTATTCTGCGTTTCTCTTGGCGAAGTTTTCGTCACTCCATTGATCCAAACCAGTGTTGCAAAACTGGCTCCAGAAAAAATGATCGGTAGATATATGGGTTTTTATTCTATGATTGCAGTCGCTGGCTGGTCTTTCGGTCCGTATATTGGTGGAAAAATTTTAGATTTCTTTTCCTTGAACTTTCATATCGCCTGGCAAATGATCTCACTCTTCGCCCTCTTTGCAAGCATTGGTTATTTTCTTTTAGATAAAATTCTTGTGAAAACTGGAAACGTTCGAGAACTTTAATTCCTATTTTTACTGTTTGTATAGCTCCGCCATTGCCGTTCTTGAGGTTATACTGTATTAGCTGCTAAGTAAAAATTTTTTCTTTACTTTTAATGGTATTTGCCTCTTCGATATTGAAAAATGATCGTATAAGTTGATCGATCGCTATGAAGTAAGACCTTTGTGCACAAGTCAAAATCGGGAACCACTATAATTCCGACGCTGGTTAGGTATTCCGAAGAGGCTTCTGCAAAATCTACAGAGTCTGCTTTTAGTAGGTAAACTAAAAAGGCTGAGATAGACATACCAAAACTAATCCGATACAATTTGAGTTCTGCCCAATCATCTGGTTTAGGACGAAAGGCTATCTTGTGCAAATTTTGACCTCTTTCTTGATACTTTGTAGTGACATTTGAGTAGGCAGGAACAAGACCATTTGCAATATAAAGTTTATATTTCTTCAACAGATAGGAAATATAAAGATGAATGCCTTTGTGTTTTTTTATTTTGCTTTGAAACAAATTAAAGAATGGATCAGGTATGAGAAGAGTAGAACTAAAATCTGAGAGAGTCAGATTTCTTGGAAAATACATTTTCTGATTCGAAAATAAATTAGAAGTTGTCATAGAAATTTCTCCTTTCTATTGAAATAGAGAAATTTTTCCGAAATCATGTGCGTAATTTTTATAACTTTTTTTATGCAAATTGTTTTTTTATGAGCTCTCAGAACCTTTCGGTATGAGAGCACAGATTTATTATCTTTCAGTTGTCAATGGAAAGAGGGGGATAAGGATTTCTGGTTACTTCCAAATTTTCTTCCACCATTTATCCTCTTCTTTGGGTTCTTCTTGTAATTTCATTCTTCCACGAATTTCTTTTATATCTAGACCAGTGAGAGTGCGATAGTTCTCAGCTCTTTGTTCTTCTCTAACTCTTAACTGTTTAAAATATTCTTTTGCTTGAGAGCACTGATTTGGACTCCCCTTCCAAGGATGTTGAATGATGTATCTACCTTGAAAATTCGTCTGGTCTTTGGTTTCCTGAAAGACTAAATCTTCTGGAAAAGTATCATTATTGTAACGCAAGTGAAGTCTAGTAATCATCACCTGAGGTGCTCCGCCCCAATTCTGCTTTTGTTTGCCATTATCCCCTAGCCAAAAAACACCGAGTTGCTCCAATTCTTGGTTAGAAAGAGGTTCTGCTGCACAAGGGTCACACCAAGACATATTCCAGAAGTATTCAGTAAAAACAACTCTATGATTTTCTTTGCGTGCTTGTTCTGTAAACATTGCTTTGTAGAAGTTTGCAAAATCAGATTTGACAAATTCGGGGACTTCTAGATCGCTTGGTAGTTTAACGGTTCTATAGTTTGTAGTTTCAACTCTACCCTCTTTCGATAGCATATAGAGAAGTAAATCTTGCTCTCCTTTAGCATTGAGCATTCCGAGTCTGATTGGGAGCATAAACTTAGGAGATTCGAATGCAAATTGAAGTGGTCGTAAAAACGTTAGACCTTGTGCAATGCTTTTCAAGTTTACTTTCGCCACAAAGAATTTTAACTTCTGTTGAATGTATGGTTTTAACGCCTCGCTTGCTCCCTTTGGAATTTTATAGCCATTTTGATTGAGCCATGTCTCAAGACCATCTGAGTATTTAGCTGATAAAATTTGAATATCGTATTCTCCTATCGTATAGGAAGCTTCAACGGTAACACCTAAATCTTTTTTTCCCGCTGTATTAGAACTTGGGACGGGTCTATTCATTTCCTTTTTGCGAAAGACATCCATTAAGCTCTTTTCTTCTTCATAGACGTAGCATGGATCTGGATCAAAGTATTCTACAAGTCTAGGAGCGCTATATGCATCTAAATGATCCATAATTTTACTATCCCCAACATGAATCTGATCTTTTTCTAAAATTACGGGAACAGGAACTACAATTGCAAAGTCTTTTAAATCCCCTTGAAAATCATTCATCATACTAATGACTGTTCTATCTTGATTGCGAACCACTGCCACACGGGAAGCTTTATTATAAAGGCTAGCATCGGCTTTTGCTACATAAAATCCACAAAAGGCTAATATTTTTTTAAATGGAGTAACGGATAATAGCAATATACCACTAATTGCTAGCCATTTTAATTTTGAATTCATTTCAAACCTCTCTTGTTTGAATCATCTCAGAATGATTTACATTTCCTAAATAGATCCAATTTTTTTATTCTTTCAATCATATTTTCTAAAAACATTTTCAATTCTCTAGAGAAATACAAATAACTCTAATACTAATTTTCAAATTGTCATGATTAATTTCTTTTCAAACCAAAAACACTAAATGTATGTATTCTATGTGAATCTATCTTTCGACAAATAATGATTATGTGAATTTACATTGGCATTGTAACCTTATTTAATGAAAACGAATTACTACAATGGTTCTATCATCATTCTGATCACTATCATTTGTATACTGTGAAATTTTTTTTTGAATATAAGAAAGCATTTTCTTAGCAGAATCATTCGGAGCTTCTTCTAAGATAGAATAAAACCGTTCGAAACCTAAGAGTTCATTTATTTCATTGTTGGCTTCAATAATACCGTCACTCACTAAAACGATTATATCACCTTTTTCAATTCCTACAGTCATTTCTTTGTAACCAAACTGCATCCCAAGACCCTGCCCTAATGCAAATCCCTTAGAAGCAATCCATTCTACTTCTCCATTTTTTCTTTTTAAATAAGGTGGAATAAAAGCCGCATTTACAACTTTTATAAATGCCCTATTTGTATTCACTCCAACAAATTCAACTAGGCATACTGCACAGTTTTGCCTTTGAGGCTTTGTAAGCGGAGTCAATAATTTATCTAAAAAAACCGCTCTATCAGACAGTTTTAGATTCATCTGCATAGAATTGTCGATATGCGAAATAGCTGTAGCCATTATAAGAGCAGCTGAAATTCCTTTCCCAGACACATCACCTACTGCAACAATATGCTTACTAATCAAAGCTCTATCGTTCTGCATCCCATAATAGGTATAAAAATCACCACCCACATTCTTAGCTGATTCACTAAAACATTCTAATTCCAGATTTTTCCATTTTATTGAATCATTTGGTAAAAGATTTTTTTGAATTTCTTGGGCTATTTCTAATTCTTTTTTTAAAGTTTCTTTCTCAATATTTTTGTTTTGTTTTTCATTTTTTCGTTGTTCATTCCAAAAAGAAAATCCTTCTTCTATAAACCTTACCAGTAAAGCTGGATCAAAATTGTTCTTCACTACTTTAAAAAATTTTTTGTCATTGATCCCATCAATAATAAATTCTGAAAGCTCCTCAACGATAACAAAAATAAGAGCGGAGGGAAATCTTTGCTTTATATCTTCAAATTTAATAGAGTCGTTATTATTTTCTTGCCAGATAATTATAGAACAATAATTCAATTCTGATTTTATTTTAGCATTCAATGACTCGACATACTCCCAAACAAAAGAGTCCTTGTATAATTTTTTCTGTAGATCTTTTTTAATTTGATTTGCGGTTACTTTCGTTATGCCGCTCACAAGAACAACTGGTTTCATTGAGGCCTTTTAGCAAAAAGCATTAGACCGATAAAACTTAAAACCAATACTCCATTTTGATTCATCAATTCATTTCTAGCCCGAACTAAACCCAAATTTCCTTTAAATGGTTTCTTTTCAATAATTGTAAATATTCCTGATAATGTGTCATCAGGAAATACAGGCTTTTTCCATTTCAATTCTTCTAAACCAGGCGAACCCATTCCATGCGCACGACTCATCATTTCTTTCACAAACAATTTCATATAGATCGAATTTGTATGCCAACCACTCGCAATCAAAGATCCGAATATCGAAGATTTAGCTTTCTCTTCATCAATATGAAATGGCTGAGGATCAAATTCTTTTGCAAATCGAATGATTTCTTCTTTCGTAATTTTATAAGACCCTAATTCGAACCTCTGATCTACTACCAAATCTTCAAAATATAACATGTCCAAGCATCACCCTCTTCTTATCAATTTACCGATTATGTATTTCTTTCTTTAAAGCAAATTAATTCCTGCCGATTCCACTGACATCCAAATTAAAACAAACTATCAAAATAATTTTTTACCAAAAAATCAATCTAGTATCTCATCTTTCTACTTACCCCAAGCTAAACTAATTGTAATTTAGATTATCTGACAAATTATAGCGAATAATTACTTTACGAAAATGCCTATTAGCAAAATGGTTAAAACATGAATTTACGATATAATATTTTCCCATTTAGCTATAAAAGAATGATCACAAGAGAAGTAAAAGTGGGAGATGTAGGAATTGGAGGAACCAATCCAATTCGCATCCAATCAATGACAACCTCTGATACACAGGATACAAATACCACTGTAAAGCAAATTCTAGACTTAACCGAAGCAGGTTGCGAAATTGTTCGTGTAACTGTTCCATCTATGGCAGATGCAGAAAATTTAATTAATATTCGAGCAGAACTTAAAAAAGTTCATTGCAGAACTCCTATTGTAGCAGACATTCATTTTACTCCAACCGTTGCAATGAAAGTTGTTGACTTTGTAGAAAAAGTGAGAATCAATCCAGGAAATTTTGCAGATAAGAAAAAATTTGCAGTCAGAGAATATACGGATGCTGAATACAAAGAAGAATTAAATCGAATTGCTGATATTTTTATTCCACTCGTAAGACGTTGCAAAGAATTAGGCGTTGCAATGAGAATCGGAACAAATCATGGTTCCCTATCGGACAGAATCATGAACCGTTATGGCGACACACCCGCAGGTATGTGTGAATCTGCTCTCGAGTTTATTCGAATCGCAGAATCAGAAGGATTTTATGACCTAGTCGTTTCTATGAAATCCTCAAACCCAATCGTTATGGTAGAGGCATATCGACTCTTAGCTTCAAAGTTTTTAGATCATGATATGAATTATCCACTCCACCTAGGCGTAACAGAAGCAGGAAATGGAAATGATGGTAGAATCAAATCAGCAATCGGAATTGGATCTCTCTTAGAAGATGGAATCGGAGATACAATTCGAGTTTCCCTAACCGAAGATGCAGTTCGGGAAATACCAGTCGCAAAAAAACTGGTAGAAAAATACAACGACTTATTTAAAAAACAATTAGAAAGGGAAAAATCAATTCCAGTTCCTCCTGCAATTACTGTTTCTGATAACGTTTCTTTTTCAGAATTTAGAAATCCATTTGTATATGAAAGATTCTATAGTGACTCAGTTCCTATCGGAGATTTACGAATTGGAGAAAAATATCCAATTCGGGTTGAGACTGCAATCAATATTGACAATGCAAATGTCCGCTATTTAGAAAATTTAATAGCAGAACAGGAAAAAATAAATCCCAATGTAAAACATGAAATCTTTTCTTTTCTAATTCAAAATGAAGAAGAACTCAATAAACTATTAGTTCTAAAAAAGACTGCCAAAATAAAAATTCCTTTTTCCGCAAACCTTGGAGAATTTGACAGTCGTATTCTAGAACACTCTCATTCCCTACTTCAATTTGATAAAATTGTTTTTAATCCATTTCACTACAACTTTCGATCTCTGAATTTCATACTATTCTTAAAAAGCTTTCAGGACCGAAGAAAAACTTGTGAGTTCAAAATTCCTGCGGATGATATGAATGCAATTCCAGAACTCGTGAAAATTCTCCGCGAAAATCATTTAAAAAACTACATATTCTCTTTAGAAACAAACGAGATTCTTTTAGACAATCGCAAACTAGCTTATTTTTTACAGAGTTCAGAGTTCCCGATTTTATTATTTGGTAAATTTGAAAACTTAGAGGAATCTTTGTATAAAGCGTCAGTCGGTATAGGCGGACTTTTTGTAGATGGGATTGGAGATGCCATCCGAATCGTATCTAAAACCGCAAATCCAAACCAAATGTTAAATTTGAGCTTTGATATATTACAAGCAACGCGTCTTAGAACTTCTAAAACAGAATTTATATCCTGCCCTTCATGCGGAAGAACATTATTTGATTTGCAGGAGACTACAGCTAGGATCAAAGAAAGAACGGGTCATTTAGTTGGAGTTAAAATTGCAATCATGGGTTGCATTGTAAACGGACCCGGAGAAATGGCAGACGCGGACTTCGGTTATGTTGGGGCTGGTCCTGGTAAAGTTCATCTCTACTACGGAAAAGAGATTGTTTCTAAATCTATTCCAAGCGAAGAAGCTGATGAAAAGCTGATAGAACTTATAAAAGAGAAAGGTATGTGGAAAGATCCATGATCCATTTTTTTATCACAATTGTAATCCTAGGTATAGCGAGTGTCGTTACTCAAAAGATAGACATTTTAAAGCGATACAGAATACCTGTATCGCTTACCTCTTCTCTGATTGTTCTAGCATTCTTTACTGGATTTCCAAGTTTAAAAGAACTTCCAATCTATGCCACATGGAAGACTTGGCCTAGTATATTTATCGCACTTATTTTTGCTGCTCTGTTTCTGGAAAGAAGTGAAGGCAAGCAAGTCACCTCTGAAATCAGAGAGTCGTTAGGGGAAACATATTTAGTTTGGATTACAATTGTTGGACAAATGGTTGTTGGACTTTTCCTATCTCTAATACTTTTTAAACCTTTTTTTAATCTACCGCTTGCTTTTACATCAGTCCTAGAAACTGGATTTGCTGGTGGTCATGGCACTGCAGTTGCAATGAATCAATCTTATATTGACAATGGATTACCAAATGGTCAAGAATACGGACTCTTTAGTGCAACAGTCGGACTGATCTTAGGAATTGTTGGAGGGATAATTCTCATCCGACGTGAGCGTGGAGCTGGTATTGTCAAAGAGGAAGAAGGCGACAAATTAAACCTTGATCCCTTAAAAGTCATTATCACTCTTACTCTCATCTTCGGTGCTTTTTTAATTGGATCACTGCTTAAAGAAAATATTTTACATTTACTCGACTATATCCAAGCAGATTCTTTTCTATCAATTCTAAAAAGACTTATTCCTTCTCTACCATTGTTTGTATATGCGTTAATCGGCGGAGTTCTAGTAAAAGCTTTTCTAAAACTAATACAACAAGAGAATTTAATCGAAAATTCAATAATAAATCTTGCTTCGAATGTATTTATGGAATTGTTAATCTTTTCGGGCATTGCAAGTATTGATATGAAAGTGATTTCGGATGCTATCGTTCCTTTAGCTATTTTATTTTCTATTGGGTTTATTTGGAATGTATTTTGTCATTACTATGTTCGCCCTAAACTAATCAAAGATGAGTATTCATTCGAACTCAGTCTAATTAATTTTGGAATGGTCAATGGAACAACTGGAATCGGGTTAATGCTTATGAAAATGGTGGATCCAGAATGCAAAACGAAAGCTTTAAAAGTATATGCAGAAGCTGCTCCCTTTACTTCCCCATTCATTGGAGGTGGCGTTCTCACACTTTCACTTCCCTATATTCTGAATATAGTAAATCCCTATCTAGTGCTTTTAATCTTAATAATTTGTATCGGAACCCTTTTCATCATCGGAAAAAAATCCAAGCAGAAATACTTATTATAAAATAAGATTTCTAAAACGCTATTCCATACTAAATCAAAGATTAGAAAAATACAACTAACTGAGATTATCCCCTCATGCTTTAGTTTAAGATTTTACTAAATTCTCCTTTATTTAATAAATTAGAGTCTTTCTTAAACGCCAATCAGGAATTACCCTTCTGAAATCGAAAGAATGGATAGATATTATAAAAGGAAGGCATAAATCTCAGGATTTATGTTTAATTCGTTTTATTTTAATACTCATGTTATCCACACTTTATACCATTTTTTTAAAAATCACTTTTCTTAAAATTGGATAATTCTAAAAGTGACAGTAAATCAATTTATAGGAAAAAAAAATCTCAATGAAACAAAAAGCTAACATCAATTACACCCTACCCATATTTTCAATTCTTGCTGCACTCTTGATCAATTGCCCAAGTAGTAATGAGAAAAAAGATGATACAACAAAAAATCTACTGATTCTGTCAGCACTAAGTAAAAGTTCCTCTTCTTCTGGATCCGGAACAGGAACTGGAACTGGAACCGACGGATCATCCTGCACAACTAATTCTGACTGCAATAGTTCAACCGTTTGTGTAAGTGGATATAATTTGAACCAAACCACTACGACCTCTAAATGCACAACCATTCCGGCAAGTAGCGGAACTATAACAATCAACGGAACTGCATCTAGTGGCACAATCTCTTCCTCTGCGCCTATCGTTGATTATACGCTGACTATTTCTACACCTGGAAATTATCTAATTACCATGTTTCCAACAACTAGCACCCTTGATAGTGTTTTGCAAATTTACGATTCTACTGGAAGAACCTCTGTCAATTCATCCATAGATTCCACTTTATCTGGATTAAGAGAAAGAGTTCTTTACAATTTCACAACAGCAGGCACTTACAGAATTAGAGCTGCTAGCTATTATCTATCTGGAACATTTGGAGGCGGGTTTAAAGTTCAAGTAGCAAATACTCCGAGTTCTGTATCGGGTGGTGGAAGTTGCAATTTCTTTAGTAATGGAACTGCAAGTAGTTGCTACGACTTTTCGAGTGGTTCAACTTATGTATCCGGAGCTTGCAATGGTGGTACATACAATGCAACTAGCTCTTGTGCAACTGTAAATGCAGCGGCAACACCTACGGTCAGTGGTCGATGCCTCTATGCCTTCAATTCAATTTTCAGCAATGGACACGGACTTGTTGTTAGAAACTACTATAGCGCAGGAACTGGAATTGGAGCCGCGGTTAGTACAGGTCAAGGATCTACAGATTGCAATTCAATCGATGGCGGTAGCACAAATATAATTTTCCAATAAAAAGAAATTATACGAAAGAGACTTGGTTTCAGAAAAATCAGTCTCTTTTTGTTCCATCCTAAAGATCCTCTCTTGTTCTCTGTTTTCGAAAGAGATGAAACGATCATCTGGAAAAATTTGACTACTGTTTACTCTATCTATATTCTTGTTATAAAAATTTTATTTATAATATAAATTACTTAATTCTAGGTAGTCTTGATTTCTTTAACGGAAACTAAAAAAATATTTACAAAATAATCAGAATTGAGTGTGTATGCCTATAGGAGTAAATTAACTATGAAAAAAAATTTATATCAGTGATTTGTTTAATCACGTTAGTATTTGGGATGCTTTTTAGTGCTGGATGCGGTACTTCTAAAGCAGATAAGGAAGAAAAAGATAATAACAACTTGCTCGTTCTATTGTTATTACTAGCATCTTCTAGAAGTTCTGCAACTTCTTCATCTTCTGGTTCTAGCAGAACTACATGCTATTTTGCAGGAACATCTGGTGGCTGTACTTCTTCAATTCCATACACATGTACAGCATCTTCATATTGCTCTTCTAGCTCTACTTGTAGCAACCTCTCTTGTTCTCTAACACCAACTGCAGCAGAACAAGCGTTTACAAATGCTCTTGATAAAGTAAAAAATGATTCTGGTTTACTAAAATCATTAGAATTAGCTGTTAAAGATATAGGAAAATAAAAATTCCTAAATGGAGCTTTTTTTAAGAAGCTCCATTTTATTTTTAAGACTTTCAATCGAATCTTTCTTTTATCAATAGAATTCCTACTCTCATTAGTAGCAAACCTACAGACCTCCCAACTCTGAATTGAAAACTAAATAAAATTCTAATAAACTCAAACTTAAATTATCTGCCGAAAGAATACTCTCATTTAAAAAAGTATTTGTTCTAAACACTTCTGACTCTTTCTTTTTTCAATGTGCATTTTTAAAAGATCCTAATCATAATAATTTTTTGGATGAAAATTGTTTTGTATTTTGCTATAGAAAACCAATTCTGCAAAAAATAACTATTTCCTCTTTACAAACCTTAACCAATTTATAAACTAAGGGCAGGAGAAGATCATGCCAAGAGGAAACGGAAAAGATATCATATTACAAGCATTTCATTGGAATTTAGTAAAAACAAAAGGAACCGGCACTATGGATTGGAGACACGATTCTTGGTATCAGGTTTTAACAAACATGGCAGATGAAATTGCGGATATGGGGTTTACAATGGTTTACCTCCCTCCTCCATGGATTGATGATTCTATTTGGGAGGCGAATGGCAAACACGGAGGTGGCGAAGGATATTTCTGGCGAGATTTCAATTTAAATTCAAGATATGGGAGCAAACAAGAATTAACTGCACTGATTACAAAGCTTCATTCTCTCGGATTAAAAGTAATTGTAGACTTAGTGACGAATCATCGCGATGGAACTAGAATGCAAGAGGATATATGGGAACATCCGGGAGAGCATTGGAGTATCGGTAGGCGCGATACCGGTGGAACTTTTATGGATGGTAAATATGACCTTGCATTAGACAATCCCAAAGTAAATAATCGGTTTGTTTCTGCCATGGATGAACTCATGCAAGACTGCGGTGTTGATGGTTGGAGATGGGATTATGTTTGGGGTTATGCAGTGGAAGACGTTGTGAGTTGGATTAAACGCACAAAAGGAGAAGAATATTTTTCCGTTGGAGAATACTGGCAAAGCTCCCCCTATTTAAAAAATGATCCTATGATCCAAAAATACGGGACCAATGAAGCAGATAGAATCTTAGGTTGGGCAAGAGATTCGAATGGTTGTGCTTTTGATATTTGTCTTAAGAGAGAAATCCAATCAGCAAATCCAGCCAATCTGAAATATGGTTTAAATCTTCGTAAAAACCCAGATGAAAGATCTTCCGTAGTAACGTTTGTAGACAACCATGATATGGGAGCATCTCCATTTAGTTCTGCAAATGGCTGGGGACAAGAATGTTGGCCCTGTCCTCCACAGTTCAAATCATCTGCCTATGCATTTATACTAACGGCTCCTGGAACACCATGTGTATACTGGCCTGATTGCTTCGATTGGGGACTCAAAGAAGAAATGAAACATTTAATATCCCTCCGTAAAAAAGCAGGAATCATTTCTAAATCAGATTGGATTGATCTAACCGATAAATATTCGGGATTCGCAGGAATCTTCTTAAATGAATACGGAGAAGAATCGCTTGCTCTATCGATTGGATCCTATTTTCAAAATCCTGGTTCAGATTGGAAAGTTGGATACGAAAAACCGGGTGAATGGACAGTATGGATCCGAAATAAATAAAAAACTGTTTTCAAAATAAAATATTTTTTTTAAATAGGGATATCATGCATCTAAAAGATTTTGAAAATTCACCTACCCTCGAAAAATCTGCATACGATTTAGTAGAGAAGGACTTACAAGAAAGGCTTTATATTTTATTCAGCGAAGCTAGCAAACAACGATTTGCCACTATTCTCATACTAGAAGGCTGGGCAGGATCAGGCAAAGGAGATTTACTAAAGAGTATAACGACTCGACTTGATCCTCGCAGGATCAGAGTTTATTCTCTAGAAAATTCTGATCCAAAACACAACACTCACCATTTTTTATATGAATATTGGAATCGACTCCCTTTGTATGGGGAAACATCTATTTTTGATGGATCTTGGTATTCAAGAGTAAGCTATGAGAAACAGAAAAAAAATATCAGTAAATCGGAATACAAAGATGCTTTCAAATCGATTTTAAATTTTGAAGAGACTCTTTTGAATGATCGATATATTATTTTAAAATACTTCTTAAATATCTCCGAAAAAGAACAAAAAAAGCGTTTCAAAAAAGCGATAGAAGAAGGAAAGAAATGGATGGTATCTGACAGTGATTGGGAAGAACTTGAAAACTACGATGACTACGAAAAATTATTTGAAGAATACATAAATAAAACAGACTCAACAATCTGTCCATGGAATGTTGTTTCTGCAAAAAACAAATACTATTGTAGAATCTCTGTCATGGAATCAATCATTCGCAACTTAGAAGAAAAATTAAAAATTGATTCTAGGGATATGCTCCAAATCCTAAAATCACAAGAACAGCAGGCAATCTAATGACTAACGCATTAAAATTTAAAGATATTACTTTCGGCGAATCTCTAGGCAATAAGGAATATAAAAAAATCATCGATGAATTGCAGGAAAAAGCCAGACTCTTTTCTCATTACAGCCACAAAAAGAAAAGATCTATAGTATTAGTTTTTGAAGGATGGGATGCAGCAGGAAAAGGCGGCGCTATCAGAAGACTAACGTCTAGGATAGATCCAAGACTTTACACAGTAACTTCGATTGCTGCGCCAAATGAAGTGGAAAGGAATCACCATTATCTATGGAGATTTTGGACTAAACTACCCTCTCATGGAAACATTGGAATCTTTGATCGCTCATGGTATGGCAGAGTTTTAGTCGAGAGAGTTGAAGGTTTTACAAAAGAAGAGGATTGGCAAAGAGCTTACGGGGAAATTGTAAATTTTGAAGAGGATTTAACGGATGCAGGAAGTATTATTATAAAATATTGGCTCCATGTTTCTCCAGACGAACAATTAAAACGTTTCAATGCAAGACAAGATGACCCTTTAAAGAGATGGAAGTTAACCGAAGAAGATTGGAGAAATAGAGACAAATGGTCATTGTATGAGGCAGCAGCAGAAGAGGCATTCACAAGAACACATAAGCCTAACGCTCCTTGGTATATTATTCCAGCAAATGATAAATACTATGCAAGAACGGAAGTGCTTAGATTATTCTGTGATCGTTTAGAAAGTGAATTAAACATACCATCTAAGTTTTCGTGAGATATTTTTTCTTCATACTAGTATTCTTTTTTCTGATTTCTTGCAATCCCCGCTTATTTAAGCAATCGGCGGTTAGAGGAGAAATTGATGCTTCTGATATTTCTTTTCAATCTAGTATTGTTTATAAATTGGATGGAGACTTTGTTTTCAATTGGAATGAACTAAATACTAATTTCGAAAAAGATGAAAATAGTATTTATATTAATGTTCCTCATTCTTGGAATGGTTTTAACTGGAAAGGCACAGAAATAGATGGTAAAGGCTATGGAACATTTAAAGTTAGAATAAAACTGCCACCTAACGCTCCACCCTTGGCAATTACAATGAAGGAACAAGGAACAGCCTTCAAAGTAATCGTAAATAACGAAATCATAAAAGAGTCGGGCAAAGTAGGAAAAGATTACTACTCATCAATGCCCAGAACAGTTCCACTCACACTCTATCTACCAAAGTATAATGACCATTTAGACATTGTAGTCCAAATTTCAAATTATCACTATCGTAAAGGTGGAATGTGGAATCCTATTATACTAGGAACCCACGAAGGAATTACCAAATATATTAATTTCAAACGAGATATGGAAATTTTTTTAGCTGGTGTAATTTTTATTACGGTTCTATATCACCTAGGAATTTATCTATTCTACAGAATTGATACTTCCTCTGTTATTTTTAGCTTATTTTGCTTTGTCGTCTTAGTAAGACTTATCTCTTGCGGCTATCGATTAATTGCAGAAATTTTTCCTGACCTTCCCTATGGTTTTTATTCTAGGCTCGAATTTTTCAGTTGGTTTTTTGCCATACCTTTAGGAATTCATTTTATTTGTAAAATCTACCCTGGAATCACAAGTCCAATTTTCATACGTTTATTCTATTCTATTGCGGCACTTTTCACATCTCTTTTAATTTTTTCTCCTGAGTTTTATAGTAGAACCGCAATACCATCTCAAATTGTCGGTTCCCTTGAATTTGCTTTTGGCTTCTGGGTTATTATAAAAGCAGTCAATCAAGAAAGAGAGGGTTCTTATCTTTTTTTTACAGGAACGATTATTTTACTTACAGTAGTTGCAAATGATCTTTTATATATGAATGAAATCTATCGAGGGGAAGAACTCGGTCCTTTCGGGATACTTTCCTTTATCTTATTTCAATCAATCTTACTTTCAAAACGATTTCTATCTGCATTTATTGAAAAAGAAAAATTGAAAGATACCGTTACCCGCGAGCTAGAGGAAAAAGTTAAAATAAGAACTCATGAACTCAATCAAGCAAAAGAAGAAGCAGAAAAAGCCAACCAAGCTCAAAAAGATTTTCTTGCGAATATGAGTCATGAAATTAGAACACCTATGAATGGAATTATCGGGATGACAGAAATTTTATTAGATAGTAACCTATCAGATGACCAAAAAGACTATGTTGTAACTTTAAAAAATAGCAGTCAAAGTCTACTAGTTTTGCTAAACGATATTTTAGATTATTCAAAAATCGAATCGGGAAAATTAGAATTAGTCTCTCAACCGTTTAATATACGAGAGGCAATTAAAGACACTGTTCAATTGTTTTTAGTTCAAGCCAAAAAAAAAGGCATTGGTATTCACTTATTCATATATGAAGATTTTTCTGAAAACGTTATGGGAGATTCAACAAGGCTAAAACAGATTCTTGCAAATTTAATTAGCAATGCAGTTAAATTTACTGAAAAAGGTAAGGTAGAAATTATTGCAAAAAAAATCAGTGAAACTTTAGATAGCGATCTAATCTCAATCCAAATAAACGACACAGGAATCGGGATACCTAAAGACAAACAACATCTACTCTTTCAGCGTTTTATGCAAGCAAATACTTCTAGCACAAGAAAGTATGGAGGAACAGGACTAGGTCTTGCGATTTCACAAAAATTAATTCAAGTCATGGATGGTAAACTTTATATTGAAAGTGAAGAAAAAGTTGGATCAAAATTCACAATCAAAATTCCACTCAAAAAAAGTTTTCATAAAATGGAATCTATTGATGACAAAACTTTTACAAAAGAAAAACCAATGCCAAGAAATTTAAAAATACTCGTCGCAGAAGACGACTCAACCAATCAAAAATTAATCGATTTAGTTTTATCTAAACTAGGATATACTCCCGTTTTTGTAAACAATGGTTTAGAAGCGACTCAAATCGTCAGAGAAAAATCTTTTGATATCATTTTCATGGATATTCAAATGCCCGAAATGGATGGGATTGATGCAACGAAAACAATTATGCATGACCCACTCGTTGACAAAAAACCTTATATCATTGCCGTAACGGCTAACGCTATAAAAGGAGATAAAGAAAAATATTTAGCAGCTGGTATGTATCATTATCTCACAAAACCTATATTGATTGAAGATATTAAAAATATTTTAGATGAACTGGAAACGAAATAGATTTTGATTTAAATTAACACTAATATCTTCTCGAGTGAAATAATTTCTGGCTTCTTACTATTAAGACTTTCCTTTTTTTGAATCCAATCGATCCATTCATCTAAGGATTCAAGTATGTTTTTTATATATTCAGTTGCCTCCTTAGAAATCGGAGAATTTAAAACCTTTAAGAGTTTTTCTCTCGCAAGTTTTGCTTGTGATTCAGCCCCTACTAAGTTTACATTCACAAAAACCTTATTCATTGAAACAGAAATCTGAATCAAAGCTTGTAGATATAATTTTTGAACACCGAATTCTTTTTTCCATTGAAATTCAAATATCTCATGTGCTTCAAAAAATTTATTTTTTTTATAAAACTCTAGAGCCTTCTCAAACGCATATTCGCGAGTGCTATCAGGATCTTCTTTTGCAGCTATCGCATCTAAAATTGGATTTACTTCTGGATCAAACTTCAAGATTTTGAAATTTTTTCTCCTCTATAGAAATGGATGGATAAGACAGAATTGGTAAAATATCATTTACATATTCAGTTCTTCTCATTCCGACTAGAACTGAATTCACTCCATTGAATTGCAATAAACTATATACCGATATTTGCGATAAAGTCTTATCTTTAAATTCAGAATATAAATTTTTTACCCTTTCGTATAAAGGCTTTATTTTCTCATTTTGGCAGGCTTCCAAATATACTTCAAATACTTGGATTCCCTGATTCAATAGATTTACATAGTCTTTGTAAAACTTTTTTTCTCTGTCTAGTTTTTCTACTCTATTCAAAAAGCCTCTGATATGCGGAAGTATATTATAATTCAATGATTGCCTAAAGTGTTCCACATTTTGAAATTGATTTTTGTAATTTTCTAGTATAGAAAGAAAAGTGAATTCTTCTTCTATTTCTAGTTTAGAAAACATATTCTCTTGGAAATATTTTAGATTCTTTTTATACTCCTCAAATTTATTTTCAATTTGATTGATATTTATATCACTTCGAATTGCAAGGCGATCCATTCTTTGACTTTTAGCAATCGCGTTTAATGGTCGGTTGATGAGTGTAAATAGATTTTTCTCTTTAGCAATTTCTAAAATTGTCTTACCAGAATTATTTTTTTCAAAGGCAAAATTCATTTCATAAAGATTAGCTGGAAATTGTATAATTCTAAACCCTGAATTCGATAGATTCTTTTTAATTCGAACAGATTCAACTATTTCTAAAACTTTATTTAAAGAAGTATGCGTGTATTCTTTTTCACCAACAGGAAATGTATTACTAGAGATTCCATAATAGCGAATAACGCCTTTTTGTCTCGCCTCTTCTAGAAATTCAAAGGCTCTTTCTATTCTTAAATAATATTCTTCTATTGCCTTGTCTTTTTCTACATTGTGTTTTTCTCTATCCATTAAAAAATATTCTGGATTATGAAGTAGTATGGCATCTATCGTATTAAGTCCCAATCGTTTTCTAGAACGTTCCAATTGATCCTCTAAAAAATCTGGGCTTATACAATGGTAGCAATTTGTATCATAGTAGGTAATATCTGAAAAATTTTTCTCTTCAATAATGTCTAAATTTCTACCTTGAATATATCCAATCTTCGAAACTACAAAGACCTCGGAGCGACTTAACTTTTTCCCATCGATTAATTCTTCTAAGACATCTCCGATAAGCGATTCACTAGAACCATCTCCATAATTCGTGGATGTATCAATCAGATTGACTCCATGTAAAAGAGAATCTTCTAATGCTTTGTTAAAAACAGAATTTCCTTTAAAAATGCGATAGGATCCAAAGCCGATTCTAGAAATTTTTAATTTGTCTAATTCAGAATAGGAAGTTGCATTTAAACCCAACCGATTAAAATATTCTTTGGTGCCTTCCTGAGTGCAATATCCACTTAGTAAATCTTTCTTATAGAAATTTAAAAATGGATCCAAATCAATTTTGCTCCAATTGTCGAAATAGATCAAAATATCGATCTGCTAATTCCAAATCCCCATCCCGCGTAATTTTCATGTTAAATGGATTAGAGCGAATCAGGTAAGTCTTCACTCCAAATTGTAAAGCCCAAGAGCATAAATCCGTTGGCTCTTCTTCTAATTTTTCTTTTAGTAAAATTTGAAGAAGGGAAGTATGCAAAGACTGAGGAGTCTTGATTAAATTAATCTCATCTCTTTTTAAAATATTTTCCACCTTTCCCTCAAAGCAACTAACAATAGTTTCATTTACGTTATCTGAAACAGTGGCAGCCCCATACATCACCGCTGCATTTGCTACTGCATGCAATTCTGACTTCAGAAAAAATGGTCTTGCAGCGTCATGAAAGATTACAATATCTTTATCATCATAATGAAGTGCTTCGAGTCCTTTCAGAGAACTTTCATGTCTTGTCGCTCCACCAGCTACAATTCTGTCATTTGCCAAAAGATATTTTGAAATTGAATTTTCTGTTTCCAAGATATAATCTGGATTTGAGACAACTACAATAGATTTAAAAAATCCCCATTCATTAAAAGATTTAACAGAATGTTCTAGTAATGTCATATCACGAAGATAGGAAAATTGCTTAGGTTTATCTGATTTCATCCTACTACCGGATCCACCGGATAAAATTATTCCAAAAATATTATTCATGAATTCTTCCCGCCTCATCAATTAGCATTCGAATTTCTTTTATATGTCCTGTGTTTGCTAGTAAATCTTCCACTAAGAAAGGAAATCGATACGACCAATTTTTCTCTTCTGGAGTACCTGGAATATTAATTCTGTGTCTCTCAGGATAGGCTAACATATTGTTAGGTGAAAACTTCTCAGGGAAATACGATTCGTCAAACATAAAATCATGCAGTAGATTGATCGAAAATAAACTATTCGTAGATAACGCAAAGCGAAGCATTGCTTTCATAACTTTCGTTGCAGAAATCTCAGCTTCTGTTAAATCAATCAACTCAGCAAAGCTTTTTTGATCTTCTTTCGAGCAAGAATTCCACCAATCGAGTGCAATCGAAGTATCATGAACAGATAAAGAGGATACTGCAAGTGGTCTATATTTATCAGCTGGAATAAAGCTACCATCTTCAAAAGATCTAGTCCATCGAATAATATCAAGCCCAATGATTTTATTTTCGTGAATACTATCGCGCACAAAAGACGGCACAGCCCCTAAATCTTCTGCACAGGCTTGCATTTCTGTATTTTCAAAAAAGAAATTTAATACATCCTCACCTTCCCTTCTCCACTCCTTTTCATCTTCTTCTAAATGTTTATGCGATAGTGGATAGAGGACTTTTTTAACTTCTTCTGGTAAGGTATAGTACCCGGGTAACTTATAAAAATCCCAGTAAAAAATAAATTTATCCTTTTGGAATTCATAAATGATCTCTCTAGCAAGAAAATCATCTGCATCTAATTTAACTTCTTCGAATTCCTTTCGACTAACGCCAGTCTGAGGATGGTAGTAACCAAATTTTGCAGATTTGGCAGATAACGGGATCGCCCAAATCCGATACATTCCAAGCACATGATCAATTCTATAAAGATGATAAAAATGCTCTAGATACTCTAATCTTTCTTTCCACCAAGCATAATTCTCAGCTTTCATTTTATCCCAATTGATAATCGGGAAATGCCAGTTTTGTCCCTCATCACTGAAATTATCTGGGGGAGCACCCGAATTTAAACTCAGATCAAATAAATCAGTTCTAGCCCACACATCCGCACTATTCGAAGAAGTTAAAATAGGCATATCACCTTTTAAAAAGATTCCTTCTTGTTCAAATTTCTTTTTTACATCTCTGAGTTGTTGGTAGGCTATGTATTGAATCCAAAGAATAAAATAAAACTCTTCCTCGTTTTCTTTCATAATTTCTTTTTGGAGGTTAATAGTGTAATCTCTTCCATAATTCCAATCCCGCCAATGAGCACCGCCATTCCGATTGTAGAGAACTTTAAATGCACCATAGGAAGCAATCCATGGATGCTGGTTCATAAAATTTCGAATAATCTCTTTCAAAGATTCATTGTAGATTTTATTGTAATGAATTCTTAAATTTTGAATCTTGAGTTCTCTTATTCTTAGCATATTGATTTCAAGAGAGGCTATTCTTTCTTTTCTGCTGCGAATATTAATTCCAAGCTTATGCAGCGAAATATAAAGTGGATCAATTGCAAATGCAGAAATTGAACTATAGGGACTTTTCCCATTTCCTAAGTCATTTAAAGGTAAAATTTGGATTATAGACACACCAGTTTTTTTAGCCCAGTCTGCCATTAACTCAAGAGTATGGAAATCTCCACCTTCAAATGAATCACGAGTTAATAATGCAAGCAAAGGAAAAGAAACACCGGCTCGTTTACTTCCGATTATAGACTTTCGGATGGATGGTAATTTTTTAGAAGAATCATTTGAACTCATGGAAATCATACTGAAAAAATAGTATTTTTGGTAAACTTAAAAAACAGGTTTTTTTATTGATTAATTTATGGCTTAACTCAAAGGTAATTAAGTTGGTAAAAAAAATATGACCCAGAATCCAAAAGATATACAAGCAAATTCAAACTCAGAATATTCAAACTTTACAAAATCTAAATTTACCATTCGGTTAAAATTACTAATGATCATCTCTACGATCATCCTATTTTCCCTCTCAATCATCATAAGTATAGCGACTTATGTATTTAAAGATGATGCAAGAACTACGATCGAATCTAACACTTTAGGAACTACCCTAATATTAACCGATAACCTAACATCTAAGTTCTTAGCATTATCTAAGAATTTAAAATTAGTTGCAGAACATATCTCAGAAGATAATGGGAAATCTACCAATCGAGATTTCAAAAAAATTTTTTTTGAAAATGATAGTGATGTTTTATTTCTAGGCGTTTACAGACAAGAAGGAGAAGAACTCATTCTCACTGAAAAACTTTACAATGAAGGAAGAGAAACAAACGCCTCGTTGGAAGAAAATGATTTTATTAGCACTGCAAATGCAATGTCTAGTTACTTTTCAAAATCTTTTGCGGGAGCTACTATCCTAAGAAATGCGAGTCCAATTTTTAAAAATCCAGTTCTTGGTTTAAGTATTCCTTTTAAGGAAATAAAAAATAAAAAAACAATCATAGTCAGTTTTATTCGATTAAACGGAATATTAGAATCGTTTCAAGCAGCTGGTAGTTCAAATAACTTTCTAGTGGATGATGAAGGAAATTTACTCGCTCATCCAAATATTGATTTCATTAAAGCAGGCAAAAATGTTTCTAGTTCGCCTATCGTTAAAAGCATGCTCGAAAGCAATACAAATAATAAATACCAACGATTTTTAGATGAGGATAATAGTTATTATCTTGGGTCATTTAAGAAATTAGGTTTTGCTGCAGGTGGAGTTATTTCCACTGTTAAGGAAGAAAAAGCATTCGAACAAATCTACAACCTACAAAGAAGAAATATCTATTTAATGATTATTGTCTTAATGTTATCTATCCTATTTGTTTATTTCTATGCAAACAGTTTAACAAATCCAATTCTTAAGTTAGTGGATGCTTCTCATGAAGTAGAAGGTGGAAATTACCATGTAAAACTTCCGATAGGCGCACACGATGAAATTGGGATTTTAACAAACTCATTTAACTCTATGACAAAGGGATTAGATGAAAGAGAAAAAATGAAAGATGCCTTTGGTAAGTTTGTGAATAAAGATATAGCAGAACTTGCTATGAAAGGCGAAATAAAGCTAGGAGGAGAAAGGAAATACTGTGCTATTTTCTTCTCCGACATTAGATCGTTTACAGCAATCTCAGAAAAACTAGAACCAGAAGAAGTCGTAGAGTTTTTGAATCAATACATGACGGAAATGGTAAACTGTATCACTAAAACCAACGGAATCGTGGATAAGTTTATTGGGGATGCGATCATGGCAACTTGGGGCGCGCTCAGACACGATGACAATGCAGTAGAAAATGCAATCAATGGAACTCTCATGATGCGTGATGCGCTTCGAAAATTCAACGAAGGTAGAGGTGGTGATAAAAAACCAATCATTCAAATTGGAGCTGGGATTAACAGTGGTTATGTGATCTCAGGACAAATCGGTTCCAATGAACGTTTAGAATATACAGTGATTGGAGATGCAGTAAACTTAGCTTCTCGAATTGAATCTTTAAACAAACCAATGGGAACAGATATTTTAATCTCAGAAGAAGCCTACAATAAAGTAAAAGACATTTTTCATGTTGAGAAAATGCAGCAAATCAAGGTAAAAGGAAAAGAAGACCCGCAGACAATTTATGCAGTTCTTGGACGTAAAGATGATCCAAATTGCATTCAGACGTTAGTTGAACTGCGTAAAATAATGAATATCAAATACGAACCTCCTGCACCTGCACCAAAAGGTAAAAAGAAAAAATCTGACGATGAGGAAAAAGAAGTAAAATATGAAATCCTGGAATAAAGACTGGAACATTCCTGCATTTTTAATCTTCAATATAATTTTATTTGCAGGAATATTTTATTTTGATCTGCATAGAAGTATAAACGTAGGTTCCTTTGAACCAATTGGAACTGTATCGTTTAAGATAAACTCCATCCTCAGAAAATTTGATTCATCTGTAGTTTGGTATTCTATTCAGACCAATTCTCCTCTTGCAAATAAAGACACAATCAAGACCTATCCTGAATCAGATGCTATGATCCATTTGAATAATGGAACAGAGATACGTGTAGATGAAGACACGATGATCTATCTAGATTATAGTGGAAATAAGCCTAGCATCAACTTTGAAGGTGGAAATATTCAAATCAATAGTTCTAATTCCAAAGATAAGAATAATGAAATAAACGTTAAGACGAAAGATAAAACAATTACGTTAAGCGGCGGGGATGCTAAAATAGGATCAGGAAATGGCGATGATGTAAGTGTTACTGTGGACAAAGGAAGCGCGACCATTGAAGGTGGAGGCGTAAACCGGAAAATAAATGAAAATGAAATCGCAACGATCAGCAAGTCTGGTATCAGCACAAGAAAATTGCCTTACTCACTGATTGAACCAGAAAATCAAAGAAAATTCATAGCAACAAGCACTCCATTTTCTGTTAATTTCAAATGGGCTCCCACAGGTTCTCATACAGAACCTACATTTGAATTAAGTCGTGTAAAAGATTTTAAGCGTGTAGATACTAGATTAAAAAATGTTACTTCTGCCAATCTAAGCTTGGCTGCAGGTGTTTATTACTGGCGTGTTGGCGGAAAAAATGAATCAGGTCAAATTGAATACAGTGATAGTAAAAAGTTTATCTTAATTAAAGAAGTTGGTTTAAAATTATTTTCGCCAGCCTCTGGAGCAAATGTTGCGAGCTCCTCCAGTGGAGCAAGAGTTACTTTTTCTTGGACACCTAGCGAAACAGTGAGTGATTATGTGGTAGATATTTCTAATAGCCCAGATTTCGCCCCAATTCTTAGATCTGTTCCTGTAGGAACTAATACAATTAGTATGGGAAATTTTACAGAAGGAACCTATTATTGGCGAGTTACAACAAAACCAGCCACTGGAATTCCATCCATCCGAAGTAATCCTAGTTCTTTTTCCATAGGAACTCCAAAACCACAAGAAGCAAAGGTCGTAGACAATAAACCTATTTTGGAAGAAAAGCAAAAGGAAGAAAAACAGAAAGAAGAAGCAAAGAAAGTAGAAGAAGCTAAAAAAGCTGAGGCTAAAAAGGTAGAAGAATCCATAGCAGGGATTGCTCCTGAGCACCTCTCCCCTTCTTCTGGAAAAATTGATATAACTAAAAGCAAGCAAATTCATTTTAAGTGGGATAAAGTAAAAAATGCAGCTTATTATATTCTGAAAATTGCTCCTGCCGAAAAAAAAGGAAATACTTTAATTTCGGAAAGAACAAGTGCAAACGGCTATACTTTAAAAAACTTTTCAAAGTTTAGCGAGGGAACATTTTTATGGGAAGTTACTCCTTTTGACAAAAAAAATAATTCAGGCAAAACATCCCGTGGAAAATTTACTATAGATCTGTCAGATGACGGTCTTAAAAATCTAAAACCTGAAGAAATTAAAATACTCTCTCCAGATACTATTTATAGAGATAAATAAATGATGAAAAACAAAAAGAATAATTTTACCATACTGTATAAAATAAGTTTAATTTTAAGTTTTCTTTCTATTATCCTTTTTAGCTTTGAACTCTTCGCAAAAGATACGGGATTCATCGAATGGAAAGCAATACCGGCGGCAAATGGTTATAGAGTTGAAATAAAGTCAGCGGGAAAAATTATTTCAGAAACAAACGTTAGTTCAAACATACATTACGTAGATTTGCCCAAAGGAAATTACGAATTCCGAATTGGTGTTTTGAATTTTTTTAAAAAACCTGTAGTCTGGTCTTATTGGAATCCACTCAAAGTTATCATTTCGCAAATTCCAATCCTTGTATCCGAAAGAGAAGAAAAAGTAATTGGTGAACCCTTAGTGATAGAAGGAGACCATTTCTTAGAAAATACCAAGGTAAGTTTAATTAAAGATGGAGTCACTACAAATGTAGATTCTAAAATTGTAGGTGAAAAGCAAATCTCAATTCCAACGGATAAGATGCAAGTAGGAACCTATGACTTAATTTTAGAAAACCCAAACAACAAAAAGCTTACAAAAAAAGAATTTTTAGTTTTGTATAACTCAAAGGGTGGAATCAGAAGAAAGGCTCCTGAAAAAATTATAAAAAAGAAAGACATTGAAATTTCAAGTGAATCATTAGAAAAGGCAGACGTTAGCTTTGATGAATCTGAACCTGGCAAGACAAAAATCAATATTGGTCCAAAATCAAAAGAAAAATTAGATATCAATCTAGAAAACAAATCTAATTTGGACGTTAGTGTTGATATCAATAATAGATCAGCAGGTAAGGTAAATTTAAATGTTGAAAATAAATCAAAAGATAAGATTACTTTAAATGTAACAAATCATTCAAAAGAAAAAATGATTGTTGGGGTCATTGATAAATCCAAAGGTAAGATTGATGTAAACATTACCCCAAAATCAAAACAGAAAGTAGACATTGATACTATTTTTGCAGACATTGAAGACTTCGATGTGACGATAGAAAACAAGGCAAAATCTAAATTTGAAATCAACATTGGAAAGCCTGCTCCTGAAGTCATTGTTCCAAAAAGAACTCCAGCAAGAATTATCAATCGAAATGATATCTCTGTAAGTGCTGATTCATTGGATAAAGTAGATATTGCTGTGGATGACACAAAACCAAATAAACTCTCAGTAGACATAGGACCGCATACTGAAGAAGATCTCGAAATCAGTCTAGAAAATAAATCGAAAGAAAATGTTGCAATCGATTTAAATAACAAAGCAAAGGGTAGTGTTAAGTTACTAGTAGAAAATAAATCAGATGAAAATCTAGCGATCAATGTAAATAACGCATCGAAAGAGGCTCTCATGGTAGAGATTCTAGATGCCTCTATTGGAAATGTGGATATTACAAAGGATGAAAAGTCTAAAGGTCGTATAAATATTAGTCGCTCCGAAAAGGTTGTAGAATACTTTGATGTAACCATTGAAAACAAAACAAGGGATAAGTTTGATATTAATATTGGTAAAAAAGAACCTGACCCACTTGTTTTCAAAAAATCAAACGAAGTTTTTCCAAGAGATTACTATACCTATAGTTTAAAGAAATACCAAGACTTTTTAAATGGACTTAAACGCACCTGTTCTTCCAGTTTAGATATTCCAGATATATTAATTGAAGAATGTTATTCGAGACATGCAACATTAAACTTGGAAGACATAGATAGACAAGTTTTATATAATTTTATTAAACTAAACAGTGGAAATTATATTTCTAGAATTGGAGCATATAAATTCTTTATAGAAAATTGTAGCCCGCCTTTAGCATTTATATTAGAACTTGCCGACTATCGTTTAAAAAATTTAACTATGGATGAAAATGAAATTTTCTACATTAAAAAGATGAAAGAAAGTTTTAGTAGCTGTAGAAGTAAAGATGGACAATAGTTCCAACATTCTCCTCGCTTTCGATTTCAATTTTACCATTTAGTTTTGCTATTAGGTTCTTTGTTATCGAAAGCCCAAGACCTGTTCCCTCCTCTCCCAAAGTCCCTGCTCTGTGAGAGGAAAATTTCTTAGTCATTAGCTCGTTTAGTATTGACTTTGGAATACCAACACCGTTATCCGCTATGCTTATATGTAAATATTCTTTTCCTTCTTTTATTTCTTTCTCTACGATTAAACTTATTTTACCATTTGTATTTGTAAATTTAACAGCATTGTATAGAATATTGTTTAAGATTTGATCCACTTTAGATTCATCCAGTAATACAGGAATTGATTCACTAAAATATTTTACTTCTAAATGAATAGATTTTTTTTCCAAGGATCTAGCCAGCAAATCTATGGAATGATTGATTGATCGAACCAAATCAAATTTGGTCAATTCAATTTTTGCAACCTCTGTCTTGATTGATTGCATCAGTTGATTGATCAATTGAAGAATCTTTTGACTTGAATGAAATATAGTATTAGAATATTTTAAAACCTTTTCTGAATCGAGTGTTGTATTGGATGACATCAAAAATTCAGACATGATCATAATAGAAGTCAAGGGTGAACGAATATCATGTGCCATTACTTGTAATAGATTATCTTTCTCTGTATTCAGTTTTTCCAATTCATTTATATGCTTTAATCTTTCTTGTTCGAGAGCCTTTATTTTTAAATGAACCTCTATTCTTGCAATTACTTCTCTATCATCATAGGGCTTAATAATATAGTCAACAGCTCCTCTCTCTAGACCTTTTATCTTTGAATCAAAATCGGATACAGCACTCAAAAATATAATTGGAATATCCTTTGTTTTATCATTCGATTTAACTTTCTCGGCTACATCGAATCCATTGATTTCAGGCATGATGACATCTAAAAGAATAATATCTGGGACTTCCGTTTCTAAAATTTCTAAACATTTTCTACCACCATTAGCTGTTAAAACTCTATAACCAGCATTGAGTAAAATTTGATTTAATAAGATAACGTTTAGCTCTGTGTCATCAACTATTAGTATTAATGCTTGTTGGTTCATTTTATTTTTTTAACTGGTTAAGACTTTCATAAATCTTTAGAGCCAATTTATCTCCAATACCAGGGATTTCTTTTAACTCGGAAAGATTTACATTTGCTAACTTCTTCTTCCCTAAAAAATATTTTAAAATCGCTTTTTTTCTTTGAATTCCTAGATCCGCAATACCATCTAACGCAGTTTTCAATTGTGATTTATTTCTTCTTTCCCGATGAAAACTCACACCAAATCTATGAGCTTCATCTCGTAAATGCCTCAAAAGTCTCATTGAGGGAGAATTGATATCAAAAGAATATGGATTTTTGTTCCCAGGAAAGTAGATTTCTTCTCTCTTTTTTGCTAGACCAATCATTGGAAGATCAGGCAGATCTAGTGCGATAGCCGCTTCCGTAGCTCTTGCTAATTGAACCTCTCCCCCATCGATAACGATTAGATCTGGTAAACTTTCATTTTCATTTACTAATCTTTGTAATCTTCTAGCAATCACTTCATGCATCATACCAGGATCATTGATTCCACTATAGCTTTTCATTATATATCTTCTATATCCAGCCTTGTAGGGCTTACCATCTACAAACATAACACCACTCGCGACCGGATTTGTTCCCTGAAAATGACTGATATCATAGCATTCAATAACTCTTGGCAATTGTTTCAGCTTTAAGTTTTCTTTCAATTCTTTTAATGCGTTAGTTTGGTCTTTTAATTTAGTAGCAAGTAATCTTTCCGATAAATTCATTTCTGCGTTCTTGGCAGCAAGACCAAGAAGTGCTTTTTTTTCTCCAGCACTGGGAAATTTTAGTTTAGGTTTAAATCCTAAATTCTTAGCTAAAAATTCGAATAAAACTTCTATATCTTTCTTAACACTTTGCGGAAGAACAATACTAGTTGGGATAAAATTTGCCTGTAAATAATAGAGTTTTAGAAAAGATGTAAATACTTCTTCATCCGAAGATAGTTTTAATCCATTCAATGCAAAAGATTTCTTACTTTCCATTCTTCCATCTCTTACTTCTAAGATTACTATCTGACCATCATCTTCCCTTTTTGCGTAAGCTATAATATCTTCATCCCCACCAGCTTGGTTAATCACTGTTTGCCGCTTCTGAATGCTTTGTATATTTTCAATCATATTTCTGTAGATCAATGCTCGTTCAAATTCTAATCTTTCTGAATGAGCTTCCATTCTAATTCTAAGTTCTTCTAGCAGAGAATCTTTTTTGCCTTCTAAGAATTTCACGATTTGATCTACTATGACTCTATATTCTTCTTCTGAAATATTTCCCTGACAAGGAGCAAGGCATCTTTTTATATGAAAGTTTAAACAAGGTCTTCTGGGTTTTGGAAGAGGAAGTTTTTGTTCGGTTTTGCGAATTGGGAATACTTTGTGAATTGTATCTAGTAAGTCTCTAGTAGCTTTCACATCTGTATACGGACCGAAATACTTTTTCTTATCAGCTCTGATTCTTCTTGTGAGATATACCATTGGGAAAGGCTCATCTGTAGATACACAGATAAATGGATATCGCTTATCGTCTTTTAAGCGAATATTATACTTTGGATTGTATCTTTTAATCAGATTGTCTTCTAAGATTAAAGCCTCTTCTTCTGTATAGGTTGCAATCCAATCTAGATCATCAATTTCATTCTGAAGTGCTAAAGTTTTTACATCGGTGATATTGGGATTTAAGTAACTGCGAACTCTATCTGCTAGTCGAACGGCTTTTCCTACATAGATTACTTCTGCTTTTTCATTTTTCCAAAGATAGCATCCCGGGGAATCCGAAAGATTCTTGATTTTTTCTTTTATAATATTTAGTCTTTCCAGTTCCATACGATTACAGAGAAAATAGGTTCATTGCATTTTTATAAAATATGTTCTTCTTTGTGACTCTGCTCAGTGGTGCTTCCAATAGTTTGCGAATTGGATGAGACAATACATAGGGTATATTTGGAAAATCGGAACCAAATAAAATTTTTTCCGAATATCGATCTAAGATTGGAAGAAATTCGTCTGTGTCCTCTCCTGTCGCTAAGAAATCTACAAACACCATGGTTGTATCTAATTTTAAATTTGGATATATGTCAAGTAACGCTGCATAATCTGAAATTTCATAGGCACCCATATGCGCCACAATTACAGAAAGATTCTTAAATTTTTTCATAAATCTAGAAAAATATTCTATGCCTGTAAACTCTCCTGGCAAAGGAGCATGACCTGAGTGAATCACAATTGGAATTTGCTTCTCTTCTAAATAGTAAAAAGTATCTTCTAACTCAGTTCGATTCAAATCTAATTTAGAAACTTCACAGTGCAATTTAAATCCTCTTAGCCCATACTCTTCGACTGCTTTTCTCACATAACTTAAAACGCCTTTTTCTGGATAAAAAGTTCCAAATGGGATCGCACCTTTCCAATTTTTAGAATTACTAAAAATCCAATCATTTAACCATTCCGCCATGTTGGACTTATGCGCATAATTTAAAGTAGTATAAAAATAAACCCGATTCCTTTTTAAATACTCTATGCATCTATCAACTGAATATCGATAAGCAATTCCCCATTGCACAGAATCAAACCATCTCCATATCAGTTTCATAACAATTTCAGGAAAAAAATGACTGTGTATATCAATAATATAGGGAATATCGTATTTTTCTAATAGTTCTAAATGACTTGGATACTCTCTACTCTCTTCCTTGAATTCTGCCTTCCATGGAAAAACGGTTTCCCCTTTTTTGATTCTTAAATGAATCTCCTCTCTAGTGATATGTTTCTTTTTTTGTCCTAAAGGAGTGAAGGCACAACAGGGAAGAATCTTACTCTGCATTGCAAAGATCCCCGAAGTTTATTTGTGGAAAATCAAAACTCTCTTTTGTTTTATCAAATCCTTCAAAGTGAAATGCAAAATCTCTAAAATATATATTCTCTGGGAATCGAGAAGAGACTTTTACATCCTGAAATAATTTCGGATCATCCAAGCGGATTCTATTTTTCTGATGAGGATTTAAATCAAATTTATATTCATCCCCAATTTCTTTAAACTGATGGACACGGTAGAGTTGATCTTGGTCAAAAGCATCTCTTTCTATGACTCGAATGAAAACTTGTTTAGGAGGATTCTCAGTATTAAACAAAGATAAACTAAGCTGGAATGGTTCTTTACGAATTAGAATTGGCTTACCAAATCGATGAGAGAGACAACCTTCAATTCGAATAAAGTCTTTTTCCTTCATATGAGAGGTTGGGAATAACACCTGTTTGCCTCTAAGAGACTCTTGCACAAGAATTTTATCTTCTAGATTCTGAAGAGTTATTTTTCTGTTGTAAACATACATTGGATCTAAACGAATCTTGAATAATATAAAACTAATACTTACGATAAGAGGAATAAATAAAATACAAAGCGTAAAAAAATTGTATTTTTCAAAAGGAGAGTTCTTTCCGTTTAAAGCAATTTTATTTTTTAAATAGCTGATTCTATTTCCCAAAGAGAGTGATTCAACTAAAAAAGAATCTTCTAGATTTGCTTTTTTACGAGCTTTTATTCCTTCCATTGCTTTAGATCTTGCATCTTCTTTTTGTAAACTTCCTCCGAATAATCCAATAAATGCAAAAAAAGGAAGAGCAACCTCATCATCCAAAAGATAGCATTGAAAAAAACCTGCTACAAATAGAACCAAGATTCCAGAAAACAAAACGGTCTGATCTGTTAAAGAATTCTTTAAAAAAAGCCTAAAAAGATAAAACCAAAAATGCAAAACTGTGACTAATCCGAATATACCGCCAATCATATAAAAATGAAGAGGATCATGGTGGGCATGTTGCCTAGGAGTAATAAACAATTCATACCAAAGTTGCTCATTTTGAGAAATCATTTCTTCTGATTTTCTTAAATGTTCTTTATCAAATCGACCGGGTCCGACTCCCATCCCCCAATGATCTCTAATCATAGCAAAAGTATTTTTATAAATAAAATAACGTTGATTTTCTGTTGTATTGTCTTTTAGACCTTCTTGAAAGGCTCTTTGCAAAAGCCAATTTTTTTTATAAATGGAGACGCTTACAATAAGAATGAAAATAAAAACTCCGAAAAATAGAAAGAGAATTTTCCAATTGGATTGCACTTTACCAAAATCTATTTGTGTTGTGAGTTTAACAGCAATTAGCCCAAACGTAAAAAATAGTCCAAGCCAAATAGAACGACTTTGATTATAAAATAACACAATGCTAAAAACGAGCAATACAAACCCTAAAAGAAGATTGAATCCAGTTTTACGATTTGGAATCGTGAGTAAAAAATAAGAAGAAATTCCAGGAAAGAAAAGTCCGCAAAGTCCCCCAAAAGTAAGATGTGTATTCATAAGACCAATTGGGAGATAAGTATACCTTCCCCAAAGATCCCCCGCAAAATGCTGAAGCCTAACACCTTCTTTTACTTGAAATCCATCTGTTATAAATTTTGCTAAACGAAAGGGAGTAAAAATAGAGATAAATCCAGATACTATCACGAGTCCTACGGAAATAAAAAAGAAGCGAATCATTACTTTTCGGTATTCCAAATTTCGAATGTGATAAAAGGCTGGTAATACAATAAAGCACATCCAAAAATCAGAAAACTCAGATCTTGTAAATACAGATGCAATTTCCTTCCATTGATACTCTTTTATATTCCAAAAAAAGGACGGCAAAAGAAAAAAATAAATCCCCAATGAGGCAATAAAAGCTCTATTTCGAAGGGTAATCATTAGGCTTTTGTGCTGAATAGAACTATATAGAAAAGTAACAATCGATAGGAACGCAAAAGACTGACTCACAGTCACAGAAAGAGGAAAAGATATAATGAAGAGGTTTAAAAAAATGACCGACAATTTATCTAAGTTCATAAACGATTTAATACAGGTATTTTCTCTTTGGATAAGAAAGAAAACAAAAAAATAAACTTTTCTGTAGCAATCATAACCTACAATGAAGAAGCGAATATTAGGGAATGTATTGAGTCAGTAAATTCTCTAGCAGATGAAATTGTAGTTTTAGATTCAAATAGCACAGATAAAACTCTAGAGATTGCAAAGACATTTGAAAAAGTAAAAATTTATTCTCAAAAGTTCAAAGGTCATATAGAACAAAAAAATGATGCTATTCTTCTCTGTCAAGGGGAATGGATTCTTTCTCTAGATGCGGATGAAAGAGCCACTCCTGAACTTTTGAAAAACATTGAATCTACTCTTAATAATCCTAACGACTTAAATGGGTATAAAGTATCTCGGTTAACGTTTCATATGGGAAGATACATTCGACATTCTGGTTGGTATCCACTCTATCGATACAGATTCTTTAGAAAAGGTTTTGCTAAGTGGACAGGAGAAAATCCACATGATTATATCGAAATCAATGGAAAGGGAGATAAGTTAAAAGGGGATATCATTCATTATAGTTTCAAAGATCTTTCCCATCAGGTAGATACAATTAATAAATTTTCATCTATTGTTGCCTTTACTCGATCTAAAAAAGGAATCTCTTTTTCTGTGTTTAGATCTTTAATAAAACCTCTTTCTAAATTTTTAGAAATTTATATTTTCAAATTAGGTTTCTTAGATGGCTACCCTGGATTTGTTATCGCAATCTCCTCTGCCTACTCTACCTTTCTAAAAACCGCAAAAATGTATGAAATGGAAAAAGAATTTATCAAACGACCTTCCAACTTGAGACCGGATTACGGAAATGAAAATTAAAAATATATTTAAGAAATTTTTTCCCAAAAGACATCTAGCGGATAATCCAGAGAAACCGCAAAGACCACCTAAAAGACCAAAAGGATTTGAGAGAGAACTAGAAGATTTAAAATTAAAATTAACAGATTTTCTGCTTACTCTCAAAGTAAATTCAGGTCTAGTAGTAAAAAGAAATATGTATTCTCTTACTAAGAATGGGCATGGACTCTATCGATTAGAGGGAATAGAAAAAACAGGAAGAGCTTTTTCTATCATTGTAAGCACAGCAAACCATCTTCAATTAAATGCAGAGGGAAAAGTAACAGGACTCATTCAAGTTAATGAAGCAGAATTAAATAGAGTGATCCAAAATGAATACTCAAGCCTTAAAGCAATGTTTGATAAATTTAGAAATTTAAATTTAAACGATAAAGCTCTAGAAATTTTAGATGAAAAGAATAAATTCAACTGGAAGGAAATCATTCTCTGGAATCGTTATTGGAAAGAGATGCTATTTCTACACATGAGCGCAAATCATATAGCTCTACTGATTATTAGCTTAGGGGATTCTTTTAAAAATGTCTATTTAGAAGTGGCAACAAAGAAGCAAAAACAAATTATTTCAGATGAATTGTTTTATTTAAACCAGGGTGTAAACTCAGAAGAAATGAATCCAAATTCCAAAAACTTAAATCTAATGAATTTCGATATTGCAATGGAAGAATTCAAAAAGAGTATTCAAAAGATTAAAAAGAAAATGGATTTGGAATCGTGAATCTAATTGAAATTAAAAATCTTAGTATAATGGATTCCTCTAGAAGGAATATTTTAAAAGACTTTTCCTTTGAACTTAGAAAAGACTCCATCCATGCCGTGATTGGAGAATCAGGTAGTGGTAAAACATCTTTTGCAAATACTCTCTTTCACCTAACAAAGAAAGACTTAAATTTAAAATATGAATCCTATTCCATTTTCGGAAAAGACTATTCCGACTATCAAGAATCGGATTGGGTAAAAATGCGAGGAAAGCAAATAACTATGATTCCACAAAGTCCAGGAAAATCCTTTCATCCTTATATCAGCATTGGAAGTCAAATCCTAGACTATTTTAAGAACAAAGAGCCAAATCTAGCCCAAAAGGATTCCATTCTATCCTTACTAGAACAGGTTCAGATTAGAAATCCTGAAGCAGCCTTTCACTCTCTTCCCAAAAATCTATCTGGTGGAGAGAAACAAAGAATATTGGTAGCAATGGCGATTGCGGTGAAGCCCGAAATTGTAGTAGCAGATGAACCAACTACCGCACTTGACTCGATCAATGAAAAGTTGACTCTAAACCTGCTCTATACTCTATTGAAAAACAGTGGAATTGGACTTGTTCTAATCACACATGATATGAGAATCGTTCGAGAGTTAGCAGACGATGTAACCGTTCTTAGATCGGGAGAACTAATCGAAAAAATCACTTTACTAAATAAAAATATGAATAAATTACAATCTGAATATTCACAAAAGTTGGTTTCAAAATCATTGTAATCAGAGAGAAAGAGGTATAGTTTGTTATTTAGAAACCTTATAAAAGTATCTTCTATAAAAATCGTTTTAGGCTTTTTAATGCCATTAGGTCTCGTTGCAGATTCTAAAGTTCAATTTGAAAAACTTGATACGACTAGATATCCACTTGTTCACATCTATATGCAAGAAAACAAGGCAAAACCCTTACAAGGGGAAAATATTCACATCACTGAAACACAGGAAGGATTTACTAGGCAAGTTCAAACAATCAATATCCTAAAATCAAATCAACTCAGACCCATTCGTTTAATTCTTTCGATCCAAGCATCCAATGAAGTAGACCGTTTACAATATTCCAAACAACTTGCTACCTCTTTCGTTCAAAGTTTAGGAAAAGAAGATAGAATTGGTTTACACATCTTTGCAAGGGATACTTATTTTTTAAATTTAAATATGGATAAAGCAGAAGCGCTTGAGAAAATAGATGCCATTTCGCAAGGCTCTGGAAATAGAACCAACTATGCGCTAAACTTTCTTTTATCTCAAATCAGAGAAGACGAACTTCCCAATCTACTTTTTACAATTACTACAGATAAAGAAGTGGAAGTGGATGATCCAATTGCTAGTGTAATAAAAAAATCGCGTGGATTAAAGCTTCCGATTCATATGCTTGCGCTGAGTGAAAGAAAGTATTTAAACATTGCTGACTACAGTGAAGGGGATTTTTATCCCATCGAAAAAAATACATCGATTGCACTCATGCAATCTCAGTTGTATTCCTTTCGAAAAATGCCACCAATCATAGAATATAAATCGCCCTTTGCCGAAAACGTTAAGCTATTTCGACCAACCTCTATTGATCTTAAACTCAAAGTGGGAGAAAGTGATTTTAAAGCAAGCTATGAATTAACTTTACTCAGTTTTATAAAATCTAAATTTGCAAATATTGAATTCTTTTACTCCTTCATGCTAGTAGTTCTACTTATTTGCATTTTACTTTTATACGCAGTTACAAAAAGAGCAAGAGAAATTGCAAGAAGAGAAGAAGAGAGAAGAAGAGAAGAAGAACTTTTAAAAAATGATCTTTATTACCATGAAAATATGTCAACCGACACAACAGAAAGCCCAACATTTAAAAGTTACTCTAGCTACGAAGATGAAACAGTCATTGATGAAACAGAAGATTTATATTCTTACAATGAAGACTCTTTATCCGAAAGTCCTACTCAAAGAGATTTAGACAATCTAGATGATGGATATGATGTTTCCCCTGATCTATTAGAGTCAGGTGAAAAATATGAAAGAGGTATTTTAATTCTAAAAGAAGGACCAAATCCTGGTAGACAATTTACAATCAATAAACCAGAAATCACAATTGGTAGCACAGCGTCTAACGACTTAGTTCTTTGGGATTCTTCTCTTAGTCCAATGCACGCTAAAATAAAAAGAGTAAAAAACATATTTATTTTATTCGATACTGTCTCAAACTCAGGAGTTTATCTAAATGGAAAGAAACTTCTTAGACCAAAAGCACTTTACGATTTCGATGAAATCCGATTAGGAAATAGCTTACTTTTATTTAGAGGAAAATAATTTGCAATATTCAGAAAATATCTTAAAAAAAACAAAATCCGAAAGTTATGTAAGCCCAAAAGTTAAATGCGTTTCTATCGAAGGAAAAGGCAAAGGACTAATTGCAAAAGAAAAAATCTCTAAGGGAGAAATTGTAAGTATTTCTGGTGGGTTAATTTTTAAAGAAGAGGATCACCAAAAGGAATTAGTAGAGAAAGGGATTGGAGATTATTGCTATTATATCGAAGAAGGATTTTTGATTTGTCCAATCAATCCAGAAGATCCAAGTGATGATTGGAGAATGAATCATTGTTGTGAACCAAATTGTGGAGTGAGAGGGCAAATTGTTTTTGTAGCACTTAGAGACATCGAAATCAATGAAGAACTAACGTTTGACTACGCAATGACAGAAACAGATCCAAATTACTCAGTTCCACTGAGTTGCGATAAATCTAGTTGTAGAAAAACTTTTTCCGGTAACGATTGGAAAAATCCAGATATTCAAAAGAAATACAAAGGACACATGTCTTTATACATAGAAAGAAAAATTCAAAATAATGAAACATGAAATCTTAAAAGACAGAGTTTTTACAATTTCAAATTTTTTAACTGTTTCAAGAGCCTTTTTTCTTCCCTTTTTTATAGAGTATGCCTATTTGTATCACCTAGATACATCTATTATAAAATATTACTATATTCTAATCTCTATCTGCGGTTATGTTGTGTTAAGTGATTATTTAGATGGACTTATAGCGAGACTCTTAAAAGAAGAAACAATTCTAGGAAGATATCTAGATCCAGTTTCTGATAAAATTGTAACGATTGGGGGACTTTCCACTATAACAGCCTACTTTCATTTTCCTCTTTGGATTTTGATTTTGTATATTATTCGAGAAATCATCGGAGTTTGGGTGGGATTATTTTTATACTTCAAAAGAGGGTTACAAGGGAAACCAAATATTTGGGGCAAATGGGGAGTAGCCTTAGTCGCAATTTCTGTGGTTCATTATCTAAGCCTACCCTTACTCCAAAGGAATTATCCAAATCTTGTTTTTACAAAAGAGCCTGAAATCAGCGGATACTTACTCATTGCCGTTGTCTTTATAGGATCTGTAAAATATTTAACCGATTACAAAAAGGATTTAGTAAAAGAATAATTATTTTTTGAAAAAGAAAAATCATACTATACGAATTTCCTAAACCTGTTAAAGATAAATAAATGCTTTTTTTATCATAGTGTATCCTTAAAATTAAATCAAAGACGAGTGTCAAAATTTTATGAATCTAATAAAGAAATTAAATCTCTGGAAAGATGCTGGGTTAATCAGTGATATTCAGTATGCTTCCATTATAAAATACGAAGAAGAGCACAAACCCAAAAATAGAACGGCTTATACTATTATTACTCTCGGCGCACTTGTTATTTGCCTCGGTATCATCTCTCTAATCGCATCCAATTGGGAGTATATAAATGATGGAGTCAAATTAGTAATTGATTTTCTAATTCTTGGCGGAATATCTTATTCGATCTACATTCAAAGAGAAAATAATAAAAAATGGCTTCTAGAAGTCTTAATTATTTCCTATTTTATAATGATCTTAGCGTCTATCGGTCTTATATCACAGGTTTACAACACGGGTGGAAAACTTTACCAAGCTTTTTTATTCTGGTGCTTGATTACACTGCCTTTAGTATTTCAGTCTAGTGGAAGAGCCACAACACATATTTGGCTGATTGCTTTCTTATTTTCTTCCACATCTTTCTTATTTGATAGAATTTCATTATTTAACAAGGATGAAGTAGCCGTGGTTTGGCTCTTTTCTTTTCTACCCACTTCCCTTTTATTTATTTCTTTTCCACTTAAACAAAGTAAAGTCGATACACTGACAGTCTTTGGAAAGACTTGTCTTTTTTGGAGTATACTTGGATTTTTATCCGGAACAATTGTCTTTTCCTTTTTAAAAGATATTTCAAAAATTAAAAATGATAGCGGTTTACTTGCAATCCAGGGCTTACTGATGATTAGCCTTCTTTTCTCAATTCTAAGTGTTTACCTAAGCTTAGGTCAAAATAAAAAGATAGCTGCCTTTTTAGGAATTGGTTCTATACTTTATCTATTTATGCTCTCTTCTCATCTATTTTATTTTCACTCTGAATTTTTAGACACAATCTTTTTTATTTTGATTTGGTTTGTTATTGGATTGCTTTTTCATCTCATTGATTCAAAACAATTGTTTGAATTTGCGATTGTAGTAATAGGGATTCGCTTTTTGGTAGCCTATTTTCAATTATTTGCCTCGCTTGCACTTACTGGAATTGGACTTATATTCTCTGGAATTCTAATTATTGTAATTTCTGTTCTATATATTAGAAATAGAGATAAGATTACAAATTGGATAGGAGAATTAATATGAATTCTAAAAAAATATTTCTACTTGCATTACTTTTTCCATTTATTGCCTTATTATTACTAACGTTTTATAAGGCATATTCACTGCAATCAGGTCTTCGTTTTATTCTACCAATTAGTGGTTATGATCCTATCAATCCAATTGCTGGTCACTATGTAACCTATCAGGTAGAATATGGACCTATGACTTGTGAAGGAGTAGACCCTAAAGCGAAAGAGGAAAGTTGTATTTGTCTCTCTCTAGCACATGACAATCATTACTTTTTACCAACCTGCGAAGAAAGAGAAATAAAAAGATGTGATGCCTATCTACGAGGAAAATGTAGGTATGGTCGATTTGAAGCAGGAATTGAAGAATATTTTATACCAGAAGAAAAAGCAAAATCGATAGACGAAACTATTCGAAAAGGTAAATCAAAAATTAAGATCTCCGTTCAAAAAAATGGAACTGCCCTTGTAGAGGATTTAATATTGGTAGAGGATTGAATTTATTTAACGTGCGTTCTATATAAGAATATTTAACCACATGTGAGGGTGTTCGTCGTGAATGATTGGAGCGAAGGGAGTACTAGACACAGATGAACACCGATGAGTTCAAATCTAGATGAATCATTATGATATGGTCATTCCAATGATAGAATTTGAATTTTCGAAAGTGAAAAATGGTATCAAACCAATGAATATTCTTAATATATCCGTGTATATCTGTGGTAATCTTATAAATCTTCTTATATTAAAACTAACGTTACTTCAATTCATTTACAATTTCACGATCTGGCTCAATCCAAGAACGATTAGATTCAACAGTGTTCAAAGGAATAAATTCTTGTTTTTGACGAATTAGATTTTTATTTCTAAAATATAAATTTAGTTTTCCTAGCATATCAGGTGCGGGACATTTTGCTGTATAAATATTTTTCTTAAAGCTAAATGCAGAACTGAGTTCTTCATTTGTAAAAAAGTAAACCGGCTTTTTCACATCAATCGCTTTTAAATAATCATAAGATCCACCATTTTTAAATAAAAGTTGCACATCAATACTTGTATCTTCTACATCCGGTAGTATATGACTAATTCTAAACTGAATCCCTTCTGACTTTATAATTTTTTCTAAGACTGCATCAAAACTATTTTCTCTCTCTGCAATCACAGGAAGTTTTAAATTTTTGAGAGCAGGATTCATTTCTAAATAACTGAGTTCGTCTTCCCCGATAAAAGCTGCATCGAATCCTGCTTTGTTTAATAGATTAAAATGCGCTTGCATTTTAGCACCCTTACCGGAAAAATTTCCGCCAGAGATTAAAAAAACCTGACCTCTATGATCATAAAACTTTTTGGACTCACTTTTTTTAATTTCTGAAATTGTAGCTAATCCTTTTCTACCATCTAAATCAAAATCGTAAACTCCATCCATATCACAAAAATACAATATAACAAACTCTTTATCAGTAGTTGAGATAGGTTGATTGGATATGAATGTTAGAAGAATTAAAATGGTTAGAAATATCTTTTTCATAGTTTGATTATCGTCTCATTACATAATCTTCTCCATTGATTGGAGAAGATTTTCTAAGGAATAATCGATTCTTTGCCTCTAAGCCAAGTATGACTTGATACACATCTGTTAGGATCGGTCTAGAGGAATAATATCCATGCCCAAGTCCACCAATTCCCATCACAGGAGAATCAACTGGGTTTACATTGATCATATCCAAACCAGGATATTTCTCACAAGACCCAAGCCTTTTATTTGCATTCACCTTACTAGAAGCAACAAGAGCGTTATCTCCAGGGGAACAATAAACCGTTATACGCTCTGCTGATTTTTTCAGATTCTCTGCAATTCCTTTAAACTCTATATAGTCAAAGTCGGGAGCATTTAGAATCATTTCTTTTAGAATTTTATCATTCTTTTCTCTGTTCAAGTTTGCGACTGCTGGCAAAACTACTTGGTGTCCCATGGAATGAACGATGAGATGAATTTTCTTATTAGAGGAAGCAAGTTTTGATAAGAAAGATTTAAATGTAAATATGGAAGCTTTCGCATTTGCTAAATTATTTTGATAGGTGTTTTTAATTAAGAGTGAACTTAAAACCCCATCATCTGCTCCGGCAGGCCAAGAAAATAGAACTACTTCTCCGCTAAATTTTAAATCATACTTGATTTGTGCTGCTCTTAGAAGTGCTTCTTCAAATTTAACATTAAATCCATGCACAAAAACAATAATCTCTGGAAATGTATTTTTCGAAACACGTGAGACTAAATCATCTATATTTCCAATGGATTCATGGTTTTCTAGTTTAAAGAATTTTTCAGTGCTTCCTGCTGGGTCCTGATCTAGGCTTCCTATATCATGCTGTGCAGGCACTACTACTTCACAGGAACCTAATTTTTCAGAAGTATCAACTTGATTCGAATAGTAATTATTAGAGCAAGACACGTCAGTCGAAATTGTTTTCCTATTTGTGGAAAATAAAATTTTTACTGGTGTAGTCGTGTCATATGGATTTTGAATTCTTTCGTTTAATTGTGTTCGAATGTCTTTAATTTCCTGATTTGTAGCACAATAAAACAAATTTAAACCAATGAGTATATAGATTAGTATTTTCATTGATACCTTCCTGTTCAAATTAATAAAGTTAGAGAGACGATTGAGTTTGATTTAAAAAGTAAAACCTTTTATAAAATTTGTAGGATTTACCGATTTCTCATTTTTAATCACTTCAAAATGCAGATGTGCTCCAAAACAATAGCCTGTGCAACCAGATCTAGAAATAATTTTCCCTCCCAAAACAAATTCACCTTCTCTCACATACAATTTCGAATTATGAGCATAGAGTGTTTTTAAGTCTCCCGTGTGCTCCAATATAACCACGTTTCCATAACCACCCATCCATCCACTGTAGATTACCTTTCCAGTTCTCGCCGCACGCACTGGCTCGTAATTTGATTTTAGATCCAATGCATCATGAAATTGATAACGAGGAAATGTTCTCCAGCCAAAACCAGATGTGATGATATTAGAAGCGACAGGCGAATACCAAACTGGGGTTGGATCTGGAATGATTGCTCCTGGTAAAAAGATTTTTTGACCAGGCATAAAAATATCAGAGTCTTCTAATTTGTTTTCTTCAATAATTTCTTCGACACTCACTCTATACGTGCTTGCTACTTTAGCGAGAGTATCTCCGTTTTTAAATTTATAGAGAAGTCCTCTTCGATTTGGAATACTTAAAACATCTCCTGGATAAATCTTATCCGTTGGTTTTAAATTAGATGCTTCTCGAATCGCTTCAGGGGTTACATTAAAATGAGAGGAAATAGATTGTAATGTGTCTGTGTCTTTTACATGGTAAGAAATATTTTTAGATTTCTTAGAAGAGTCAGAGGATTTGATCACTGCTAGTTTTTGCTCTTCTGTTTGTTTGAGATAATTTTCATCCGCATGTTTTGCCCTTTTATCTCTTTCATCATTTTCCGCAATTTCTTCCTGTAATACATCAGGGTTCGGTTCGATCATCGCAGAGGTAGGATTGGTTCCAAAAACTAAATAAGATGTGATAAGTGTAGCGAGAGTAATCAGCGGTATAATTTTAAAATGATTTCTTTTTAGATCAATATCTCCATAGACAAGACCTTTCTCTCCTATAAATGAATAATGGAGATTGCCTGATCCAAGATAAATTAAAGTGAATTTCTCTGTTCTGAGTAACTCTTTCCCGTGGGGAAGTTTTCTAGGTTTTTGAAATATCATTGCCGACTCATTCTAAACCAATCTGAATAAAATTTAAATTTAACCTTTTCGCTAACATAAGTCCTTTATATTTTCGACGAATTTATAGACAAGTATATTACTTTTCCAGACCTCTGCTATTCGATTCGCTCATCCCCTTGGAAAATATTCTTCTTAGGTTTCTTTTTGGCAACAACTGGTTTTTCTGGTTTCGAATCTGTTTCCTTAGGTTTCTTTTTCTTAGGCTTTACTGGTTCTTTTTCTTTTGTATTCACAGTTGTTGGTGTAACAGGAAGTAAATCCTGTGGGACATCTATTTCTGGATTGTAGCCTCTATGGTCGTCGCAAATTGCTTTATCTAGAGTGTCTTTGATAAACACTTCCTCATATACCTTATGACAATGAGGTCCTGGAATTTTACCCGAGATAGTGCATACCTTTCGGGTAAATACATTTAAATTTTCCCCAAAATTAAACTCTTTGACTGGCTCGCCCTTGAGAGCACCCGCCATAAATTTCCCCCACATAGGACTTGCCACTACTCCCCCAGACATCCCTTTTCCAAGAGAAATTGTTCCTGTATCATATCCCACCCAAACTGAACTTACAAGCTCAGGAGTATATCCTACAAACCATGCATCTCTAAAGTTATTTGTGGTTCCAGTCTTTCCGGCGGCTGGTCTTCGCAATCCTGCGGATAATACCGCTTTACCGGTTCCATGCTTGATCACATCTCCCATCATACTTGTAATGATTAAACTCGCCTCTGGAGAAATGATTTGTTTTCTTTCTTTTTTCTCATGCTCCGGTCTAAAATCTTTGATCATTTGGTCTTTGCTATCTGTGATGTATAAAATGGAAATAGGAAAGACTTCCTTGCCTTTGGATGCCAATGCTGCATAGGACTTAGTCAATTCATAAGGAGTCATTTCAAAAGTTCCTAGAGCAACCGAATAGTTTTTGGGAATATCGCGGTTAATACGGAGTAGCTCTGTAAGTGTAGGAAGAAGCTTTGCAAGACCGATATGCTCTACAACTCGAATCGCCACAGAATTTTTTGAATTTTCAAGTGCAGTTCTTAAACGCATAAATCCAGAATATTCCTCACTGTAATTTTCAGGCGACCACTCATCTCCATCCTCCATCAAATATTGCAAAGGAGAATCTAGAAACAAGGTAGATGCAGTTACATTTTTTTCTGGCTCTTCCAATGGATTTTTTCCATAATAATCTAAAACAGTTGCATAAACGAGTGGTTTAAAAGATGATCCCGGTTGACGATAGGCTTGAATCGGTCTAAGCTGTTGATTGTCGGAGCGAAACCCAGATCCTCCAACCATCGCAGTTATATAACCAGTTTCAGGACGCATACTAATGATCCCACCTTCTACTGGTAGTAAATGATCCTGTGTAGTTTGTTTCGCATAATTTTCGTCGAAAATACTTCCTACACTATCAGAGCCCGTCAGTAAATTGAGAGCTGCATAATTATCTCTTAGTTCTTCTTGGTATACACTTCTAAATGTTCTCTCCATTCTAGAAATTTTAAACTTAAAATCACTAATATCATGCGTGAGTGCAATTAGATTGTAAACATCACCAAATTGATCATCAAAAGCATCAATATTTTTAAATGCTCTTTGATTTGAAATCTTTGTTTGATTGATAAGCCCTGCAGACAATACAGCTTCTGCTTCGGTTTGGTGCTGAATATTCATGGTAGAGTAAACTTTTAATCCACCGCTATATAAATCCTCATTACTTACATGTTTCTTGAGAAGTCTTCGAATGTATTCAGTAAAATATGGAAATCGATTGAGTCGATCCGAGTAAGCAGAGTCGTTAGGCGATCGATTAAGGCTTGCATAGTATTCAGAGAATTTTTTGTATTCGGATTCTGCCTTTGCAATGTCCATCTTACCATTTTCCACAAGCTTCATAAAAATGACTCTGACTTTATTGGCAGATACCATCGGATTTACTAAAGGACTAAATTCTTTTGGTCTTGTTGTAAGACTTGCAAGGAGTGCCGCTTCTCCCCAACCGAGAGAGTTGATATCTTTTCTAAAATAAAAACGGGCTGCCGCTCCAACTCCGAGCGTTCCATGCCCGAGTGGAATTTCATTTAAATACATTTCTAGAATTGTATTCTTGTCATAATAAAGCTCCATTAAAAAAGCGAGCCATGCTTCACGGGCTTTTCGAATAAAGGATCTGTCTGTATTTAAAAACTTTAGACGTGCTACTTGTTGTGTGATCGTAGAAGCCCCTTCTTTGATTTTTCCAGCAACAATATTAACTGCAAAGGCTCTTACGATCCCTCTTAGATCTAATCCATGGTGTTCATAAAAATTACTGTCTTCCGTTGAGAGAAAGCATTGTAAAACTTTATTTCTTTTGTCTGGAGAATCTGTTTCTTCTTTAAAGCTAGGTAGATTTAATACGATACGCGAAAACTGATAGAACTCTGCAATTGCCTCATATTCTCCTTTCGTATTCACACCATAGAGAGTTGAGGGAATTTCATAATCCATTGCTTTGGGAATTAATTTCCAATCATCCAAAGAACCAACGATTAGAAAAACATTGAGAACTCCGAGGAAAATTAAAACAAAAATTAATTTTAAGAAAGCATAACTTCCAGATAAAACAGAATTCACTAGAGAGGCAAACCCACCAATGATAAAAGTGCTTAGAGAATTATAATTTCGATTCATAAAGGTGCGAACTCTTTCATTTCAGATATTCCCTGGTAGCGAAGACCAGTGTCTAGGTTATAACCACCGTATTCTTTCAAGATTGCCTCTCTTTTAATGTTTCCTTTGAGATACTCCCAAGCATTGGTCATTGCATCCCTTGCCGCATTTGCAGCTTGGTTGACCAAGGTGATAAAGGAATGATTTTTCTTACGACTTGCATCTGCAGGATAAAACCATTCTTTTTCATCGGAGTTCAAAACCCTTGTGTCGATGGATTCCTTTAATGGCATAAGTAAAGTGGATGCTTTTTTCTTTGTAAATGAGATAAAGTCAACCATTTTTAAGAAATTTCGCATTCCATTGCTTCTAGAATCTAGCACTTCATTGAATCGAATATATCCTAGATAGGAATCATTGATGATGTCTCCAGGAATAATTTTACGCATAGAACCAATGTAGTTTTTTTTAAATTCTTCTGGGAAAGTAAGACGAAGCGCTTCAATCCAAAACACCCAAATCATCGGGTCAATTTTTTTAAGACCACTCACTCCACGTCGTCTAACGTCTATATAATGAGTGAAATCATAATCCTTTGGACTCATTCCCCATCTATGGTCGAGCAAATAAGAATCGAGTGCAAATTCTACTCGCATATGATTGTATTGTGCTAAGCTTGCAATCTCTGGGTCTTTGTTGTAGTAATCTCCAGAAATAAAAAAGATATAAGGATGCGTTACTATATCTACTGCACAATGGCAAATGTATCCAAGCACAAATGCAATCATCCTATCTCTGTAAATCCCCTCTTCTGTTTCGATGATGATATCCAAGAAATTTAAAACAAGTTCTGCGACTTTTTCATGGTGGTGTAAATCTCCCCAAATTTGTGCCTTGCTAGTAATTTTTGAAGGAGATAAAATATGATAATAATAAAAAATATCTGGTGCAATGGTTCCTAGATTTGCATAATTTTTATTGGATTTATCCAAAAGTAAATGGGCAATATTTCTCTGTTCACTTGTGCCATGATCTAAGTGTTTTGTAGCCTGAGCCAATACTTCTATGTGAGTTATTTTTCCAGCCATAAAGAGATACAAATGCCAATGTCTGACTTTTTACTTATTAAGCAAATCAAAAACAAATGGGATTAGGAAAGATTCATAACACAAAAGGTAAAATAGATTTTCTCTCTCTAGGATAATTTGGAATTTTTTCTTGATACCATTTAGTTGTATTGATACTGCGTGCCACTAAATAAGCAGACATGATATAAGTTAATCCAAATACAATTAAATATCTACTCATAATGGCAATTCCAATCCAACCTATGATTTCACTTAAATAGTGAGGACAATTTACATATTTAAAAAGTCCTCCTTCTGGAATTTTATATTCTTTAGAGCCACTTGCTCTGAGTTTAGTAAGTAAAATATGGTGATACAAATTCGAGGACTGACCAAGTAAAAAAATCAAGAACCCAATCCATATAGATACACTCATTTCAGAATCAACTTTTTCTATTTTAGTAAATAAATTTACTGACTCATGGATTGTATAGGCGATCGAAGAATAAGCCCAAGCAATAAAAAAAGTAGTTACGATCGAAATCTTTCCTGAATATCGATGTAAAAACAAAGATTCCAAACATCGCTTTGCAAAATGAATCGAAACTGCAATTAAAACCATTTGATGATAAAAGGTGGGAGTAAAATTGGAATGCCAATAAAAATAAATATAAGTGAGAAGAGGCAAAAAGTAAATAAAGAGCATTCCTTTTTTAGAATCTAAATTTCCTGACTCATTGAATTTACTATAAGAAAGTTGGTATTTTTTGGTTACCTCAACATAGAAGAAAATAGATCCAAACAATATACAAAAAAACAAACGGAACCAAGACACCATTCCTAAATCATTTTCAAAAATTAAACTCATTCTAAAAATATCTCCTAAATATACAGTTTTAAAATAGCATTCCTACTTAAAGCAGGTTTTTTTAGTTTCTTATTTCTAATTGCATTTAATCTAACAACGTTTTTTATGGATTCAGTTACTTTATGAAATTTTTGCCTATCTATGATAAAAACAACACAAACAATTAAAAATCAAACTATAACTCAAAAACCATTTCGCCACTCAAGTCAATTTAGCCTTTCTGAACTAAAAAAAACAATTCCAACTGAATTATTTGAAAGTTCTCTACTAAAATCGATTTTTTATTTTGGTGTAGATGTTTTCGTAATTTCAGGACTTTTCTATTTAGCGGCTACTCTTGATTCTCCTTTTTTCTACCCACTTTATTGGTTTTTACAGGGAACTTTTTTCTGGGCATTATTTGTAGTAGGACATGATTGTGGGCATGGATCTTTTTCAAAATACAAATGGATCAATTCTCTCTTTGGTCATTTGGCACACACTCCCCTTTTAGTTCCCTACCATGGTTGGAGAATTAGTCACAGAACACACCACAACAACACAGGTAATATGGACAAAGATGAGTCTTGGTATCCTCTATCCGAATCTGATTATAAAAACTTACCTTGGTCTTCTTATGTATTAAGATATAAACTATTTCTGCTGGTATTTCCACTCTATCTATTTGTTCGTTCTCCAAACCGAGATGGATCTCATTTTTTACCAAGCAGTGATTTATTTTCTCCTTCTGAGAAATGGCAGGTTTTAACTAGCACAGCTTTGTGGATAATGATGATTAGCCTACTAGGCTATCTAGGATATACATTTGGCTTTGTAAAGCTTTTGAATTTATATATCCTTCCTTATTTTGTATTTGTTGTTTGGCTTTCTCTCGTTACATTTTTACACCATACAGATACAAATCTTCCTTGGTATAGATCTTCCAATTGGAACTTCGTAAAAGGAGCACTTTCGACCATTGATCGATCCTATGGAATCTTTGAACCAATTCATCATAATATTGGAACTCACGTTGTTCATCATATTTTTTCCAAAATCCCACACTACAACCTTGTAAAAGCAAATCAACATTTAAAGGAAGCGTTAGGCGAGCATTACTTGAGTTCGAATGAATCCATTTGGAAAGCTTATGTAAGAGCTTATCAAACTTGCCATTATGTTTCGGATGAAGGTGATACTGTTTATTATATTAGAGATAAATAAGGATTTTCTAAAAGTTTTAGGAAGTGAAATTTATTATTCTTTTCCCCCTGCCATGAATAGCTCCAATCCTAGATAGAAAACAAGTTGAATTTAAATAAAAAGTTATGTAAAAAAAATTCCTAAGAACCACCGACAGGTGATTCTTAGGTTGTATTTTAATGATGGTGTCTGATTCCACGACTAATGAGGAGTAAGTTGACAGGAAGTGCAGCAATAAATCCTGCAAAAAGCGATATACCCATACCATACCAAAAGATTGATTCCGAAAGACCTGCTTCCATCACTCCCGGAATATAAACTTGAGTGATCGCTTCTGCTCCTTCCATCACTAAAATACTCAATCCTTCTGATACAAGAATGGTTTTGAATGACTCTATAAAAGAAAATCCGGCTTTTACAAGCGGAATCATACCGAGTGTAAAACCAAAAACAAATCCGAGTAGAATTCCGACAATCATACTCTCCCACATTCCGAGTCCTAAACTAGCCGCAAGAATGATCCCAACAATCTCTCCAATACCACATCCAAGTAAACAATGGAGAGTTGCCTGCATTGCTATTTTAAAAACAGAATCTTTTTCTGTATGAGAAGGATGATGTAGATCTTCCGCCGTGTGATGCATTTCTTCTGAATGATGCCCATGGTGTTTGTGATGTTGTAAAGTATTCATAAAATTCTCCTTATTTAAAATTGGTAACGTTTCTCTTTTGTTTTGGTTACACTAATCATGAACTAAAATTTTTCCAACCATACCGGATTCTTTATGCCCAGGAACAGAGCAAAAGAAAGTAAATACACCTGCTTCTTCTGCTTTAAACTCTATCTCGTTGGATCTTGCAGGTAATACGGCTAGATGCAGTGGCATTTTTTTGTTGTGTCCGTGGTGGTGGATCGAGCCAGAATCAGAGCTGTGATGCACATTTGCTTTTATATCTTCTACATTCCAATCGTGTAAAACACTTCCTTCATTGTGCAATCGGATTCGATAGGTTTGTCCTTTTTTAAGATGAAGCTCATTGGGTGAAAAACTCATCTCTTTTGTTATGATAGAATAATCTACATTGGATTCTTTCTGTTCTTTTGCACAAGAGGCAAAAAGGCCTGTAGTTAAAATAAATAGAATTGTTAAATTTTTTAGTTTCATTGTTATCTCCTGTATTGTAATTGGAATAACGGAGTGACCCAAAAAAGGTTACAGTGAATTTGAATTTTTTTTTGAGTTGGAAAGATGCACACACACGCAGATCACTTAACAAATGAATTATTAAAATACAGAAAAGAACTGATTGGGTTTATTATCAAAAGAACACAAGATCCAGATTTAGCAGAAGATATATTCCAAGACTCTCTTTTGAAATTAGTTCGAAAGTCTCCTGATATAGAAGACACACAAAGTCTACTTGCTTGGTTTTATACCCTACTTAGAAATGCGATCATTGACACCTATCGCAAAAAAAATACAGACGCTAAAAAATTAGAAAGTATAAAAAAATCTTTCCAAACAGAAATCAATTCAACAGACAAAAATGATTTATGTGAATGCTTTAAAGAAATTCTTCCAATTCTAAATCCAGATTATAAAGAGATTATTGAAGCAGACTTAAGAGAAGAAGATACAGATACAACAGCCAAGCGATTAGGAATCGAAAAAAATAATCTAAAAGTAAAAAAGTTTAGAGCAAGAAAACAATTAAAGGAACGATTAGAACAAACCTGTCGAATGTGTGCAAAACATGGATGTCTAGATTGCACCTGTAAAAAAGACTCCAGTCACTCAAATTAAAAAAAACTTTTCTCTAATCATTAAAACTTATATCCAAGTGTGAACCAATAGTTTCTACCTTCGAGTGGCATGAGTGTTGGAGTTCCGAGTCCCTCTGCAGTTCTAGCTCCTGGATCAAAATATTGTTTATTTAGTAGATTGTTAATCTGTAATTGAATAAACAAACCTTCCCAAAAAGCATCTTCCCATCTGATATTTGTTTTTACAAAAAATATTTGGTGAGTTGTTTTGATTGGATTCGTCGCAACGTTTCTCCTAACGTCAAGCCAATTAGTTCCCATATAAAAAGAAAGATTTTGTATTATATTCCAAGTAATTCCAGAATTTAAAATATTTTCTGGATATAAAGGAATTCTTCCGGATTCAGGAACAAAACTACGATTGGTTTTTGCATTTACTAAATCCAAGGCATAATCATCTCCTGGTCTACCTTCCACTGCTGGAGAGGATGTAATAATTCTAGATAGATTTACAAAATCACCTTTCGTATGCGCGTAGTTGAAATGAATTCTAAGATTTTTTAGGATAGCAGTTTCATTGCTTAACTCAAAACCGTAGATTTTACTATCTCCCGCATTTTGGTTCTGACTCCAAGTTCCGTTTGCAGGTCTCAGTTTAGTTACTGGATCAACTGACGCATCATCTGTCTTTACTTCTAAGATAATGTCATGAACTCGATTGTAGTATCCATTGAGAGTAAAAAAGTATTTATTTAAAACTCTATACTCAAATCCTAACTCATAGGATTTCATTCTTTCAGGAGAAAGCCTAGTATTTTCCTTTCTAGCAGATGTAGCACTAAAAAGTTCCCACCCACTAGGTGGTCTAAATCCAGTCCCATAAAGAATCTTAATCGTGAAATTCTCAAAGGGTTTAATAATTGTTCCAAGTCTTGGATTATAGGTCTTTCCGTATATCGTATTTTCATCAAATCTATATCCAAGTGTGAAAGAAACAAATGATACAGGAGAATAAATCGCCTGTCCATACAAACCGTAATTAGAATATTTAAAACTTTGATATGAATTATAGCCTCTTGGCACTACTGTATAACTCATTTCAGTTCCAATCGAAAGAGAGAGTCGAGAGGAATGTTCATAGGTAAATTTTTCTCTCAGTTCATTTCCATAATCGGGTCTTGTTCTAGGATTGAGAGTCACATCATCCGGTTTATAGAAAGCATCAGGACCTGGATTTCGATAGATTCCCTCTACACTCGAATTTAATAAAACAGTCGATCTTGAAATTACTTCAGAATCTAAACTCATTTTTTTATTAATAGTCCATAAATATGCCATATAGACTGAATTACTTCTAAAATTCCAATATGCGCCAGGCTGACCGTTAGCCGTAATCTGACCATTTAAAATTCCAAGTCTTCTAAAGTTGTTTCTAGAGTCAAAATTATCAGAATCCAAACCCTTGTCATGATAATCTAATCGTCTAGTTCCATTTTGAAAATTTCCCGTTCCAGCAATATATTGATGGTTTACAGATTCAAATCTAAACCCTTTGTAAGCCAGCTTTCCTGTAATATTGTAAGTATCGACATCCGCAATATTATATCGGTTTGACCAATAATATCCGACTGATTTTGAATCAGGCTGACATTGACCGCCACAAGCTTTTGATTCATAGTAATAAGCCGCATCATTTGGATTTACATTTGGTTTATCTAATCTTTTTTGATCTCCAAAGTATGGTCCTTCTGTTTTATAAAGATATGCAGAGGCGCTATAGTGCATTGCTTGTTCACCTTTACCAATGCTATTTCTACTTGTTATACTCGTTGAATAACCAGGATTACGACCGTTAGACTCCCAAGCTCCATACATAGCAGTAACTTCATTTCCAGGTCGATCTTTCCCAGTTTTAGTTATAATATTGATCACTCCATTAAATGCATTTGCTCCATAGAGAGAGGAAGCGGGACCATTGATAATCTCAATTCGCTCTACATTCTGTAAAGGGAATCGTAGAGTTCCGGCAAGGATTGAATTTTCAGAAAGTATATTTTCGGGAATTCCATCTACATAAACAATCGATCTCTGATTGCTATTATTAATCATTCCCCTTTGAAACATCAAATCAGACCATACACCATAAGCTCGAATAAAATTAAACCCTGGTTGGTCTATTAGAGCATCTGTTAAAACTCGATACCCTCTTTCTCTGATTTGCTTTTCGGTAATTACATAAACTGCAGCGGGAGCATCCGATACTTTCTGTTCCTTTTTGGCGGCAGTCACAACAATATTTTCTTCGAGTCTAAAGAAGTCCTCGTCAGTCAATTTTTTAGATTCATTCGATTCTTCCGATTTTGCACTTTCTTGTGATTCTTCTAAAAATTTCTTTTTTTCTGCTTCAAATTCGGATTTTTCTTTTTTAAAATTTTCTTTTTCTTTTTCTAACTCCTCTCTTTCCTTTTTGATCTTTTCTAGATTGGTATTATCAATCTCTTTTTTTTGGGCGAAAAGATTTGAAGAATAGATCAGTATTAAAAATGGAAATAGTGCTAGTTTTTTCATGACGAGTATAAGCTGTTAAGTGAACCAAGTATTGAAAATTAGAAAGAAAGCGTCAATTTTTTTTCAAAATCTAGCTCAAGAGGTAGTATCTAATTTTACCTAGACTTAGTCTCGGTTTAGCGCTTATACGGGATAATGCCTATTACCCATGCTATCTTATGCTTGTAAAATATTTAAGTAAATCAGTTGGCCAATCTGGAGTTCCGGATTTCAATATGGTAATTTTTCCTTCTTTCTGACCAATTTTATCTAAGAGTAAATTGGTTACGGTCTTAGCCATAACGTTTGTTTTCTCCATAAAGACAGAATGCTGATCTACAAAAACCCAATCGCCTATAAAAAGTAAATTCTCTATAGGAGACTGTATCTCAGGTCGATTTGCTTCATCCCCAGGACGAAATCCCGTATAAGTATCCCAATGATTGATATAAAACTCAGAAAACTCTTTTAAATCAGGTAAAATTTGTTTGAGTTCTGTATGAACAATATTTGCAATCTCTCTGTGGGAATATTTCAAAAGTTCTTGCCATTTCGATACTTGCACTTCGATTAAATCGATATTTTTCTCTCTCAATTCAGGAATTTGCTTTGAAGACCAATTCGTGGTAAATCCTAAATTTTCGTAACCAGTGGGCATAAAATCATAAGCACTGTATTTGCCTTCAGGAAATCTTTTCTTCCAAGCATCACTATTTTCATAAAATAAATTTACACAAAGAATATGAGCATTCGTGAGTAAAGTTGCTTTTTTGAAATAGTCTCCTTCTTTATCAAGCCCTGTGCCAAGTATAAATTTCTTGGCTCCTGGTATATCCATTGCCGCAATAAAATAATCTGCTTTGACTTCTAAAGGTGTTGTATCTTTTAAAATTTCTAATTCAGAATGATGCGCTCCACAAAATGGACAATGCTCATAGTCTCCATCGCCCATTATATTTCCACAAACTCTACATCTCTTTGTTCTAGATTTAGGAAAATTTTCATTTGTTTTAATCGAGACAATTTTTCCATTCTCGCGGATAATACTTGTTACCTCATGATTAAAATAAATTTCCCCTCCTTTGGAGAGAATATGATTTATCATAGGCTGTATAAAAGTTTCATCGGGCGGCCATTTATATAAATCTACTTTGGAATCTTTGGGTAGATTTCCAAGGCGCATAAAATTTACAATCGCAAGAGCGGAACATTCTTTTGTGGTCATAAAGAATCCCATTTCTGCTAACGCATCAAAGAAATGCTTTATATATTCTACACTCATTCCATTTTTTACTGCCCAGTCATAAAAAGTAATACTATCCAAATAAAGTCGATCTTCTTTATTGGAAAAATCAAAACCCCACATCTTCATAGAAGTTCTGAGTGTTTCAAATAGATTAGAAGCAGGAACTCTAATATCCTCTCTGGATGGAACATAGATTCCATTGTCATACATTTCAATTCGATCAAAAGGAATCGGCCAGGTAGTGTTTTGAATTTTGCTTTGAACTCCACGCTTTGAAATAAAATAATAAAAGGAATCATCTTTTCCCAGCTTATTAATTTCAATTTTATGACGTCCTAGAAATTCTCTTAGGTTTTTATAGAATCCCCAAATCGCATGAAGACCATGTTCTCTAGAATAACCCTTCTCTCCAAAATGCTTTTTCGCAAAATGCTTATCCTTCCAAGTTTTGAGTTTTCCACCCGCATAGGAAGTTTTTTCTACAAGGACTACTTTAAATCCTCTATCAGAGAGTTCGCAGGCTGCTTGTAATCCGGCAAGACCTGCACCTAAAATACATACAGTCTTACCGTTAAGAGAAAGACTTACATGATTTTCGGGCAGATGAGGAAAGTCTTTTTTATATTCAGAGTTTGCAAAAAAAGAATATCCAATTCCACCGCTTAAACCAAGCCCTACTCCCGTTGCTCCTACTTGTAAGGATTTTTTTAGAAATTCTTTTCTGTTCATTGAGCTATTGCTCTTGCACGATATGTATTGATTGCATATAAAACATAGAAGATAACAGTAAAAAATAAAGCTGTATCTATCGTTTGTTTATAAATGGTAAATCGGAATACAGTTGCAAGTAAAATCATACTAAGTCTGAGAAGGATAATTCCCATGTGAATCTTAAAAGAAGGTTTCTTTTTTGCTAACAAAAAGAAATCAATCGGACTAAACACAAAAATCATAATGGTCTCATCCATAAATGGAAAAGAGGTAAAGAGTCGAACGACAAGCGCAAAGAGACCACCAAAACCTGAGATAATCCCAAAAAGAATTTCTCCCTTTCGATCAATCATTGATTTGAAGTAAACAGGGATTTGCCCCACAATGATAAAAACTAGAATGATAAACATTAAGTTACCTAAGAAATCAAAAGAGTCTGGAGGCATTTGCCAAAAATTTCTATGTAAAAGTTCTTTGTCTTTTACAAGCTTTGCATCTTCCACTGCAAAAAGTAAATCATAAGGAAGGTAAATTAATTCGGTTGGATTTCTTTCTTTATCTGTATCATGATCGAGTAATAGTTTTTCTTCCATTCTAAGCCAAAAAATTTTATTAGAATAAGGAATAACTCTATTTCTCCAAGTTCTTTTATTACTTTCTGTTTCTAGTTTGAGAGGTGTTCCATATGTTTCTCCAATTAAGTCTCGGATATAGGTAACACAATTTCCTGTGAAGTTGTTATATTCATACCCATCTTTGTATTTCTCAATAAAGGAAAGTATGTTTTTTAAAAATAATTTCTTTTGATTTGCATCTAACTTAAATTCAGAAGCATACATCCCACGACCCGTTGTATCCCACTGCATATAAGCGAGACCCATCGTTTTTACAGTGATGTAGAATTTCGCTTCCCCTTTTAAGAATCTCCAGATAAATCCTGCTGACTCATCGTATTCACCAAAATCGAGATAGAAATCCTTATCCTCAAACTGTTTTCCGAGAAAAACTCGCAAAGCAGAATGTCCAAAAGCAGTTGTGACTGTAGGAGAAGTATCTACTGTAATCAGTTGAATCTTCAAATCCTCTAAATCCTTTGGGGTTAAAGAATTGATAAAAGAGACAAATTTGTCCTTATTTTCAATGTTAATTTTATAATCACCTTGTGAGAAAATGGAATTAGTAACTAAAAAAAGAAAAATTAAAAAATATCGAAACATTTACTTACCCTGTTTTTCAACGATATACGCTATGAATGCTTTGATCCTTTCTTCCGGCATTGGAACTCTGAAATAGTGATCGTTTCTCCAAGAGGGAAAGAGAGGAACTCCCTCAATATGGCTGTCAGAAAGTAAATTCAAACCTTCATTCGGTCCAAATTGAGCTAAATAATTATAAAAAGGTCTACCTCTTTCTGTTACAAGTCTTGCTGTCGGAACTCCTACAATGTTTACAACAGTCATGTTTTTAGGGATTTCCAATTCTTTACTGAGAGGTGCATTTTCTCCTCCTCGCATAGAAGTAAGACCTTCCCAATTATAACCCATAACCCAAAAATAGAATTTACCTTCCCATCGGTAAAGCCAATGATCCATCATTCCATTTACTACAAGGCTTCCTTTGTTGATTCCACCGAAGTTAAACCAACCGACAACCTTAGAAAAATAAGGCTCTTTTCCACAAAGTTCCAATGCTTTTTTAAAATCACCGCTTCCTTTGCTGGCTGAACCAATGATAATTCCTTTGTATTCCGTCTGACTTTTTATAAAATCACAAATAATCTTACCGTTACCGTCTACCGTTCCAGTTTGGTCTGTCGGAATTACAGCTTCTCCAAGTCCCAATTGTTTTACTATTGCGCGGATCAATTTTCCATCTGCATCCACCTCTTTATTATCTCGGTAAAACATCCCTGGAGCGATTGCAAAGAGCATTTTCTTGGAGGAATAGTCGGGAACTTTCCTCATAAATTCATTCTGTTTTGTATAAATATATTCTATAAACTTACGATTTGTTGGTTCTGTGATAGCTCTATGATAGAAAACAGCAGCCGCTTTGTCAATATCGTTGGTCTCTTTCATGATATTGAATAGAACTTCTCTTGTAAGATCAGATAATTTTCTGTATTTAGGATAAGAGGCAGCCCAATCTAAGTATTCTTTTTCGTCTTCGCAGATATAATCCACATAGTAATCATTTCCTTCACATCTAAAACCTTTTAGTTGCTCTGTTGGATCGTTAAGTTTTCTGTCTGCAGTACATGAGAGTATTGTAATAAGTATAAGTATTGTATAAAGTCTGTTCATTTTGTAAGTCTTGAAAATGTAAAATAAGATGAAAATCGAGAAGGAGGGAAAATTTGAAATGCTACGAAAGATCGTAGCATTCCAAACTCAAAATATTAGGTACCGTTAACGAGGATGCAGCTCTCAACTAATACAGAACCGAGTAAGCTATTGATGCTTGCGTCTACAGATTGAACTTTAGTAATTCCACCTTGTTTAGCAGCTGCAGCAATACTCATATCTCCACTTCTGATTAATCCGAGGATAGCGTTAGTGCAAGCTTTTCCAGTTTTTGTTCCAACTGGCTTACCACCATCTTTTCCCCATACGCAACCAGCTTCACCAGCGTTTGTGATATCTCCACCCCAAGTACAGTTTTGGTTAGATTTAACGTTGTCCATGATAGAACCAGAAGAAGCTGGTTGAATAGATGGACCTGCGCCAGATCCGCTTCCACCGCTACAAGCGATAGCAGCTGCAATTGCAAGTGCTGTTAAAACACCTAATGAATTTTTGAAATTTTTATTCATGTTTGTCTCCATAAAAATTATATGAAAAGGAAATATATTTCCCTTCCAATGTTTTTTACTTCACTTTTCAACGATAATTTTGTCAATGAAAATCATGCAAAAAGTAATAAAAACTTCAATTTTTTGCTCCAGCTTTTTTAAGTTGATTCACAATATCGCCTTGACTATTCTCAATTGCTAAGGCTAACGCGGTTTGTCCGCTTTTATCTTTTAGAGTTAAATCATGTTTCTTACTTAAAAGTAGAGCAGTCATCTCTAAATTCCCTTGTAAAACTGATTTCATAAGAGCTGTTTGGCCTCTTTCATCCTGCATATTTGGGTTAGCTCCAGCGGATAGAAGTTGACGAATGATCTCCATTTCTCCCATATTTACCGCCCAAATTAAAGGTGTATAGCCAGAAGAATCAGCCAAATTGAGATCTGCTTTTGCCTTGATAAGAGCAGAAACCATATCTTTTTGTCCTTTTTTTGCCGCAATGATGAGCGCTGTCTTTCCATCATTTGCTTTGCTATTTACATCCGCTCTGTTTTGAATTAAGAACTTAATCGAATCAATATCATTTTTGTAGACCGCCTTAATCAGTGCGGTTTCTCCGAATAGGTCTGTAGCATTTATATCCGCTTTTTCTTTTAATAGAATGGGAAGTGCTTCTGTGAATTGAAAGTTAACTGCTAACATAAGAGGTGTAACTCCCTCTTTATTTCTTACATTCACATTTGCCTTAGACTTTAATAGCTCTTTTGTGATTTCTAATCGGTAGCGTGCTATCGCAAACATAAGTGCTGTTCGCTGTAAAGTGTCTACCGTATTTACATCCGCTCCTTTTTCGAGTAAAAGTTTTACAATCTCATCATATCCATAATTACATGCATTCATGAGAGCAGTTCCATTTAGGTTGTTTGTTGCATTTACATCTGCTCCAGCATCAAGCAACATTTTCACAATATTTGTATAACCAAATCCAGCGGAATACATAAGAAGGGTTCCACCGAAGTCTTTGTCTTTTACGTTTACATCCTTTTTTTCATTTATATACTGGGAGATTTTTTTTTCATCTCCATTGCGTGCAGCTTCAAATAGTTTTTTATTCCCCGCACAATTCAAAATTGAGACAAGAAGCCCAATAAAGAGTAAACTTTTTCCAAGATTTTGCATATAACGTCCTTTTTTAATTATGATTCCATTTGTTTATGGTTCGTTGAAAATTGAATAATAAGTGCGATAATAGAACTTACTATGATCAAAAGGGTAATCACCTGAGCATAGGTAAGACTACCAAAGATTAAATTCCTATCTCCTCTAAAAAATTCTACGAAGAAACGATTGGTTCCGTAGAGCGCCCAAAAAATAAAAAATAATTTTCGCTTTGCCCATTCTTTTTTATCAATTCGAACCATGATAAATAAGACTATAAACATCAGAGCCATTTCATAGAGCTGTGTTGGATGCACTTTAGGATAGACAACAGGGAAAGGAATTAGGCCTAGTTTTAAAAGTTCTTGTTTATAATCGCCTGTAGCAGATGGAGGATAATAGCGAGTTAACTCTGCCAGATTTTTAAATCCTAAATCTTTTAGATGAGACATTGAGTCGGGAATCGGCATATCCGCAAGATTTACATATTTGCTAAACATTTGTGAGATGATAGCAAGAGGGTCTTCACTATTTGCATAGAATTGATGTAAATGTCTCCACTCTGCCATCCAAGCATCACTGTTTTCAGAAAATGTAACTCCTAAAATGGAAGCAGTTGGTAGACCATAGGCATCTCCATTTAGAAAACAAGACATACGACTTAGAGCAAGACCAACCGTTAGTGGAAGCATTAAACTATCGCACCAACTTAAAAAATCTTTTTTAGTATACTTACAGTATGCCCAACCTCCGAATGCAGTTCCAATGGTAGCACCCAAGATGGCAAATCCACCTGTGGAAGTAAAAATAATCATTGGATTATTTAGAAAATTAGTTGTCTCCCAAAATGCAAAATGGAAGAGTCTAGCACCAATAATTCCAGAACCGACAGCCGCCGCCCAAGCAGAATTAAACCATTCAATATCATATCCTGCTTTCAGAGATCTATATCTTTGATAGAAATAACCAAAGATTAGGATCCCGATAGCCCAATGACCTTCATAGCCTCTAAAATGAATAAAATACCAATCGATATTTACTGGAAACAAAATGACTCCTAGTTATTAGATTGTCTAAATTTCTTTGTGCACTCTAAAAAGAATTCTACTTCTTTTTTACTACCTGTGACAAGAGTAGTTCTTTGATGAAGACTTGTAGGCTCCATGTCTAAAATTCTTTCACCAGAAACGGTAACCGCCATACCTCCCGCTTGTTCTGCTAGAAATGCCATAGGAGATGCTTCATAGAGAAGACGTAGTTTGCCGAGTGGATAGCTTTTTGATTTTGTATCTTCTGGGTAGAGAAATATTCCACCTTTTAGTAGATTTCGATGGAAGTCGGCAACGAGAGATCCAATGTATCGAAGAGTCTTTGGTTTATTATTGTTCTCGATATTTTTAATGGTTCTAATATAAGATTTTACGGCATCAGACCAGAAATCATAGTTTCCTTCATTGATGGAATAGATAGAACCTGTTTCTGGGATTTTAATATTTTCATGGGATAATAGGAATTCACCGCAAGAAGGATCTAAAGTAAAACCGACTACCCCATTTCCCATAGATAAAACCATCATAGTGGAAGATCCATAGAGAATGTATCCGGCACATCTTTGAAGTGCACCTCTTTGGAGTAAATCCGATTCTTCCCCGGGTCCTCCATGTTTACTCTTTCGAAGATGAATCGAAAAGATGGTTCCGATCGATACATTGGAATCAATATTGGAAGATCCATCTAATGGGTCAAAGGCGAAAGTATACTTTCCCATTTTATAACCCGACGGAATTTCAATGATGGATTCATTTTCTTCGCTAGCAAGAACACAGAGGTGACCGCAAATACTCAAAGCTTTTGTAAATAGAACATCTGCATAACGATCTAATTTCATCTGTGTTTCACCTTGGACATTAGTTTCCGAGGTTGCCCCAAGAACTATATCAGTGAGTCCTGCTTTTCGAACTTCACGAGAGACAATTTTGGCTGCATACACAAGATGTTGCATAAGAGCTGTAAAATCCCCAGTTGCATACGGGAGTTTTAATTGCTCTTCTATTAAATATTGAGAAAGACTTATCATTTCAGTGGCTGATTTCATACTTATTTCAGGTTTTAAATCATTTTCAAATGAGCAAGGAAATTATTTTAAATCAGATCATATCTTGACTCACAAATGAGAAGATTCGATTCAAATGAATCCCTCGTGTGAGGTGATGCAATGGATAGAAAAGCTCCAAGAATTCTTGCTTATTCTGCCTTTTTTCCTTTTTTATTCAGTCCCAATCTCATTCAAAATCAGAATCAATCACTATGAACTACTTGAAAATAAGAAAGAATAGCTCCTCTTTTGATTCACTCTCTCCTTGGTATTTACACGAAATTTATGCAGATTTATCCCAATTCATCTGAAAATTCTTTCACTTTTCTTTTCCTTTTGTAGAGATTGCACTCTGATCCTTTGAAAATCAATTTAGATATAAAAAATTTTTCTTTCACTTAGGAATACTCGAAAGAAACTATCTGCATGACTGATTTAAGGAAATTACTTCTTATGACTCTTACAACAATTGGAATTGCAACCCAGCTTTCTAGTGATGAAGGCATGTGGACTTTAGACAATCTCCCCACAAAACAACTAGAAGAAAAATACAATTTTAAATTAACAGACAAATGGTTAAAAAATGCTCAACTCGCTTCCGTGCGATTTAATGACGGTGGTTCTGGGGCTTTTATTTCTGCAAAGGGTTTAGTGATAACAAATCACCATGTTGCAATGGGTCAATTGCAAAAGATGTCATCTAAGAAAACAGATTATGTAAAAGATGGATTTTTTGCACAAAAGGAAAGTGAAGAAATCAAATGCCCAGATTTAGAATTAAATGTTCTTATTTCTATGGAAGATGTCACAAAACAAGTCGTAACCGCATCTGAAAAAGGCGATACCGATAAAGCAAAAAATGAAAAAAGAAAAGAAGAAATCGCAAAGATAGAAAAAGAATCAAACGAGAAAACAAAACTCAGATCCGATGTTGTAGAACTCTATGATGGAGGAGAATATTGGCTTTACAGGTATAAAAAATACACAGACGTAAGACTTGTAATGGCTCCTGAATTGCAAGCTGCTTCCTTTGGGGGAGATCCGGATAACTTCAATTATCCGCGCTTTGCACTCGATATGGCTTTTTTTAGAGTGTATGAAAACAACAAACCAATAGAGTCCAAAAATTATTTCAAATGGAGTAAAGAAGGTGCGAAAGAAGACGAACTTGTTTTCGTATTTGGACATCCGGGCTCTACAGAAAGACAAAAGACAATGAGCCAAATCCATTACCAAAAAGAGTATGCATTTCCTGAATATGTAAATCTTCTAAAAAGAAAATTAAAACTATATAGAGACTATTCCGAAAAAGGAAAAGAAGAAAAGCGTCGTGCGAAAGACTATATCTTAGGAATGGAAAATTCACTCAAAGCAATCGAAGGAGAATTAAGCGGTTTAAAAGATAAAAAAATACTAGATTCAATGGAAGAAAAAGAAAATAAACTAAAAAGTCTAGTTTCACAAGATAAAGAATTACAAAAAGAATACGGAGAGATTTGGAACCGAATTGATTCTGTGCAAAAGAAATTAATCGCAAAACACAAAGAGTTCTATTATAGAAGTGTAAGCAATACAAGACTTGTGAATATTGCCTTGAAATTAGTCCGATATGCGACAGAGATAGAAAAACCAAACGAAAAAAGATATGAGGAATATAGAGACTCTAATCTAGAATCACTCAAATTTAGACTTCTCTCCCCTGCCCCAATTTATACAGATATGGAAGAGATGTCACTTGCCCATACTTTACAATTGGCAGTCGAGAAGTTAGGCAAAGACGATGAGTTTGTAAAAATTGCTATCACATCAGATCCAAAAGAATTCGCAAAGAATTTAATTACAAAAACAAAGTTAGGAGATGTAGCCTACCGCAAAGAACTTTTAAAGGAAGGAAAAGCAGGAATAGAGAAATCAAAAGATCCTCTGATAGAATGGATTCGTAAAGTAGATCCAATCCTTCGAAAAGATAGAGATTGGTTTGATGATGAAATAGAAAGCGTGCAAGCAATTGAAGGTCATAGACTCTCCGCTTTAAAATTTAAAGTATTTGGAAAGTCCATGTATCCAGATGCAACCTTTACTCTTAGAATGAGTTATGGCCAGGTAAAAGGTTTTACAGATGATACAACGATTGAAGTTCCTTTTAAAACAACTTTCTATGGTCTATTTGATAGAGCTGAGAGTTTTAATCACAGAGAACCTTTTAAACTTTCTACAAAGATTTTAGAAAATAAATCCAGTATACAAATGAATAAACCGCTCAATTTTATCACAACCAATGACATCGTAGGTGGAAACTCTGGAAGTCCAGTCGTTAACCGAAAAGGGGAATATGTAGGTCTTATCTTTGATGGAAATAGCTATAGCCATATTCTCTCTTATGCCTATACAGACAACAAAGCACGTGCTGTCTCTGTCCACAGCGAAGGAATCCTAGAAGCACTCCGATCGATTTATAAAATGGAGAATTTGGTGAAAGAGATAACGGCTGCCCCGTAAATATTTGTTTTGAATTTGGCATTTTCATGTAGGCGAGACAACGCTGTCTCGACTACACAAGGTTTCACTTTATACCGATTGCCCTAAAAAAAAATCCCATGTTTTTCGAAAAGAGCCTCATTTTTGGCAATCGGGAATACCCAAATTTTAAAAAATGGGAAAAAACTTTTGGCGTTGGGTATTATAAAAAATTCTCTACAAACATTTTTTGAATTTTAACTATATCAACAAGATGATTTTGTAATACGTTATACACTTCTTTTTTGTCTATTTTAGCATATTCATGAACAAGTAGATTTCGAAATTTAATCATTCGAATCCATAGTGCTGCCAATTCAGAATCGATATATCCCTTCTCCTGAAATAGAGTCGCTATATCTTGATACCAATGAACACTTCCCCAACCATTTTTTGAAATAATATGATTTCCCATATCAATTGTAGTCTCTATAGATAAATGTAAATATCTTTCCACACTTCCTTGAATCATCATAGATTGTATAAATTCGGATTCTGAATACTTTTGCGATTGTTGTAAAAAAGAGAGATAATCATTTAAAAGTTCTATCTTTGTTTGTATGACTGATTTATTTTCCATTTAGAATCCGTTCCTTTAGATATTGTCTTTGAATTCCTTTGTAGTATTCCATGTCTAGATATACTTTGATAATTTTTGAGCGAAAGGAAGATGTATCAAAATCTGGTTTCTGGTAGAGGATAAAATTTTTATCTACAATTTCAAATTGTAAAACAGGTGTTGCTTCTGGTATATAGACTAAACTAAAATTTCCAAAGCCCGCTTTGATTAATTCTAGACTCAGTTCGTCTTTTATATTTTTATCCGCAACAAATCCAAAGTCTACATCACTCTCCGCATTTGTTTGACCTGTCGCGACAGATCCAAACAAATAGACAGCTTGCAAATCATTAAATTTTTGAAAGATTGGAATTGCAGTTTCGTAGGAAGGATTTGGCAATTGAATCATTTTTACTCTTCTCCTTTTTCGATTTGTGAATCATAATGCACGTCTACCAAATACCACCAATTCCTTTTAATTGCTTCAATCGAATAAAGAGAGCGCCTTCGCTTACTTTAAATTGTTTTGCAATGACTTCCAAAGGACTTTTATCAAACCAATCTTCCGGAAGATTCTTCCAGGCTTTTCTAATTTCCTCTTCGGGCATTAAGAGTTCTGCGGCAAATTGATTTGCCTCTCTTTCAATTCGGACACCATGAAGGTTAGGCGCATCAGAGCGAAGAAAGATTTTTGTATCCATGTGAACTCCGCTCATCTTATGTAAAACAAAATGACCAATCTCATGTGCAAGAGAAAATCTTTGTCGATTGAGATGATGATTCGAATTGAGAAGAATAATAGGATCATCCTTGGTTCTACAATCCAAGACACCAGAGACGTTATCTGGTAGATCATCTTCAATCACTCTAATATTTAATTTCTCTGCTATTTTATTTAGATCCACTGCTCCAGTCTTATATTGAATGAGCGTGAACAATTTCTTTATTTCATTCGCAAACTTTGATTCCATAGAGTTCTCCCTTTGTTGGAATCCCCGATTCAAACGATCGGAAAGAATTCCTTACTTTTTTTGTTTTTTATATTTATCTAATCTTTCCAATATGAGTGCTTGTTCATCTGAGGAGAAATTTTTCTCTGTTAAAACATCCGTTTCGTCACTTGAAACAAGACCGGGAACTAATTTAGTAGGTGCAATTTGTAAAAGACCTGCTATATCGATTAACCGATCTAAAGTCAGTTTTTGATTTCCCTTTTCTATATGATTCCAAGTAACACGAGTAATATTTAATTTATCAGCCGCATCTTCTTGCGACATGTGCATGGATTGACGCGCATCTGCAATACGTCTACCAATAGCCTTATAAAATTGCTTCGGATTTTCCATTTTTAAGTTCTCCCGCCCTAAAAAGGATCGAATTACCAGTTTTGTAGCGAACGAGTTTCGAGTCAAGGAATAGTTCTGAATTTTCTATATCAAAATAGGATAAGATTTTTTTTCTATATGTAATTATTTTTATACATATCTATTTTTAATATATATTTTTTTGTTTACTTTTCTTTGCACTAATATAAGGTAGTAGAATATTATGTCCGCGACATAATAAATCCAAACCTAAGGAGATGCTTATATGATTAAGTATTCCCTCATTAAAAATCGGTTATCTACGGCAGGAGTTTCCCCGTATTTACCCAAAACCCTGTTAGAAGGCAGTTTAGTCTTCGAACAATTCCTAAAGGCTCTCGCCTACGGCTCCACTGCAACTTTAGCTGATGTAAAGGCTGTATTGGAAAACTTGGAGCGAGTATGTATAGAAAATCTTTCACAAGGTAGATCTGTGAATTTAGGCTTTTGCACGATTCGACCGCAAGTGAAAGGAAGCTTCCAAAACCTAGAAGATAGTTTTTCGCAGGAAAAAAACTGGATTGAAGTCTCTATTGCACCAAATCCAAATTTTCTAAAGAAAATTACGCAGGATGCAAAATTACAAAGAGTCTCACTGAGTAAAACGCTTCCCCTACTTTTTTCTTTGGAAAATCACACAACTGGACTAGAAGCCTCTTTAGTTGCTGGCGACTTAGTCACCATCCACGGGGAGAATTTGAAATTTGATAAATCAGTTCCAAATGTGGGTGTATTCTTTGAAGGTGCTGGAGTAGAACAAAGAGTATCCGAGTATTCAAAGATAGCTGGTAAATCCATCTCCTTTAAAGTGCCTAACGGTCTTAATCCGGGAGTAAGTTACAAGCTAAAAGTGAAAAATAGTTTCGGGCAAGAAATAAGAACAGGCGAATTGGAAATGGAGATCAAAGCTGCCTAATCCCAATTCCCTGTTTCACAATTTATCTTTTAAAGCTACTTCGGCAAAAGTAGCTTTAAGTTTTTTATAACGTAACTTAACTTCTACAAAAGTCAAGGCTAAAAATTTATAAATAGCTGGGACTTTTTGAAAAGTAGCTAGGTGTTTTGGGAATCTCCTCAAAAAGAGAAAACATTCAATGCAGTTTTTCATTTTCCTTTAAATTTGAGACACAATAGATTCTAAAATATCCACTATTTGTTCGATCGTTTGCGATTCGATAGAAACGTGAGAGCTAGGATTGCCCAATGGATGAATATGCCATCCGATTTTATTATCACGGTCAAGTCCCCAGATTCTTTGATTTTAATAAATCAGGGCAAAAGAGAGCGTCATACGCTCATGAAATGTTTTGAATCGAATATTTAGATTATAAATTTTCTTAACAGTTGCATTTCCTTTTATTGAATATTCATCCACTTGATAAAAATGAATATCTTCGATAGAATCAATCTGCGGTAATTTTGATTCTAATTTTAGTTGGATGTCTGAAATATCCATTTATCTTTTAATTCCAAATAATACTTGATTCCGATAAATGCATCTTCCCAGTCATGAAATTCTTCGATTTTATTCCAATCGCTGCCATCCCATTCTTCTCTTTTTGTATCCTCATAGACTTCAAAACTCATACCCATTTTTTCTGAGTAAAACTTATCAACCATTCTCCAATAAGCAATCTTTGTATCAATATAGTCTTGAACGATCTTTTCTATTGAAGCATCTGGATTCGTTTCTTTGGTTAGTTCTTGTAGAAGCTTTATTTTTTCAGCAGATAGCATAGTTAGATTCTTTTTAGATTCCTATTAAATGTCAAGAATGAAAGAATGTTCCGAATCCTATCTGCAACTTCCTTCCATTCAGAATATGTTGTCAATGTGAAATCTTCTAACACAGTAAAGAGTTTAGAAATATATGTTAAACGGCTATCTTTTGAATCTTTCGTATCGAAGGAACGGCAGACTGTGGAATTGGTTCTAACTGTGATTCTGACAAATCATAAACGCCTATCGTTTCTCCAATTAGATTGAAAACTTCTACCGCATAACCAGCCTTACGTGTTTTTCGAGCTGGAAAATATTCCACTGGCAAACAGAAAAAACCTTCAAAGGCTTTCCATTTCTTCTTCCCGGCAAGCCCCCTTTTATTACATATCTAAACTTCACTGCTATAAAGTGCCAATATTTTTTTTGCATACTCTAGACCAAGAATACATTCTTCTTTGGTTGCATCAAATTGCTTTTCATTTAAAGAAAATAAATAGTGAAACATATTTGCAAATTCTTCACCGATTTCCTGTCTTGTTAACTCATAGAGTTTTTCAAAATTACTGGTAAAACCTAGTCCTTTCATTGCCAAATACACTTGGATTGTATGCTTTGCAGGAATATATAGAAAATCGGTTTCCGTTGAATTTAGTTTGAAAATAAACTCTTCGGCAGATTCTACTTTTCTAATTCCACCTTCTTTAGAACGGTTATATAATTCCGCATAACGCTCTCTATAAGGCAAATCACTTGGAGTCATATCTATTTCTCCAAATAGGATTCTACCGGTGTTCTTTATTGAATTATAGATTAGCGCTGTTTCTTTCTCAAAGCTTTCTCTTGTTACAATAATTCGATCGATTTTTCTATCAAAATATAATTTCTCATTTTAATGCTCTAAATCCCAAGACGAATACGATAGACTCTTCCCACTCAGAGAGTGGGAAGAGATTGTGATTTAGAAGAGTCACAATTTTTTTGTTTGGTGAAACTTTGAAATAGGAAAATAAGATTAGGGGGTGAATTAAATTATTTTGCTTCTCCAACGAAGAAGCGATCAGAACTACGAACTGGTTCCCAGTAAATTTTTCCTTTTAATTCATCTGGAATTTTAAAAACCAATTTAGTATTCTTTTGGGTCATAGGATTGAGTTGATCTAGAAGAACTCCCCATCCATCGAGTAGAATGTGTTCGGATTTATCGTATTCGAATTCTTTTCCATTCATTTCTACAAATACTTTTCCTTCGCCTCCGATCATTCTACTTTCATTGTCTGTGTTTTTGTAATTCACATCGAGAACTAAATATTTGTTTCCTTCTTCGGGATCTAATTTACTAAACATATTTCCTGTTTTTACGGAATTTTGAATTTTATAACCTTTCAAAGTGATAGCGAAATGAGAAGTTTGAATCTTGTCTCCTACAGTGGGAAAAGATTTTTTCTCTTCGGTTGAATTAGAGCCAGAAGATTGCAAAGCATCTTTGAAAGTGGGAGAGGAAGTTTCCCCATTTTTATTTTTACCTCCAAGCATTGCTAATAGAACTACAAATCCCAAGGCAACACCAGATAGAGTCAATTGCTTTTTATCCGCTTCCCAATTTAAAATGAATTTACCAAATTGATCTTTGAATGAGCCGGATAGTATTTGTATAACGTCAATGAGCCACCAAAAACCAAAACCACCCGCTGTGAAAAAAAAGAAAATGCCGGAAACGATTCGTCCAACATAAAATCTATGCACAAATAAAAAACTAAGTAGTAATGTAATCAATCTACTCTTAGATGAAATTTCACTTTGTTCTACTGCCATGTATATATTCTCCTTACTAATATATAAATTTCACACCTATTTCCATTAGGTGAAAATCGATATTGTATAGGATTTATTGGAAATTTACAAACACGCTAGCGTGAAATTAAAAGATTTATTGTTTATATGGATACATGCGTAATGATAGCAAAAGTAGTAAGGGAGAGATTTTAAATCCTTCTGATTCTAGGATACGTTAGTTCTTCTAATCCCCTTTATTCCCCCTTTACGAAAGGGGGCGGTTCAAGAAGAAAAATTCTCTCTCAGTCGAGGTAAATCCTTCTTATCCCCTCCCCTTAAAACAGTAAATCAAATCTACACAAACCAGCGGTCGCAATCCGACGAGGCACTGATAGCATCAGCGGAAAGTGCCGAGGTCTGCTAGGTTTGCTCCGTCAGAGCAAAGGGCGGTTCGAAGTCGAGGAAACCTAATCGTTAGAGCGAATGACTTGGATATTAGAGGGAATTGGTAAAGAGGTGTCGCAATCCTCTAATTCGAGGCAAATCTATCTTATCCCCTACCCTTAAAACTACAAAGCAAAACTACACAAAAAAGCAGTCGCAATCCGGCGAACAACCGTTAGCCCTTCAGGCGGTAGGTTGTGAGACCTGCCTGTTTGCTCCATCAGAGCAAAGAGGGGAATCGAGGAAACCTAATCGTTAGCGAGCCTGAATCTACAATAGATGAAAATGGCGACCCTATGTCGCAATCCTCTCAATCGAGGCTAGTCCATCTTATCCACTACCCTTAAAACTGTAAAGCAATTCTAAACAAACCAGTGGTCGCAATCCGGCGAACAACCGTTAGCCATCAGGCGGTAGGTTGTGAGGCCTGCTAGGTTTGCTCCATCAGAGCAAAGGGGGGAATCGAGGAAACCTAATCGTTAGAACATCTATAACTTCGACCTCAGCTGTGAGTCTGGTACGTTGCAATCCTCTGATTCGAGGAAATCTATCTTATCCACTACCCTTAAAACTACAAAGCAAAACTACACAAACAAGCGGTCGCATTCCGGCGAACAACCGTTAGCCATCAGGCGGTAGGTTGTGAGGCCTGCTAGGTTTGCTCCATCAGAGCAAAGGGGGGTTCGATTTCGAGGAAACTCATCCGTTAGCTTTTCTTATCGAATAAAAATGTTAAGTGGTTACACTTTCGTCGCAATCCTCTGATTCGAGGAAACTCATCCGTTAGTTAATTTCTTTTTGCTTTGCTTGCGATAGTTGCCATTTACGTCGCAATCCTCTGATTCGAGGAAACTCATCCGTTAGCTGCCATCATTAGAGTATTTAGTGTTGATCTATTACGAGGTCGCAATCCTCTGATTCTAGGAAACTCATCCGTTAGATGGGTTCTAAAAGTAAATGGATCCGAAGTAGTAGTATTGGTCGCAATCCTCTGATTCGAGGAAACTCATCCGTTAGTTAGGTGAGTTTATATGACAAAACTTAACCCCGTTTTACCAAAGTCGCAATCCTCTGATTCGAGGAAACTCATCCGTTAGTTAGAAAAAAACGGAAACGTCATCAACTTTGAATTCCCAATGTCGCAATCCTCTGATTCGAGGAAACTCATCCGTTAGCAAGTATTAAGACAAAGAGAGGATGGGACTATTGTTTGTAGTCGCAATCCTCTGATTCGAGGAAACTCATCCGTTAGTGATCGAAGCCGCTTGTAAAGCTGCTAAGGTTAATCCCGAGTCGCAATCCTCTGATTCGAGGAAACTCATCCGTTAGAAGAAATGAGTGCTATTGCTAAAGCTTCTAATTTAGATCGTGTCGCAATCCTCTGATTCGAGGAAACTCATCCGTTAGTCCATATGTGTGGAGTTATTTACGAAGGTAAGTTATATCCTAGTCGCAATCCTCTGATTCGAGGAAACTCATCCGTTAGCCCAGAATTGATACAACACATGGGTACTCATGTATTTGAAGTCGCAATCCTCTGATTCGAGGAAACTCATCCGTTAGACCAGAAGAGTTTTTCCAGGAAGAGTTGGATTATGAAGTCGCAATCCTCTGATTCGAGGAAACTCATCCGTTAGAATAGATAAGGTTGTTTATTTTACAGCGAAGCATAATGAGAGTCGCAATCCTCTGATTCGAGGAAACTCATCCGTTAGCGCATGGAGAACTATACAACGGGGAGTTTGATCTATTCAAGTCGCAATCCTCTGATTCGAGGAAACTCATCCGTTAGGTGATATCAATGAGGCTGATCTAGAACGGTCCATTCAAAGTCGCAATCCTCTGATTCGAGGAAACTCATCCGTTAGATGGAGAAAAGAAAGTAATGAATTATGAAGAATCTATGAAGGTCGCAATCCTCTGATTCGAGGAAACTCATCCGTTAGAAAGATTCGTGCAATTGAAATCGCTGCAACTGCTGACTTAGTCGCAATCCTCTGATTCGAGGAAACTCATCCGTTAGATGGAATAATACCAAACCAGAAAATGGTAAATATATTCTAGTCGCAATCCTCTGATTCGAGGAAACTCATCCGTTAGAAAGGATTTATTCCTTTTGATTGCGGTTCATATTACACCGTCGCAATCCTCTGATTCGAGGAAACTCATCCGTTAGTGGAAAAGAGTGAAAATGGAAACTTTAGTTTTAAGAAATGTCGCAATCCTCTGATTCGAGGAAACTCATCCGTTAGCTAGAATTGAAATCACCTAACACCCCGATTGCTGTTCCAGGGTCGCAATCCTCTGATTCGAGGAAACTCATCCGTTAGTCAACTTTTTATACTAGATATTATCCTTATCTTGTTAAAAGTCGCAATCCTCTGATTCGAGGAAACTCATCCGTTAGATTGATAAAACTTCCTTATGGAGAGACACTTGAACTTCCAAGTCGCAATCCTCTGATTCGAGGAAACTCATCCGTTAGGACTTTATAACTCTAGTGCTACATGAAGCTCAACACGCTTGTCGCAATCCTCTGATTCGAGGAAACTCATCCGTTAGCTGAAAAAGAGCTATTTGCACTAGTTCCAAATACATATAAGTCGCAATCCTCTGATTCGAGGAAACTCATCCGTTAGATCACTGCATAAGTACCATTAGCCGATGTTTTGTGGATGGTCGCAATCCTCTGATTCGAGGAAACTCATCCGTTAGCAAGAAAGAAAAACAAATTCTCAACTGTCTCCATGTCGATGTCGCAATCCTCTGATTCGAGGAAACTCATCCGTTAGTCAATCTTTAAAACCAAAATACAAGGCTCAGGGGTTAGAACAGTCGCAATCCTCTGATTCGAGGAAACTCATCCGTTAGAGTAGAATTAGTTACACCAGTAAGCAGCGAGCAAAAAACAAGGTCGCAATCCTCTGATTCGAGGAAACTCATCCGTTAGTAGGCTTTAAATATGTAGCCAGCGAATTGGATAAAGATTGTCGCAATCCTCTGATTCGAGGAAACTCATCCGTTAGAGTACCCATCCCAACTACCAAAATAATGCATTCTAACGGGGGTAGCAAGTCATTTTAAATTGGCTTTCCCTTTTCTAAGCCTAAAATCAAACTTTCTGAGAAAAGGGAATTTATACCTACTCACTCTACTAAAATCGGCTGTGTTTGTAAAATTTACTAGTAGATTTAGATCGAAAAACCATACAAAATGACCAAAAAAGGATTTAGTCAATAAATTTCTTTGGATTTTGAGATAAGGGATGGTGTGTAGGACTGGATTTGGAGAGTTCCAAATCCATTTTTCTGTAAAGCTATACTTAAAAAAAATAGGCATCTTCTACTTTATAAATTTCCCCTTCTCCGTGGATTTGAATTTCACTTTCTGCAATTGCATTCAAAGGATAGATACGCAAAGAATCCTCTGCTTCTATAAACCAACGTTTGATTTTTTTTAATAGCTGGTCTAATTCTTCTTTCTTATGAATTCGCAATTCAAAAACGGATTTCTGCACTCTGTTTCCATAGCCTTCTAAAATTTTTACCACCTTCACTCTTCTCCTATCGCCTGCTTTTGAGGAGGGAAAATCATAACAGACTAAATACAGTTTACCCTGTTCCATTGTTCTGCTTTGCCTTTGCATATTCCTTGAAAGAAGTAACACTCCCTGCAAGAAAAACAGTCTTTAGCCACTCGGTTTGCATTTTCACCCAGTCCAAAAGTTCTCCTCTTAAATAGAGATAATCTCTATTTTCTTTTAATTCATTGTGAAGAAGTGGATAGAATTTCTTTCGACTCAAATCATCTAGATAATAGCCGTTATCCTCTACTCTAAAATCTTCAGGCTTGATTCTTTTCTGATTGAATAATTTCAAAGTAAACCAATCACAAAATAAAGGACGAAGTGGTTCAATCATATCACAACCTAAACTCAGTCTTCCATATTCAAGGCTATGTAGAAAACCAATATAAGGGTCAAATCCAATTCCATCTATATAAGCAGAAATTCGATTTGTTAAAATTGTATAGAGTAGAGACAAAACAGAATTAGCCGCATCTTTCGGAGGACGTCTACTTCTTCCATTGAATAATCCTTTTTCTCTAAAAAGTTTTCCATAATTTTCATAGTATCTCTTTGCAAAAATACCTTCAAACCCAAGAAGAGATTCTATATTCTGCGAAAGGGAAGAAGCACTTTTTAAATCTTTTAAAGCTAGAATTTCGCTTCTAAAATCAAATTCAGAGTTCTTTCCAAATTCTTCTAGCAAATAAATACAGCTTTCCATTTTCCCTTGAATCATTTCTTTTCCAAAATCTAATTTAAAACTTTCATTCTTAGAAAGATCATATTGCTTCATTCTGAGTTCAATATTTTTTACATGAGGAGGCGTTAGTTGTCCAATTAAATTTCCACTTGAATTGTAAAAAGCAAGTTCAATTCCTCTCTCTAATAGTTCGAACAAGACTTGCGAAGAAGCCTGCGCATATCCAAAAATCTGAATGGTTTCTATGTTTTTAAGTTCTAACTCTTTGAACTGCGTCCCATCTTTTTTCAAAAGAAGAGACTCGCCCGATCTATGTAGACTGATACCGTGTTCTGTTATATATAGATCAGCCATTTAAAAAGACAAAAATGCTCCAAAGCTACAACCAGTTTTTCCTTGGTAGCGTATTTTATACCAATTGCTTCTAACGTCATACAAATAGTCTTCTCTATCTTTTGAAAGAACTTCCACTCTCTCTCCATTTGGAATCAATTCAATTTTAGAAGAATTGGTAGAACATTTATCTCGAAGAAATAAACCGGAAGGTTCATTGACTCTTGCATATCGAATGGAATTATCGGGATTGTGATTTTCTTCTCTTTCACTTAGATACGAGTCTGGTTCCACTAAATCTGGCTCTGGCATTTTAGTTTCTACTTCCTTTTCATATTTAAGGATCAGAGGTCGTATAGAAGGCTCTCTTCTTACACTTTCATCTAAAGAAGAAAGATATTGTTTGATATCATCTTCCGATTTTTTATTTAAAATTCCAAGCCATGCTCTATAATTTGCTTTTCGAAACTTAGGATTTTTTTCAAAAATAGTAAGCACTTTATTTTCCTCGCTTGAAATGGAACTTAAAATAAATGCTGTGAGCGGATACTTCTTATTTGCCTCTATTAACTTATCTGTTCCTTCTTCTCTTAAAAGAAGTTCCCAAAGCATAGAGTGAGTGATGTCTTTGATCTCAGGAGAAATTGAATCTAGATTTTCAAGGATTGCCTTTTGGACCTTATCTTCCTCTTTATAATGCTCTAATCCATTCCAGCAAAATTTACTTACTGTGTAACTTGTATCTTTTATACATCCTAAGAAAATTTCTAAATTTTTATTTTGAATCGGAAGTTGTTTCAGTCTTGGTTGAATCATCTTTGCCACTACTTCTCTTAGATGTTCATTTTTTCGTTTCAATAACTCCAAAGTAGAATTGTAAATCGAATCACTCCAAGGATAATATCCATTTAAATGCTCTAAATTTTTAATTACAATTGGATCTTCTTTTTTCAACATCTCTAAGATAAATTCATGTGTATCTGAACTATTCTCTTTTTCTTCTAATAAATAATGAAGAGTGTTCGTTTTTAAAATTGAATTGTTTGAATTTCTAAATAGTTCTTTCATTAAATCCTTTGAAGCTTCTCCCTGAACTTTGAAATAACGATAAGCGTTATTGTAATCGGATACACGATCTGATTCTAATAATTTTTTGTAATGGGATTCTACTAGCAGTGGAATTAAAATACTTGCAAGAAGGATGACAATAGGTGTTGCAATTGTAACCATCTTTCTTTTCGTGTTTCCCCAAAAAATCAGTTTCAATTGAGCAGGCGAAAATTTAGTAACAACAAAATTTTGAATATTCGAAACAAGATTTCCTAAATATGCAAGGAATGGATTCTTCTCTGGTTCTGTATAAACTTTTTCGGAAGGTTCTCTAAATTCTTCTTTGCTATACGAATAATAGGTTTCTTTTTTCTCTTCTTTTGGAGGCTCTTGTTTTTGTTCTTCCTGAGAGGGAGCGGCAGAAGGAGAAGGCTCATAATACGGCTTTGCAGTTGGATTTTCTATTTTTGAAAGAAGTAGATCATAGCCATTTTTCGCATCTAAGAATTGAGCATTTATTTTTTCATAGAGTTCTCTATCAACGTTATGAAATCGATCAGGATGGTTTAATTTTGCAAAATTCTTCCATGCCTTCTGTAGATCTTCTTTTGTGTAATTCGGAGTAAGTTGAAAAAGTTTCAGAGCATTTTCAAAATCCTTTGCTTCTTTATTCTCAGTATTCGCTTTATTTTTACGAACATTGAATTGGTATTCTGCTGTTCTTTTGATATGATCTTGAAAATCGGTTGGGAATTTAAAGAATTCACAGACTCCTTTAAAAAATCTTTCTTCGGAAGAAGCAATCACTCCATCCATCATAGCCACCTGATAGACAAAAGAAAATATTTGCATGGTCAATTCATCTCTGATTTCTGAATCAGGAAATGTATCTTCTAAAATATCATACCATACATTGAGCGTAAGACAAGCAGAAAGAATTAATTCATCCGGTTCGTAATTTTGAATATACTCTCTTACAAGAGGAGATGCTTTTGCAAGTAACGTCTCATCTAGGTGTTCTACATACGTTTCTTTAAAATAATTACGGATTCCATCTATTTCAGAACTGTCAATGACTCCGTCTGCTTTTGCCATGTGCATAGAAATACAAAACTCTAAGAATTGAAACGTTTGCAGATTGGTTTTACAATTTTGATCGATGAACCTTGCGAATTGATCCATTTGTCTTTTAAAAGCAGTTTCAAAAGAAGGACGATACTTTAGATTTGCCGTCGGGTTATGACCAGAGTCATTTTCTTCTTCTAAAAACTCATTTAATATTTTACCAGCGGCTTCTGTCCAGAAAGGCAATTCATTGGAGACTGTTTTCACAATTCCCCTCACAATTCTAAATATTGCGATGACTAAGATAATAAAAATAATAAGAACTAATTTGATCATGGTATTTCCTTATAGAAGATTAATGAGATTTATTTTGATTTGTATGAATGATATTTCCATCCGATAAAATATACAATCCACTCATTACAAATAAAAGCAGTATCTTAAAAGTAAATGTAACTATCGTTTCTTTCTTGCCGGTAAAAATTTGAATCTCTCGAGATCCATCTTTATTTCGAATGCTTACATTGATTTCAATTGGATTGCGATGATTGGAAATAAAAGCTAGGACTAAATCTAGAACATTTGGATTATCTATTTTCTTCATAAAATCTCCTTGAAAATTAAGCCTAAAGTCAGAGATTAAATGAACTTAAAAATGCATTTATGCTCTTCGCATATTTTATACGAATAGCTTTTTTATTACAAACACGGACGCGTGTATTTAAACAAAAATATTTCTTTTGACAAAAAACTATAATTACTGAATGAATGAGATATGGTAAAGCTTACACCGAACAAGATTAATTTTAAAATAAAAGATAGTTTTGACTTTGATTCATTTCTATCTGCTTTAAATTGGGACTTAAAAAATGAATCGGTGGAGATAGACTTTTCAGAATCGAAGCTAGTTGACTATCAAGCACTCGCATTGTTTGTTCCTTATCTCATGTATCTAAAGAATCAGAATTGTAAATTAGAAATTAAAATAATTAAAGACAGTGTTTTGGGTAAAATGTGGGATAAATTGGATGCAACTAAATGGGATAAAATCACAGCAAAGAATGATGTAAATTTTTCTTTTCATAAAACTAAACCTTTTTTAGCCATTCGATCCTATGAAGACGTTAAACGTGTTATTCATAGAATCGAAAATTATACAAAGAACTTTCATATTGAATATGAGAAAACTCTTAGATATATAATTTCTGAATTATTATACAATACGATTGAGCATGGACACAATGAGAACATACCTTCATTTGTTCAATTCAGCAACAATGTAAAGGTTAGTGAAATATCTTTCGTAATTGCTGATACGGGTGTAGGAATTAAAGAACATTTAAAAAAAGCATATCCAGGCATTGAATCAGATATAGACGCTATTAAACTAGCCATTAAACCACAAGTCTCGGGAACTTTTATTCCGAATAGTCCATATCAAAATGGAAACAATGCGGGAATGGGATTATTTATTTCCACAAATATAGTTAAGAAATTATATTCTGATATCTATATCATCTCAGGTCATGGACAAGTTCATATTTCCCCAACCGATATAACAGAAAAGAGACTTGAAAATAGTTGGCATGGAACACTGGTCTATGTAAATCTGCGGTTTGGTAAAACAACAAAAGTCAATTTAGAGCAAGTGATGCATTCTCTAAGAGAAGAGGCAGAACAAGAAATAAAAAACCGAGACTCTCAAGTAACCACAGGACATTATTTAAATATTAAAAATTATTTTGGCGGTTATGCAGAAGATAAGGGAGAAGCTATTAATTATAGAGATAAATACCTAGTAGCCAATGCAAAAGATGATAAGGATTTAATTTTAGATTTTGCGGATGTCGTAAATTCACCGCACAGCTTTTTGAATGCATTATTATCCATTCCAATTAAGATATATGGGATGAAAGCTTACAAAAAAATAAAAGTTAAAAATGCACAACCGAATATTAGAGAAACAATAGATTTTATTCTGGATGATCTAACGAGAGAATAATTAAATAACAAAATCTAACTAAAAGACCTATCGGTGCCCATCGTCTTTATCGGTGGTCATCTTTTAAATTTTCTGTTACACCAAACTGACGTTAACATTATTCTAAAAAGCTTCTAATCTTTGTTTGAAATTCTTTTTTTACAGAATCGGGAGATTTGATTTTTAAACGACCATTCCAACGGAAGATATAATCAAAGATTTCATTTAGATCATAGGTTTGAAGCTTCCAAATATAAAAGTTCTCTTTTTTTTCCCAATTCCCTTCTCTTCTTCGTTTCCGAACTGCTTCGTATAAATCAAGCGGAACTTCAATTTCAACGGTATGTATAGGGCTATTGTTTAAGACTCCACCTGCAAAGGCAGATTTGCGATATTCTATAAAATCAAAATTTGGTATTTTAGATAAATCTAATTTTTTAGAACTCAATGTAAGTTTTTTAATACTATGAATCAAATATTGATTCCAAGAATTGTATTTTAAATCCCAACCTACTAAAAACCAATGATTGTCTTTGAAATAAATCTTCACAGGAAGAAATGGATCTACAATAAAGTCATGATTATTTCTATCACTGCGATAGTGGAAAGAGATATTTATTTTTTTATGAATCGAATATTGAAAGGATGTAAGAAAATCAAATGGAAATTCCAATTCTAAAAATTGATACAAAAAATCCAAATGAATCGTTCCCTTGTATAGAAGTAGAGACAAATAGATTACAAGTAATGTTTGATAGGCATTGTCTTCTTTTAATCCCTTCTGATTATTAGAACCAGTTCTTAGATTTATAAAGGAAGTGCCTAGACGATTTCCTTCTATATGAAACTTATTACTGAGGCGATTGAATATTTTACGAACATTCGCAATCTGCCTTCGTTTATCTGGATAGCTATCCTCCTTATTTTTTCTTTTTATCTTTGGAGTCCCCTCGATTTGATTTAGATACTCTTCCATCTTTTCTCGCGTCATAGGCTTAGAACTTTTTTCTAAGAGTGCTGATTTAGATTCTATCATTCCTATAATTTGAAAGATAGTTTCCATTTGTTCAAATTTTATTTGTTCTAAATGTTCAACGTCTTTTGATTGCATAGTTTTCTATCGGCTTTCTATCGCTTGTCTATATTTCTATAAATTTCACAAACTTAAACACTGCTCTTTTTACAACGCTTCCATCTTCTTGCTTTTCATCTACACTCACTCGATCTGAATGTGAAAATACAATTCTACAAGGAAGTTTCTCTCGATCCAACTTCATAAAAAAAAGCGCCATAAAAGCAGGACTCCCTATAGGCAAATGAAGCGTTAGTCTATTTTTATTCATTTGTGACACTTCTCCTATAAACATTAATAACTCATCGGCTAACGCCAATAACTCCCCCTTCTCCAGCGGACACGAAACCAATCTCTCGTGTAGACTTGGATTTAATTTCTTTAAATCCACAATCGTATCAGAATAACTTGCGGCTAACTCGCGTTGCTCTGTTGTTAGTTCATGTGCTGTGACGTTTAGGAACATATATGAGTTATTTTTTACTTTCTACTTCAATCTTTATAAAATCAGAAATAGTTTTTTTGTTTATATATTCTTTTAATACATTTGATAATTCAATACTAAGTTTATTCTTTGGATTCAATTGATAGGATTGCCAGAAAGGAACGGGTTCTGAATTTACAAAGGAACTTGTTACTTCCAATTTGGTAATTTGCTTCGTATCATTAAATAAGGTGAAGTTTAATGAAAAATCCTCCATCTTAATACTTTGCCAATACTTATCATTGATTTTTGCTTTTAAATCGGAAAATTCAGATTCATTCAAAAAAAGTCCAACTCGAATTGGCTTACCTGGTTTAACAGTAATATTTAATAATCCATCTACTGGCTCAAATTCCTTTTTTGTAAATGCTACTATGGGAATATCAACTGTAGATATTAAAAAAGTATCCATTTCAATATTCGCACACTTTAAGTCTCTAATGTTATTGAAATAATTAGAAAGGAGATTCGTTAAGTATTCTTTATCTTCCTCACATTTTTCCAAAGACCCTACACCAAATTTCAGCTCCGATACAGCGAAACTTTCTTTAGAACTCTTATTTGCAGTCTCTAGAATTTCCGAGATATATAATTCTGCCTTTACAGCATACTTACAAGTAAATGAGATAAGTAAAAACGTTAGTAGTATAATTGTTGAATATTTTTTTTTCATTTCATGTAACCATAACCAACTGCTGTCTTTGCACCAATGCCGTGTTCGGCGAGAGCGAGCTTGAGCCATAGATACGCTAAATCGATTAGAGTAAATGAATCTTTAAAACGCTCTTCCGATTTTAAACTGGATTCGTCGAACGGTTTTAATTTTTCATATTCTTTATATTCAATGATTTTCTTTGGAATCTGTTTTGTTCCGATTATAAATTGAAAGGAAGTATTCTGAACTGTTAAAAAAGGAATCGGAACCGGGTTATAATAATCACCGGGAGGTTTAATATTATTTCCTTCTGAAGAGTAATAGTCTGAGTAATGTGGATTCATTATATCCACTTTTATACTTTCATTAATTAAATTTATAGGATACGCATCAAAGAATATTATTTTCCCTTCTCTATCTCCCCCAATTTTTGGTTCATTTGATTGATAGTAACTTTTAAAGGTCTTTTTCTTATCCTTCTCTTCGACTTTCAATTCCGAAGGGCATCCAAATATTTCACAAAACAATTGATTCTCTATTGCCCTTCCTTCTGCTTCCAACATATTATTTCCATTATCAGAAAAACAGTTAGTTATAATCCAACTCCTTACAATACCTTTTATGGAACTGGACGGTATATAAGGGATGCCATATATATGATGCAATGTAATGGAAGTTTCGTAAACAGATTCGTTGCCTAGACCTAGAGCCATGCGCCAATCTGTTTTTAAAGTTATATCTTTTATGTTCTTAGCGCCTAATAGTGATTTTGCGTTTGATATATGTCGGATTGAGAGGGAATTAATAGTTGAGGAATTATAGTTTGGTTTTATTTCTTTTGAATCTTTTTTATAAAACGTAAATTTTTCTTTATTCGTACCTGGATTTTCTGCGGTTGCAAATTTTTGCAATTTCAATAAATAATTTTCAATACCTGCAAATTGTTTAAATAGTTCATTTGTATCAATTGGACCATAGAATTTATCAGATTTATTATTTTGAGGAATTGTTATTTCACTTCTATTATCAGGATGCCTTTCTTTATGCTTATGTTCACCATTTTTATTCGGTCTATTATCTTCTGCTAATTGTTTTTTGGGTAGTTCCTTTCCGGTGGATAATAAAATTACCTTTGAAATTTGACCATTCTCAACCGTTATTTTACACTTCTCGCCAACAAATTGACCTTTTGTTAAACCATAAATATCGCCTGGTATTCTTAAAGATTTTTCTTCATTATTCTGGTTTTTAAATTTAATAAAAAAATTTTCAACAATCACACCTTCAAATTCATTCATTTAATCCTCCTTAATCAATCCATCAGAAAACCTTTTTAACCAATTTAAAAAAGAGAGGACTTCATTGGTAATGAATCGATATTTTACAGAATCCAAATCAACAATTGTCTTAATTAATTCACTTTGAGGAGAAAATAAATCAGGATTATTTTGTTTTAACCATTCATGAATCTGTTTATTAATCAACCCATGCGGCTTTGTCTCTTCCTTGCCCTTTGAAAAAAAGAAAGCTAAAGAAGCCCCTAATCCATTTGTTTTTATTAGCATTGGAAGTTTTTTTACATTAGATTTGTATTCTTTTCCGATGCCTTTTCCTTTCTCTGCACATTTATATGCATACTCAGCCCTTCCCTGTTCTATCTTATTGATCACTGGCATATTAAAAAACCCTCCTTAATAATCCCTTCCCTAATGTGGAATTTCCACCTAATTGAAAAACTGATTGTAGTCCACTTTCAAAATTACTCATCATCTCATTTGCCTTTTTGCCATTTTCGATAAACTCATTTGATGCCATCACCAATGAGTATAAAATACTTTCCTGTGGTAAAAACTCTTCAGTAAACAAGGCTCCGGTTTCAACAGTACCTGTTTCATTATTGATTTTTGTCCTAGTTATAACTTCTGTAAATAAATTTACAATATCCTTAAAATCATCATTTGATAAAACAACAAGGTCATTTGTTAATTTATCTTTCCAATATTTTTGTTCTGGGGTATTAAAAAGTTTTTCAGAAATCCATTTTGCAAAAGTTGAAAGGTTGTCATCTACTTTTACTTCATAAGTATACTCTTCTAAAATAATTTTATCACCGGATACAATTAATGAACTAGTCTTTGTTCTCTTACTTTCTGAAAATTGAATATTAGGAATGTCTTTCATTTCAGGAATGGATAATTTTAATTCTTTGATGAATTTTTCTAAAATAAGAGGACATGTCACGTAAGCATACACTCCCTTTACTGACTTAACAGGAAAGAAAAGTAATCTTGCATCTGTAAAAGCAAGGGAACCGGACCTTGGGTTTAATTTAGCGTCATCATCTTCAGGACCAAATAAAGAATACACATCTGAAAAAAGATTTTTATTTTTTCTATCTTCAATCTTTACTTCAAAACTTTCCCTTAAGGCTCCTTTTAAACTGGAAGCTTCGATCTTTGGAAATCCTGTATGACGTTCCCTTTGTATTGGTAAGTCTACAACTCCTAATGAATCTCCACTTCCTGCATGGAGTGGGGTTTCACAAATTAAAAACAATGGTTTTGCAAGTTTAAACATTTTATGTCCTCTATTTATTTATTTTATTAATACAAATTAATAATTATTGATTCCTTTCAAATAGGTAATAGGAATTAATTCATTTAAATTATTTTTTTCTTTATGGTGTTTATACGAAATACTAAACTCATTAAAATATTTTGAGTGATCAAATTCACCAATTCGAAAATCAAAAACTCTGATTTTCACAATAATCCCATTAGAAATTTCAAAATTATAACATAACCGAATTTCTGGTTTGGTCATCGGCGCTTTAAAAATATAATATTCAGAATTTTTTAAAGGACCATGATTTAGAGCGCATTCTCCCTGTTCATCAAGGCATTTTTTTAATTCATTTGTATTTGCATTTATTAAGTTACTATTCGAAATTAAGTATTTTTCTAATTGAGAATAGAGAGAGTCAAATGAATCATATAACCTTTTAGAATACTTTTGCTCAGGTATTGTAGAAGCCATTCCTTTCAACATATAAATTATTAAATGACTTTCATATTTATTAAAAAAATATTTACCAATAGAGTTTAATTCAGCTAAATCTTCTTCACTCCAAATAAAAGGATAAAGCTCTTTAGGAATTGTTTTTTTTAATTCGTAAAAGTTATCAACTCCCTTGTTTAATAATTTTAGATTATTAATATTTTTCTCAAAAAAATTATAATCTAAATTGATAGGAATTACAGGAAAACTTATCAATTCGAACTTTTCCTTAGACTTTTCATCTTCCTGAAACAGGTAATAAGCTCTTATTCTATTAAATTGACAAAATATTGTAGAAAAAGGAATTAATGCTTTATAACCTCCAGTAATATTGAAGACTGAATCCTCCCAGTTATTTTCAGTAATTTCCTCTATTCTTTTTATTAACTCAACTAAACCCTCCTTTTCAAATTTACTTTTATTGATAACCTGTAAACCTTTTATAACATCTTCTTTAAAGTTAAAAATTACAGTTATATTAGCATTGAATTCATAAAAAAAATTCTTAATAATTTCAGCTGATAGTCTTGATGATACTGTATCAGTAGAAATTAAATATACTTCAACTTCCTCATTTAATTCTTCTTTAATTTTCAAAATACTTTGAATTTCTGCAGAAGCTTTTTCACCTTTAATATTAGCCCAACTTGTAACCTTTTTTCTTATTATTTCTATATTTGACTTTTGAGAATCCCATTCATCGGAAAAAGAATCTTTAACTGATCCCAAAATGCTAATAAAGCTATCATCTTCTTGAAGACAGTTTGTTATTATTGATGTACCGACAGTTGTTATAATTTTTTTCATACTATACAGCCCCTACAAAACAAATTCCAAATCCTTCTTTCGAATGAATATCTGATATTGATTTTCCATGAAACAACTCAATGATCTTATTTGGTTCATTAGAATCTGTTTCAAAATAATAGACACTTCCTGCAGGGACGGCTTTATACATTGCCTTAGAGCTTTGAATCCCTTTTTTAATTTGAAACCCTCCAACGTTAGTATACCTTCCAATAGCACATGTTAATAATTTTAGGTGAATTCCATCTTTCTGAGTCTCAAGTTTTTCAGGATTCATTCCAAATGGTAGCCAACCATTTGTAAAGATGGCTGGAGTAGATAAATAAAGCTTAAATAAGTTATTAATTTTTGGTGGTTCAATTCTCTGATTTTCTACTTTCTCAAAGCTAGCAATCTTTCCATCCGCACCTAATCTTAATTTTCCTTTGCTTTCTAATTCTAAATTCTCATACTCAATATGAATTCCAAAATCAATATTTTCTTTACTTCTTATCATTGAAACTCTATATATCTTACCTTCATCTGAGGTTTTAGTAAACTTATTCCTTGCTATTCCAATTTTTGATTCTTGGATTAAGAGTTTTTGAGAATCTATATAAGAAAATTTTTCTGATTCTTTTTTTAAATATTTTTGTAGTTCAAAATTATAAAAATAATTCCCTGATAGAGACTCCAATTTTTCATTAATATCCAATGATAAAACTTTTTTAAATGGATAATTAGAAATGCTGCTCGAATTTTCCTTTAATTTTAATAGTAGAGCAGATTCCTCATCTTTTTTTGTGCTTACTTTTCGAACTAAATCTAAAGGAATTGGAAATAATACATTAGAGTTTTCACTATAATATACTTTTTTGATTTCTAATTTTAAAGAATCATCTTTTCCCTCTATATTAGCATATTCTAATTTATCAATATGATCTGAAAAATAGGAAGCTCTTAATGCACCGTATAAGGTAGAAGGAAATGGAGGGAAGATACCTGTTGCCCAAACATCCTCTCCCATGGAAAACGGTTTTCCATCTCGAAAAAATAATACATCTAAGGGATTTATTTTAATAGTAGTCATAATTTATTTCTCATTTTTATTTTAATTTTTATGCTTTCTTAAAAAGTCTGCAATTCCTAAAACTGAAAAAAAATTATTAGGATTTTTTGAGTTTAAATCGTTATATAAATACAAATCCTTTACGACTTTTGATAATTTTTCAGAATTTTCCTTTTTGTCTTCTTTTAGTAAATAAGCTCTTTCAACTAATCTATCAATTTCAGCGGTAACAATTTTATTTAAGGACTCATTTTTATCTTTTGAAATTAATTTCTTAAATTCTTGAACTATATTCTGCATAAAAGTATTTGAAAATTTTTCTGTTTGGAGACTTTGAACAATTTCTTCAATTTTTGAAATATTAGAACTATCCTTTAAATCATTCCAATGTAACTTACAACTTTGTCTCTCTCCAGAATGCTTTAAAATTGTGATTGCAAATGCATCTTTAGTAATATCTATACTTTTAGCTTCTTTTTCCATAACCCTAGCAGAATTTATAACTTCAGAGAGAGGAGTTTTATAATGTGCCACTGCTATTCCTGCTGAAAAGCTAAGTTTTTGATTTTCTTTTAAATAAGATTTCAGTGGTAGATTAATTAATTTATCAAAACTTTCATAAAAATAATTAAGACTTTTTATTAAATAAGAAAGATTAATAAATCCTAGAAAGTCATCACCTCCAGCATAAACTGATCTTCCATTGGGATTTTTCAAAAAATCTTTACAATCTTTTGCAAAATTTCCGAGGCATTCGGATAAAGACTTATGAAAATCTTTAAGAGGTACGTCTTCTTTTAATAGGTTATTATTTCCAGATAACCACTTACCCATATTATCACCATCAAAAACAATTATGGCATAATATTTCTGAAATTTTAATTTTGCTTTTTCTAGTTTTTTATTTATTTCTTTTAGTTCCTTTTGTAGCTGATTAAGATTTGGTATCAATGGTTCTTTTTTCTGCTTTTTGAAATAATCCCGATTTAAATTTTCTTCAAATAATAATTGACTATCAAAAAACTGAGATTGAATTTGATTTTTGTACGATAAAAAAATATCTTTTTCATTTTTTAGTAAGTATTCTATGGAATCCATTGTTGCAATTTCCGCTGTGGAATCAAAACTTTGAGAATCTGAAGAAACCTTATATATTCTTTTATACAGGCAAATACCGCATAAGCCTTCTCCTTCCTCAAACCTAAAATCATTTTTAATAGAAATTGTATTCGGTAACTGTTTTTCTTTTATAACAAGATTATCTCTCTCTCCACAAATAGAGCATTTTCGATTTTTCTCTGAATTTATTTCCCACTGATTAAAAATCCTTGCATTTTTGAATTCTCCCAGCTCTTTTTCTAAACGCGTATATTCATGGGCGTTATAAGAATTATTTTCTATTGGAATAGCGTTCCAATAAATCTCCAAAAAACTGTTAGCATGAAAATTTAATTTTTCATCATTTATATTTTTAAAATCATCTTTTATGTCTTTTAAAACTTTTTCGCGAAAACTATTTCTAATGATCGATTCTAAATTTTTTCCTATCATTTCAGGATTATCTATAATCGCAATAAACCGATTTGGTTTAGATGGTATTCCTTTTCCTGGAAAAATAATTTCAGATTGAGGTTCCATTTTTATTAATGCATTAATAGCTTCTTCTATCAAATCACTTAAAATTTGACTGCCTGCAAATAAATCCTTTGTTTTACGTGCCTGAGCAATAAAAGATTGAACAGGACCAATGGTGAAAAGGAATAGATAATTATTCATATTACAACCTCTGTGATTTTAGAAATTGTTTTTAACTTTTTTAAAAAGATATTGCATGCCTCTAAATATTGCTTATTAATTTGCTCTTTAGATAATTGCTTTTTAAGCATTTTAGTATCTTCAATATAATCTGATGGAAGATATAAAAGATATCCTGTATAATTATTTTGCTCTTTTCTAACATTCATAAAGAATGGCTTAGTTCTTCTATCAATTATACGTTGATCGTTTGCTTGATTTAAAGGTTCTGTAAGTAAAACTCGATTGCTGAATTTATATTTAGTACCATCACTTTCCAATCTTGCTAATCGATAACAATCTCCTATATCTTCGAGCGCCTTATCCCATTTACTAAATGATTGAGAAGTTTTAAATAAACGAATATTTTGAGAAAAAGAACAATACTTTGGAATAATATTCTTAAAATCATTTTTCTTTATTTGAATATAATCTACTGGTCTTGAATTAATACTTTTCACCTTAAATGAACCAAACCCATTTCTTGCTTTAGAACCAATTCCACCAAAAGTGGATAGATATAAGAGGGATTTAATTATTTCAGTTTCAAATTTCTTCATAACCTGAATAATTATCCTAAAGTTTTGATTTTCCTTTATTGATTCTCTTGGATTATTTCCAGGAAATTCAAAGGTCCCGATTGATAAATATTTAAGAATAGGTGCATTTATAGGTCGAGTGTAAAAACTAGGTTGACTTGCAATTTTACCTTGATAAACCAAACTAACTTTATTCAAGTTTCCCTGCTCCACCCTTACCACCACTTGACTCCTTCTTCCACCATCTCCTCCACCTCCAAAAATTTCTGCCTCCTTTTGATGGAGCTCTGAAAGCGGCAAATCTCCATTCATCGCTCTCCACCAAAAACGCAGTGCTCCTTTAATACTAGGAGCACGCAATTCTGCACTCTTTCCGTCTACGCCCCCTAAAAACATAGGAGTAATTACTTCACATTCAAAAGTTATTTTTTCCACCTTTCATCCTCCAATCATTGCAATGTCTTGTTGTAAACTTTCAATCCCTACTTTGCCTAGACCGAACGTTGTGCTCTTACCTACATGTAGGATTTCCATACAATAAAGAAAAAGTGCTAGTTTAGGTTCTGTGAGGGAGACTTGATAGGAACCAGAGATTCCGCCTTGGTCGAGGGTTCTGCCTTGACGGTTGGAATATCGTTTCCATGAAATATAACGTTGTTTTTTGTAAGGAGACAGTTGTAGGTTGCCTAATTCTAGATCTGAATCGATAAACTCACCATAGAATTGATGCATCGTTTTGTAACGACGAATCATGCTATCTAATAGAATAGAAGGAGAGAGGATATGAACATCTTTTTTATTTTCTACAAATCGAGCAGGAGTTTCAAAGGAAAGGATATAGTTTAAATTCTCCTGTGTTGGGTTTGGACAAAGCTTAGATGCAAATTCCTGGATCGTTAATTCTGTGATGTTTCGAGAAGAAATAAGACTACCATCATAAACAGAATTACCTGTGTAAAAATCCTTTATTTGAGTGAGATTAAATTTATACCTTTCTACTCCAAAACCTTTTTCTCCCATTTTTTGGAAGGAGAAAATAAAATAAGGCATATACCGAATTGCTTCCCCAAAAATTGTAATGGAAAATTCTAATATTTCCCCTTTTTTAAATTCATTTTTTAAACAAGGAGTCAAGATATACGGATGCGGCTTATACAAGAATCCATCTTGTCTTTTAGTTTCATCTTGGCTTTCAAATACTTGAAAGTATCCGCAGGAGTCTCTTACCATACACTTGGCGCAATTTCGATGCGCCATTACACAAAAAGCCTCTTTTAAGGCATGACCAAATGTTCCTCTCAGGAAAGAGCCGCTAAAACGAGGTAATTTACAATCCTCTAGTGCTTCAAAAAAAACTCTTACCTTCGAGAAGTTTAATTTTGACTTTAACAAAACTTCCTCTCTTTACTAATCTAAACAATTAGTATTTATCCCTAGTAAATCCTTCCGTTTATAGAGATGTATCAAGAATCGACATCCCTCTCGAAATTCAATAGAATTCTTTTTTATTCTCTAGAATTATTTTTATATTATATTCAATTTTTTTAGAGAGCACTTTATTAAATAGAGTCTTTGGAAAACTTACATATATATTTGTGCTTTACTAAAATGCTGGAATTTTATCGAATCTTTCAGTTGATTATCTAATATTTCAAACAAAAGATCAAGCACGCTTGTGTAGATATAACGAATAAACGACTCCGTCCCGTGTAAGTGAGACACAATACAGTCAATGGGAAATTCTCAGAGATTACCACCTATTACCGAGAACGAGCGGCAATGGATTTTGAGAGGAAAGACGATGAACGGTTCGGACTAGGCTTGGTTAGTGAGCTTGTCAAATCCACACCGCATGGCACCAATAAAAGATACGATAATTAAAAATTCTCAATCGTTTCTTCATCGTTCAGTTATCGGTGTCCTCGGTGGTAATTCCTAAGTTTACAGCATTAGGTAAGACACCCCTGTATCACCTACACGGGAATCTCAACCTATGACAATAACTGGTTTCTTAATTCGATTGCTTCTAGGAAGTTAGGCGCTAGCTCTAGGGCTTTGTGAAGATATTGAAGAGATCTTTCGGGACGATTCCACATTTTATAGAGAGTTGCTAGATTATAAAGAGGAATATGAGGTGCATCATTGAAAGAGCAGCGAACCGATCGCTTTAACCAAAATACTGCTTCTCTTTCTCTCCCATGTCTGAGTAGAATCACACCAATTTCATTGCACGGATTTCCGTAATCTGGATTTAACAGGATCGCTCTATAATAATAAGAAAGTGCATCTCTAAAATTTCCATTCTGATTCTGAATGAGACCCAAATAGAAAAGGCTTTCCGCACTATCTCCTTCTTCCATTGCTTTTAGAAAATAAAAAGTGGCTCTTTCTATGTCGCCTTGATTGAATAGGTCTTTTCCTGTTTCATTATGAGCAGATACAAAATTTATTTTTTCCATTTACTTAACCGTTACTATATAATCGGTCTTAGAAAAACAGGTCTTTAATTTTTCAGAAAGGAAATAATTTCAGAGGCGATTGAATCTGCATCAATGCGATAGTGTTTAAATATTTCTGGTTTCTCACCATGAATTATTATGTCAGGTGGAAATGCAAATGTCTTAATAAAACGATTTAAATACTTTGGAGGAATTCGATTTAAGACATAACCCGACGCACCCGCATCTATATAACTTTCATCTAATATAGCAAACTGTTTTGATTTAGAAATTATATTTGTTAACCCTTCCACATCGAGTGGACGAATCCAAAATAAATCAATGATTCCAACCGAAATATTAGATTTTTCTAATATAGCTTTTGTCTTCTTAGCAGTGTCTAACATAGACCCAATTGATATCAGAGTTACATCTTTTCCTTCTGCGACTAATCGAAGTTTGCCCTCTTCTATTTGGTTTCTCTGTGTATAATTGATATTATCCGCTGCTTCACTTGCTTTTGGAAATCGAATTGCAATTGGACCTTTGTTATAATTTTCCATATAAAACATAGTATCAATTAAATCTTGTGCACTTGAAGGTGCGATGATACTCATATTAGGTAGACCGCAAAGATAACCTAAATCAAAAAGACCTTGGTGTGTTTCTCCATCTGAACCCACACAGCCTGCTCTATCGATTACAAAGCGCACTGGAAGATTCATAAGAGAAATATCTTCTACCATTTGATCCATTGCTCTTGTTAAAAAGGTAGAATAGATACACATATAAGGGATGGCTCCCCCACCGAGTAACGCTCCTGCAAACGCAACAGAATGCTGTTCTGCAATTCCTACATCAAATGTATTTTGGGGAAATTTGATCGAATAATTTTTTAATCCACTTCCCTCTATCATCGCAGGGGTAATCGCAACGACTGCCGGATTCTTGGTCGTTAGTTGAATGAGACATTCTCCTATGATTTTGCTATAACCAATCTTGGAATCTACATTCATTGCACCATCTTCTATATTAAACGGAGTCACTCCATGGTATTTGATTGGATCATTCTCTGCCGGTATATAACCTTTTCCTTTTTGTGTGATCACATGCAAAAGAAGAGGACCTTCTAGGTTTTTCATTTTTTCAAGCACTGTTACTAATTTATCAATATCATGTCCATCAATCGGACCAAAATAATGAAATCCTAAATCTTCAAAGAGTGCACCTGGAACTAAAAAATCCTTAAACCCTTTTTCTAATCTTCTAGATACACTCACCATAGCAGGACCAATGAGTGGTAGCCATTTTAAAATTGTGTAATATACTTTTTTGTATTTATTAAAAAAATTAGACGTGATGATATTATTTAGATAATTCGAAATAGATCCCACATTCTTCGAAATAGACATATAGTTGTCGTTTAGCACCACTAGGCAATCAGGTCGGATATGACCTCCATGATTTAAGGCTTCAAGCGCCATACCTGTAGCAATTGACGCATCGCCTATCACTGCAATGCAGTTGTATTTCTTTTTTAATAAATCTCTAGAAACAGCTTCTCCTAGCAGTTGAGAAATAGAAGTTCCTGCATGACCTGTGTTATAAAGATCATAGGGAGATTCTTCTCTTTTGGGAAATCCTGAGATGCCCCCGTATTTTCGAACTGTTTTTAGAGATTCTCTTCTTCCCGTTAAAATCTTATGTGGATAGGTTTGATGTCCTACATCCCAAATAAGTCTATCTATGGGGGTGTTAAATACATAATGCAAAGCAACCGTTAGTTCTACAACTCCTAAGTTGCTTGCAAAATGTCCGCCTACACTTGCGAGTGTATCTATGATGTAGGTTCTTACTTCCGAACAAACTTCTCTCAATTCCTCTCGGGAAAGTTTTCGTAAATCTACTGGATCGTTTATCTTGTCTAAATATTTATAACTCATACTACTCGAAAACCTTCCGATACTTTGGAATTAATTTGTTGTCACAATTGGTTTAGTCACCTTTTTAATATCATCATCATTTACTAGTCCTATGAGTTCGTAAATTCGAACAGGATGTGTTTTTCCTTTCACCTGAACTAAATCTAACTCTCTTGCATAGACTCTATCTTTTACACGCTCATATGTATATTCAGAAATGATGATGTTTGTTCCATAAGTTTTATTTGAACCCTCTAACCTTGAACCAAGATTGATTGTGTCACCCATACAGGTATAATCCATTCTCTGAGAACTTCCCATATTTCCTACAACGGCATATCCTGTATTGAGTCCAATCCCTATGTCGATAGACGGTAGATTTCTCTCTTTCCAACTATTCTGCAATTTTTCTAGTTTATCCATTTGGATCAAAGATGCAATACAAGCATAATAAGCATGATCTTCTAAATCTACCGGTGCTCCCCAGAAAGCCATAATCGCATCACCCATGTATTTATCTATCGTTCCTTTTGTCTCAATAATAATCTCTGTCATACTAGATAAATATTCATTTAACAATTTCACCAATTCTTCTGGGCTTAATGCCTCTGATAGTGTTGTAAATCCTCTAATATCAGAAAAGAAAATTGTGATCTCTCTCCTAGAACCCCCAAGTGCAATTTTTTCTGGATGTTTTAAAAGTTCATCTACCACATCTTTAGATACGAATTTTGAGAAAGTATTTCGTATGTATTTAACGTTTGCTTCCTCTGTCAAAATCTTAAATCCAATGATAGTCACAAAGATCATTAATTGTTCAATAATTATACTCGGAAGAGGAATAATTAAATTAGATTTCAAAAACAATGCGAGAGAAAGTGCAGTATAGCCAATCACAAAGGCAAATATAAAAATAAAAGCGAGCCAAGTTCTTATCTTAGGTTGCACAAATCCTATTAAAATCCCAATAATTAAAAATATAAATAAATCAACAGGTTCGGAAGTGCTCGCCATAAAGCTCTGATTTAAAATTGTATTTAAAGCATGAGCGTGATGTTCAATCCCTGACATATCCCCGTATGGAGATAAGTGAACGTCAGACGATGCCCCTCTTCCTGTTGCGTAATACATTGCTACTAAGAAGATTGTATTTGTATCATAGTAGTTTTCGGCATAGCCTTTGCCCCACTCTGCTACATCAAATAAGTCATCATCTCTAAAACAATAAAGAGAACCCACAAAATTAATTTCCATCTGTCCGTATACATCTATAGGAATTGTAATTTCTCTCTCCGGGTTTGGATTCGTCATTATATCAACTTCGTTGCCTTTATCGTCTTTGATCATTTTTTTAGGAATGTTCTTTAGTTTAACATATTTGCCCATGACCACTTCTGTATCACTCACAACGTCAATTCCATAATACTGAGCAGCGGCAATTAAATCGATAGACGGGAAGTATTCTGTTTCTCCATTGGGTCCGTGTCTTAATAGTTTTGCCACAAGTGGCATATGACGGTTCGGAAGATTTTCTTCTTTTCGAATATTTGCAAATCCAAGACCCGCAGAGTTTTCAGAGATTGGTTCAATCGGTGGAACAGCAAAACTAAGCCAAGAAATCCCTTGGTCTTCTGGATCAGTAACATTTTTTAATTGGTATTTGCGAAGTAAATTGACTCGTTTTTCTAAGTTTAAAACAGAACTTCTAGACTCAGCAGTAGATTCAATCGAATAGTCAAAAATAACATTTTTATTATTTTTAAGGGCTGCTTCCATTGCCTCTTTTTGAGCTGGCTTATAATCCATAAAGAAAATATCGAAAAGGAGTAAACTGTCTGAGCCTTGGAATGCATTGATAATCTCAGCATACTTTCTCCAATCAATCGGCCAAGTTCCATTTAGTTTTTCTAAAGTCTCTGTCTTAATCCCAATGATGCGGATATTTTTTCTAGCACCTTCAATATGATTAATTTTTTCAATATAACCTTTTTCGGAAACGATTTGCCCCTTCCCTGGAGTGCCTTTGAGTAAATAGAATCTCCATGAGATAGAAGACTCTTCTGCTGTTTGCAGTAATTTTAGAATATTTTTTGCAGTAAAAATAGTCAAGGATAGAGCAATCGCAATGAGTATACTACCAAAAACCTGTTTATCCTTGGCTGCCTTCTCAATAAATTTATATGAATAATAAAAAGAGCAAAGAAGTAGGATAACACCTATTATGCTCAATTGAGCGGAAAATACATTTGGCGGAAGAAATGCACTGATAATGACAGATAGTGCGCCCAATGTAAAAATAGATATTGCTCCAATATCTATTATAGAAAACTTGCTTGGCTTTTCGCTCATAGATTGCTCCGAACTAAATTTTGTATGTAAGACTTTTTGAATCATTCAAAATGAAAGGAGAATCGTCAAGAATTAAGTTATTTAAACAGAGATTAATGACTTATCTTCTCAACTGAATCCTCCACGCTAAGAAACATTTTACCTAACGAAAGACTCAGTATTCTTTTCATTCTAAAATTCCTTTGCTCCGAATTAATAATGACTCCAAATGAGTATTTAAAAACCCCAATCAACGAAGTGCTTTTGCTATTTCATTTGCATAGTCTTTTAGTGCTTTTGCACATAAATCCACATTGGCTGACTTTTCCTCAATGATTCTTTGAATTGCTGATCCTATAATAATTCCATCTGCATATTCTCCGATAGACTTAGCTTGGGCTGCATTGGAAATTCCAAATCCAGCACAAACGGGTAGGTTCATTGTTTTTCGAACCATCTCTATCCTTTTTTTTAGATCCGATGCAAAATTACTTCTCTCTCCTGTAACACCATAAGAAGTCACATAATAAATAAAGCCGGAAGAAAACTTCTTTAGTGCCTCAATTCTTTCTTTCGTGTTGGCGGGTGTGATGAGTTGAATGATATCAATCCCATTCGCTCTTGCTTTCTCTATCACTTCTCTCGCATCTTTTGCATCAAATGGTAAATCTGGAATTACAATGCCACGAATTCCTGATAGATATGCCTTCTTGAAAAATTTATCTTCGCCGTAAGATAGAATTGGATTTAAATAAGTAAGATAAACGAGTGGAATCTCTTCTTTATATGCATGGATTTGTTTTGTAGTTTCTAAAACCTTATCCATTGAAAAACCTTTTGCAAGAGCTCTCATATAAGACTTCTGAATCACTGGTCCGTCTGCAACTGGATCCGAAAATGGAATTCCTAATTCTAAAATATCCGCTCCCCCATCAATGAGTGCTTTCGACCATTCTACAGAAAGCGCGTATTCCGGATCTCCCAAAGAAATATAAGGTATAAACTTAGAGCGATTTTTATCTTTTTCAAAACACTCTTTTAAACTGCTCATAGCTTATCTCCTAGTAAACGACTTACTTCCATGGAATCCTTGTCTCCTCTTCCTGATAAACAAATTACTAAATCTTTTTTCTTTCCCATTTCCTTTGCTAACTTTTTAGCAGCAGAAAAAGCGTGTGCTGTCTCGAGTGCTGGAATAATTCCTTCTAATTTTGAAACTTCTACAAAGGAAGCTAACGCTTCTTTATCTGTTACACTAAGATATTCAACTCTCTTGATTGTGGCAAGATGCGCATGTTCCGGTCCTACTCCAGGATAATCTAGTCCTGCCGAGACAGAATGAGCTGGAACAATCTGTCCACCTGCATCTTGTATGATTAAAGTTTTAGTTCCATGCAAAAATCCAGTTCTACCATAAGTGATAGTAGCAGAATGTTCCCCTGGTTTGTTTCCAAGTCCACCCGCTTCTACTCCATAAAGTTTAACTTTTTTATCATTTATAAATCCATAAAACATTCCAATCGCATTGGAGCCTCCGCCCACACAGGCAATCACAGCATCTGGTAATTTTTTATTTAATTTCTTAAATTGTTGTTTTGTTTCTTTTCCGATCACGGATTGAAAATCTCGAACGATAGTCGGAAAAGGATGCGGACCTATAGCAGATCCAACAATATAATGAGTATTGGCAACACTAAGTGCCCATTCTCTCATTGCTTCGCTTGTTGCATCTTTTAGAGTCGCAGTTCCTGAAGTAACTGGAACAACTTTTGCTCCTAGAAGTTTTATTTTATAAACATTGAGCTCTTGTCTTCTGACATCCTCAGCACCCATGTAGATGACTGTTTCCATATCGAATAGTGCGCCTACCGTCGCAGTGGCTAATCCATGTTGCCCAGCTCCTGTTTCCGCAATGATTCTTTTTTTGCCCATGGATTTTGTTAGAAGAGCTTGTCCGATTGTGTTATTAATCTTATGAGCACCTGTATGGTTTAGATCTTCTCTCTTGAGCCAAATTCTAGCTCCCCCCCATGCTTTGGTAAGTCTTTCTGCATACGTAAGGAGAGACGGTCTACCTACATAATTTTGATTGTAGTAGTTTAATTCTTTTAGAAATTTTGGATTGTTCTTTAATTTTTCATACACTTTCTCTAGTTGTAGAAGTGCATCTGTCAAAATCTCGGGCGCATATCGTCCCCCAAACTCTCCAAAATAACCTTTTCTTTCATAAAAATCTTTTTCTTTCATAAATAAACTCCTCGACTCTCAAATCCCCCCTGCCCCCTTTGCGAAAAAGGGGGCTTGTTCAAAGATTACCACCGATGAAGACGATGAACACCGATAAAAGATGTGATGTTCATAGGATATCCATCGTTTCTTTATCGTTTCGTTATCGGTGTGCATCAGTGGTAATCCGTAAATCGTCAGCTTAGCCCTAAGAGGATTAAACTAATGCTCCGTATAATTCTCTTTTCAATTTTTCCACTTCATTTAATAATTGTTCTTTTGATTCAAATGGAATGTTTTTTTCTTCTCCTGTCTTTCGATTGAGTAATGAGAATTCATTTTTCTCAAAGAAATTTTTACCAAGAGTAATTCGTATTGGAAATCCAACAATCTCTGAATCTTTGAACTTAAAACCGGGACCTAAGTCTCTATCGTCCCAAAAAATATCTAAACCATTTGTGTTTAAATACTCATAGATTTCTGAAACTTTTTTTATTTCTTCTTCTGATTTAGAAATACTCACCAAACAAACTTCAAAAGGAGCAACTGATATTGGCCAGATAATTCCTTTCTCATCGTTTCCTTGCTCTATGATTGTTGCCATGGTTCGATTCACTCCAATTCCATAACAACCCATTGTGGTTAATACCATTTTGCCTGACTTGTCAGAAACTTTTACATCGAATGCTTTTGTATATTTTGTTCCCAATTTAAAAATATGACCTACTTCGATTCCTTTTTCTAGCTTGAGAGGTTTTCCCGATAAAGGACAAGGATCTCCTACTTCCACCATACAAAAATCTTTTTGATTTACTTCCTTTTTTAGATCACGAGATAAAACAAAATTTTTAACATGGAAATCAATTTCATTTCCTCCCACTACATATCCTTCTGTTGGATTGATACTGGTATCAAATAAAATTTTAAGTTTAGAAGCCGCTTCCTCTGTAAGAAGAGGTCCTGTAAATCCAACTACTAAGCCAAGTTTTTCAATCTCTGCATTGGACAAAGGTCTAATCTCTCCTGTCGCAAAATGATTGTTTACCTTAACTGGATTTACTTCTCTATCTCCTCGTATAAATATCAATATATCAAATTTCTCATCCGCTTTTACGAGAACTGCCTTAATTGTATTTTTAGGTTCTACACCTAAAAACTTTGCTACTTCGTCTATCGCTTTCACATTCGGAGTAGATACTTTCTCTAGACTCGCTTGATTTTCCTTCGCAGTATGTTTCCATAAAACGGGAGTCTTTTCGACATTTCCTGCATATCCACTTTCATCATTGAGTGCAAGTGTCTCTTCTCCGATAGGCGAAACAACCATAAATTCTTCTGATCCACTTCCCCCCATAGTCCCTGAATCTGCTTGAACAGGAATCGTTGCTAGACCACAACGATTAAAAATCTGTCTATATGTCTTTCTCATCAACTGATAGGTTTCATCTAAGGAAGCATCATCTAGATGAAAAGAATATGCATCTTTCATAATAAACTCGCGAGAACGAATCACTCCGAAGCGAGGTCTGATTTCATCTCTAAATTTTGTATGAATCTGATAAACGTTCTTAGGTAGATCTTTATACGACTTTAAAATTGGTTTCATAAGAGAAGTAAAAGATTCTTCATGTGTAGGACCCAGACAATGAGGCACGTCATGCCTATCGTTTATTCTAAACATTTCTTTTCCCATTCTCTCCCATCTTCCACTTTGTTCCCAAATATCAGAAGGCGTAAGAATTGGTAGTTCAAATTCGAGTGCTCCACTCTTGTCCATTTCTTCTCGAACAATTTTTTCAATCTTTTTCAAAACTCTAAGACCCATTGGTAAGAAATGATAAAGCCCAGAAGAGGACTTTCGAACAAGCCCCGCACGGATCATTAATTTATGAGATGCAACGACTGCATCGGATGGATCTTCTTTTGTGGTTGGTAAAATATAATTAGATGCTTTCATAGTTTTTAGAAATTTCTCGACATGATATCGTAGTATGTTACATACACTCCTAATAATAGTAAAAATATAAATCCGATTTTAAATAGAGTTTCAATCGCTCTAGGTGGTAGCGGCTTACCCGCAATAGCCTCATAGAGATATAAAACAAGATGTCCGCCATCTGCAATTGGAATAGGCAAAAGATTTATAAACATAAGTGCAATAGAAATATTTGCCACAAAGTTAAAATAAAATAACCATCCATATTCCAAGCTGATTCCAGCAGATTGTAAAATTCCAACAGGTCCAGATAAATTTCCTTTCACGGAAATCATCCCACGAAATAAAAGTCCGAGTGCTCGAACCGATGTCGCAACCGATTTATAAACTTTTTCTCCTGAAATAGCTAACGCTTCTACCACAGAATACTTTTTACTGATTGCCTCTGGTTCAAATTTCATATCAGCTATAAATCCAAGTAGACCAATTGGTTTTACTCTAAATTTACATTTATAATGAAGTTCTCCGGATTCAAATTCTATCTCGTTTGTAGACAATGAATTTAAGTAGGTTTTTAATTCTGCGAAATTTAAAAACTTCCTTCCATCGATTCGAATATTTAATAGTTTTCGATTAATATTTTTATCGTGGCTTGCGATCACTAGACTTTGTAAAACAAATTCAGGATTTTTCGTATCTACTATTTGCGATAGTTCTAATAGGTCTGAACCTCTCACTGGAACCTCAACTGTTTCTTCCTTTGCTGCCCAAGGAGAAATCAGTGGAATCAGTTTTCGCATTAGATGAATTTTCACTACTTGGTTTTGATATTGTCCTAGAAGAGTTTGCAACTCTCCAACAGTAGAAACTGGCTTACCTTCTACTTCTAGAATCATATCTCCGTCTTTTAAAAATGCGATTGCTCTCGTAGAAGGAGATTCATCTTCTTTTCCTAGTTTCTTATTGGAAATTTCTTCAACTCCCTGTTGACCAAAGTTTTTTTGAAAATAATCAAACGCTTTTTTATTTGGATCAAAAGTAGACTTTATCCAATGTCCTATTTGTTCTTTGTAAGTGAAGGTAACAACAATATGCCGCTCTCCATAGGGCTCAATACCTAAAGTGGGTCTTCCTCCTGCGGAATAAATATCGGGAGTAATTTGAATCGACTTTGTCTCCCCTTTTCTTTCATAGGAAACTTCAATTTCCTCTCCACCCGAAAGCCCAACACTTGTAAAAATATCTTCAAAGGTTTCTGTCGCCTTTCCATTGATTGCAACAATTCGATCCCCTGTTCGAAGCCCTGCTTTATAGGCTGCCGAATAATCCCGATTTACCTTATCAATAAAAATCTTATTGCCCCAAGAGTTATCGTCTCCTATCAGAGCAATTAAAAAGAAAATCGTAAAACCTAAAATCAAATTAAATAGAGGTCCACCTAGAACTGGAATCATTCTTTTGAGTGGAGGAGTAGAAAGAAGTTCACCATCTTTTCCTTTTAAGCGCCTTCCGTATTGATCTCCTTTGAACATAACGTATCCACCGATTGGAATTGCAGTGATTTGATAGGTTGTTTCTCCAATTCTCTTTTTCCAAATGCCTCTGCCATAACCAAATGAAAAAATACGAGCCTTTACACCGACTAACATTCCACACAGTAAATGACCCAACTCATGGATAAAGATAGAAATTCCGAGAACCATTACGGCTCCAAAAATAACGATTAACAATTAAGACCTCCTATGAATTTTCCCGAACCCATTCTCTTGCCTTTCGATCCGCTTCTAGAAATGGTTCCAATGCTTCAGGATATTCAATTGGTATAGATTGCAAAACAGAATCAATTTTCTCAGGTATCTGAGTGAATTGAATTTTCTTATTTAAAAAAAGATTTACGGCTTCTTCATTTGCTGCATTAAAAAGTGCAGGCGCAGTTCCACCTTTTTTACCAGTTTCATAGGCAAGCGCTAAAGCAGGATATCTTTTTGCATTTGGTTCCCAAAAATTTAGCTTTTTCCATTTAGGTGGTTTACTCTCGATTAATACCTTGGGAGTCATCTTGGGATAAAAGAGAGAATGAGCAATTGGATAAATCATATCTGGATGAGAGGCATACATAAGAGTAGCCCCATCGATTAGAGTAAGCATTCCATGCACAATACTTTCTGGATGAATCACAACTTCTATATTCTCGTAAGGAATTCCAAATAGAAAATGAGCTTCTATTACTTCGAGCCCTTTATTGATCAGACCTGCTGAATCGACTGTAATCTTAGGTCCCATCTTCCAAGTAGGATGATTGAGTGCCTCTTCTACTGTAACATTTTTTAATTTTTCCAGTGGCAAATCTCTAAAAGATCCACCCGATGCAGTTAAGGTAAGCGAAGCAATGTTTTCCTTTTTTTGGGATTCGACTAGTTGAAACAATGCGTTATGCTCTGAGTCAACTGGAACCATAGTAACTTTATACTTTTCCAAAAGAGAATTTATGTAAGGTCCGAATGTAACAAGGGTTTCTTTATTTGCGATTGCAATTTTTTTCTTTGCTTCGATAGAAGCTATCGTTGGATGAACCCCAAGAGATCCTACAACTGCTGTAACAACAATATGCACAGGAGTCATCTTTACAATTTCGCTCATAGCAGATGCTCCATAAAGAACACGAGTGCTTTTGTAGCGATTGCCAAGAACTGTTTTATCTACTTCATCCGATGTTACCACTGCATAACTCGGCGAAAACTCTTCTATAATCAATTTTGCTTTTTCAAGATTAGAATGAACACTAAAGGAATAGAGTCCAAACGATTCGGGAAATAAACGTATGACCTTTAGTGTAGATTCTCCTACGGAACCAGAAGCACCCAGAAGACAAATTCTCTGCATGGCAAATCCTAAATACTAAAACCGACCATTTCTTTGAGAACTAAATACACATAGCAAGTTGGAATTGTAAATAAAAGAGCATCCGCTAAATCTAAAACTCCACCATGTCCTGGAATTGTCCCTGCTGAGTCTTTTGTTTTTGCATCTCGTTTCATTGCGGATTCAGATAAATCCCCAGCCACACTGATTACAGAGAATACAAAACCAAATACGATAGTCTCTATCGTTCCGAAAGGAATGTTTTTTCCTAATCCTTTCACCCAAATAGCGTTGATAATTAGACAATATAAAACTGCACTCACACTTCCTGTCACATAGCCTTCTATTGTTTTCTTAGGAGAAATTTTAAGACCAGCAGGATGTCTTCCAAAAAGTCTTCCTCCAAAATAAGCCCCCGCATCTGTAATCATGGTAAGACCACAGACGATATAGATATAATAGATTCCATGTGGAAGAGAAAGTAATTTTAAGAAATGACCGAGCGGTATTGCAAGATAGATTACTCCCAAAACAGTTGTGCTTACTGAATAAATTGCTCCATCCAGTGGTCGGTAAAGAATCTGCCATACGAAAGAAAAAAATGCAACCAGAAAGACTGCAATCGAAACTAGTTCGTATTCCGATTTAAAATAACCAACCATGGAAGCCAAACCAGATGGAAGTTCCACTTGATTTTGTCTAAACAATAGATTTAAATAATAGATTAAAAATATAAGAATAGAGAGAACCATTCCCGTCATGCGAAAGGGTCTGCCCTCTTCTCCTTTATCCGATAGCTTATAAAATTCATTTAGTCCGAGATAAATGACTGTTAGCCCCAATAAAAATAAAGGCATGTAATATAAAAAGGCACTGTATTGAAAAGAAAATATAAATATTGGAAGTAAGATTACCGCCGATAAAATTCTCATTAATGTTTCTTTCATTTTTCTAATCCCCCGAATTTTCTTGTTCTACTTGCATACCAATCCAATGCATCCTGCAGAGATCTTCTATCAAAATCAGGCCAGAGTGTATCAGTAAAATAGATTTCTGCATATGCTATCTGCCATAGCAGAAAATTGGAAACTCTTTTTTCTCCCGCAGTTCTAATAAGCATATCTACAGGAGGAAGGGGATGAGTGTAAAGAGCAGCTTCCAACTCCTCTTGTTTAATATCCTTCTCAAGACTCTTTTTTTTCTGTATTCTGTTTTGAATGACCCGATTAAATGCAGTCAGTATCTCATCATGGGAACCATAGTTCAAACAAAAGTTAATCACAATTCCAGTATTTTTATTTGTTCTCTCAACTGCTTTATCGATTCGTTTCAAGGAACTTCCTGGAATCATTTTACGAGATCCAGAATGTTTGATTTGAATATTCTTACTTTGAATGGCTTCTAATCTTGAGTCTATGAAGTTTTCTAATAATCCAAAAATTGCCCTTACTTCAGAAACAGGTCGCTTCCAATTTTCTGTTGAAAAAGCATAAAGGGAGATATTCTTGAGTCCAATTTCGATTGCAGTGTCCATCAACCGATCTATAGCAAGAGAGCCTTCTTTGTGACCCTCTTTCCTAGGAAGTCCCCTTGCGGTTGCCCATCTACCATTCCCATCCATAATAATTGCGATGTGTTCTGGAAGTTTGGTTTTTATTTTCACTGCTCTATCGCCTATTAAACAGTGGTGATTTCTTTTTCTTTCGCGTCTGTCATCTCTTGGATTTTAGCGATATAAGAATCAGTTAATTTTTGAATTTGATCTGTAAGACCTTTCACCTGATCCTGTGAAGCCTCTGCATTGTCCCGCTTGATATCATCATTGACATCCCTGCGAATATTTCGGATTGCTACTTTCTTTTCTTCACTTTTTTGTTTTAATACTTTCACAAGTTCTTTTCGTCTATCGCCTGTTAATTCAGGAAGTGGAATTCGAATCACAGCACCATCATTATTTGGTGAGAAGCCCATTCCAGAAGTTAGAATTGCTTTTTCTATATTTTTAATAACTGATTTATCGTAAGGGGAAATCATAATTAACCGAGGCTCCGGTGTAGTGATTGATCCCATTTGATTGAGTGGAGTCATTGCTCCATAGTATTCTACTTTTATATCTTCGACCATCGCAGGATTTGCACGGCCTGTTCTAATTTGCAAAAAATCTTTTTTTAATGCATCAATGGTTTTATCCATCTTTACTTTTGCTTGTGCCACATAATCACTCATTTGCGAAATTTACCTCTTCTGAGTTTGAGATTAATGTTCCGACAATTTTGCCAGAAATAAGATCAGCTAGATTTCCTTGTTTGAAAATATCAAATACGATAATCGGCATATTATTTTCCATACAAAGACTCAGAGCTGTTTGATCCATGACCTTCAGTCTTTTTCGGATAGATTCCGAGAAAGAAACGTTTGTATATCTCTTCGCAGATTTATCTATTTTAGGATCTGCTGTATATACACCATCTACTTTTGTTGCTTTTAAAATGACTTCGCAGCCAACCTCTACAGCACGAAGACTAGCCGTTGTATCTGTGGTGAAATAGGGATTTCCTGTTCCACCTGCAAAGATCACCACTCGTTTTTTTTCTAAGTGGCGAACAGCTCTTCTTCGTATATATGGTTCTGCAATTGAGTTTACTTCGATAGCAGATTGAACTCTAGTATATAAACCGATTTTCTCACATGCATCTTGCAGTGCTAGTGCGTTCATGATGGTTGCCATCATTCCCATGTAATCAGCGGTAGCTCGTTCAATACCTTTCTCAACACCTCGAATGCCTCGAAAGATATTTCCACCACCAACCACGATTGCTACTTCAATGTTTTGTCTATGAATGTCAGCAATCTCTTTGGCAAGAGCCATGGTCTTATTTCCATCAATCCCATACTCACCCTCACCTGCGAGTGCTTCTCCCGATAATTTAATTAATATTCTCTTATAGGGTTTATGCTGATTCGGTTGATTTGAGTCCAATTAGCCTCCAATTTGGTAACGAGTGTATCTCCCAATTGTGATGTTCTCACCGAACTTTGCAATTGATTCTTGGACTAGCTCTTTTATAGTTTTTTTATTGTCTTTAATGTGTTGTTGCTCCATCAGACAAACTTCTGTATAAAAGCTTGTTAGTTTTCCAGGAATAATTTTATCAATTTGTTCCGGTTTTTTACCTTGCTCTAAAAGCTGGGATTTTAAAATTTTTGTTTCGTTATCAATTACATCTTGTGGAACATCAGAAATGTTCATGTAGCTTGGATTAGAAGCTGCAATTTGTAAGCAAAGTTCTCTTCCTAGTTCATCAAATGCTTCGTTTTTAGCAACAAAGTCTGTCTCACAGTTGAGTTCGAGTAGCACTCCAATTTTTCCATTGCTGTGAATGTAAGAAATAATTCTTCCTTCTTTGGTTTCTTTGTCTACTCTCTTCGCTGCTTTCGCCATTCCCTTTTCACGTAGAAAGTTAATCGCTTTTTGCATATCGCCCCCATTTTCAATGAGAGCTTTTTTACAATCTAATAACCCTGCTCCGGTTGATTCACGGAGCTCCTTAATTAATTCAGATGATACTTCCGCCAACTTATTAACCTTCCTTCTCTTCGTCTTTCATTGCATGCACTTCATCTGGAACTACAGAAGAAGCAACTACTTCTTTGAATTCTTTTTCAAATGTTGCATCATCGTCCATAATGAAACGACCTTTTTCATCATACTCGCCACGATAATCCATTCCCATATCCACATCCATATCGTCTGTGAATTGAGCAGATTCCGGAACTTCTCCACCGGTTCCTTCGATTACAGCATTTGCCATTGTCTCTAAAAAGAGAGAAATAGCGCGTATCGCATCATCGTTACCAGGAATTGCATAATCGATTAGTTCAGGATCGCAGTTTGTATCAATTACAGCAAATACTGTGAGTCCAAGAGTCTTTGCTTCTTTCACTGCAATTTCTTCTTTCTTTGGATCAATCACAAAAAGGATATCTGGAATTGTGTTCATATCTTTGATTCCACCGAGAGTCTTTTTTAGTTTTTCTAACTCTCTTTTTAATCCAAGATGTTCTTTTTTAGTTTTTGCTTCTTGTTCGAATGTATTGTTTTCTAGCATTTGCTCTAATTTTTTTAAACGAGCGATGCTTTTTTTAACTGTGTTCCAGTTTGTTAAAAGTCCACCCAACCAACGATTGGATACATAAAACATGTTGCATCGTTTTGCTTCTCTTTCGATTGCACCACGAGCTTGTTTCTTGGTTCCTACGAATAAAACAGTTTTCTTTTGAGAGGTTAATCTCTTTAAAGCATCATAAGCTTCTTTTGCTTTTTGAACCGTTTTTTGTAGGTCGATGATGTGAATCCCATTTCTCGCTGTGAAAACGTATGGAGCCATTTTTGGATTCCATTTACGAGTTTGGTGGCCAAAGTGAACGCCTGCTTCTAGCAGGTTTTTCATTGAAATTACTGACATTTTTACCCCTTTCTTATCACGAGATAACCTGTTACTACCATCCCAACTAGAGCGGCAGGGGTTAACTGTATCTCGATCTTAATAATATAAAGTTCAAAGCGAATGGCTTCGGAGAGAAGTGCCTTAGAAAGCATTTGTAGATTTAAAATTTTATCAACCAATGATCCGGCTACTGCCCCGATGAAGAGACCTAGAATGAGAGCTATTAGAAAATTTCCGATAGATACTTTCAAAGAATTTCATGCATTCGATGGACTTTTAACCAGTAAAAATCAATAGGGTTTATGGTCAACTAATTCGAAAGAGATAGGCTTAGAGAAACTTTTCTAAAGAGAGAGTATAACTCTAAAGGTAGTTCCCCCATTTCCGTTTACTTCAAAAAGATTTCCTTTTTTTTGTGTAAGGATATGAATTAGATTTAAACCAAAACCCTTAGAAGTTTTTATGGAAAATCCTTCTGGTAATCCGACTCCATTATCAGAAACAATAAGTTCAATCTTATCCCCTTCTACTTTTTTGGCAGATACATGAATCTTCCCTTCTTTTTGTCTCGTCCCAGTAAAGGCATACTTAAAACTATTTGTGATTAATTCATTGATGATAATTCCAATCGAAAATAATATTTTAGAATTTAAAGTAAAGGAGGCTATATTTCTTTCTATCGAAACCAAATGTCCCCCTGGAAAGGAAACAATAATATGATCTAGTAGATCATTTAAATAATCATCCAAAGAAATATTTTGATAATCCGAAGACGATCTATATAGCTTATCGTAAATAAGCATCATACTTAATATTCTTTGCTGTGCATCATCTAATATCTTACTCACTCTCTCATCATTTACATATTCAGATTGCAGTCCAAGCAAACTAGAGATGGTTGCCATATTGTTTTTAATTCTGTGATGAACTTCTTTTAGTAGAATTTCTTTTTCGGCTAACAAAGAACTTACTTCTTCTTCCGCTTTTTTTCTTTCTATTTCTGTTATACTATTTTGAACAGCAAGTCCAGTAATTCTGGAAAATTCCCAAATGATATCTAAATCAGATCGACTTGGATGTTTTGGCTTATTATAATAAGTTGCAAATGTTCCTAAAACTTTGCCAGAATCATCTTTGAACGGAAACGACCAACAAGCTCTAAGATTTGCTTCTAATGCAATTTTTTTATACGGCTCCCAAAAGGCATGCGTTTCAATATCTTCCACTATCACTAAATCACCGGTGAATGCAGCAGTTCCACAAGACCCTACCCCATTTCCAATTTCCAATCCTTCAATAGCTTTATTATAAAAGTCTGGTAAACTAACGCTTGCTCCTTTCGCTAAACGTTTTTCTTTATCAATGAGTAAAATGGAAGCCTTTGCATCTGGTTGTATGATTTCTATGTTTTTAACAATCTCCTCAAGTATCAAATAAATATCTTGTTTGGCGATCATAGAATCTAATACAGAATTTCTTGCTTTTTGAAGTAATTCATATTTCTTTTTTTCTGTGATGTCTGTATGAACACCGATCATCCGAAGAGGTTCTCCATTTTTATCTCTTTCTACAATCTTCCCCTGAGATAAAATCCATTTCCAATCTCCGTTCTTTGTCCTTTGTCTAAACTCTACGTTATAATCTGTTCTTACACCTGCAATATAATCCAAATAGATTTTATAAACTCCCTCTCTATCTTCTTCATGCAAACGCTCTTTCCAAAAAGTATTTGTTTCATTAAAATCATTTGGATCATAACCAAGCATTTGTGAGTAAAAATGATTAACTGTTGCCTTTCCAGTTCTTAAATCTAAGTCGTATAATCCTTGACTACCAGCAGCCAATGCCAGCCTCAGTCTTTCCTCTTTCTCTTTTAAAATCTCATCATTTTGTTTTCTGGCAGTAATATCCTGAAATGTGCAAATTACCTGCGTTAGTTCCTCATTGTCACCAAACTCTGGTTTTGCGTTGACTAATAACCAAACCCTATCTTGCTGTTTTGGTCTATAGACCCCCATCACAACATCTGTAACTGGTCTTTTAGTCTTCATACAAATTTTAACAGGATGAGCTTCTCCAGGAAAATCAGATCCATCTTCTTGAATCAAATTCCAATCTTTATCGAAAGAGGACTTTCCCTTTAGTTGATCTCGAGTCAAGCCTAGTAATCTTTCTGCTGCAGGGTTACTGATCAATATTTTTGCATTTGAATCTTGAACGATAACTCCAACTTCTAGACTTTCAATTAACGTTTGAAAACGATACTCTGCTTCTCTCATTTTGCGTTCTCGATTCTTTTTATCTGTAATATCTCGAGCAATGACTAAAATGGAAAACTCTCCATCAAACTCAATTGGGTTGGCAGAAATTTCTACATCTATAATTGTTTTATCTAAACGAAAAAATCGTTCTTCTTTAATAGGAGCTTTTTCTTTTTCTGTATAAAGTGTATGAACTCTATCCTCTACTTGTCCTATATATTCAGGATGAACAAACTCAAAAATACTTCTACCTTCTAATTCCTGAAAAGATTTTGCTCCCACAAGTTTTAATCCTGCTGCATTTGCATAAATAAATTTATAATCTCTGTGAACAAATATAGCCTCAAAAGAAGATTCGACCATACTCTTGTATCTAGCCTGGCTTTCTTTGAGCTTGGCTTCATACATATTCTCCCGCTTCTCTTTATTGATTCGTTCAGTGATGTCCCGAGAAACCGTTTGCAACATGATAATATTTTCTCTATTTTCATCCCAAATCGATTTCGAGATTGTTTCGAGCCAAATGTATTCACCCTTTTTTGTTTTGATTCGATAGGAAATAGAAATTCCATCTTCTCCAACTTTTACTTTTTCGTGAGATGATTTTTGAATTCGCTCTATATCTTCCGGATGAAATAAAGAATAAGGATTTTCTCCAATGAGTTCTTCTGCTTTATAGCCTAGTATTCTTTCAACAGAAGGACTGAGATAAATATAACTACCGTCTATATTATGGAGAGCTATTAGGTCTAACGTATTGTTTGCAATGAGTTCAAACAATTCTTCTTTTCTTCTTGTTTCTCTTTGTGTATAAAACAACTCAAAAGCCATTTCAATAGAGGATAAGAGAACAAAGGCACCTGAATTCTTTATTACATAGCCATAACGGGTGATGTTTTTAACCTTTTCAACTAACTCTTTTTCTGAGTGAGAGGTAAGAAAGACAATTGGAACTTCTTTTTTAGCTAATATTCTTCTAGCAGCCTCTGTCCCATCAATGTCAGTCCCTAAGTCAATATCCATTAATACTAAATCAATAGACTCCCTGAGTGCCGTTTGAATCGCAATCTCACCCGTATTTGCGGTTAGAACAGAATATCCTTCTTTTACTAGTATTGCTTTATGATTAGTAGCAATCACATCATCGTCATCTACTAGAAGTATTGTTTTGGGAGTTTGCATGTTCAATAGGAATATTATTATATTCCTAATTTCTTTGAAACAAAAAAATGATTACCTTCTAAAAAACTACAATCCATATCCAAAACTCTTGACTGCAAATTAAAATCAATTTAGTCAGTTAGTATGAGTCAATGTCCAAATTGTGAAACAAAATTAACTACAAATGCAAAGTTCTGCTACTCCTGTGGCTTTCAATTAACAAAAGTAAACCAAGAAGATGATCTTAGTTTTTTACAAAGAACCTTGCATCCCAACTTTATTGAGATTGAAAAAATAGGTCAAGGGGGAATGGGTTCAATTTTTTTGGGCAAGCAGGTTTCCCTCAATCGTAAAGTTGTTATTAAACTTTTAAATGAAGCTCTCTGTTTAGATGAAAAACTAGTAGATAATTTTTTAAAAGAAGCTCAAATAGCGGCTAACTTAAAACATCCTAATATAGTAGAAATGGTTGATTTCGGTAAAGCAGAAGGAAGACCATTTTTTATTATGGAATACGGAGAAAAAGGTTCCTTCGAAAAAATCCTATCTGAAACAAGAACAAAAAATAAGAAATTAGATACAATTGAAGTTTGTAAATCAATTGTTAAAATATTATATGCGTTAGACTTCGCACACTCTAAAAATCTTCTTGCTCACCTAGATATAAAACCACATAATATAATTCAAAGAGATTCTGGTGAGATATTTATCACAGACTTTGGTATTGCATTAGACAAAAGAGATAAGATTACTAAAACAAGAGAAAGCATAGGAACACCTGAATATATGAGCCCTGAACAAATTAAAGGGGCAAAAGATATTGATGCTAGATCAGATGTATACTCAGTTGGTATTTTATTTTTTGAAATGCTTACTGGCTTTGTTCCGTTTGAATCTATCGAAAAAGAACATATAAAGGAAATGCATTTAAAATCAGAAATGCCTGACCTAAAACCTAGATTTACCCCGAATGAACTAAAAAAACTAGAAAAAGAAAATTTAAATATCAGTGACCTAACGGCTATTATTCATAAAGCCTGCGAGAAAGACAGAGAAAAACGTTATTTCAGTTGTAAAGAAATGGCAATCGCAATTGAATCCATTTTATATTCTATAGAAGAACAGAAATCTGAATCCTATAAAAAGCACAGAAAACAAATCACTTTCTATGGAGTAACAGCGAGTATTCTATTCACACTTATTTTGTATTTTGGGGCAAGGCAAAAGTTAGAAGAAAATATAAAAGAAAGCTGCACTAACTGTTGCAAGGAAGGAAATTGTATCAATGGGAAAGGTATATTTCTATATAAACCAATCCGTGAAGGAGCTAGAAGCAATGAATATGAAGGCGAATTCAAAGAAGGAAAAAAGCATGGATATGGAAAATATTTTATATATTCAATGCAAGCAAAGTATGAAGGAAATTTTATAAACGATTTATACGATGGAACAGGAACGTTAATCAATTTCAATGATGATGAATTAAAAGATTTTAATAGTAGCTATGTTGGTGAATTTAAAGCAAATAGGCCAGATGGACGAGGCACATATTCTTTCAAGAATGGATCTTATTTTATGGCTGAATTCGAAGACGGCAAACCAAAGCATGATAGTATAACATTTATCACAAAAGAAAAATCCATTTACAAAGGAAAATTTAAAGACAATGAAGGAACAATTCTACCTGACGGAAAAGGAATCCTAATCTTTTCAGACAACCGTGTTTATATAGGTGAATTCCAAAATGGTGAAATACATGGAACAGGTATGATTATTCTACCCAATCACAAAGTTCTAAACGGAAGAGCAGAAAATGGAAGATTTTCTCCTGATAAAAAATAAATTGCGGTTTACGTATGTTAGCCTCGATATTTAAATTTGTAGAATGTATTCAATTCAAAGGATTCGAAAATGCAGAAACTAAAAGACTATCTCTCATCAATACCAAAGGATTACGATCCAGAAAATATTTACAAGGATGTATTACCGCTTCTAGTAGAAGAAAATTTGCTAACAGTAATCAATCAGAGTATTTCTTTTAAGGATTTTCATAAGAACCTTTTTGAATTAGCAAAATTACCTCATGGGATTGGGCTAGGTGTTTCTCTTATGGCACAAGTGAATATAGCCGGTAGAATTATTTTTTTAGCTGCAAAAAACTTAAATCATCCAGTCTATTTAAAATTATTAAATGGTTTAACAAAAGGGGAATATATAATCTCTCTCGGAGTATCTGAACCAGATTGGAAAGGAAGACTCTCTAACATAAAAACAAATATAACATTTAATAACGGCAAATACCAGTTAGATGGAGAAAAATCCTTTTTTACAAATGGTTACCATTCGACTCATTTCTTAGTCGTAGCAAGAATGGATGGAAACTACAAAGTAGTTCTATTAGAGAAAGAAAATACTGGACTTGAAATTACAAAATTTACTCTTCCGTTCGCAAAAGAAGCTACCCATTGTAGAATCAAGATGAATTCAGTTCAAATCAATGAGGAAGATATTTTGAATCTTGATTATTCTAAATATGCTGAAAATCTTAGACTTTCCGAAATGCTTTCTCTTTCAACTGTCTTTTGCGGATACGCAATTTCAACACTAGAACAAATCAAAGCAAATTCTAAATTGGTTTCTATCTTAAAAGAAGAGGAAGATAAACAAAAAGAAATACTTCGATGTAAGACGTTAGTCCATATGCTTTATTCTAGAATCCTAGAATTATCTGAACTCAAAGACAATTTAGAAGAAATTGAATTAAAAGAATTCTTTCCTTATGGAACAGAACTAGTATCTGATGAATTTTACAAAACTCTCTCTAATATTTTTCCAAAAGAAGAAATAGAGCCCTATTTTATAGAAAAACAATTGTTTCAATACAGGGACATTCTGAATGAATCCTACATTAGAAGAGCCGCTAGATCTGCATCGGGATTAATTAAAACCTAAATCCCGTGTGTAAAAAAGTGAATGGATTTTTCTTTTTTAAACTCTACTAATATTTTTTCACTGATAAAAGCTCTATTCTGTCTCTTATGATGAAAATGCGTTAAATACCGTAGAGAAAGCATTACCTTTCCCTCTTCTAATGTAACATATACAATTGGAGTTATTTTTCCCAACCGAACTAGATAATTTTTTGATAGCCGTCTAATTTTGTTCTCAAATATTTTAGAATATTCCTCATGCGAAATTACTTCTGAAAGAATCTTCTCGCAGATTGATTTTGCTTTTTGCCAATTAGAACTTGTAGTTAGAAAAATATACACCTCATCCCAAATAAACTCCATATCTTGAGAAATCACAAATATCTTTTGAATGATAGCTTGATGATTGGGAATATGCACAAGGCGATTCGACGATTGATCTGAATTATGGTCTGTTTTAACTTCAAGTAAAGTAAAACGCATAAGACCGATATTAATCACTTCTCCTTTTACATCTCCAATCTCAATTCTGTCTCCAATCGCAAAACCACTACTCCCATGAATTAAAAACCAACCAGCAAAATTCAAAGTAATATCTTTAATGGAAATAATAAAACCTGCACCGGTAAATGCAAGGATTGTGGGTAAATAAGAAATCTTAGAATAAAAAATGGGAATACTACAAAACAAACCAAAGAAGAAAAAGGTATAGCGCGTAACTCTTCTTCTTGTAAAAATACTCTGAACGTCTAGGTCATCTGTAAATCGATCTAAAAAAAAAGTTATGATATTATAAATGAATGCTAAAAATGCTACAATGTATAAATATAATATAAAATCTTCCGAAAGCTTCCTTTCTGGAAGAGATAAGATTTTAAAAATACTAAATGGTTCTAATAATTCGAATAGATTTTCCATGCATTTAATAACTGTTAATCAGATAAATTATTTTGCTGATAAATAGCAGAAAGAATCTCTTCTTGTTGCATTATATTTCCCCAAGAAGCAGATCCAATCTCTGAAAGTAATATATATTTTATTTTATTCTCACTTGTTTTTTTATCATGCAACATATGTTTTACTAATTTTTCTGGAGATAATTCTTTATCCTGAATTGGTAAATCTAAGTTCTTCATAACCTGTAAAATTTCATAGAATGTGCTCTCGTTTAGACCTGATTTTTCTTTAGAAAGAATCAGGGCAAGTGTAAGCCCAATGGAAACGGCTTCTCCGTGCGAATATTTTTTGTAATCAGTTAAGGATTCAATCGCATGACCAAGAGTATGTCCTAAATTTAAAATTGCTCTCTTACCGATTTCTTTTTCATCCTCTGCTACTATACTCGTTTTAAATTTTACAGACTCCTCTATAAAAACTTTTAGTGAGTTCTCATTGTAGACATCTTCAAATTTTGCCTCTTTCATAAATTTCCAAAGATCACCACCAGTTAAAAGAGAATGTTTTAAAACTTCTGCGAGTCCACATTTCCATTCTTTTTTCTTTAAGGTAGTGAGTGTAGAGAGAGGAGCGTAGACAAGCTCTGGTTGATGAAAGGCTCCAATCATATTTTTGCCTTTATCTGCATTCACAGCAACCTTACCTCCAACAGAGGAATCCACACAAGCGAGAAGTGTAGTTGGAATTTGCACGAATCGAATTCCTCTTAGAAAAGTAGCCGCAACAAAACCTGTAAAGTCACCGACTACCCCACCTCCAAATGCAAGTAAAACAGATTTTCGATCTGCATTTAAATCAATGAGTGTATTATAAACTTTTTTAAGACGATCAATGTGTTTATTTTTCTCTTTGCCTTTTATAAAAACTACAGCAACTGGAATATTTAATTTTTCAAGTTCAGATAAGAGAGGTTTTAAATAGATCTTTGCAATTTTTTTTTCGGTAAGAATAAAGAACTTTGAGACATTATTTATTTTTGCTAACTCAGTTGACAATCCATCAAAATTTTCATATAAAACAACTTTATAATCAGTATTTCCAAACTTAACTCTTTGCTCTGATAATTGCATTATCCTTCCACCCATTTGCTTTTAATAAATCTAGGTTTTTCTTTCTTGGTTTCTTTGAAATAATTTTTTATATCTGGTCTCAGTTCTAATTGAAGAACTGAATCAATAGAATGAAATGCAAATTCGATAATTGCTTTTTCTTCTTTAGGAATTGAAGGATTAAAATTTTTTACTTCTACCTCGAAAACAAGCTGAATCAAATGACGTTCTCCATTTGGATCAATGCTTTCATTGATCAGAAGGAATTTAGCAGTGCTCATTTCTAGGCTAAGCTCTTCTTTTAATTCTCTAGCTAAAGCATCTATCGCACTTTCTCCAAACTCAATTCCCCCACCCGGTAAAAGCCAATAGTCTTTATTTTTCTTCTTTTGTTTAATTAAAAATATTTCGCCTTTATTATTGCGAATCAGTGCAGCAACTCTAACTCTTAGTTTTTTAGATTTTAAAAAGAAATCAAGCATTCTTAATCTTCATATACTTTAGCATTTTGCTTGCCGCATCCTGCCGTGCTTTTTGTTTACTATTTCCCATCCCAATCTTTTCTCCAACGTTTTTAATAGATACTTTTACTTTAAAAACTTTATTGTGATCAGGTCCTTCTTCTGCTATCAATTCATAATCAGGTATAAATTTAAATTTTTTCTGACAAAATTCTTGCAAAGCTGTTTGATGATCTTTATAAGAATGAAGCTCATTGTCTACAATGTTTCCTACATGTGGTAAAATAAAATCTGCCACTGCTTGAATTCCATGCTCTAAATAAATTGCACCTAAAAGAGCTTCTAAAACATTTTCTAAATTGCTTCGATTTGTATCACCACCATTTGCTTTCTCTCCTTTTCCAAGGAGTAAATATCGATTGAGTCCTAATTGAATTGCAATCTTGGAGAGAACTGCGCCTGATACAATTCTAGATTTCACCTTCGAAAGTTTGCCTTCCCTATCTTTTGGAAATCTTTGATATAGATAACTACTCACTACTAGACTCAAAGCAGAATCTCCTAGAAATTCTAAACGCTCATTGTCTTCATATTCCATATGAGTTTCATTTAAAAAAGATTTATGTGTAAAAGCTGAATTTAGTAAAACCAGATCTTGAAACGGTATCTTGATATGTTTGATTAAATCTTTTAGTTCTTTTACTCTTTCGGGGGGTAACTGCTTGTTAGGTGAAGTCTTTAAGGTAGGTCTTGACACAAGTGGGAGTGGAAAATAATACGAAGCTAATAATTTCTTATTAACTTCGTATTATAAAATAAAATCGGATCAGGATTTTGCTTTGTCGATGTATTTAGCTACGTCGCCAACAGTTTGAATCTTTTCTGCATCTTCATCAGAGATTTCGATTCCGAATTCTTCTTCCAATGCCATAACGAGCTCAACTGTATCAAGAGAGTCAGCACCTAAATCATCAATAAAGTGTGCTTCAGGTGTAACTTCACTCTCATCTACTCCGAGTTGCTCAACGATGATCGCTTTAATTTTGTCTAAATCTGCCATTTTTTACCTCCGGCTAATACCTTTAATTGGTTCTACTAATTTTAAAGTATGATTTCATAATCAAAAAAATGTAATAGATTAAAGGTTAAAGGATACTCTATGTATCTCAAAATTGACGCTCTATAATTTAAAAAATTTTGGCAAGTCTTAATAATTTTTTTTTTCACCTTTTAAAAAAAATTATTTAGATAGAATATTTTAAAACTCCAATCAGTAGTCCAAGAAAGAAACCTAGAATCGTTCCATTAATTCGAATATTCTCCAATATATTTCTTGTTTTCCATTCAATATTTACTCGAAAGTCTTTAGGATCTTGGCTTTTGAGTCTTTCGGATATTTTATGACCTATAAACTGTGGTACTTGATCATCAATTTTATCTTCAATAAACTCAAAAAATTCCCTGACTGGCATGTAATTACGCAAGGTCTTAGAGGCTTTGATATGATTTTTATGCAGAATGATATACTTTGCAGCAACATCTAGAGATGTTTCCCTAAGTTGAGTAATCAACGCTTTCACAGCAACTGTTTTTCTTTCTGTGCTGAGGGATTGCCATGATAGAATATATTTATCTGCGCTCATTGAAATTATAGTAACCATTTCATCCAAAAATTGTTCGTTTTCAGAAAAACTATCGTCTCCCGATTTCAATTTTTCTCCATACATCTTGATTATACTTGGAATATTGATAAAAATACTTACAAATTTAGTCATTGCATTCTGTTGGCTTACAATTTTAGCAATAAACTCTTTAAACTTCTGTTCTTCCGAAATTTTAGATAAAGTATCCCCTACACAAATCTTAATTGTATTAATGATAATCTGATCGGATGACGCATTTGTAATCAGAGACATTTCACTGAGAGAAAAATTGTAATGAACGATATACTCAATGACAGAAGGCTCCATCTTAATCCAAAGGTTTTCTAAAATTTTCTTTGTATTTTCCTTTGTGTCAAAATATGTATCTAGAAGTTTATAAATTTCTGCATTGGTCTCAGCACTGTCTAAGACTTCGTTGATTTGGTTTTTTAAGGTATTTTTGTCTAATAAATCAGAAGCAACCCATTGCCCTATTTCATCTGCGACAATCAAGCTATCGTTTTCGATTGCATTGTACGTTTTCCAAACTGCAAACCAATCACAAAGCCCACCTACAAATCCCCCTTCAAATGCATTGATTAGAATTTTTCGAATCATCTCTTGATTCGCTAGAATCAATTTTGTCTCTAATAGAATTAATGAGATGCCAGAAAGAAATAAGAGGCTAACAGCGATTATCTGTTTTTTGCGGTAAGGTGTTTTTTTAATAAATAATTCTTCTTTAAACATAATTTATTTTATTTAAAATTCTTTTTTTAATTATATTACCACCAGGGAAAGAATAGCAGAAAACGAGATAGTATTCCAGTCTTTATACTCTCTTCCGAGTCACAGTCCTAACGATTCGGATAATTTACCGCAGATGAACATATACAAAGGCGTCATTCCTAGGTGGTTTCTTTTTCAATTCTCTTTAGTTATAAATAGTTTTCTATTTCTTTCGCGATTTCTTCAGGCGTAGTTTTAGGAGAATAACGTTTCACTGTTTTTCCATTTTTATCTACTAAGAATTTTTGAAAGTTCCATTCTATCTCTCCCTCAAAGCCTGGATTTGTTTCTTTTGATGTGAGATATTTATACAAATCAGCCTGACCATCTCCCTTTTTTACTTTGATTTTTGAAAACATAGGAAAACTTACTTTATAATTAAGTTCACAAAACTGTTTAATATCATTTTCTGTTCCTGGTTCTTGTCCCAAAAAATCATTGGACGGAAAACCAAGGATCACAAAGTTTTTATCTTTGTATTTATCATATAACTCTTGTAAGCCTTTATACTGTGGAGTGAGTCCACATTTAGAAGCAACATTTACAATGAGTGTAGTTTTTCCCTTAAACTCATTTAGATTTACTAGATTCCCATTGATATCTTTTACAGAATGATTGAGTGGTTCGTTCATAATTTATCCTTTCTTTGCATTAGATATTATTTCAATCTATGTGGCAATTATTAAACTCATTGGATAAATTTAGAATGTTTAGATTGGAAAAAAATTACCACTATCCGTGAGCCTGTGCGGTAATCCTTAAATTGAGCGCTTTCTTATTTCGGACTGTGTAAAAGCAAGATTTTCACCATGAATGCCACGAAGTAAAATTGTAAATTTAGAAGGAAATTTTGACCTTCTCGACCCTCGTGCTCTTCGTGGTTAGATTTTTTTTAAAGCATTTACACAATCCATTATCTCATGCAATTCTTATTTTGTTGGTTCTTTTCTAGGCACACCATTCGTCTCATGACGATATTTTGAAATTCCTATGTATACAGATTTACGAACACGATTGATCCCTCCCAATGGCTTGTGATCTGGTAAAGAGTGCCATGGAGTAAAGGAAAGATTTTCACAGGCTTCCATTTGTTCCGTTGAATCAAATTTTTGTTTATCAATTTTAATTGTAGCAACTTTTACAAAAGGCGAAACAGTTTCATCCCACTCTTCTGCTGGATCTTCTACCGGCATAGTGATTGGATCGGTTTGTGGTTGTATCATAAAATCAAAACAAGCTTCTTTCTCATTCAAATGATTTATCATTGTTTCTTTGAGGTAATTTGGTGTTAGCTCCGCAGGCATAGGTGGATTAAATCCATTGCATGGTTTAGCGGAATATTTAACAGCCCCAGCTCCTAATTTATAAGGTGTTGTGCTAAAATATCGAATTCCAAGGGGAGATGGAACTTTAAGTCCTCTTATCGCGCCTAACTTTCGAATCGCTCCAAATTGACCGCTAAAGATTAAATGCCGGAGTGGCTTTTTGGCAAATGCAGCTTCAAATAAATCTAAATAATCTTTTGGATCTCCAACAGGTAAAACAGTATGGCTGATTAATAAAAAATCCTGAGTCTTTTCATTTTACTCATCCTCTAACAATTTTTCCCCTTCTACACCCATTAGTTTGATTGCCATACCACGGATATCGCCCTCTTTATCCTCTTTTGGTGGAGTTCCCCCATTAGAAAAGCGAATCCAGATTGGATAGGATTTAGGTTTAGAAAATATCCCATGCTTCATCATTCCGGGAACGTTATTTTCCACAGTAAATGATCCAGAAACACATCCGTGATGTTTTGGATGAGCATCTCTTAAGACCTTACCGTTATTGTTTTTTGCATTTTCCTTGATAGAAGTTAAAGTCAACTCCAGAGTTCTCTTTGCGATTTCTTCTTCATTTGGATTTGGGTATTCCTTACCAAGTTCTGTTCCCTTCGGGATTTCTACTTTAGGACTGGAACAAACTACCGTTAGCCCCAATAGAAATATACTCATTGTATAAAATAATATTCTTAATTTTCTTTGATTCATACACCAAGGATTTTAATTCAATTCGAATTAGTCAAACGATTTCAAATGATTCTAAATTATTTTCATTTACCATACAGTATATATTATTATATCATCACTAAATCTTTATCCTTCACTGTAGGGATTTGATACAGCTTAAACTGATATATAGTATTTTAAATCTATATTAGAAAACAAATGAGTGTTCTGATAGTTGATGATTTTAAGGGTGAAGACTTAGATTGCCAATTCATATTTTGTATAATTTCAGAGTGGAATTTTTTTCAAAGAAATATTTATATAGTATTTTCATAACTTCCCAAACATGATGCATCAATTCAAAAAAGAAATATTTAATGGTAAAATTTTACATAAAAAGGATATTCTATCTTCTTATGTTTTAAAAGACTTTGTTTACCTTTTTCTAGAAAAAAAATTATGCACAAAAGATTTACAAACCTTCGAAAAAAAAGTATCCCCCGAAAAGTTTCATCAATTATTTTCTGAAATAAAAGAAGAGCTTACAAAAAATTTAACAATAAAGAAACGAATAGCAAACCTCTTAAAAGAATTCAATTACAAGATTGAAACTACATATATAGACAATTTACGGCTAAGATGTGTTACTTCTTATTTACATACCATTGATAATGCTAAGCCAGCTTTTGCAATTCATAGAGACACTTGGTATGCAAACCCAGAAACACAAATCAATTTTTGGATTCCTATCTTTTCTGTAGATGAGAAAGATACTTTCGCGTTCTATCCAGAATATTTTGATAAACCTATCCAAAATGATTCGAATTTATTTCATTTGGAAAATTGGAATTTGAGTGGTGGCTTTCAGGCAAACCCCAAGTTTGAAACCCAGAGAATTTTTCCAGAGGCTAAAGTGGATTTACCGCAAACTTCTGAATTAAAAATTCCTATGCAGGCAGGAGAACTGTTGATTTTTTCCGCTTCTCATCTGCATGGAACAAGACCAAATCAAACCAATAAAACAAGATTTAGTATAGATTTTAGAGTCATTGATACCAGTGATTTATCTGGAGCACCCAATATAGATAATTTTTCTAAAGGTTCGATTCTATCTCAGATGTGGAGACTATCGGATATTATTTAGAAACGCACCTTACAATATCATTGCTTAATAAAAGGAATGATTGAGTTTGGGTGAGCCAAGCGTTCAAATGAGGTTTGCTCCTATTGTCATTGAAAAATGACAATGAGCTTGAGCAGAGCGAAAGAGAAGGAACGGAGGGCTTTCCAAACTCAATGTTTCTCTCTAACAGTCGAAACATAAAGCAGGCTATTGATTTTATTAGTTCATTCGCATTTCATAATATTATTAAAATCATTTCTTTTTCCTTAAAGTGTCAATTTTATGTAAGGTGAGTTAGAAAATATTTTTTGCATATCTAATGGTTCTACACACTCAATTGAAATTTCTTTTTTTAAAAAAGGATGAGGAAAGGTAATGGAAAAGGCGTGAAGAGCCTGCCTTTCGATCCGTTCATTTTCTCTAGCTTTACCCGTTTCAATAAATTCTAAAAAATAGGATTCATCTCTACCATAAATCTTATCCCCTAAGAGTGGATAGCCTAGAGAATGAAGAGTTGCCCTGATTTGATGAATCTTTCCTGTGTGTGGAAATGCTTTAATCTTTGAAATATTTCCTTCTACTTCTACTCTTGCAAAGTCTGTATAGACTTCCCACAAAATATCTTTTGTTTTCTCAAAGGTAAATTTTTTCTTTTTTCGAATCTTTGATTTTTCGTCTTTTTCCAAAAATCCTTTTGCTTCTAAAGATTCAGGAAAAACCCCTTCAACATAGACAAGATAAGTCTTTTGAATTTTATTTTTTTCGAAAAGTTCTCCTAATTTACTTGCGGCTAATTTTGATTTACCAAATAGAACAATTCCAGATGTTTCTCGATCGATTCTGTGAATCAGATAAAAAGGTTTTGGGAGTCTAGAATCTGATTCTAATAATGTAGTTAGATTATTTTTTCGATACCTTCCCGCGGGATGAACAGGCAGATTTCCTGATTTCCCAATTGCAAAATAATATTCATCTTCGTATAAAACAGAATAATCTGAATCAATTTCTGGTTCTATAAAATCTGGAATAGTAAAAGAAATTTCATCACCCTCTTTTAGAAGTTTATCCTTTAAAGTATTTTCCTGATTGATTTGAATCTTCTTATTTTCAATTTCTTCTCGCCATCTTTCTAAATCATAATAGGTATATTTAGAAGTTAAAAATTCATCTACTCGCTTGTTCTGATCTTTTGATTGAACTCTATAAAAAAATTGCATGTATCAATGTTTTTTGGGTTTTTCAGAATGATCTAGGATCATAGGACCAACTGTTTTTCCATGAATAAATTGTTGAATCACTGGATTCGGAGAAGCTTTTAATTCAGAAACAGTTCCACAAAAAATTGCCTTTCCTTCATATAAGAAAGTAATTCTATCTGCAATCATATAAGCACTTTCCATATCGTGAGTAACAACAATTGAAGTGACATGGAGTTCTTTTTTTAATCGAAGAATGAGTTCATTAAAGACGTTAGACATCACAGGATCCAATCCGGATGTAGGTTCATCATAAAGTAAAATTTCAGGATTGGTTGTAAGAGCTCTTGCAATACCTGCTCTTTTTTTCATCCCCCCACTGATATCCCCTGGCAAATTATCTTTAGCCACAACTAGATCGAGCCATTGTAATTTCTCCATCACATTTCGATGTAGTTCTTCTCCTTTTGAAATTTTATGTTCTCTTAAAGGAAGGGCTACATTTTCATATACACTGAGCCAATTGATAAGTGCACCTGATTGAAATAAAACTCCCATCTTGGCTCTAAGTCTTTCTCTAACTTTTTCCTTCGAAAAGGAGATCGATTCTCCAAAAATAAAACAATCCCCCTCATCTGGCGCAACTAGTCCTGTAATGTGCTTTAGGGTAACGGACTTTCCAGTTCCAGAAGGTCCTAGTATGACCATTGTTTCCCCCTTCTTCACATATAGATCAACACCCTTTAAAATCTTTCTAGTGCCAAAAGTCTTATGCACATTTCTCATTTCAATAATTGGAGTTTCAGACATATTTTACCTATATAGAACTGCGGTTAATACATAACCAAAAAATATAACTAGTAAAAAAGAAGTCACAACGGATTCTCTAGTGGCTCTCCCTACTCCCAACGCACCGTTAGTCGCTCTAAGTCCATGGGAACAAGCGACAATTGAGACAGTAACTCCAAATACAAAACCTTTGAGTAGCCCTACATATAAATCTTTAAGACCAGGAATAGAACCAACTCTAAGAAGCACATCATTGAAATAAACCTGATATTCCACGCCCAACTGAAAGTGACCAACAACGGCTCCCCCTAAAACTCCAAGGATACTGGAATAAATACAAAGAACCGGAACCATCAAAGAAAATCCCAATACTCTAGGCATAACAAGATAACGCACAGGGCTAATCGACATTACCTCCAGAGCATCAATTTCTTCGGACACTTTCATAGTTCCAATTTCGGCAGCAATAGCAGAACCAACAGAAGCAGACAAAATAAGAGCTGTCATAAAAGGAGACATTTCACGAGTGAGAGTAATCGTGAGTAAAAGACCGATTTGCCCCTCCGCTCCAAAGTCTTTCAAGCCAAGTCCTGCATTAAGACCCATGATCATTCCTGTAAAAACAGCAACAATGGATACAACAAAGAAACTACTAATCCCTGCGGTAAACATTTGTTGGACAATTTCATTTCTCTTAAAAAAAATTGCTCTAAATTGTAAAATGGTTTCAAATAATAATACAAGTGTATATCCCGCACCATAGATATAACTCTTTGCTAAATCATATAAAGCCATCATTTAAACTCTAAATAGAAATAAACCAGAGAAATTGGAGCTGCCTTTTCTCTTGCTCTCTCTCGTAACCTAAAAATCCATATAAAAACTTCCAAGAAGTTTTTTCTTTTTCTAATGACAAATCGAGTAGGAAAGGAACATAGAGATGAAATTCATCCTCTGTCCATCTCTGGGTATAAAGTCTCATAAATAGAGAAAGTCTCTTCTCCCCATTGATAAATTGTTTGTATTCTAGAACAGATAAAAAGGGATCCCAGATTCTCTCAAGAGTTGTGGAGCGAATTGGAAAAATAGATAAAGTATTCCAAAAAAGATTTCCTTCTGAATCTCTATGCCATTTAAATACAGGCCAGAATTTATAATAGGTGTCTGTTCTTTCTTCTTTTACAAAATATTTTTCCATATAGTAAAAAAATGGAATCATATAATATGAATTGGATTTTACTCCATATGTATCACTTCTCATATGAACAAAGAGTGGAGTAATAAAAGTAAACTCTTTACTGGCAAATCGGGAGTAACCGTAAAAGGGAAAAAACATATGTTTACGATAATCCTTACTATTTGAATATCCATATTGTAGGAAGAAAAAGAGAAAATTATAATTGACTTCACTCGTTCGTCTATCGTATCCATATCCAACAAGTGAACCTAAAATTGGAAACCATAAAAAAGCATAACTTTTCATATTTCCATATTGAGATGATTTTAAATTATAAAAAGGAAAGAAAAAAGAATAAGAAGTCGGTTCTTTTTTATCAAGGGAATCTCTACCCCATTGAACAAAAGGCCATAGAATGGTATAATGTTCAAACTTAGCTATATGAGATTTTTTAGAATAAAGAGGAAGAAACCTCATTTCAGTTCTAACATCCGATTTTCCATATAAAATGAGTGGATATAAAAAGCTATAGGCTTTAAATTCCTTATGACTCCAATCTACGTAGAGTGGAAATAAAAAGAAATTAATTTCTCCCCAAGAAAGTTTTGATTTCATTTTCCCATAAAAGGGAAAGAATGCCACATAACGATCTTTTTCTGTTTCCCCTCTTCCCCACTGAAAGAGTGGAGACAAAACTAGATCAGTATCATCTCCTGTATCATCGTGAAGAGTGCTATCATGACTAAATACAAATAAAAAAGTCCACCGGTTCCAATGATTTGTTTTCTCAGAATAATAAATTGGATAAAAGGAAGTATTAAAAGTATGTGCACTCATCTCATCTTTGTAAGAGGAGTAGAAAGGACGTAAGATAATATCTTTTTGCCCTTGCCTCCATTCCTTTTCATAGAATACCCAAAACTGCCAATAGTTCGATGGATAAATTCCATTCGGGTAAGTAGGTAACTTTGCCTCTAGATGAAGCGAAACAAGCAGAAATAAGATGAATAACAAAAACTTACGCACTATAGTAATTTCTATTAGAGAGTATAGGTAGGCAATAAAAATAATGGAGCTTATCGGGATCGAACCGATGACCCTCTGCTTGCAAAGCAGATGCTCTCCCAGCTGAGCTAAAGCCCCTTTTATGAATCCTAGGGATGTATTACCATTCTTTTAATCTTGTTAAAATTGAAAAGTAGTTTTGCTAAATCTTTTGCATCCTTTTGAAACCTGAAAGATATTTCCAAAAATACAAAGCTTTTTACAAATAAACATTGACTACTCTATGAAGAATTATATAGTACCAATTTGCAGCTTATCTGCTAAATACAGATAAAAAAACAGAGATGTTTTTATAAAAATGGTGTTTAGTAAGGCAAATTTATTTTTTAGATCAGAAATATTCTGAATCTGGTCGATCGATATAAGAAATAAAATAAGCTAAGAATACAGTAAGGAATCTGTTCTTTATGGAATGGGAAAAAATTTTAAGAGACGCAGTTAAAGATAATACAATCAAAGAGTTATATTTAAAGAAAGTGCCATCCTTGAAAACATGTGAGGATTGGAAACAAGTAAAGGAAGTTGGATTAGTAGATCATAAAACAAAGTATGCCCACTACAAAGGTGGACTTGTGAAATATGGGGACAGACTTTACTTCGTAATTGATCAACGGCTTGAAGCTATTGCTCCTTTTAGGGCCTGGAACTTCAAAACCAAAATCAAAGTTACAGACCCAGAATAGGAATTATCTAATTAGTTTAATAATTAGGTTTAACTTCTCCGCTATTTGAATAACGTCCTGGATTTTAGTCTTATCAATTAAGATTGCTTCAGGACTTATTTCCTCCATAACAATCTTCTTCCCTTTAATCTGCCCAAGCAATAATTCCATTACATGAACATCGTAGGTCTTAAGTAATACACAATCCTCAGTAACAACAACAATCGGTAGATTCTTGCTCCAATCATCAAATAGGAACATCAAGTTTTGAGCGAGTTCTGCTTTGCTAGAATCTTTTAAGAATTGAATAAATAGATTCGGATCATATCCTAATAAAATACCATTCTGAAATGAGTCCTTCGTTAAAGCAAAAGTATATACTCGGTCGTAGTCTTTGAGTTCTGTGAATACTTTTAGTAAATGAATTCCATGGAGTGAACATTTCTCAGGGAATGCAATAATACTAAAGTCAGAGTTAATTGTAATTCCACCCTTCTCAGTATGTTTAGGAATCGCTTTTGATTGGAAATAATATTTTCCTAAATCAGAAAGAACTAAATATCTAGAAGGATACTCTACTTCTAAAAGACCAAATAAATGAAGATAGAAAATAGCACTTATGATTTCTTTGCGTAAATCCATTAAATCATTTTCAAAGTTTTTAATTCTAAATCCAGGAGATAAAACTAAGTTCTCACGGATAACGTTTGAAAAGATTACAGATGTATTTACTTTCCCCATACTTAGAATGATATTCACGCATTTATCTAAAATAGGTTTATCATAAAACGGAACTTCGATTGCAGAGAAAACTTCTGGAGGATTGAAACGCTTAGAACGAACTTCATTTACTTCATGAATCACTATATTCATTAATTCAAAAATATCTTTCTTTTGAAATTCATCGATCTCACCAGTTAAAACAATGTTTTCCCCTTTGATATCTACTAAATTTAAAATTTTTAAAATAGGTAGAATCAATTCGATTTGATAGACTTGTCCTTTCTCTGGGAAAATGTCAATGTCTGGTTTCAGTAAGTCTTGTTCTGTTCTTTTATTGTCTGCTTGCTTGATCTTTCCAGACTTAGCAAGGCTTAAGCCTTTTCTGGAAATGAAAGAAATCATCTTTTTAATATTTAAAAAGAAATCTAAATCATTCTTTGCAATCTTTTCTTGCTTTTGTTTCGTTCCTTTCTTTGCGGAAGGAAGAAGGGTATGCACTTGAATGTAGTTTAAAATTTCTTTTGGGATTGTGATGATTCGTATAAATTTCTCATCTACATAATAGGTATCAAACACCAAATACTTGGAAGTTAGAAGAGGAATTACATGTTCAAACTTTTCTCGATTTACACTGATATAATTTCGAACTACTTCCGCTTCAATCACTCCACCATGGGTATATACATAGAGTAAAACATCTCTTTCAATTTCAGAAAGAGATTGGATTGTCATCCCGATTCCTTCTTCAGACAAACCAAATTTTACAAATTCATCTAAAGAATCAATTTTCTTATAACCTAGAACTTTGATCCATTCTGGAGCAATTTGATCAACTGGATGCTTATGAAAATATTTATCAAGGGAGAGTTTAAACTTCTCCCCTTTTGCATTGATATCTAGCTTAATTAAATCTGCAATTTCGGAATAAGCATGATATTTATCTAAATTGTTTGTTAACCTTTCTCTATTTTTTCTTTGATAAACAAGACAATATTTCCTTAAAACACCAAGCTCTGTTTCCGCATTGATTGGGTGCAGAGAAGTCTTTCTAACAATTTCCCCAAGAGTCTGAACGTTTTTATTTTTTAGGATGAGAGAGAATATATTCACCTGAATCGGTGTGAGCTTTTCAAGTATTGCCTTTAAATAGAATTCTTCCTGAAATGCAGAATAAAGTTGGGAAACAGAGGATTTCTTATCTTTGCCTGTAAATTTGTGAATATTCCAAAGAGTGGCTACTTTTTTTAGCTCAGGGAGCTCCAATTTCCCAAGCTCCTGAATTAAAATGTTTTCTTTGTCCATAGATGGTTTTTTTATTACTTCTTTTTAGAAATTTCTGACAATGTTTGTCAAAATTGTTATTCTGTAAACAAAAAATCGTTCTAACGAAATGAATTGTCAGTATAACCCTACTTGAAAATTTATCCCTATGACTCAAATAACAGACAACATTGCATCCGGAATCAATGCAATCCTTCGAATCGCAGACTCATTTAGAATTCTATCTACAAAATTAGCACAAGTTCTAGCGGATATTCTACTAGATAAAAAAGATAAACAACTCCCAGTAAGACTGAGAGAAGCATTCGAAGATTTAGGAGCTACCTATATTAAATTAGGGCAATTTATAGCCTCCGCTCCATCTCTTTTTCCTAAAGATTATGTTGATGAAATGCAAAAGTGTTTAGACTCTGTTCGCCCTATTCCTTTTAAAACCATTTTACAGATTATCGAAAAAGAGTTAGGAGACAAGCCAGAGAAATTTTTTACCTTTATTGAAGAAAAGCCAATGGCATCTGCCTCTATTTCACAAGTGCATGCAGCAACTACTGTAGATGGTTTCGATGTAGTTCTAAAAGTGCAAAGACCTGACATTGAAGATGTTTTGAAGACAGATATGAATCTAATTTATCTTGCAACACTACTTTTTGAAAAGCTTTCTCCAGGTGTAAAAACATCAGGACTTACAGACATCGTAAAAACATTTCACGATTCCATTTTGCTTGAAGTTGATTTTATCCAAGAAGCAAAAAACATCGAAGAGTTCGATAAGCATTTACTCAACACAAATGAAACGAGAGCTAAAGTGCCAAGAGTGTTTTCTAAATACAGCACAAAGCGTTTACTTACAATGGAAAGATTCTATGGAATTCCACTCACTGATCTAAAAGCAATTAAAACAGTTTCAAGTAATCCTGCAAAGACTTTAACAGATGCGTTAGACATATGGTTCTCATCCCTTGGTAGTGGAATGTTTCATGCGGATGTTCACGCAGGAAATTTACTTGTTCTAAAAGATGGAAAAATAGGTTTTATCGATTTTGGTATCGTAGGAAGAATTTCTCCTGATACTTGGATGGGTCTCATGTTTTTCATGGAAGGTCTTGGAACCACTAACGCAAAGATGATGGCAAGAGGTCTAGTGCAAATGGATTCAACCGCAAAGGGAATCGATGAAACTAAATTTGCAAAAGACTTGGAATACATTTTTGATGAAATGAATGAAATTGCTATGAGTATACAACTCGGAGATGTTGCTGGAATTGATGAAACAAGACTCAACGGAGTCATGTTACGAATCAGTGATATCAGTAAAAACAATGGACTTAAAATTCCACATGAGTTCGGACTTCTGATTAAACAAATGCTCTACTTTGATAGATATGTGAAAATTTTAGCGCCAGAAATGGATTTAATAAAAGACTTAACTCCGATGGAAGCAAAAAAGAATCGCTCTATCGGATATCGATAGTTTCTATTTCCAGAACAGGAATTAAATATGCTTAAAAGTTTATCAGGGATAGAGCTGAATCAGAAAGCAATTATTGATTCTATGAATCAAGAAAAATTAAACTCTGACTATATTTTAGAATTACTCGACTTTGGTTTTTTGCCTGGCACAGAAATCTCTGTTCTGCAAAAGTATCCAAGTCAAAATAAAATCGTAGTTCAAATTGGTAGAGCACATCTTTCTCTTCGCTTAAATGATGCTTCCTTTATTCAGGTAAGAACAAATGGAAACTAGTTATCGTTGTTTACTCGTAGGAAATGCGAATGCAGGGAAGACTTCTGTATTTAATCGGCTAACAGGTCTGAGTCAAAAGACAGGAAACTTTCCAGGAGTGACTGTCGGAATCGCAACGGGAACAATTTCATCCAATGATAGAGAACTTGAACTAATTGATTTACCTGGCTCCTTTTCTTTGAATGCTAATTCCGAAGACAAAAAAACACTGACACGATTTCTAATGAGTCGAAAACCAACAGATAAAATTGTATTCGTTTTGGATGCAATGTTACTAGAAAGAAGTTTGCAGTTTTTATTTCAAATCATGGATTTAGGAGCCCCGCTTCTACTTGTAATCACAATGAAAGACATCTTGGAAAAAAAGAATATTTCCATAGATCTAGATAAATTAAAAAATGAGCTAGGAATTGAAGTGATCCTTGTAAACGGAAAAACAGGGGATAAAATTCCTGAACTAAAAGAATTATTATTAAAAGAATCCAGTTTTAAAACTCCAGAAAGACTTTGGGCATGGGATGAAAAAAGAGAAACCTTCTTTAAAAACCTACTGACTAGAATAGAAGCGGATAATAAGCATTATCTCTCTTTTGTTTTATCAAATGCACTAAAAAAATTGTCTGGTGAAAAATTACAAAAAGAATTACCTGGGATCGAAGAGTTCAACCCTACCATTCAAAACTTTATCCAAATGGAGTTAGTTGCATCAGGTTTATTATTTAAATACCAAGAAGAAGTCATATATAAATCTTTTAAAATTAAATCTATTATTAGCCATGTACTCAATGGCAATATTGAAAACCAAAAAAGTAAATCGGCAGCTTTAGATAAAATTGTTTTACATCCTTTTTTTGGGATGATTACCTTTTTTGCAATTATGGCGCTTGTTTTCCAATCCTTATTTTCTTGGTCGGAACTCCCAATGGAGTGGATAGAAAAAACATTTGATACGCTCGCCAATTATTTCGAAAAGAGCCTCCCAATCGGTCCATTAAATGGTCTTCTCACAAAAGGAATCATTGGAGGAGTTGGTTCTGTTCTAGTATTTATCCCACAGATTTCGTTATTGTTTTTATTTATTGGTATCATGGAAGAGTCTGGTTACTTATCTCGCGTATCGTTTATAATGGATAAATTTATGGGTAAATTTGGTTTATCTGGTAAGTCATTTATACCTCTACTTTCTTCTGCTGCTTGTGCAGTTCCTGCAATCATGAGTACTAGAACAATCGAAAATAAATCAGACAAGATGACTACTATACTAATTTCTCCACTTATAACCTGTTCCGCACGTTATCCGGTATATATACTTGTCATTGGAGCTATCTTTCCGAAAGAAAATGTTTTTGGGATTTTTTCCTTACAAGCACTCATTTTATTTGGATTGTTTATCTTAGGAATGGGCACAGCTTTACTTTTTGCCCTTTTGTTTAAGAAAACTTTTTTCAAACATGAGTCTTCTTATTTTTTAATTGAACTACCTTCATATAAAATTCCATCAGTTAAAAATTTATCTCTCAGTGTTTACCAAAATGTGAAAGCATTCATAGTAAATTCAGGAACGATTATTCTCTACGTATCTATTGTTCTTTGGTTTTTAGCCTATTATCCAGTGAATGTAGGTAGCGAAGGAGCTGAAACTAAAAGTGAGATTTCTGAATCTTATGCAGCAAGACTTGGAAAAACCATTGAACCAGTTTTACAACCTCTCGGTTTCGATTGGAAAATTGGAGTTGGAATTATATCTTCTTTCGCAGCGAGAGAGGTGCTTGTTTCGACCCTTGCAATTATTTATGGAGTGGAGGGAGATGAGACAAGTGATGATTTGAAGACATCATTGCAGTCTGATATAAATCCAAAAACGGGAAAAAAAACTTGGAGTATTTTAACAGCGATTAGCCTGCTCATTTTCTTTGCTTATGCCAGCCAATGTATGTCAACGTTAGCTGTTGTTAGACAGGAAACAAAATCTTTTTTCTGGCCTGCCTTCTTATTTGTTTATATGACAATCCTAGCATATTTTAGTTCTCTAGCTGTTTATCAAATCGGCACTGCATTGGGTTTTGGAAATTAAATTTATTTTTGTGAAACAGAGTATAGACTAAAAAGTTTCCCAATGCTACGAGAAAGCTCTCTATAACGATTGTCTTTAATATAATAAAAAACCTTATTGGATTCTTTGCGACTGTCTAGAATTCCGATGTCTTTCATCTTACCTAAATGCTGAGATGTGACAGATTGACTAACGCCACTATAATCAGCTAAATCATTCACAGAGAGTTCTTCCTTAGAGAGAGCGTGCAAAATCATGAGCCGAACAGGGTGCGCAATTCCTTGGATGCCTTTTACTGTTCCCTCTATAAGTTTTTTATTTAGATCCGATTTATTCTTTGTCATGTTTTTATCTCGAAAGCACCTAGGGTTTGAAACAATCTAGAGTTTAAGGCATTTATTTTCAATATTATTTTCAGCAAAAAAATTGAATTAAAGATCTATTTTTACCATAGGTTTTCCTTACACACTCCTTTGATAAAAATGCAAAATAAAATAAAAAAAAATAATAAGAAATTTAAATCAAAAATTTTTCTTTGACAAAAATTAAAATGCGAATAAAATTTCCGACTCGTGTGAGGTTTACAAAAATGTATTTGAGAGAAATACAAACGTTAAGGAAACAAATCCCTAAAAACAAAGATAATTCTAAAATCAATCGATACTCTACTCTCTCAAATTTTGAATTTTTAACGAGAGAGACAACCTTTGAAAGCATTCGAGAAATGAAACTTTACCAAGAAAGACTCAAAGCATGTTTGGATAATATTTTCAAAATCTGTAAAATAGAAAAGCTCACACTAGAAGAAAAGAATCGGATTCTAAATGCATTCTCTAATATACAAAAAAATCCAAACACAAAAGACTTAGGAATGTATTATAGAATTAGAATGAATCTGGTTCGCTACAGTTTGATTTAAAATTATTTTTAGCGTTATAATAGATCTGAATTGAGTTTTCTAAAATTCTATTTCATTCTTTACAGAAATTTTTAAAAAGAAATTCCTGAGAATATATTAAAACTAAGAAAACTTTGATGTATTCCAGTTGGATATGAAACCATTTGGTAATACGCTAAATCTCTCAAACTAGGGATTCTACTTTTATCTATAAGACCAGGCTCGTCAGAAAAAACATAAAAGTTTCGATGTGGATTCAATTCTTTCGCAATTCCTAAATCAAAACCAAAAAGTAACCCAAAATCAAAATCCCATCTCCATCCAAAGGAAAAGTTCGCATAATCAGTCTGTTGCGAAATAAGAAAAAGGGTTTACAGAATAGATTTTAATAAA
>DAORDH010000009.1:43196-155128 GCA_035345875.1 Leptospiraceae bacterium | reverse complement strand
GAATATTCTTATATACTACATCCAGAAGCTAATTCCTCTATCTATATTGAAGTGAGTAATTAATATATTTAGAATACAATAATTGTAAAGGAAAAAATATTTGAAATAATTCTAAGTCAATTTTCATGTGAAATTATGCAATTAACAAACTATACAGACTACTCTCTTAGAGTTTTAATTTTTCTGTCTATTCACTCTGATAGAAAAGTAACAATCAAAGAAATTTCATCTACTTATAAAATCTCTAAAAACCACTTAGTAAAAGTTGTTCATAAATTATCTACACTAGGATATTTGAATACAACTAGCGGCGTGAAAGGTGGAATTACCCTAGCAATGACTCCCAATAAAATAAATCTAGCAGATATCATAAAAAAAATCGAGCCTAGCTTTCATATTGTTGAATGCTTCAATCCTCAAGGAGATTGTGTTATACATCCTGTTTGTGAACTCAAATCAATTCTCAATAAAGCATTACAGGCTTTCCTAAAATCGATTGATCAATATACTCTTGCCGATATATCAAAGAAGCAAAGCGCATATCGCAAATTTTTAACAATATAGAACTAGTGCTATCTAGAATTTCTACTTAACAATTAAAGATTTAAATTCGTATGATATAAATCATACTTTCTATTGTATTCATCTAAAATTTACACTCGTATTTTTTTCATTTCAATTTACAATATAAAAATTAGAATCTTTTTCCATTTTACTTTTATTGTAGTGGCGAATCAGCCACTACAATATTTTTTAGAAAAATAATAAGACAAGCATAGATAAAAGACCTAAACCAAAGGAAATAAATAAATCAGTATATTTCAAAGGAGAAAAATGGAATAACTGGTATAAAAAAGGTATATAAACAATTAGAAATAATAAGCTAAATGCACTTGTCGCAAGATATCGAAATGGTATATTCATGCTCTGTAGAATACTTCGAGGTTTATCTCCTGCTAAATTCTTTACGATCATAAATACATTACCCGAAATTAGAGTCACAAAACAAGCCGTTCTAGAATAATCTTCTAAATGATCCTGACGCCAAAAAATATAAAAAGACAATATTGAAAAGAAAAGAACACTCAAACCCTGTAGAAAAGCAATTTTAAGTAAATATGGATTAAATATTTTCTCTATTATCATACGAGGTGGCTTGTTCATTGTGTCTATCGCTTCCTTTCCAGCTTCAAAAACAATAGAACAAGCTGGATCAATCATAAGCTCCAAAAAAACGATATGCATCGGCAAAAGAAGTAATGGGAAACCAAAGAGCACAGGAAAAAGAGACAATCCAGCAATTGGAATATGAATAGCAAGTGCATAGGTCATAGCATTTTTTAAATTTGTAAAAATTCTACGCCCAAGACGAATCGATTTTACAATGGAAGAAAAGTCATCGTCAACAAGAACCAAGTCTGAAGATTCTCTTGCAACATCGGTTCCCCTTTTTCCCATCGCAATACCTATATCTGCAGATTTGAGAGCCGGAGCATCATTTACACCGTCACCCGTCATAGCAACAACTCTACCTAATTCTTTCCATATATTCACAATTCTAAGTTTTTGTTCAGGAGCAACCCTGCAAAATATACTCGTATCGACTATTCTTTCTCTTAATTCTGCATCAGATAATAAATTTAATTCAGATCCTGTAATGATATGCTTTCCAAGAGGCAGACCTATTTTCTCTGCAATACTTTTCGCTGTTCCTTCATAATCACCAGTGATCATAACTACTTTTACACCAGCTTGAATACATTCTTTAATTGAATTGGAAACATTCTCTCGCACTGGATCAGCAAAACCAAGGAATCCTAAAAACTGAAATGGAAAATCATGTTGACTCTTAGGTAATTCATTTTTCTTAAATGTAGATTTAGCAACACCTAATATACGCAATCCACTAGAAGCTAGATCATGCACAATAACCGATAGGCGCTCTTTCTCTTCTTCAGATAAATGGCATAAATCCCAAATTGACTCTGGCGCTCCTTTGGATCCAATTATATACTCATCCGTATCCGCTGAAACCCAAACATGAGATAATGAAAGTAATTCCTTTGAAAGAGGATACTCAAAAATAAGATTCCAATCGGGATGCAAATGCTCTGTATTTTTAAGCCAGCTTCCTCCGAATCTTAAAAGTTCTTTCTCCATGGGATCAAATGGATCTTTTTTCGATGCAAGAATCCCGTATTCTAGTAATTCATGAAAATTTTCAGGAATTTCATCCATTCCATTTGAATTAGTATCAAGAAAAAAGCCTTTCGACCAGATTCTTTGCAAGCTCATTTTATTTTGTGTTAAGGTTCCTGTCTTATCAACACACAAAACATTTGCTGAACCTAAGATTTCAACTGCCCCTCGTTTTCTAGCGAGAACATTTTCTTTGGAAATGCGCCATGCACCTAACGCCATAAATACTGTATAGATAACTGGAAACTCTTCTGGTAAGATAGACATAGCAAGTGTAAGTCCTGCCAAAAAACCCTTTAACCAATACCCACGCGTAAATCCATATACAACTGCTATCACTATGCATAAACCAATTCCAATAATTGAAAAAACTTTTACAAGAGAGTTGATTTCATTTTGTATAGGACTGTCTGTTTCCTCTGTATTCTCAAGCGATACTCCAATTTTTCCAATCTCTGTCAGCAAGCCCGTTGCAAAAACAGAAGCAACAGCTTGACCTGAGACAACTAACGTTCCAGAATAGATCTTATCACCTAATTCGTCCTTCTCGCTTCCGGAAAATTTTCTAACTGAAAATGACTCTCCAGTAAGTATAGACTCATCCACACTTAAATTTCTCTCCCATATAACATAGGCATCCGCGGGAATCCTATCCCCTTCCTTAACTATAATAAGGTCGTCTGGAACAAGCAGGCTACCAGCAATATGCTCCTCCTTACCATCTCTTATTACTAACGCTCTAGGACTTGATAAATCTTTTAGAGACTGAAGAGAATTCTCTGTTTTGTTTTCCTGATAGATCGTAATTCCCAATACAAATAATACGGATATTGAAAGAAAGATAGCTTCTTGAATATCACCTAAAATGAAATATATACAACTACAACTCAGTAGTATTAAAAACATTGGTTCTTTAATAGCAGCCAATGCAATTTCTAGAATTGTTTTTTGTTTTCCTGATGGAAGTTCATTTAAGCCGAACTTTTTTATCCTCTTCTCGGCTTCTTTTCTTGTCAGACCGTTTAGAGATTTAAGTTCTGCTTCTGTCATTCAAGCTACAGCCTCTCGATTGTGGAAATAGACCCCGATTGTCTCAATAAAAATTTGTAACCGCAATTTGGACATTTTTGTTTTCCCTGTTTTCGAATTCGAATTTTAGAACCACAGTTTCCACAATTTACAACAAGCACAGTAAAATTAGTATCTGTAACATTTGATAATGATCCAACATCATAACGTTCCGTATGATCGGTTTCAAAATCTGTTATACTATCCATAATCGTAGATTTCGCAGGATTTGTTTCTGTTCTTGTTATAAACGGTAACTTTATTTTTAATTCAGTAAAAGGCGGACTTTCTTTTTTAATCTCTTCTGGAGGGATAGGTTCAATCTGTGAGGTAGGAGATTCATCTTCTTCGAGCACAGGAAATTCATCAGTGAGCGTTAGGCGATTTGTCTTGATTTTCTTTGCTGTTTCAGGATCTAAAAGAGAGGATACTTTATACTCAGAAACTTGCACTTGCAAAGATTCTGTTCTAGGCGTTGTTGTATCAATAGGTAAAGACTCTGTATGGCTTGTATTATCTGTAACATGCAATGCTTCAGAATGCACTGAGTAAATCTCCTCTTCTCCAGAGAAAGGTTCCTGATGTAAATCTAAAAGTTTCAGTGCATTCTCTGCTGTATCCGCAATGGGAAATTCTTTTGATAAACCAAAAAAATTTAGGACAAGAGTAATTTCCTTATTCAAAGCATAATAAGCTAATATAGATTTTTTCTGATCTAATTTGTGCTGGAGTCGAATCATTATCGATATTCCAGCTGAAGATATGTAATCTAAACCTGAACAATCCACTACAAACTTTCTGAAGCCTTTTATCAATTCGGCATTGATAAAATCATAAAAATCAATAGCTTTCTCGGAGTCTAACGCACCTTTTATATTTACAAATACAACTTGCGTTTCACTTAAGTGGTTTTCTTTAATCGAAACATCTAGCATCAGTCAAGATAGATTGCATCCAAGGCTTCCGTTGGATTTGCTTTATTATTTGTATTAGCCATTTTCCCATTTCCGTTACTACCATTTAAGGAAGAACTTTCCACTTTCGGAACTTTGGCTGTTGTTTGATTCTCAGGATGAACAGGAGGTTGTTTAATCTCTGTAATACTCTCTGCATTCAGAATTGTATTATCAAGCTTTAGTGGTATAGGTGTCAAATAACGCTTAATTGTATCTTCTTGCTTTTCGAAAATGGTTTCAATTTTTGCAAGTGTCTTAGGCAATTCGGGCTCAGGTATATTAGCGGTATTACGCCCACCTTGCTTATAACTACCGAATAAAAATAAAACATATGTTCCCCACAACGCAATACTTACTAAAAATGATATTCCAATATAATTTAAGAGCATCCAAAGGAAAATTTCCTTTTGGCTTTCCATAAAAAAGAGAACATTCCCTCTATTGTAAATTAAATGTATGGAACCTACTGTTTCTAATTTTTCTAAATGATAAATTGGTGCAGATAAGAGAACTGTTTGGTATTTTAATTCTGGAAATAAACGCATCATCATTCTACCGAAAAATGTTTCATCCCCTTTATACTCCTGTCCAAATGTTTGAGGAGTTGGTAGTTGTCCCTTTCTCATTCGAAGTGCTCTCATGTAATAGGGTTTATTATACTTTTGAGAAGGAGTGCGAGAAATAATTTCTCCCGTTATTTCTGATGGATTACTGTGTGCAAGAACAACACCTTCTGGTGAGATTAGGAAAACTTCTTTAATTGTAAATTTATCTAAATCTTTCTCTGACTGTTTAATCATTCGAACGAAAAAATCATTCATTTCATTGTAGCCATCTGAATACATTTTGGTTTCCGCTACACGAGCAACAGTTGCCAAAATATCACGAGCTTTATTATCAGATGTATATTTGAGAAGGTTTAAAGAAGAATAAACTGACTCATAAAAAGACCACGATACAGCTGAAACTGCAAGTGTTCCACATAACATTATAAGCAGTAATAAATAGGATATAAGCCGAATGATCATCATAAACGTTCTCCTACAATTGTCGGAATTATGTGCATGTTTTATTACCTAAGCCATCAATTTAGATATGGATTGTATAATTTTTCCTTGTAAATAACACTACCTTCACCATGACCTGGAATGACAAGCGTTTCATCTTCTAATGTAAATAATCTGTTCTGAATAGATTTTAAAATTAAATCGTAATCACCACCCCAAAGATCAGTGCGCCCAATGCTTCCCGCAAAAAGCGTATCACCCGAAAAGACTATGTGTTTGTCGGAACTCCTTAAAAGAAAGCAGACAGATCCAGGACTATGACCAGGTGTATGCAAGACTTCAAGATTGGTCGATTTTCCAATAGATAAAATTTGATTGTCTTCTAAATAAAAATCTAACTCTCTTATGTCACCTGAATAATGAATACCGAACATTTGACACTGCATATGGATATTTTGATACAATTTCAAATCATCTTTATGTAATCCAATTTTGCAGTTTTCATTCGCATCCGCAATGGTCTTTGTTCCTAAACAATGATCAAAGTGGGCATGAGTGTGAATAATCTGTGTAACTCTTAAATTCTTTGAGTTCAAATATCTAAAAATTTGATCCTCACTTCCGCCTGGATCAATCACGATTGCTTCTTTCGATTCATCACAAGACACAATGGAACAGTTGCAACCGAGTGGATAAACAGGAAATGTTTCAATATGAAAACCCATACTTCATAGAATTTCTATAAGAATAAAAAGTAAAGAAATAAAAAGCAGTAATTTAGATACAAGCAAAGGACTTCATCTAAAAATTCATTTGAAATAGTTAAGCTTTATTGACCATCCAAGCAGAAAAGCTAGTCAGAAAAGAATATATATCCACCTTATCGTTTTCATTTACATCTATGGCATCTAACGCTTTTTTAAAACAAGAAAGCCAGACTCTTCTCGCTTTCTCATCTATTTCAAAAGGGAAATGCCTAGCTCTCATTCTTGGATGTCCATACTTTCTTGAATAGTAAGCTGGACCACCCATGACTTGAATCAAAAAATCAGCTAACTTTTCTTCACCAGGTTTCAAGTCCTCTGGATACATAGGACGAATCGCAGAGAGTGCAATCTCCTTATAAAAAAAATTAGCTAGACTTCTTATCTTTTCTTCTCCCAAATTTTTAAATAAATTTGGATTTATTGGATCTTGTGGAGGTCCACCAGGTGGGGTATAAATTTCTCTTTCCATTATCTTTTACTACTCAAATATTTTTGAATTTCAGGTTGAAATAAATTTAGAATTTCTTGATACACATGCTTTTTAAAAGGAACGACTTTATCAATAGTCATTTCGATTGGAATAAATTGAACCATTTCAAACTCTGGCTCGTAAGTATGTAAATTACAATCACTCACGGATTTATCCCAAAATACTAAAAACCATTTTTGAATTTGACCTGCATACTTTTTACTTAATTTTATATCCAGATCTTTTGGGAAATCATAACTAATCCATTTTGGTGCTTCATATACGAATTGAACCTCTTTAATTCCAACCTCTTCATACAATTCTCTAACAGCCGCTTGTTTCGGTTCCTCATCCTCATCAATGCCGCCTTGCGGATACTGCCAATTATCCCGATAGGGTCCAACTCGCCTTCCTACTAAAACTTCGCCTTTTGAATTAAAGACAACAATCCCAACATTTTTCCTATAAGGTTTCATTCTAATTCTCTTTTTCTAAAACTAAAATAGATTAGTATCCAGGTTAGTAAAATCCAGATTCCAATTTGAAAATAAGAATAAAGACCTAAATAATGAACTTGTGAGAAGGATTTTGCTACCTTAGAAATGGCGTGAAATAAACTAGTTCCAAATTGTGGTAATATCCAGTAGATAATTTCAAGAATCATTTTTTTGGATGAGTTTGTATCGATTACTTTTTCAAAGGCTGCTTCATACATTGGATAATTAATCACACTGGTAAGCAAAACAATCGCAAATGATAATAACACTGATGCGGTTCGATTAATCAATACCGTAAAAAGTAAAACAATACTAACAAGTAAAATATAGGCAGGAAGCATTGAAATTGCAGCCATAAATAAACTTGAATCAATAGTCTTAGAGCGAATAACGCTTATAATACTGTATATTCCAATAATTAAAATTGCATTTAAAATGATTAATAAAAATACACCTAAAACTTTTCCTCCTAAATAACTCAGTCGAAAAATTGGCTTAGATAAAATCATTGTATATGTTTTGTTTTCAAACTCATCGGCTAGTAAAGAGGATGTAACGAGTGCTGAAATAACAAAACTCCACAATATCACAATAATAAAAATAAATACAGACCCAAATGCATCATCTTTTACTTCTTCTCCATTCGCTTGCATTGTAACAGACTCGCAAAAGAAATTCATCAAAAGAAAAAAACTAGATATAGCCAAAATCACAAAAATAATTCGCTTTCTCATTGCTTCTCTGATTGTAAGACCTGCAATAGTAAAAATACTCGAGAAAATATGGCTTAATATTATTTTCATTTTTCGCCTCCAGTCAATCTGAGAAAAATCTCTTCCAAGTTTTCATTCACGATTTCATACTTTAAGATATTTCCACCATTCTGAACAATCTGCATCGGTATTTGGCGCAAATCGATAGACTCCTTTGGGTCAAAGGATATTTCATTCCCTTTAAATTGAATTTGATTTCCTATTGATCCAATATAATTTTCTAATTTTTCGGTTAACGCTTCCAAACGTAAATTAATCTGGTTTTTTGTTCGTGTAAGTTCATTCATAGAACCACTCGCAACCATCTCACCTTTATGTAAAATAGCAATACGAGAACATAACTTTTCAGCTTCCATTAAACGATGAGAATTTATAAAAATTGTAGCATTTCTAGACTTGTGGTCTTCTAGTATAATATTTCGAAGTTCGATCATCCCAAGTGGATCAAGACCTGAACCTGGTTCATCTAAAAATAATAAATCAGGTTCGTGAATAATTGCCTGTGCTAATCCTAGCCTTTGCGTCATTCCCTTCGAGAATGTTCCTACTTTTGCATTTAACTTATCACCAAGCCCTACCCTTTCTAAAATAGAAGCACATTTCTTTTTTAAAATATTCTTATCAATAAAGCAGAGTTTACCGCATAAATATAAAAACTCAAAGGCAGTTAAAAAAGGATGGATCATTACTTTTTCTGGCAAATATCCGATTTTTGTTTTAAACTCTACCGAATTTTTTTTACCATAGACTTCTACTTTTCCACTTGTAGGAGAAGAGAAACCAAGTAGTATTTTAATCAATGTAGTTTTTCCGGCGCCATTCTGACCAATTAACCCAAATATTTCACCAGGCTGTATAGTTAGAGAAAGCTTCTTAATTGCAATTGACTTAGAGTCATATTGCTTATATAAATCTTCAATGTGAATAGGATTGTCATTCATTACAAAACAAATTTTTCTGATTACAAAGGAATGGCTAGTGAAAAATAGGATATATAGAAAGACTAAACGGGCAAAATCTGTTAAAAGTTTTTATATAGAATAGCTGCTTATATTTTTCAAAAAAAATGTAAAAATGAAAAGGCAGAACAGGATATTAGTCTACACAGGATTTATATGAAGTTAATCATTGGAAGACATGGTGAAGCTGAATCAATTTCTTTTTCAGGATTGGATAGAGATCGGCAATTAACAGATAAGGGCAGATTCGATATTGAGAAAATGGCAAAGTTCATTGCAACGAGTCCTCTTAAAGTGAATCATATTTTTCATAGCCCCTATAAAAGAACGACCGAAACCGCAGAAATATTTGCATCCAAACTTTCATTCCAAGGAACACCAATTCCCGCAGACGAATTATTACCTTCCAATAATTACAGTGAAATTCTAACCCATTTCTCAAAATTTACAAATTCAGATACAGTTCTTATAATTGGGCATAATCCAGATGTAAGTTTCTTTGCATCCCGTCTAATAAAAGATGAGTCAATAGCTAGAAGCTTTGTTTTTTCAACCGGAACAACCATTGCGATCAATACACCAAAAGAAAATTTCGCGTATGGTCAGTTAATTTGGATGATTTCACCAGATTTTTTGAAAACCTAATTGACAAAAATTTACCATGAGTACAATGCACAATGCCATGCGATTTTTAACCCTTTTACTCCTAATTTTTTCAATCAAACCTGTTTTGGGCTTAGACACTACCATCGTATTAAAGGATGGCGAGATCTTAAAAGTAGATTTAATTGATGAGAACGATTTAACTCTTATCTATAAAAAGAAAAATGATGGTGTAACAGGAATCCTAGCCAGAGAAGAAGTATTGAAGATTATCTACAAGGATTTGAATCAAGACGAAATTTCCCAAATTAGAGCAGAAGAAAAAATAAAGATCATCGAATACCGTAAACTAAAAAAGAAAAAGAAGATTGAGAACAAGAAAAACTACGAAATGGAAATGGATGATACTGAATATGAACCTGCATATATACAAGACAGAGAAGAAATTCCAAGAGACTTAGCATTTCTTCTCAGACGTAAATAATTAAGCTAATTTTTTTATTTCAGTTAAAACCTCATCTTTATCTTTATAGAAAACAGGCAATACTTCATTTTCAAAAATAATAGTCTGATTTTCATCCAATAAAAATGTTGAACGTTTCACTCCTAATAACCCTTTTGCATTGTATTTTTCGCAAACGGACCCTGAAGAATCAGATAATAGAGGAAAAGCTAGTTTGTATTTTTCTTTAAACTTCTTATGAGACTCAACAGAATCCATGTTTATTCCTATGATATCAATTCCAAGTTTTTGAAAATCCTCAAAGCCACTACTATAAGAGCATAATTGCTTTGTGCACACCATTGTCTCATCACCTGGATAGAAAACAAGTAATAGCTTCTTACCCTTAAACGAACTCAGTGCAATCAGTTCCCCTTCTGAATTAGGCAATGTAAAATCAGGAGCTTTTTCATTTAATAAACTCATTCGTAAAACCTCACTTTATAAATTTCATAAAACGTTCTTTTTGACTCAAATCTTTTTTTATCGTATAGTCTTTAAAGCCTATCTCCAAACCGACTTTTCCAATTTTACTTGCCCAATCTTGATGAGTCTCAAAATAAAAAACTCCATTTGGATTCAAATGCTCAAATGCACCGATTAAAAATCTATTGTAAAAATGATTTGGATCCTCTAAAAAAAGGGCGAGGTGTGGTTCATAATTTACAACATCAGGCATTAAAATTTCTTTTTCTTCAATTGGAATATACGGAGGATTGGAGACAATAAAATCAAAGGAATCTTTGATAGAATCAAATAAATCACTTTGAATGAATTTGGCTTTATCTTCCCCAAGTATACTTTTAGCATTTTCTTCTGCAATTAAAATTGCCTGTTCGGATAAATCACTAAAAGTCATTTCAACGGCAGGAAAGTCTTTTTTAATACTAATTCCTATACAACCACTCCCAGTACAAAGATCTAACAGGGAAACTTTTTGATTTAGATTTTGCTCTTTTGAAATCCACTCAATTAGTTCTTCTGTCTCGGGTCGTGGAATTAGAACTTGATCATTCACTTTAAAAATACTTTTATAAAAATGCTTATAACCTGTTATATAAGCAACAGGCTTAAACTCACCTCGAGCTTTTATTCTTTCTCGATATATATCTTTTTCTGATTCGGTTAGTTTTTTATCAAAATTGGAGTAAAGCTTAATTCTTTCCAGGTTTAGAATATCGGAAAGAATTAGTTCAGCGTCTAGTCTGGGATTTGGGATTTGTTTTTTGCCAAGGTATTCTTGGGATTTTGTAAGAACGTATAGAATTGTATCCTTTTCCATTAATTTCAATAAAATAAAACCATCCTGTTAAGGATAGTTTTATTTTAATTGAAAGAGCGGAATTAGATTAAGGATTAACAGAAATCACTTCATCTTTATTTACTAAATCAACAATGTGTTTGTACTCTACAGTACCTTTTCCATACTTTAATTCAGTAGCTCTTAAAAGATGAACGTTTTTCTTATACTTTAATTTTTGGATTTGATCGTCAGTTCCTGCTTTATATTTTCTCAAAGTGTTTTCTTCGAAAGAGTAGCAGCTTGCTAAATACTTATGAGCTGGATATTCTTTCTCGTTTTCTTTGATTTCAAGATAGAGCTCGAGGATTGGGATACACTGTGGGTAGTTTTGTGTATCGTACTCTGCCATAATCCAAGATCTGTAAACGGAAGAAAGAAGAGTTTTGTAAGCATCAGTTTCTCTCAAGTCAGGATTTGTAATATCATCGAGATGGTTGATTGCTTTTGTGAAATAGGTAACAGCAGCTAGTTTAGCAGCCATTTTTTCTCTTGCAATGTATCTTTCTTCGTTAGCTTTACGATCGATTTTTTGCCAGTACCATTTCTCATCTAATCTCTTTTTCTCAGCTTGTTCTTTTCTATATTGCTCAACACTTTCTCTCATTTTGAGAATTGTGTTCATTCCTGATTGGTAAGCAGAAAGAGCAAGTCTGTATTTATTGTTTGCAAATGCTTTTGATAATTTATGTAATTCTTCGAATGCTTTATTGTAGCCAACAAAGTCTTGATTCTTCCACATAGCTTCATGCTTCAGAGTTTCTTTTTTCTTTTTTCTCTCTTCATCCGATAACCCAGCATCTGTATCGTCATCCGCAATTAATTCACCCTTGATTGTATCCCCAGCTTCATTCGGCTCTGCAGCATCCTTTGCACCACCAGCAGGAGCTGTTTCAGTTTTTTGTGCAAGCAAGAGGTTTAAATTAACCAACACTAAAAGAATAAATATACCTTTGATAATTTTCATTGTTTATACCTTTGAGTCTCTCTTCCAATATTTTTTAGAAAATACATTTGAGTGTATTTTCCTGAATATTATATCGGAAATAGGTAGGTCAAGGTCAATCCTTAATTAAGTTTTTTTCAGAAATGAGAATTATTTTTTCGAGAGACATAATTTTATTCTAAAAAAATAAAAAATATGCCGAACAGTTTTTTTTAGCTCCTTTTTTTTATTTTTTTTTCACCAAAGAATGCCTATTTGAATGAATCAATTCTAAATCCTTAAAATTGAATTTAGAATTTAATTGGGTAATTCTAAATTTATACTCTACTTTCCATCCAAGAAATGATGAATTGCAATGTATCGTTAGAATTCATTCAAAGTATTGAATGAAACTGCAAGTTAGATTTTAGAAAAAATTCAAATAGATACAACGGATATTCTGTTCTTTTTTTGTTCTTTTTTAGATATTTAATCGTAAATCAAAAGTGCATTAGAGTTTACTAATATACTAAATTTAAATTTTATAAAATTATAAACTGTTATAAAAAAAGTTTAGAAAGTAAGGGAAAATAGGATCAAAAACTTATATTATTTCATTTCTCTTTTTTATAATTTTTCAAAATGCAGATTAAAATGCATAATCTATAGAAACAGCAATATTGACTCTGTTTTGAAAATATCTCTAATAACGTTTTACTTAAGCTAGTTTTTTTATTCAACATTTCAAGAATCATTTTTCACTTAAAAACTATTTCAACACACTTATTTTTGAGAAGAATTTGAAAATTGAATTTCGAATGTTTCTCTATTTGTAAACAAATTCGCAGAGAGAATTCAGATAGTCTTGCGATCCTGATCTATTTTAAAAAAAGGCAAATCATAAGGGTTTGTTTTTAAAATCATAGATTGGAGAAAGTGCATTTTAAACTATAGCTTGTTTGGAAGATATAAAATAGTTAGAAAAATTGACATAACTTTTTTTGGTAAGCATTTTTAACCCTTTCAATCCATCCACGCAGATGATTATTTCAAATCTTCTAAAATCCAATCATTCGATTCATTATAATAATGATTTCTCTATCTAGCCGATGTTAATTTTTTATTTTATCAGAAAAAGTCCAAATTTTTATCTATTTTAAATTCAATTCTTCAGGAATATTCAATATAGACAGTCAATTTTTTATTGACACATTGAAAATTAAATATTTTTCATTTTAATGGGATTCAAAACTGATAAATTCTGTGATTCTTTGCTTTAAATTTATTCAAAGGATTTCTCTTGACGATAATTTAAATTAGAAAATTGCTAATCTGAAGACCGAATCGGGAAAAAATATGATAGATATAAGACTCAATATAATCTCCTTAGTTGGGATGTATGTGCTATGTATAGTTGCATGGCTCAGCTCTGAAAATAGAAAACTAATTCCTTGGAATGTAATTAAGTGGGGAATAGGAATTCAATTTGTTATGGGATTCTTTATCTTCGTTTTCCCAATTACAAGATCCGGTGTAGAAATTTTTGGAAATGCAATCAACTTTTTACTAGAAGCATCAGAAGCTGGAGCTCGCTTTTTATTCAGCGGTGTTTTTGTTCCTCCTGTTGATAAAGTCATGGTAAAGCCAACCGATTTAATCAATCCACAAACTGGAATCGTGGATTATTCTTACATAGTAAATCCAAAAACCGGTTTTTTCGAAAGAAGTAGATTAGATGTTGGTTTTATATTCGCCTTCAGATCCCTTCCTCAGGTGATCTTCTTCTCAGCCATTATTACTCTTCTATATAGAATGAATGCAATTCAACCCGTTGTAAATTTCTTTGCGAAAATTTTTCAGAGAACTCTTGGCACAAGTGGGGCGGAATCTTTATCAGGTGCTGCAAACATTTTTGTTGGAATTGAATCAGTTGTGGCAGTGAAACCTTTTTTACTCAATATGACTCGAAGTGAATTATGTGCAATTCTTGCAAGTTGCTTTGGTTCTATCTCTTCTACTGTTCTTGGAATGTATGCAGGTTTTCTACGTCCCACCTTTCCAACCATCACAGGCCATTTAATGGCAGCGTCCTTTTTAACGATCCCTGCTTGCTTTGTCATATCGAAAATCATCATTCCTGAATCTGGGATGCCAGAAACTATGGGTGGAGTTCCAGAAGACAAAGAAGATCCAAATGAAAAAAAACCAAGCTATATGGATTCACTTATCCTTGGAGCACTTGATGGCGTTAAAATGGCCGTCGGAATTGCAGCAGTTATCATTGCAATACTCGGTTGCGTTGCGTTAGTAAACATGCTATTTGCTTGGCTTGCATCCTTTCAAAACAATGAAAACACATTACTTCAATTTATTGGAAGAGTATTTAAAGTCGTTTCACTTGATAATATCTTTGGCTTAATCTTTTTACCTCTTACATTCTTTACGGGTGTATCATTAGATATGAATGAACTCTGGCAATCTTCTGTGTTAATCGGTCAGAGACTTTTACAAACATCAATTCCTCCCTATGTTAAACTTGGTGAATTATCTAGAGCTGGTGAAATTTCTGATAGAGCAATGTTGATTGTAAGTTATGTTTTATGTGGGTTTGCTCACATTCCATCGATTGGAATATTTGTTGGAGGACTTTCCAATTTAGTTCCATCCCGAAGTGGAGAAATTAGTTCTATTGCTTGGAAAGCAATGTGGGCTGCAACGTTAGCTACTCTAATGACTGGATGTGTTGCTGGCATCTTTGACTTCGGTAGCCCTGACGTGATTGGAATGAAACCAAAATAAAAAAAGCTTGCTAAGGTGGAAGCGGAAATGTTCTACTTATTGTATAGCATTTCCTCTACTGAATGATAATTCTTCTTCCTCAATAAATTAACAATTCATTCTTTACCAAATGCTACTTGAATAAAATTTCATTATATAATGTATTATCATTTGGTAGTTATGAAAAAAGTTATACTCTTAATTCTAATTCTTTCTCTTCTACATTGTAAAAAAGAAGTAGAAAAACCAAAAAATGAAATACAATTCCTCTTTACAGATTCTTTGACTGGAACTAACCTTTATGAGAATCCTGAACCTGACTCAAATATTATTAGCAGTATTCCACATGCTACCAAAGTAGAAATCCTACCAGAAAATCCTGCTTACACAATTACCAAGGAAAATACAATCAAATGGCGTAAAATCAAATTTGATACTTTTGTTGGATGGGTAATGGATAATCTTTTGAGCGCGAAAGTAGAAAAACATTACTTTAGTGTATTAACTAACGCTGGCTTACCTCTCAGAGAAAAACCAGATGTGAAATCAAATAAAATTGCAACAATTCCATTTGGTTATATAGGCGAATTTTACAATAAAACAAAGGAAAATGTCATTTTAGATAAGCAGCCGGGGTTCTGGATCGAGACAACTTACAATGGAAAAAAAGGCTGGATTTTTTCCGGATCGGCGGCAATTTCTAAAAACTTACAATCACTCGAAGAACGCAATGGGGAATTTGGTGAAGAAGGCTGGTTCTATAGATTCTACAGCAATTTAGAGGAGTCGAAATTAGAAGAAGTCGAATTTGATCTAAAAAATATTGAAAATACAGCCAAGATAACCCAATTCGAAAACCACCCTTATACAATCTACCAAATCAAACGTCAGGTTGCAGAAGATGATTGCTCAGGAAAAGAAAGTCAGATCATTTTCAAAAATAATATTACTGGAAAAAGTTTTGGTAATAGGGAAATTTTTTCCGAAACAGTGGTAGAACAAAATTACCCACTAGTTCGATCGGTTTACACAACATCCATTCCACAAAAATGTGGATGCTTAATCCAAGATTCAACTTTGTATTTCTTATTAGACGATAGAGTATTAGCTACAACGTTTCACAATAAAGACACCAAAGCCTATTGTGAATATGGAACTGTTTCCAACATAGAACTAGAAAGGGAGAATCGCTATGATCTTGCAAACAATACTCTCTATATGTATTTAAAGTTACCTGATTGTCAGCCAGATGAAAAAACAATTCTATATGGCGGAAAAATAACGAATATCAAGAAATTTAAAACAGATATGTTCGTTTCTTTAAAACTATCTAACACTGAAGTAATGATTGAAAAATTCTATCAAAAGGGAATACCAGAACAGTTTAAAACAGCATGGGAGTCATCTGTAAAGGAACCAAATCTTGTCAAAGAATAGAATCGGAATCGATATCGGCGGTGTCATTATCGCAGAGGATACAGACAAGCCTGATTTATTTTTTAGTTCTCATTTTCTAAAAGCAAAACCAGTTTCGAACTCATTTGAAACTATCAAAGAATTAATCGATACATTTTCGAGTGAAAATATTTTTATCATTTCCAAATGTGGACCGGAAATCCAAAAAAAATCTTTATTATGGCTAGAGGATAATTTCTTTTTTCAAAAAACTGGATTTAAACGAGAAAATATAAACTTTTGCCTACATCGAAATGAAAAAGCAATCATTGCGGAAAATCTGAATTTAACACATTTTATTGATGACAGATATACTGTATTAAAGCATTTTCTGCCACTTTCTCAAATTAAACAACTATTTCTATTCAACCCTAACGTTGAGGAAATGAGGTTAATGGGAAGTATCCCCTCAAATAAAATAACAATGATATCAAGTTGGGTAGAAATAAAGATTGAATAGAAATTTAAACAACAATATCATAACTAATTTTTACTTTCAATCCCCAATTTTTCTTCCACATTTTTCATTCTTTTAAAAATTTGATTTAAAATCGGTAGGTATTTAATATTAGCTCTAAACTTTTGAAAATCTACGATAGACGCAAATACATCCCAGCCAGCATAGAGACCTGGCTTCGTCACATCTGCACGCACTCCAGTGCCTGCTCCAAAGACAGCGCCTGAACAAATATGAACATGATCCACAGCACTCACTCCGCCGCCCACAATTACACTATCCTCTAAAACGACACTACCGGCTAATGCTGATTTACCCGCCAGAATGCAGTTTTTTCCAATTTTGCAATTATGTGCTACGTGCACTTGGTTATCAATTTTTGTTCCATCACCGATTGTAGTATCACCAATGCCACCTCTATCAATCGTGCAAGATGATCCAACTCGAACGTCATCTCCAATTACAACGGTTCCTACTTGAGGAACATGATGAAAAATTCCTTTTTTATCAGGAACAAATCGAAACCCTTCTCCACCAATTGCACTATTACTAAAACACAAAAATCTTTTTCCAATCTTTACACCATGATAAATTACAGTATTTGCTCCAATTACAGAATCATCCCCGATTTCTGCTCCTTCCAAAATTCTAGCTCCGTCTGCTAAAATACAATTTTTCCCTATTTTAACGTTTTTTTCAATGGTAACAAAATTTCCAATTTCAGTATTTTCTCCAATAGTTGCAGTTGAATCGATACTGACATATTGCCCTCTTTTTCCGGAAGATTTTTTGGGAGGAAAGAATAAATTCAAAATCGGTGTAAGCGCAAAATCTGGATTATCCACAACTACTACAGGTATTTTAAAATGAACAGATAATTCCTTTGTTGTTACAATAGCGCCAAGCTTTAATGGCAAGACCTCTTTCAAATAAGACTTTGATCCTAAAAACAAAATTGCATCTTCGCCTTGGTCGGGAACTGCAACTGGCTTTGCTATTAGAACGGATGATGGATTATCGCAATTTATAATTTCAGAATTCGGTAAAACTCTTTGAATATCACTTAAACTGAACATTTTATACACCTCATTAAAGCAAAATTTAATCCTATAGCTGATTAAACAAATAGAAAATTTATTTCTAAGATTCAAATATAGGATTATTCACCCCTATTATCACTTGCTTCTATAACAAATGATTTCAAATTGTAAATATGAGTTCTAGTTATTTTAAGATTATTGGTAAAAATCCGCTTTCTGGAAGTATCACACCACAAGGAAATAAAAATGAAGCATTGCCTGTGTTAGGTGCTGTATGTATGATTCAGGGAAAAGTTCGAATTGAAAATGTCCCATTGATTTCAGATGTTCTAATGTTAATCGATGTATTACGATATCTTGGATTTAAAATAGAAAATCCCGAGCCGACTGTTTTTATTTTTGAAAGACCAAGTGAGTTAAAATCTGATTTGCCGCAAGAATTATGCAGTAAAATTAGAGGAGCTGTTACATTAGCTGGTCCTATTTTAGCAAGCACTGGTCGAGTTTTTTTGCCAAGACCCGGTGGAGATAAAATAGGAAGAAGAAGGTTAGATACACATCTACTCGCATTAGAATCACTTGGAGCAGATATAGAAGTATTTCCTGATGGATATGAGATTAAAGCAAATAAATTAATCGGGGAAGATATATTGTTAGATGAAGCATCTGTGACCGGAACCGAAAATGCAGTTATGGCTGCCTCTCTAGCAGAAGGAACAACGATTATCCGTCATGCTGCATCTGAACCTCATGTGCAGGGTTTATGTAGACTGTTAAATGCAGCTGGTGCAAAAATATCTGGAATCGGATCAAACATACTAACTATTGAAGGTGTAGAATCTTTAAAAAGTCCTGAAGGAAAAGAAATTGTTCATAGAATCGGTTCTGATTATTTAGAGGTTGGGAGTTTCATCTCGTTAGCCGCTGTCACAGGAGGAGAACTTTTTATAAATGATGTAAATCCAGACGATATGCGAATGATAAGACTCGTTTATTCAAAACTTGGAATTGAGATTCGATTTACCGATGGTGGCGTTTTAGTTCCAGCTGGACAAAAATTGGAAATCATCCCTGACTATCACGGAGCAACTCCAAAAATCGATGACTCTCCCTGGCCTGGATTTCCTGCAGATATGACGTCAGTAGCACTTGTAACCGCAACCCAATGCAAAGGAACTGTAATGATTCATGAAAAAATGTTTGAATCCAGACTCTTTTTTGTTGATAATATTATAAGTATGGGAGCTCAAATCATTTTATGTGATCCTCATAGGGCAGTAGTTATAGGCAAATCACAGTTATACGGTGGAAAGGTAGCGTCACCCGACATACGAGCAGGAATGGCTATGATTATTGCCGCTCTCTGTGCAGAGGGGACAAGTTATATTCATAATATCATCCAAGTTGACAGAGGATTTCAAGATATTGATACTAGACTTCGTTCTATTGGCGCACAAATTGAAAGGATTACTGAGTAATTATGAATCTACAGGAAAAAAAATGAAATTAAATCAATTTTCTTTTAAAATTCTATTTTCAGTTCTAATCCAAATTCTATGGATGACTTCTGCTTTAATTGCGGATGCAAGTTTTGATTTAATTCAAGGAGTCAAAAATAGAAAATTGAATCAAGTTTCAAATGCATTAAATATGAATGCAGATCCAAATATTAAAGTAAACGGCAATCGCCCCATACTTTTGATAGCAGCTGAGAATGGAGACTTTGAAATTATTCAAATGCTATTAGCAAAGGGAGCGCAGGTCAACTCCTTTGAAACAACAAAAGAAAATCCAGGTTGGACTGCGCTCATGCATTCAACAGAAAACGGTCGCATGGATATAATCCGATTACTTTTGGCAAAAGGAGCCAATAAAAAACAAAAAAATGGAAAGGGATATGATGCAATCTATTTAGCCAAACTTTGGGGCAACTCTGAAGTTGCCGCTTTTTTAGAAGGTAGGGATATAAACGAAAAAAAGCTCCAACCTTGCGGAAAAATACTAACAGAAAAAAATCTAAATCAAAAAAATATCAGTCTTGTGGATCTGAAGAATAATAAATTTTATAAAAAGAGTTTTCTATCTCGCTCTACTTAAGTTAGGTGAGACAAACAAAATAAAAACAAAGAGTGGACTATGAAATATATTTTTGTATCTTTAATTGGTTTTTTCCTCCTATTAGAATCCTGTAATACAGTTACAACAGGTGTATCAGAAGCAGTCGTAAGACCTCCTAGTCTACCATCTAGCGTTTCCTTTGCTGGAGAAAAAGTTCCCCTAGATGATCAAGATGTTTTAGAGAGATTAGATAGAGAGCTAGTCGTAAATCAAAATTATCACTCCTCTACAATTCTAATATATAAAAACGTTAAACGCTACAAAGAACCTATAGAAAGGATTCTAAAAGAGAATGGAATTCCTGAAGATTTTTTCTATTTAGCAGTTGCAGAAAGCGCATTAAATCCAAATGCAACATCCTCTGCAAATGCCGTTGGTATTTGGCAATTCATCCAAGCAACCGGGGAAGGCTATGGTCTAGAAGTTAACAATTTTGTTGATGAAAGAAGACATTTCGTAAAATCCACACGTGCTGCCTGTAAGTATCTACTTGATGCATACAAAGAATTTGGAAATTGGACGTTAGTAGCAGCAGCCTACAATAGAGGACTTAAAGGAATGAAAGATGCTGTTACTTCTCAGAAAACAAATAATTATTACAAACTTTACCTAAATCAAGAAACAGCTCGTTATGTTTTTAGAATCATAGCGCTTAAACTTATTTTAAGCAATCCACAGGATTTTAATTTTGATCTAACAGAAAGTATGCAATACCCTGCTTATAAACTAAAATCCATTAAGGTAACGGAAACTATTGCAAGTCTTCCCGAATTTGCAATTTCAAATGGGACTACATACAAAGAACTAATCCTTCACAATCCATGGATTCGAACAGGTAAATATAACTTTGATGTTGCTACTGGAAAATCATATGATTTTTTAATACCGGATAACTAGGTGCAATTAGAACCAACGGCTAATCCATACTTATTTTGGATATAACAATGGATTGTATTGATTCCTCCAGCATCAAAACCTGTTTCAAAGAATATGACTTCTAAAATTTCTGCATCTAGATAGTTTACAACGTTTAAACCTGTCCCGAGCAAGAAAACATTTGCAGAAGAAAATGCGGTTGGAGTAGCAATCGTTCCAGTTCCATCTGCCACACCATTATAATAATAGGTTGTGACGCCAGACGCATCCGTTGAAAAAAGGATCATGTTATAACCTGTTGTTGGAATTGCCGTTGTAGCCGCGCCAGCACAATTAGTAGGAGCTGGTGATAAGCTAGAACAAATACTTTGATTTGTAGTATTTGCTTTCCAATTTCGTGCATTTGGAACATTTCCAAGAAATCCAATACTAAAATAAACCTCATCGGTTTGAGACGAATACTTTCGCAATACCATTGCTCCAACACCCGCCTTGCTTCCTATATATCCAGTGGCGGATCTAGAATTAAAAAACTGTTTCTGAGTTGAGGTTAAACGAACAGCAGCTTTACCATTTAACGCATTGGCTACTATAGTAGGACTTGATGTTCCTGTTGAACTTGGATAGAGATGATTTCCATTCCCACTATAATCATTCCATACTTTTACTTCCAGTCCGGGAATATTTCCTATGGAGTCCGCTGAATACCAAAAGCGTAAGTTGCTAGCTGCCAATGGACTAAGAGTAACAGTATATTGGTCAGTTTTTGTGGCTGCTACCACTGAGTCAACACAGGCTGCTGCCCTTAAAGTCTGTGACTTGGCACCTAATATTGGAGCAGGTGCGGTGTATATGGTTCCGTTCGTGCAGGAGGGTTCAGACCCATCTAGCGTATATCGAATTGTTGCTGTGGAATTAGAAGTAATTGTTACAAACGGATCGTATTTATAGGTTCCCCCCGGCGGAGAAAAAGTAAGACCATATCTAGAATTTCGAATAGCTCTCTCTAAAACGATAGACGATATAGGATTGCAACTTGAATCTAGTTGATTGCATGTGCTTGCATTCTTACAATTTTCAAACTGTAATATAATTAGAAGTAGAAAACTAGATATTAAAAAAATTCGCTTCATAGATTACTCCTTGTTTACTGCAAAATGTAATTTTATATATCGCTAAAACTTGCAATTTCAAGTGCAATTAAAGTTTCACTTAAATTGATTGGCGGATCAAAATAAAGCCAGATAAAAGTATAATGTCTACCTTTGTGGGTTTGATTTTCGATGGAGGTTGTTTTGCCATGAAATTCGTATTTCTCAGCCTGACCTCTTTTTTTCATATAACCTTTTATATCTTGTGTTGTTTTAGAAACATGCATTCCTTTATGAACAATACAAATCTCCCTTTCACTTGCATACCCCAAAATACCGAGCATGTGTTTTCCTAAATACTCAAATCCTACAAAATAATCCTTGTAGCGATTTGCTTTAAATAAAAATTTTCCCTTATCTATCATATGTTATGCCTCTTCATTAAGATAGCGTCTTTTCCATCGGGGTAGTATTTTTTACGGACTGCAAAAATTATAAAGTCTTTTTTTTTATAGAGTTCGATTGCGGGTGAATTTTCACTCTTAACTTCTAAAATAATTTCTCGATTTCTCGAAATCGTAAATACTTCTTCTAATAGTTTTTGTGCTACTCCTTGTCTTCGAGATTCAATCAAAACTCCAATTCGTAAAATTTCAACCTCAAAAGGATTTTCTAGATAGATTATATAACCTGTAGGCTTCAAATCATTATCAAAATAGAGAATGGAAGAATTCAATAAATGGTGGGATTCTATTTGGGAAATGTTCCAAGCTTCTTCTTCAAAACATTTTTTTTCTAGATTCTCAAGGATTGGAAATTCATCTAGAGAAGTTTTTTTAATCAAAAATTACACCTTTCCTACCTTTTTTGTATAAACCACGTAATTGGAAATAAAATAATTAGATTGTATTTTAGTGATACTTTTACCTAACTAGATACAAAACTGTTTGCCAAAAGAATTTACCAACCACTAGGAAATGCTTTAAAATCATTTCTTATGAAGTTATAATGATTCTTGCAGATAGTTTAAAATAATTCTATTTCAAATCGTGTGAGAATCTGGAAATCTACCTGAACCTCTCGGAGAAATTAGAAAAGAATTAAAACAAGAAACCAATCGATATAAAAGAAAGAGGTATCTATGAAATATTTTTTATTCACATTGATCTTAGTTTTATTTTCCTGTGATAAACTTAAAGAAATTGGACAGGAAAATTTCAAAAAGAACGTTACTCCCAAGACCCCTAGCGAAGCCGAACTTGAGAAATGGAAAGAAAAACTAGCTTTAGATGAGGCAGAGATTAAAGAGCTAGACGAAAAAATTCGCAAAATGGTAAAGAAGACAAAGGAAGCCGGTGTTCTTTCTTGGAGAATCGCACAAGGATATATGAGAGTTGGTAATTATGAACTCAGTAGTCGTTATTATGCACAGGCGATTCAACAAAACATGGAAAATAAAGTAGACGTTGTTGGTTCTGAAGTTCATTTATTCGAAGCGGCTATTCCTTTTTTTGAAAAGGCTTTGCTTTATAGAGAACTAACGGATGACTTGCTTTTTGAAGCAGGTCTTGCCTATGCGAATGCATCTAGAGACAGAGGATGGGATAAAGAAAGAAGGAACATAGCTGTCACAATCTTTAAAGGACTCATTCGAAGAGATCCAGCAGATTTACGTTATCCGTATGAGCTTGCCTTGATTTATTTTGATTCATCTATTTCCGATGGAGGAATTGATGGAGTCGATCCAGCAGGTTATAACGATACAGAAAAAGCGATGCGAATTATGAATGCAATCATTCAAAAAGAGCCAAACAATATTCCTGCTAGGTTTGCGAGAGCCAACTTTTTATACAGAAGTGGTTCGACTGAGCAAGCAACGGATGAATATCTAACTATTAAATCGAAACTAGAAGCGATGAAGGAAGCCGGAGTAATTAAAGAGAGTCTAGATAAAAATACATCTTACCAAAACGTAGTGCGTAATTTAAAAAAAATAAACTCTGGTAAATAAAATGGAAGAGTTGATTCCTTTCTATTTCTCTTTTCAAAGCTATTCTTCTATTGCACATAGATATAATCTTTTAACAGAAGTTTCCAGCTTATTTGAACTAGAAAGGAAAATTTCACCGATACTTAAATCAGAAGAAATATCTAAGATTAAATTAGCCTCAGCTCAACTAAAAAAAGAGAATGAAAAAAGAGGCATTCAAACAATCGATTACTTTCACCCTTCCTATCCAACCCTGCTGAAGCAAATTGACAAACCGCCTATCGTTTTCTTTTGTTTAGGAAATACAAATCTATTACAACAAGACCTTGTAGCTGTCGTCGGGACAAGAAAACCTTCTCCTCTTTCGCTAGCAGCTACAAGTCTTTTACCGGACTTATTAGTAAAATCAAATCAATTAGGAATCGTTTCAGGCGTTGCTACAGGCATTGATCGCACAGCCATGCTTTCTTCTCTAAATGCAAATATTCCAACCATAGGTGTATTGGGAACTGGACTTGAGAAAGAATACCCATTTCAAAACAAAGATTTGTATAAAAAAATAAAATCTTCAGACCATGGTTTACTTATCTCTGAAATGAGAATCGGTGAAACAATCGGCAAATGGTCTTTTCCTCGACGAAATAGAATTATCACTGGAATCTCGAAGCTATTAATCTTAATGGAAGCACCTATAAAGAGTGGGGCTATGTCATCTGTCGCTCATGCCATAGAACAAGGCAGAGAAGTCCTTGTATTTGATGAACCCGAATTGCTATACAATGAAGGAGGAAGAAAGCTGATTGAAGAAGGGGCAACAAAACTCACACTTTCTGATTTAAAAAAATCTCCCGACTCCTTCTTTCATATTTCAGAAATCATTCCAAATGACTTCAAGGATATACCTAGTTTATTCCGATCCCTGAATCAGCTAGAAAGAGAGGGGCTTTTTCAAAATATGGGAGGTGGATATTTTAAAAAGAAATCATCCTAATCTAGAATCTCTATTTAAACACAGATTTTAAACAGAATAAGCTATTTTTATAAACCCATTTTATCTTTTTCTAATTAATTGGAATAATCATTTGACAATTTCCGAATAAAAATCCGAAATTTGATTCAGCAAATATAAAAATGGAAAAGGAATTATAATGCATCCAAACGAAGAGTTAATTAATAAGTTTTATACCGCTTTTCAAAAGAAAGATCCAAAGACAATGGGTGAATGCTATGCTGATACAGTTGAATTCAATGATCCAGTCTTTAGTGGGCTCAAAGGAAATGCAGCTAGAGCTATGTGGCAAATGCTGATAGAAAGAAGTAATAATCTAAATCTAACCTTCAGCAATATCAAAGCAAATGATACAGAAGGAAGTGCAGATTGGATAGCGGTATATCCTTTCAGCAAAACTGGTAGAACTGTAACAAATCACATTCATGCCGAATTCAAATTTCAAGATGGAAAAATTGTTTCTCATAACGATCATTTCAATCTTTGGAAATGGGCGGGAATGGCTCTTGGCATAACTGGATACTTAACCGGCTTTTTACCTGCAGTTCAAAAGAAAATAAAAGATGAGGCTAATACTGGTTTAACCATGTATATGAAGAGAAAAAAAATTACTGTCTAACTTTCCTAATTAAAATCGTGTAAATGCTTACTTTTTCATCAAACAAATAAATATTCTTTCCTTGTGATTTTGTAGCTAAGCTTTTACACAAACCAAATTATTGAGAAATACCCTATGGAATCTTTTGGAAAAAATCTAATCTTTCTTGGAGTAATTTTACTCATTGTAGGTGCTCTGTTTACTCTCAGCGGTAAATTCCCGTTTATCGGTAATCTACCCGGCGATATCAGTATCAAAAAAGAAAATTTTAGCTTTTATTTCCCTCTCACAACCTCCATTTTAATCAGCATTCTACTTTCCCTGATCATGTGGTTGTGGAACCGTTGAAAAAAAGCTACTAAAAACAAAGGAGTCAAAACAATGAAAAAAATAAAACTAATCTTAACCTTCCTATTTGCAGTATTTATTATTTTTGGCGGTATAAATCATTTTTTAAAACCAAGTATGTATCTTCCCTTTATCCCAAATTTTCTACCAAAGGAATTAGTAAATTATGCATCTGGAGTTTTAGAAATACTCATTGGAATCGGACTCCTCATTCCAAAGTATAGATTTAGAAGTGCTCAAGCGCTTCTTTTACTCATGATCGCATTTCTTCCCATTCATGTTTGGGATGTTTTTCGAGATGATCCTGCAATTGGCTCACACAGTCTAGCACTCGTTCGGCTACCATTTCAGTTTCTTTTTATTGCTTGGGCTTGGTTTATCACCAAAAGAGATTAAGCTTGACAATTAGATGTCAAGATCCCCCCTTTTTCTGCTCCAAGATTTAAGAAATTTAAATTGAATAGAGAAAAACCAAGGATTAAAAAGGATCAAATCTAAATTTTCAGTGAAGTGTGAATTGTAGATCGATCCACCTTTGGAAACGATTAGAATCGCAACCAAATATTGGATTCATAAAACGATTTACAAAAATAATAGATATTCTAGTTTTTTTATTTCGATATTAAAACTATGAGATATTTATTAATCCTAGCAATTGCTTTCTCTTCCCTGTTTGCAGAAAATCCGAGCGATTTAGCAAACAATCACTTTGGGTTCCCACTCAATACTCAAAATGTAGAATACAATCCGATTATCAGTCCCAATGGTCGCTACATCGTTTTTCAGTCCAACCGTCCAGGAGGACAGGGTGGAATGGATTTCTGGCTGTCTGAAAATAGAAATTACAGAGACAGAACTGGAAAAGCCAATTGGATGGAGCCTGTCAATCTAAACGAATTGAGCACAATGGGTTTCGATGGACCCTTTACAATTCAATTTGATGAAGAAGGTAGACCAAAAGAAATTTATTTTACATCTATCAGAAGTGAAGCGACTGGCAAAGATGGCTACAAAGGTCTAAATATATATTACACTCATAGAGAAGCTTCGATTGATAAATGGTCAGTGCCAATTCACTTGAATGATCTCAACTCCGACTTTGATGATAAGATGCCAACGATATCGCCTGACGGTAGATATTTAGTATTTTCATCCAATCGTCCTGGTGGCTTTGGAGAATTTGATCTCTGGATTTCTGAACGTGTGAATAAATCAGAGGATCCAAACCCTAAATGGTCTCGTCCGATCAACATTGGAAATAAAGTCAATTCTGCGGCTAATGAGATTATGCCCTACTTTCACTACGATAATCTAACTCTCTATTTTAGTTCTGATAGAAATGATGAATACCACAAGTTCAATTTCTTTGGTATTGATATGGATGAACAATTCGAAAAAGAAACGATAAGTGATAAATCTAGTCCTGGAAGCATTCCTAAAAAAGCAATTGTATGGAAAGAAGTTTATAAACTACCAAAGCCATTTAATAGTTCTATGGATGATGAAGGAATTTCACTCACTCATGATGGAATCTGGGTTTATTATGCATCGAATCGAGACGGTGGAGAGGGGCAATTCGATATTTACCGCGCAAAAGTTCCAGAGGAAATGAGAAAACCCTATTTATTTGATTTAAGCGGAATTGTAATTGATGGATCAGAAGAGACAATGATCGGGATTGCATCGACTATAAAAATTTCGACAAACAAGGGAGTTGTAGGAATTGTAACATCTGAACGTATTGGTGGTGATATCTCAAAAAATAATCCGAAAAATTTTTCTACAAAACTCTATACCAATTATTTATACAAATTGGAAGTATCTGCTCCCGATTATTATCCGACAGAATTTACTTTAGATCTACGCGGTTCTGTTGGGATGAAAAAATCTAAATATGTAAAAATTGTCTTAATGCCAATTAAAAAAGAAGAGCCAGTAGAAGTTCCGACACAAGCAAAAGACACACCAAGAGAACCAACGAAGGATGTAAAAGACACTCCAGCAAATACAGATAAACCTGCAAAAGAAGAAAAAAAATCAGAAGGACTCACTGTCATACTGAGAGATTTCAAAACTAAAAAAGAAATTCTAAATGGATCCGTTCAAATTTATACAGAAGCAGAAAAAAATGGAATCCAACTCAAAAAGGAAAAGGAAAAATTTATTCTTCCCGAAATTCCTGCAAATGGCTTCGAATTGCACGGCAAAGCCCCAGGCTACCAAGACGAAACCATCATTATCAAAGAAGGTGATGACACACCTGCCAATATGACGATTGAAATTTTCCTTCGAATGACTAAGGATGTAGATAAAATTTATAATACTATTCTCTATTATGAATTGAATGAATCTAAATTGACAAAGGAAAATATAAAATTACTTGATAAGATAGCAGCTTTCCTTAAACTGAATGTCCAAGATTCAATTGAAATTGGTGGGCATACAGACAACATTGCCAGCAAAGAGTTCAATGTTAAGCTAAGCGACAAAAGAGCAGAAATTGTAAAAGAATACCTAGTCTCAAAGGGAATCGATGAGAAGCGAATCAAAATAAAAGCATATTGGTATTCACAACCCCAAGCTGGAAATGATACGGAAGATGGCAGAGCCAAAAACCGTAGAGTAAATTTCAAAAAGTTAAACTAGAGGAAATAAAATTGGCTACAGATACAAAACCCAAAAAGGAATCATTCCGTAAAATGACTACCGTCCATCAGACTCCTAGGGAATGGGAGTCTGTTGAAACTAACATCGATAAAATGTTAGAGTATGTATCTCAAAACAATTTATTAAAAGATCCTTATATCAAACTATACAACGGCAAACCGATATTAACCGTTCGACCAGGAAGTTCTAAAAATTCTTTTATTTTAGAAGTATTGAGTGAAAATAATCTCAACTCAGATAGAGAGATTATACTCTATAAATACGCTCGAGAAAAATATTTTGAGTTAGTTTTTGAAAGACTTAGCTCTAAAGAAAAAGCGCACGTTTGCACATTGCGCCAAATTAAAATTGCTCGGCAAACTCGAAGAACGGAACGGTTTATAACAGACAAAAATCCTGTTCATGCCGGAAATTTCTTAGTAGCGAAAATTGATCTAGATATTAAATCCGCACTTGGATTTTCAACGGAAGTAATCTTCAACGAAGTTGACAAAACACTAAAAGCAAAATACCCGCGCTCCAAAATAGTGCCCCTCTTCAATCGTTATGATCTAAAGGAGGAAGAGGAATTAGTTCGTAAGCATAAGGTGCCAATTTTTATTACGAACACATCTAAAATGGAATCCTATAAAGAGATCGAGACTTTCGATTTAAAAACTCATTATGAAGAAGAATTTATGTTAGATGAGAAAGTAGCTTTTTTTAGAAAAGAGATGATTCAATCCTTTCTCTATTATCCGATCATTTTTAAATCAGCTACAGAAGAAGTAGTGATCGGATATTGCTACAATGAAAGTCAAACTCCAATAACCCAAGGGAATTTAGAATACTTTGAAATCATAGCCTACACGATCAAGAAGAGAATCATGGATTCTAGCACTGCAAGTGTGGACGTAAAACAAAACATTGTAAACGTTTCTGAACATGGAGTTTTAATAGAGGTTACATCTGATTATATATTTCAAGCTATTAAAACAAAACCTAGCTTTTCTATGGATATAGTTTTTAAGATGAGTGTGCCAATGCGATTTTCTCTCTATGCAAAGCATATTTATCAAATCGAGGATACCTACTACATTGGAGCTGAGATCACAGGCTCAAACAATGAGGAAAAAGGATTCGACAAATATAAGGATATTGTAAGAGCATTCAAATAGTAGAATGAAGTGAGTAAGTAATTCTTACAAAGCAAGATTTTTCTTTGATTTTATATCAAAATAAATCATATGCAAATATAGGTCTAATCCTAAAAAATTTTAAATTAATCTTAATTAGGTTTCACTTGAGTAAATCAGAAAAAAAAATTTCAACAGAAAATTATAAAGGAACACGCGATTTTTATCCAGACGATATGCGTTTTAGAGCATGGATGTTTGGTGTTATGCGCAAAACAGTTCTATCTTACGGCTATGAAGAATATGATGCCCCTCTTTTAGAATCATATGAATTATACAAAGCAAAAACGGGCGAAGAGATTGTTGGTCGACAGCTCTATGACTTCAAAGACAAAGGGGAAAGACATGTTGCCATACGCCCCGAAATGACTCCATCACTCGCTCGTATGGTTGCAGCCAAAAATAGAGATTTACCAAAACCAATTCGTTGGTATTCCATTCCAAACCTTTGGCGCTATGAAGCTCCCGGTCATGGAAGACTTAGAGAACATTGGCAACTAAACGTTGATATATTTGGTATTAATTCCTATCAAGCCGAAGTTGAAATCATTAAACTAGCCTGTGATATTCTATTTGCCTTTGGTGCTCCTAAGGGAAGTTTCAAAGTTAAAATTTCTCACCGAAAAATTCTTTCTGGTTTTTTAAAAAATGCGTTAGGTCTCAAAGAGGAATCAGAACAGGCAATCGCTAAAATCTTAGATAAAAAAAATAAAATATCAAAAGAAGAATTTGAAGGGCAAGTTAAGACTCACTTACAAGACAGTGAAAAACAATTATCTCTTATTTACAAATATCTAGATTCTAATCTGGAAAATATATCCGAAATAAATGGAATTGAGTCTAGTGTTATTCAAGACATCAATCATCTTTTTACAACTCTTGGAAAATTAGGTTTAGCAGATTATATTGAGTTTGATCCTTCTATCATTCGAGGATTCGATTATTATACAGGTTTTATTTTTGAAATCTTTGATACGAATCCAGCTAATAAAAGATCTCTCTATGGTGGTGGCCGCTATGATAATCTAATTGGACTTTTTTCTAATGATGAGTTATCTGGAATTGGATTTGGTTTAGGAGACGTTACTCTACAAAATTTTCTAAAGTCACACAACTTAATACCAGATTTTAAGAGAACTACTACTTTATTTATTCCACTCATGAATGATTCTATCTCTGTGGAAGTAATGCTTTTAGCTAATGAGTTGCGACAAAATGGAATTCATTGCGAAGTAATGCTCGAAGCAAAACAAAAATTCGGTAAACAATTATCAATCGCAGAAAAAAAAGGATATCGTTATGTCCTAATTTTAGGCGAAGATGAAATACAGAAAAAAGTAGTCATACTAAAAGATTTAGTTAGTAGCGAGCAAAAAATAATAAATAGAAATAGTCTTCTCACTGACTTAAAAAAAGAAATTAACATTGATTAACTCGCTTATACAAATTGATCTCACAATCTCTAGATTTATTCATGATAATATCAAGAATAAAACTCTAGACCGAATTCTCTCGCGAGTCAATAGAGGAGAGACGTTACTCTTTATATTAATTCTCTCTTTTTTCTTTTATACGGAGCATAAATTCTATATTGTTTTTTTGCATGTAGGTATCATAACGTTTTTAACAGATAGACTTGTATTATTTCTTAAGAAAACAATTTCACGTAAGCGTCCTCTGATTCGAGTCATGCAAAATGAAGATAAAAATCCAGACATGAAGCATTCTTTCCCTTCCGCTCATGCAGCAAATTCAATGATTTCAATTTTCATCTTAGTGACTGCATATAATTACTCACCCTATTTCTTTCTATTCTCCCTTTTTGCTGGAATCGGCAGATTGATTACATTGCATCATTTTGTGAGTGATATTTTAGGTGGCTGGACAATCGGTTTGCTCATTGGTTTTTTAAATCTTGGAATCATGGCTTTACTAACAAGTTTTCATTAATGCAATTCCGACTGTTATTTCAGTAAAACACAGCCTTTTTAAGTAAGGTTTGATTCTACTCTTTCTTGCTCTCAGATTAAATTTTTTGTAGTTAATCCGAATTAGACTCTCATATAGAACAATTCTTCCAATTACAAATTTATTGACACTCTTAGGTCAAATTTTATATTGAGATAACTCAAATCTAGAGGGTATACAGTTTTGAAAAGATTCTCTTTTTTTCTAACCACAATTTGTTTCACTTTCCTTTTTTCCACAGTTGCCTACTGTGAACCGACTGCCAAAAAGCCAACTCGCACTACAAATTTTACATACAGAGACTTTGAGAGTGTTGTGCAAGCTGTTGATAAACATTACATTGATAAAAATATTGATGTCGATAGAGCCTATACGGATGCCGCAGTTTTTGCAATGTTATCGTTGCCTCACGCTCTCTATCTCTATCCCGAAAGTTATTTTAAAGATAGAGAACAATATGAAGAAAAAGACGATATTCTCCCTGGCTCGACATTCAAGCTATCAGAGTCAGATCAATTTCTGATTTTCGATCCGAATTATAAGAAAATTGAAGAGATCAGAAAAGCGCGAGCAAAAACAGAAGCAGCAAAACCAAAAGCATCAAATGACGAATTAAAAAAACTCATTGAGCGTGAACAAATCCGAAAATCTATTTTGGCTTCTAGATGGGAACAGATTAAATTTGGTAAGAAGGATTTTGATCGAGTCATAACATTTATAACAGAAAATATAAGTAAATATAAAACTCAACCAATGAAAGATACTTACGAATCGATTGATGAGGATGAAGAAGTTAAAGAAGAATTTAGTATGAAAGATGTTTATCTTGCAGCAGCTAACGGCTATTTAAATTCATTAGATCCTCACTCCAACGTTTTCCTAAGAGAAGCATGGGAAAAATCGATGAAGCAAATTGAGGATTCTAGCTTCGAAGGAATTGGGGCAATTTTAAGTGGTGGTGGTAGCAGAGAAGTTATTGTTGAAAACCCATTAGAAGACAAACCAGCAGTGAAAGCCGGTGTTCGAGCAGGCGATGTAATTCTTGCTGTTGATGATAAAAAGACAAAAGGTGTTTTATTAGACAAAGTTGTTAAAAGAATCAAAGGCAAAAAAGGAACCACTGTTAAGTTAACCATCAAAAGAAAGGGTGTTGCAAAACCTTTTGATATATCTGTTGTTCGAGCTAATATTGAAATTAAAAATGTATCCAAACGATTGATTAAAGATCATGAGCATATAGCCTATATAAAACTTTCTGGCTTTGTAAAATCAAATACAGAATCCTCAGATACTGAAATTAAAAATGCTTTTAAAGAGTTAGAACAAGAAGCTGCACAGAAAAACATTAAACTCAAAGCGTTAGTTCTAGACTTAAGAAATAATGCAGGTGGGTATTTAGATTTAGCAATTGATATCAGTGACATGTTCATAACAAAGGGCTTAATCGTTAGCACAAAAAGCCCAAACAGAGAAGCAGATGAGTCTTATGCAAGAATGAAGGATTTAACTGATTTACCATTAGCTATCTTAATCAACGCTAAGTCTGCGTCTGCAAGTGAAATTGTAGCAAGTGCAATTAAGCATCATGGAAGAGGACTCCTTCTTGGAGAAAGAACTTTTGGTAAAGCAACAGTTCAAAAATTGATGGATCTACAAAGTAACAGTGATTATGTTTTGAAAATTACTCAGTCCAGATATTACTCTCCTTCAGGAAAAACAATTCAAGTTGTAGGGGTTGAGCCTGATATCCAAGTATCCGCTGAAGAAGATGGTAGCTTCCCATTCCAATATAGAGAAGAAAATATGTGGCACCATTTACCCAAGATTCCTTCAGAGGGTAAACACAAAGACTATTTCAATGTTGAAAAGTTAAAAGATTGGGTTACAAAAAATGGAACGGCTGAGAAGTTTTTAAAAGAACATAAAAATGATCCAATTAAACCAGATTATCAATTGATCCGTTCCATCGATTACGTGGAAGCAATGCTCAATTCAAACCAATGAGAACTGATTTTTTAATCATTGGGAGTGGCGTTGCTGGATTATTTTGTGCACACAAACTATCCGCTTTTGGTGAAGTTACAATCATTACAAAGAAATTTGATTATGAATCAAATACAAATTATGCTCAAGGCGGAATAGCATCTGTATTCTCAAAGACTGATAACCCTGAAATGCATCTTAAAGATACGTTAGATGCAGGAGCAGGTCTATGTGATATAGAAGCAACTCGAATTTTAGTAGAAGAAGGTCCGTCTAGAGTTCAAGAACTTGTAGATTTAGGAGTCCCTTTTGTTAAAGATAGCAAAGGAGAACTAGATCTAGGCTTAGAGGGTGGGCACAGAAAAAATAGAATCGTCCATGCATTTGACCGCACAGGAAGAGAAGTAGAAAGAACCCTACTTTCTACAGTAAAAGCAAATCCAAATATTAAGATTCTAGAACATCATACCTGTGTAGATTTAATTACAGGACATCATATAAAAAGCAATCAAAGGCAAAATGAAATTAGCTGCTATGGTGCATACATATTAGATTCCAAAAATTCCGAAATTTTCCCAATCCTTGCCAAGCAAACAGTTCTTGCAACGGGCGGTGCAGGACAAGTTTATCTTCATACAACAAATCCATCCATAGCAACAGGAGATGGTGTAGCTTGTGCATATAGAGCAGGCGCAATTATTAAAAATATGGAATTTTTTCAATTCCATCCAACTTCACTCTATCATGATTCCGGAGAATCCTTTTTAATATCAGAAGCAGTAAGAGGAAAAGGTGGAATTTTAAAAAGAATGAATGGCGAAGCTTTTATGCAGGAATATCATCCTATGAAAGACCTCGCGCCTAGAGATATAGTAGCTCGTGCGATAGACAACGAGTTAAAGAAAAGTGGGGAAAGCCATGTATATCTAGACGTCACGCACATAAATAAATCAGAAATCATCGAGCATTTTCCATCTATATACGAAAAATGTAAATCTCTTGGAATTGATATTACAGAAATGCCAATTCCAGTTGTTCCCGCAGCACATTATATGTGTGGAGGAGTTGCCACTGATATATTAGGCAGAACTAATATACAAAATTTATTTGCAAGTGGTGAGGTAGCCTGCACTGGAGTGCATGGAGGAAATAGATTAGCATCAAATAGTTTATTAGAAGGACTAGTATTTTCACATCGAATCGCAGAACATATTATCAAAGAGAAAAAAGGTTTTACTAAAGAGCATGACCTCATTCCTGAATGGGATAAAGAAGGGCTAAAAAATACAGAAGAATGGGTCCTCATTTCACATGACCTACATGAAATTAAAAGTATTATGAATGATTATGTGGGTATAGTCAGAAGCAATTTAAGATTAGAACGCGCACAAAGAAGGATAGAACTAATCTACAAGGAAGTTGTAGACTATTACAATCGAACGATTATAACTAACGCACTTTTAGAACTTAGAAATTTGGTGCAAGTAGCTGATTTAGTCATTCGATGTGCAATGATGCGTAAAGAAAGTAGAGGTCTTCATTATTCCACAGATTATCCTGAAAATAGAAATCCATCCAGACAAGATACAATCATTCAAAACACCGAAATAAGATAATTGGATCTTGGACTAGAATTAGCGAATAGAATCGGAATTATCGTCTGCTCGATATAACAAAAAATTGAAAAGATTACCACCGATAAATGATGCGATAATTTAGAATTATCCATCATTTCTTCCTCGTTCAATTATCGGTGTGCGTCGGTGGTAAAAAAATTCTTAGGTCGAATTCAGGCTAATTGTTCTTTTCTGGATAAAAAACTACTGATCTTATTTCTCCACCAGTTTCCTCTCCACTATAAATCACTTCTGCTCTAGTAGAAAAAGCGGGAGAATATATTTTATATTTTTGAATTGCGTCATATAATTTTATAGAATAATCAATAATCGTCACAACTGCTTCTATTCCAAGAAATCTATCTCGCTTAACGCTTTTCTTCTCGGCCTTTTTAGTAGCAACAAGCCATTTGAAAATTCTAGCAGATTGATTCATACTTTTTAAATTTTCAATATCTAATTTTGCAGTAGGCAAATTTGCTTTGACTTGTCTAAAATGAACTTTAACAGATTGTCCTTTTACGGTAGCCTCTTTAAGAGCAGTCGATAAACTTAAATCAAATGTATCATCGTCTAGATATTCAACTTCTCTACAATTTGAATAGATTGTATTGCATACATCGCCATAATTTTTATGCACAAAAAAAATCATCATGATTGAATGATGTTTTGGATGGTATAAAACCTTAGCATTATAATTTTTTGTAAATCTATATTTAACTGCATCTCTAGCTCTACCATAAACATCCCAACCGAGCAGACCAATATTTTTTACAAAAGGAATTTCTGATAAAATATCTCGATGCCCGATATAATAAGGTTCTATAGAAACACGACCATCTCTTTTTGATATTTCACGAAGATAATCCACTGTAGGTTCTAACTCAGAATGATTCAAATTCTTGTCATAAGATAACATTTTTATTAATATTTTTCCGGCATTTTCTGCCATTAAATCATTAATCTTTCCATCCAACTCGGAGTATTTATTATACTCGAGTCGGATGCAATCTTGAGTATGACAAGATATTTGCTCATTGTAAGAAGGATTATCCTCTTTCGGTTGATATTCTGCCTCTTTTACTTCTTCGGCTATTGGTTCTGGCGTTTCTGAACTTCTAGATTCCTGACGTATGCAAAAAGAAAGATTCAAAAAGCAAAAGGAGAGAATAAAAATATTCACAATTTGTTTTAAGTTTTTTTTCAGAAATAAGGCGTTTTGCGTTTGGGTCGATACTAAAACCTTTTTTATAAAAATGATTCGATTCATTTAAAGAATCCTTATTTAATTTGTCTCATCTGTATAAGTCATAACTAAATACATAAGAGCCTCTTCTTCTGTAGGGTTTGAATATTCATGAGGAACATCAGCATTAAAATAAATTGCATCTTTGGCTCCAAGCTCTTGCACATCTTCTCCAACTCTGAGGCGGAGACGACCGGTAACTACGACAATGTTCTCAGTCGTTCCAGGTGGATGGGGTTCTGCTACTTCGTGTCCACCGGGTTTTAAAACCAACTCATAAAATTCTGTTTTTTTGTGACCACTAAATGGAAAAAGTGCACGTGTAGAAAAAACTTTTGTATTTGAAAATAAAACTTTTGTATTTTCATATCGTAGGACTTGCACACCCTCTCTAGCTTTATCTTTAATCAGTTCACTAAACGGAACGTTAAGTCCACCAGCTATCTTCCAAAGCACAGAAATTGTTGGAGCACTTTTCCCTTGCTCAATTTGGGACAACATTGCCCTACTTACTCCACAACGTAAAGCTAACTTATCAAGAGATAACTTTCGATTATGACGAATATTCTTTAAATTTTCCTTAACAGTCTCAATGATATGGTCCGAGGAATCTGTTTGCAGATTGTTTTTATTGTCTTCTGCTATTTTGGAAATTTTCTTTTTCATAGAAGAATATTCCAATATAACAGACATGTGTCAATGAAAAAAGTCCAGAAACACCTTTTCCTTCCTAATTTTAGCTTTACATAACAGGAATGAATATCCAACAATCCAGTATGAAGTATAGAGCTGCCATTCTTGGTGCATCTGGCGCAGTTGGTTCAAGTCTTTTAACTCATTTATTAGATTCTTCGAACTGCGAAACTATTCTATCTTTGGGTAGAAGAAGTATCGATCTAGAAAAACTCTCTCCCAATTTCTCTAAATGCAAACAAGAAATAATAGATTTTGAAAATTTTACAATCCCATCAGACTTGTTAAGTGGAATTGATTCTGCTTATTGCACTCTAGGCATAGGACAACCGAGTAAAGTTTCCAAAGAAGAATTTTGGAAAATTGATGTAGAATATGTCAGTCGTTATGCGAAATTATGTGCAGATGCAGGAGTCAGATATTTTTCTCTACTAAGTGCGGTAGATGCAAATTCTGACTCAAATGTATACTACTTAAAAGCCAAAGGTGTTTTACAAGAAAGAGTAATTCACTCTGGATTCAAAGGTGTTTATATCTATCAACCATCTCTTCTTGCAACCGATCAAGCTCGCTATGGATTCTTTGATAGTTTAGTTCAATTCACATTCCCATTGATTGCACCTATTCTCCCAAGCCGATACCATCAGATTCATGTTAAATCTCTAGGGAAAGCGATGTGCACTCGTGCAGAAAAAGCCATTACAAGCAAAGAGGTGGGAGTCACTGAATTTTTAACATACAATGATTTTTTAAAACATCTATAAACCAATGGATTGAATTAAAATAATTTTTTAAGTCCATTGTTAATCACCTCCGTTGCCCCAGGAGGTAGTTTTTTCTTTAGCTCATCTTTAATTACATCACCAATGATTCCTTTTGTTAATTCTAGAATAGATGGGAGACTAACGTCTAATTGAACATTAGGCGATTTTATATTCCCACTCGATGTAAAAGGAAGATTCATTCGATCTGCTTTCACAATGTTTCCAAGAAGCTTGTTTCGAATCTCAACTGGATCGCCCTTTTTTAATTTAGATTTTATTGCTGCATCCACTCCGCCAATGGCTTGCTCGGATTCTTGTTTGGATGCCAAAACAGCACCTTTAAAATTATGTTCATTATTACCAATATGCAACCAACTTTTACTTTCTAAGGTTAAATCATAATTAGCCGTTGGAAACAAAATTTCCTTTAAAAATGTGATTCTTTGATTTGAATAATTTAAAGCAATTTCCACATCACGTAAAATCTCTGCTTTTTTAGATAAGCTATCCATCTTTATTCCAGCATCTGCAAGAATAGGTAACTTACCGGAAAGAGCATCTAGAATTGAAAGACCATCTATATAACTTCCTTGCTGCATTGTTAAATAATAATCAATAGATGGATTTATATAGCCAGTTTTAGGAACGAAAGGAACGATAGTTCCATTCGATAAAATTTTAAAAAGGGCAGATTCTCTACCTTCCGAATTGAAAACAGAAATGTTTGTATTCAATTTTAAATGAATAGAATTGTGTTTTTCTAAATTAGCGGGATCAATATCAATATCTGTCAAAAGTAAATTTAATTTTTCTAAAGAAATCTTTTGTTGGGTCTTTTGAATGAATATTTCTAACTTTCCGTTTTCAATTCCAATCTTACCAACTTGGGCTGCCAAAGGAATAGAATGAATTGTAAAAGGCTCTTCCTTTGTTTCTTTTGATTCTTCTGTTTTTTCAGATAAATTTGGATTTGGCTTTCCTTCTACAATCTTTGGTTTCTGAAATAAATAACTTAGATTATTTCCATTCTCACTTAAAACTATCGAGACAAAAGGTCCAATAAAAACAAAGTTTTTTACTTGAAAGCTTCGACGAAGCAAAGCAAGAAAATTCAACTTTAAATCTATTTTCTGAATAGAAAGAATAGAACCTGTTACCGGTGTCCTTTTTTCTAATTCAACTGCATTATCCGCAAAGTTGTCTCTTGTATAAATATCTAATCCCTCTAATTCAACAGAAGAAAGTCCTGAAAAGAGATTAATATTAATTTGCCTCAAGTCCGCTCGAACATTAAAAGAACTTTCTAGCTGATTTACAATAAATTCTCTAGTGACAATAGATCTTATCGATAGAATCACTGTGACGATGATAGCAACAAGCAAAAAGAAAAAAATGCCAATACCGATCGATAGCTTTTTCAAGGACAACCTCCGACTACTTAAAATTTAAGTAAAAATATTTAGTTTTTATAATTTAATTCAGGATAACTTTGAAAACGAAAAAAAATTACTTCTTCGTTACAACCGATTTAACTTTGCCTAGCTTACTACGTAGGCGCATAACGGCTTTTGTGTGTAGTTGTGAAATTCGAGACTCAGTTACTTCAAGAACTTCTCCAATTTCTTTTAGAGTTAAGTCTTCATAATAGTAAAGAACGATTACTTTTTTTTCTTTTTCAGGGAGAGTCTTGATTGCTTCTACAATTACATTTTTAATTTCTTCTTTTTCGATGATCACATCTGGATTCATATTCGCAGGTGATTCCAATGTTTCCATAAAAGAGACTTCATCGTTCTCATCCCCTAAAAACCAAATGTCATTTAAAGATACGAGTGACGTTCCACTGATTTTTGTTAGAAGAGTTGCCAATTCATCAACAGAAACACCGAGCTCTTTTGCAATTAATTCATCTTCTACTGTCTGCCCTTCTTTATTTTCGAGCATTCCAATGATTTGTTCTAGTTGTTTTGCCTTTTGGCGAATCGATCTAGGAATCCAGTCAACTGAACGAAGCTCATCAAAAATACTTCCACGAATACGAGTCATTGCATATGTTTTGAATTTTATTTCTCTAGCAGGATCGAATTTTTCAATCGCATCTAATAAACCAAAAACGCCGTAGCTCACTAAATCATCAAACTCAACATTTTGAGGCATGCCAATGGCTACTCTACCTGCAACGTGTTTTACAAGTGGAGAATATTTTTCAACGAGGTATGCTCTTATTTCTGCATTCTTAGAAACTCGATAATCTTTCCAGAGACTTGTTTCGTCGTATTGATTGTATTTGTCAAGAAGCCTAGACATAATCCGATTTTTATTATTTTCTTTATCGTTTCCAAATTACAATCATTTTATTTGATTTTCTTAGATTATTTGCTGTTTTTCATTCTAATTTAGCTTGTGGCGGATTTTATTTCATACCACATCCGAGGATAGATGGATTAAAACCATTCTCAACCCTTTATCTGCATGAGCGGTGTAGAAAAAACCAATGCCCATTTGAACGAATACGGACTTTAGAGTGGTTGTTATATTTAAAATCGATTCTGAATATAGCAACCACTCTACCAAGACTATACGAACCACTAAAACAAACGCGAAGAGAAAGAATGACTATCCTTCCCAATCAAAGTGTTCAGTCTACGCAAAGGCTCTTTCAATGCTCATATCGTCACTCAGAAGGAGACGAAAACAGATTGCCGCTGATAGGTTGATAGGTCTTAGTTAGGTTTTTCTGTTTTATATTCCTCATTGACTCTATCAGGCCTTAGCTTCTAAAGATTTACATACTCATACATGTATTGAGTCGAAGTCGTTGAATCGAGTTATAAAATCAGACTTTTCTTAGATACTAAAGAAATATTTTGATTACAACTAAGCTCTTATAGAAGAGCAAAAAAAGCTCCTCGTTCAAAACATTTTTATAGATGCGAAGTTTTGTGTAATGTGTCGGAGGTCAGTGCTAACGAATGAAATGCTTTTATACCAATTCCCAAAAGTAAATTCTGACTGGAAACCAGAAAACCGTCTTTTGGGAATTGGGAATACACTTTTATGAAAAATAGCAGAACTTATTTATGAGAAGTGGTATATAAATTAAAACCCACATCCGGGTCCGGCTTGATTTGCTAACATACAAGAATAGAGGCAGTCCCTATATAAATCCTGGCAATATTTAGAAGCCTTAACCCGAAAATCACCATTATTGCAGGAGCCATACCACATAGCCATTACGCCATAACAGACTATTTTAAATCTCTCATTTTCTTTTCTTTCTTTTTTCTCACTCCTTGGCTCAAGTGGTTCATCCTTCCCACAACTCAAATTTAACAGCAAGGACAAAAGAATTATAATATATATGAAATTTCTTAGATGCATACTAGTATACTCTCAATAAAAATTAACTTCTTTGTGGCAAATCAAATACAAAGCAAACAAAAATCACTTACAAGTTTTATTCCACTCAATTAGATCTTCCTCTTTGAGAGATAATTCATTTGCTAAATTTAAAAGAATTTTTGCTAATTTGTTTTCACAGTATTTATAATCGAGAGCAATACTTTTAACACTTACTATCGTATCGAGTAAGTATTTTCTTTTTTCCTCTTTACTAACCTTCAAAGAATTTATATAGGAAATTCTATTTAATAGAAAATCTCTGTATCTCTCGACTAATTCTGATTTATACAAATACGTTGAATTTGAAAGACTATTTCTAAATTCTTCCTCCGCAAGTTCATATTGTTTCTGATTTACATGAATCCACTGCGCATAAATAAATCTACACTCAGGAAGATTTTCTATGCCGTCTATCGTTCCTTCAAAAATAAGTAAGGTATGACATAAGTCTCTGGTTAAAAATTCTCGATACCGCTTCCAAGGCAAATTATACTTGCTTATAAAAATACTTTGCCCTTGATTTTTCTTTCTTCTATCATTTTCTAAAATCAGAATATTTTTTATACTTTGTATAGAATCTCCCTGAAGAGAAACATCTATTTTTTCATAATTTATCTCAAAGTAAATTCCATACTCAGAATATTTCATAGGAAATGGCACAAGCTCATTGAATTGTTCTAGTCTTCTTGTCGTAAAAACCCTTCGACCTTTATCTAGTTCCTTAGAAATAAAATTTAAAATGGGTAACCTTTGTGATTCTCTATTTGGATTCTTTTTTCTAAGAAAAACTCTTTTAGGAAAAAGCGCTGATACCTGCGAGATAACATCTATATCTTTTCTATATTCCCTACCATAATTTTCAAAACCAATAATTCCTGCTTCTGTGTCTTTATGCACAAATAGAATTGAATTTTTAGGTAAGGAATCTAAAACCAATCTAGAATAATCAGAAGCCAAAGAATCCTTCTTAAACTGAGCTTGATTTAAAATTGAAAATGAAATATAAATAGCGCCTAACGCAAAGATTCCAATCGCGTAAAAATTTTTTATCCTTTCATTTTTTAATCTGACCAAAATGAAATTCATGAACAAACTAAATCCTATGATAACTGCTATATAAGAAGACAACTCCCAGTATTGAAACATTTCCAAGGTAAACTGATTCACTTCCGTTCTCCATAGGAATGGGAGAAACAAAGGAATCGAAATACACAATATAAAAATGGGATAACAAAGTAGAGTTCCAATCACCCCAAGTAGGGAAACAATGACTCCAAATTCAAAACTGATTCTCTCAAAAAAATGAAATGTAAAATAAAAGGAATTCATCAACTCCCAAGTAGGCAAAACATCCATCACAGATTGATCTTTTCTCAGAAATAAATGAATTGCCTCTGCTATTGTTTCGACCTTCGAATAGAAATAATATTCTGAAACAAATGGATTGATAAAATAATAAATATAAATTGAAAAACCAAATGCAAAAAAAACAAAAGACTTAATTATATCTTGAAAGATATTTTTTTTTATTTCTAAATAATAAATGTAAGAAATGAAAAAAGGAAATAAAATTAAAATCAAAGGCCAATGATTGGCAAAAGAAAGCCCAAGAACAAAATAAAATACATTTTTATAAAATACATTCCCTTCTTTTTTCAGTTTCAATAAAATAAATAATAAAAATATTACAAAAAACAAATGAAGTATATACACTTCTGAAGAACGAGCTAAAAAGGAAAAGGAACGCGATACTAATAAAGCCAAACTAGAAATTATAGCTACTATCGCTTTTTTATAAAAGCCTAGGTTATCACGGATGAATAGCATCAAAAATTGATAACAAAATACAATGATTCCTGAAGCTAAAGAAATATTCAATAACAGAATCGAATCGATACAATCTAAAAATGATTTAGTGGTTAATCGTGATAATCCACCGAGTAAATTAAAAAGAGGATAGCCGGGAGGATGCGAAATCCCAAAATTACAAGCGGAAAGAAAAAATCCTCCTGAATCTTCTAACCCAACTCCTGCGGGTCTAGAAAACCATAAAAATAAAAAAGAAAAAATAAAAAGGAATAACGAAATGAATTTTGATTTCAAGCTTTTATTTCGAATTTGTATTGATCATTTTGGGAGCATTGTCTTTTTGTTTTTCGAGATTTTCTTTTTTTACAAAATGAAAAGTAAATTCCGAATACGTATTTCGATTTTGCTCGGGAGGTGGCGGAAAACTCCAAGAAGAAATTTCTTTTTTTATACAATCTTCCAAATCAGTTGAATCAAAATCACTTTGGATTTTCTCAGCTTTAACAACATCTCCATCCGGTTTAATTTGCCAATCAAATTGAATTTTGCCTTCTGTTACTTTTGGATTTTTCTCCAGCATTTGATTGTAGCAGGATTGAATGGAACCCATGTGCTTTTTAATCGTATTATTCACTTCTCTTTTATGGTAATGGCTTAAACCTTTTTTATCAGTTTCAATTTGTAAAGGAGCTATCGTTTCTTTTTTGGAACGCTCAAATAGAAAATAACCAAATACAAAAACAATTAAAACAGAAGCTACGATAAAAATTTTGTTCCTATCCATAAAATTTCCTTAAAATGATATCGTATAAGAAATTCCATTTTGCATTCCAACCTCTTTTGTTAAAGAGGAAAATTCAGGAACAGAGTAAAAATTAATTCCTGAAACTCTTGATTTTTCAATTTTTACTCCTATCACATATACATTTATCAATTGAATGATATACACACCAACTGCAGCGCCGGCTGAGCCATACAAAAGAGAACGATAGGCTAGGATTTTTTGGTCATCGCTAGTAGTAGAAGAACTTCCACCGGCAAATAGCAATAAGGCGGAACCCGGTCCCCCTGCTCCCAAAGTTAAAAAAGTATTCGTATCTATTTTTTCATCTCTTTGTTTGATCGCTTGGTTCAACTGATTTGTGAAATACCCAGCAGAAATTAGGGAGCCATAAAATAAAGTTCCATAAAAAAATCCTGTTTTATAGTATTCAGCTTTTATATGCCCCCAACCAGGAATAAGTGCTGATCTCCAAACATATCCCCATTTAGAGATGAATTCAATTTTTTCTTTTTCTGTTTTTTTAGAATCGTTCGCTATATCTAAATTTTCATTTGTAGATTTTGTTTCTTGCTGTGGTTCCATTTTTTCTTCTGTTGTTTTAGGATTCTCTTCTGGTTTTTTTTCAAAGGAGGAAGCTAAACTTTTATCCTTCAACTCTGAAAGTAATTTTTCTCTATCCTTTGGACTTAGCTTTTTTATTTCATCGACTAACGCTTTTCTCGCTTCTGCTTTGCTTAAATCTCTATACAAAACTCGAAGCACTTTGTCTTTAGAAATTTTTTGTTCAACATTATTTATCACAATTACAATTTCGTTAATAGATTGGGATTTTAATTTTCCATTCAAGATAGTTCCATTTCGAAGTAAAACTGTTTCCGAAAAAATTGGCAGACAGAAAAAAAAGAATCCGATTCCTAATTTAAAAATTTGTTTCTTATACATTTTTGCTTTTTACTTTCCTTACTTTATTTTACTTCAAAAAAAATACGATAGATACTAATTCTATTTTCTAATCGGTTAGACCTAATTTATTTGCGCCTAAACACATACACTGCTCCAGAATTATTTGCAGAATCATCGCCAGTGACAATAGTTCCATTTGTTATCATTGTTTGATTAGAGTCTTCATTTAAAGCTCCCACTACAATTGTATTTCCTGAGATGGAAACACAATCACCAAATTTATCACCATTTCCGAATGCACCTCCAGTGGGATTAGGCGCTTTTAGATAAGCTTCGTTTACCCATGTAGTTCCCGTTCTTTTAAAAACATAGACCGCTCCAACAGATACATTATTTGCAGTATCCGATGTTTGAACCAATAGTCCATTGGAAATAGTTGCCTGTAAAGAATCTTCATTCAAAGCACCCACGGCAATTGTATCTCCTGCTATGGATACAGAATCACCAAACCTATCAGGACCTGATCCTCCTGCACCTTCTGCATTTGGAGCTTTTAGATAGGCTTCATTTACCCAAGTGGTTCCTGTTCTACGGAAAACATAGACTGCCCCTGAATCCGCTGCTGTATTATCTCCACTGGCAGTGGCTCCATTGGTAATTGTAGTTTGATTGGAATCTTCATTGATTGCTCCTATTACAATGGTATCACCCGAAATAGAAACTGAGTATCCAAACTGATCGCTACTTTCCGCGTTAGGAGCTTTCAAATAAGCTTCATTTGACCAAGTTGAGCCTGTTCTGCGAAACACATAAGCTGCACCTGAAGAACTAGCTGAATTGTTACTACTAGCAGTGCTACCATTCGTGATAGTAGTTTGATTCGAAGCTTCGTTAATTGCGCCTACGACAATCGTATCACCCGAAATAGAAACAGATTCACCGAATTGATCATTTGCTTCTGCATTTGGTGCTTTGAGATAGGCTTCATTTGACCAAGTAGAGCCGGTTCTGCGAAACACATAAGCTGCACCTGAAACTCCAGCCAAAATATTGGAAGAAGTAAGCGTTCCATTCGTAATGGTAGTTTGATTCGAATCTTCTTGACGAGCTCCTACTACAATCGTATCTCCATCGATTGCTACTGAATAACCAAATTGATCTCCAGCGTTTGCATTTGGGGCTTTGAGATAGGCTTCACTAGTCCAAGTCGCTCCATTTCGTCTAAATACATAGGCAGCTCCGGCAGCAGTTGCTGAATTGTCTGCACTAGCAGTAGTTCCGTTGGTAATAGTTGTTTGATTTGAGCTTTCTTGTGCTGCGCCAACTACAATTGTATCACCTGAAATGGATACTGAATTTCCAAATTGGTCACTTCCACCAACATTAGGTGCCTTTAAATAAGCTTCATTTGTCCAAAGCGTTCCATTTCTCTTAAATATATAGGCAGCTCCCGCATCTGTTAAAGAATTATTAGAGCTTGTCAAAGTTCCATTCGTAATGGTAGCCTGATTGGAACTTTCCCTTATTGCTCCAACTACAATAGTATCACTAGAAATAGCAACAGCAGTTCCAAAGTTATCAATCGCTTCCGCATTCGGTGCTTTTAGGTAGGCTTCATGAATCCACTCGGTGATATTAAATCTACCACTTCCGACGACAGTAACTCCATCATTTCTAGCTGCCTTGACCTTAAAAACTCCCATGTCAAGAGTTGTATTTCTAGACTCCGCTGTAATCAGTCCTGTATTTTGGTCAAAGTTATAGCCGGTTGGTAAATTTGGTGCAATTGAGTAATTAGAATAAGTAAACTCTCTCGGAAAATTAAATTGCATTCGTATCGGAATATTAATCCCGTTCGTCGTATTATACTCACCAATGATCATTCGCAAAGTTGAAAAATTATTGGGACTGTCTGGGATTGGCGGAAAACTTGCCAAAAATCTATATTCTTTTTCCGCTTGAGAAGTAGTTGGCGTTCCTGAAATCGCACCATTGACAGAATTAAAGCTGAGTCCAGTTGGAAGTGGTTCAGAAATACTAAATTTTGTTGGTTTGAGTGGAAAATTTAAGCTAGGTAAATTATCCTGAATTGGTTCATTAACTGAATAATAAATTATTTTACCATCAGCATAATTCCACTCTCCGATCTTAGATAAATTCAAAAATAAAGTAAAAATTCCAAAAGGCCCATTGGGCGAGAGGGGATTTTTACTAATTTCGCAATTCAATATTAGAATAGATAAGGCAATTACAAATAGCGATTTCATAAGGCTTTGATTAATATTTAAAATTAATTTACTCTAATTTTTTTAGTTTTATATTAGACTACATTAGGTGTCTAGTTATAAATCATTTCCGCCGGAATACGTATACGGCACCAGAATCGCTCGCTGTATTATTTGCATTCGCAGTCGTTCCATTTGTAATGGTTGTTTGGTTTGAATCTTCTCGAGATGCACCAACTACAATTGTTTCACCACTGATGGAAACGGATTCTCCAAAGTTGTCACCGTTATCAGGATTTGGTGCTTTCAGGTAGGCTTCATTTGCCCAAGTAGTTCCTGTTCTGCGAAACACATAGACTGCCCCGCTAAAAGTTGCTGAATTATCTGCACTTGCTGTGCTTCCATTTGTAATAGTATTTTGATTACTTGCTTCACTCTTTGCCGCAACTACAATCGTATCTGCTGAAATAGAAATTGAGTTTCCAAAGTTATCATTTGCATCAGCGTTAGGTGCTTTTAAATAAGCCTCATTTGTCCAATTGGTTCCCGATCTGCGAAAAACATAGACTGCCCCGCTAGAAGTTGCTGAATTATCTGCACTTGCAGTTATTCCATTTGTAATTGTTTTTTGATTGCTTGCCTCACCAGTTGCCGCAACCACAGTCGTATTTCCAGAAATTGAAACTGCTGACCCAAATTTATCATTAGCTTCAGCATTGGGTGCTTTTAAATAAGCTTCATTCACCCAAATGGTTCCTGTTCTGCGAAACACATAGACAGCACCTGAATTTGTAGAAGAGTTATTTGCACTTGCTATGCTTCCATTCGTAATTGTAGTTTGGTTTGAATCTTCGTCTCTCGCACCAACCACAATTGTGTCATTATTTACGGAAACTGACCAGCCAAAAAAATCATCCATTCCGGCATTGGGTGCTTTTAAATAAGCTTCGTTGGCCCAAGTGCTTCCTGTTCGTCGAAACACGTAGGCAGCTCCAAACCCACTTGAACTATTTAAAGCATTAGTTGTTCCATTTGTAATTGTAGTTTGGTTTGAATCCTCTCCAATTCCACCGACTACAATAGTATCTCCACTAATAGAAACAGAGCCCCCAAAATTATCTCCAAGCTCAGCATTTGGTGCTTTCAAGTAAGCATCATTTGTCCAAGTAGTTCCTGTTCGTCGAAACACATATGCAGCACCTGACAGGTCTGCCGAATTATCGGAACTAGCTGTTGTTCCATTTGTAATTGTAGTTTGGTTTGAATCTTCTGATATAGTACTAACAACAATAGTATCTCCAGAAATTGAAACTACTGTACCAAATAAATCGTTCGTTTCTGCATTCGGTGCTTTTAAATAGGCTTCGTTTGCCCAAGTAGTTCCGATTCTACGAAACACATATGCTGATCCAGCATTAAGTGCTGAATTATCTGAACTAACCATGGTTCCATTTGTGATTGTGGTTTGGAGAGAATCCTCGCCAGAAGATCCCACCACAATGGTATCCCCATCGATAGAAACTGAAAAGCCAAAATTATCACCCGCTTCCGCGTTAGGCGCCTTCAAATACGCTTCGTTTTCCCAAGCTACGATATTCAACTGAAAACTTGCAATAAATTTTTTGTTCGATTGAGTAGTCGCGGTCACTGTATAAGAACCATTTCTCTTTTCTGCACATGTTCCAGATACAACACCTGTGTTTGGATTGATACTAACCCCTGTAGGAAGACTCGGCGTAATTGAAAACTGAAAGTCACTTGCGTTCAAATTTTCACTAAATGTGGGAGTTATACTGACTTGGCTTCCAAAGACAAAAGAATACGTGGGTAAATAAGAAAAACCTGCCACCGTAATCTTAAGCTTAGTAGAATATTGCTCTTTATAGAAATCATTATTAGCAAAAATATCTACCTCAGAACTTCCCAATTCTAAAGGAGTTCCAGTAATATAACCATTGGTTGTATTTAAGCTAAGCCCATTTGGCAGATTCGTTTTCATCGAATAACTTTTTACGATAGCAAGAGGAGAGGTTTTGGGAACATTCGTATCAATGGGAAGATCTTTCGAATAAACAGGATTTGGATCAGAATAACTCCAAGCTCCGATTTTAGATAGATTCAAATAGAAAGTAAAAAGCCCAAACGGTCCATTTGGCGCAAGTGGATTTTGTTTGATTTCACACTGCAAAAACAGGGAAGAAAAGACAATTACAACTAGCGATTTCATAAGGTTACAAGCAGTATTTAAAATAAATATCTTGTAAAGTATTTTTTGTTTTAGGTTTTAGTTAGACCAGGATAGGTAACTAGTTGTAAATTTATTTCCTTCGGAACACATAAGCAGCACCCGAACCCCAAGCGCCATTATTGTCAATCACAACCGAACCGTTTGTGATTGTGGTTTGGTTAGAATCTTCGTCTCTTGCTCCAACCACAATTGTATCTTCTGAAATTGAAATTCCACCTTCACCAAATCTGTCAGAAGTGCCAGCGTTAGGCGCTTTGAGATATGCTTCATTTACCCAAATATTACCAGTTCTTTTAAATACATAGGCTGCACCTGAAACCGATGCTCCAGTTCCATTTATACTTAAAGTTCCATTTGTAATTGTTGTTTGGTTGGAATCTTCCCCTGTTGCACCAACTACAATTGTATTAGCAAAAATACCAACCCAGCCAAATTGATTATCACCTATCGTATTTGGAGCCTTTAAGTATGCTTCATTTGTCCAAGTCGTCCCCGTTCTACGAAACACATAGGCTGCCCCTGAATCAGTAGCACCAACATCTGAGGTTTGCACCAAAGTCCCATTAGTAATCGTTGTTTGGAGTGAATCTTCCAAAATCGAACCAATAGCGATTGTATTTTTAAAAATGGAAACTGATCTTCCAAATTGATCAAGTGTTTCCGCATTGGGGGCTTTTAGATAGGCCTCATTTGCCCAAGTGCTTCCCGTTCTACGAAACACATACGCTGCACCAGAATTTGAGGCACTATTGTTATCTATAACATCGGAACCATTCGTAATTGTAGTTTGGTTTGAATCTTCTAATCTTGCTCCGATTACTATTGTATCACCCGAAATGGAAATGTTAAACAATCCTCCAAAATTATCGCCTCCTCCTGCATTTGGTGCTTTCAGATATGCTTCATTTACCCAAGTAGTTCCCGTTCTGCGAAATACATAGGCTGCTCCAGAATTAGTCCCACTAACATCTGAGGCTTGCACCAAAGTTCCGTTAGTAATCGTTGTTTGGAGGGAGTCTTCTAAGCTTGCACCAACTACAATTGTATCTCCTGAAATGGAAACTGAGTCTCCAAAATTATCGCCATTTGGTGCCACACCCTCAGCGTTAGGCGCTTTCAGATATGCTTCAAACGCCCAAGTGCTCCCCGTTCTGCGAAACACATAAGCCGCACCTACACTTGTATTACTTGCTTGGTCTGCGACTTGAACCAAAGTTCCATTTGTAATCGTTGCTTGGAGAGAATCTTCACCAGTTGCACCCGCTACAATTGTATCTCCTGAAATCGCAATAGCTCTAAAATTATCTCCCAATTCGGCATTCGGTGCTTTGAGGTAAGCTTCATTCGCCCAAGATGAGCCAGTTCTACGAAACACATAGGCAGCACCAGAATTCGTTGCGCCAACATCTGAGGTTTGAACCAAAGTTCCATTGGTAATCGTGGTTTGTAGCGAATCTTCACCTCTAGAACTAACCACGATTGTATCCTTATCTATGGAAACATCTCCAAAAAAATCCCCATCTGGATTCACACCTTCCGCATTCGGCGCTTTCAGGTAAGCTTCCAAAACCCATTCGGTGACTTTTAAGGAAGCAGAGCCAACTACATTCACTCCATCATTTCGAGTTGCTTTGACTTTGTAGGTTCCAAAATTTTTAGTTTCAGTTTGAACGGGTCCGGAGATGATTCCAGTTTTAGAATCAAAAGAAAATCCAGTCGGTAAACTTGGCTCTATAGAATAATTAGAATAGGTGAAATCATCCGGAAAGGGAAACTCAGCAGAGAGAGGATTATTCACTCCACTTGTCATTGGGAAATAATCTACATTGAGTTTCAGACTGCTTGTATTTTCAGGTCTATCGGGTAACGGTTTTAAATTAGCAGTAAACCTAAATTCTTTTTCTTCGAGACTCGTTACCGGAGTCCCCGAAATGATTCCATTGGATGAATTAAAATTTAGACCAGATGGAAGTGGTTCTGAAATGGTAAATGTATTTAAGACTGCAGACGAAGGAATGACTGGAGAGTTTGGTAATATCGGATCATTTAAATTATAATGAACCAGATCCGTGTCTGTGTATTTCCAAGCTTTGATATTAGAGAGATTATAGTATAACGTAAAAATCCCAAATGGTCCATTGGGTGCGAGTGGATTTTTACTTATCTCACATTGTAAAAATAGAATAGAAAATAGAATTACAATAAATGATTTCATGCTGTAAAAAAGGGATTAAAAAGGAATAACTAGGAAAGTATCCTTTATTCTCTAGTTTTAAATTAGACTATATTAGGTGTCCAGTTCTAAAATTATTTCCTTCGGAATACATAAGCAGCACCCGAACCCCAAGCGCCATTATTGTCAATCACAACCGAACCGTTTGTGATTGTGGTTTGGTTAGAATCTTCGTCTCTTGCTCCAACCACAATGGTATCTTCTGAAATTGAAATTGTAAATTGAAAACCAAAATTATCACCAGTTCCACCTGCGCCACCTTCTGCATTGGGTGCTTTTAAATAAGCTTCATTTACCCATGTATTCCCCGTTCTCTTAAATACATAGACAGCACCGACTCTTAAATCACTAGATGTATCCGAGGCTTGCACCAAAGTTCCATTTGTGATTGTAGTTTGTTGTGAATCTTCAGCTGGTGCACCAACTAGAATTGTATTACCCGAAATGGAAACAGACCATCCAAATTGATCGTTAGCTTCCGCATTGGGAGCTTTTAAGTAGGCTTCATTTACCCAAGTGGTTCCCGTTCTGCGAAACACATATGCTGCACCAGAGTCCGTTGCGCCATTTACTCCAATTGGAGCCACTCCATTTGTAATAATAGTTTGGTTGGAATCTTCAAATAAGGCACCAACTACGATTGTATTACCCGAAATGGAAACTGAATGACCAAATCGATCTCCTGCTTCAGCATTAGGTGCTTTTAAATAAGCTTCATTTGCCCAAGTAGTTCCTGTTCGGCGGAAAACATAAGCTGCTCCTGAATCAGCAGCTGAGTTATCAGGACTTGCGGTTGTTCCATTGGTAATTGTAGTTTGGTTTGAATCTTCTAGTCTTGCTCCGACTACAACTGTATCTCCCGAAATAGCAACGGGAAAACCAAAATCATCTCCTGCTCCCGCATTGGGTGCTTTTAAGTAGGCTTCATTAACCCATGTGTTTCCTGTTCTTCGAAAAACATAAGCAGCACCGGCCTGAGGTGCCGAATTATCGGAACTAGCCGTAGTTCCATTGGTGATTGTGGTTTGATTACTTGACTCATTTCTTGCTCCGACTACAATTGTATCACCATCAATGGAAACTGACTGACCAAATTCATCACCTGCTCCAGCATTTGGTGCTTTCAAATAAGCTTCATTCGCCCAAGTGTTCCTTGTTCTACGAAATATATAGGCAGCACCTGAATTTGAAGCACCAGTTCCATTTACAGTTAATGTTCCATTAGTAATCGTTGTTTGGTTTGAATCTTCAAAACTAGCTCCCACTACAATTATATCTCCTGATATTCTAACATTATTAAACTGATCTCCTCCCTCTGAGTTAGGTGCTTTTAAGTAAGCTTCATTTACCCAAGTGGTTCCCGTTCTGCGAAATACATACGCCGCACCAGAATTTGTTGCACCTACATCTGAGGCCTGAACCAAAGTTCCATTGGTAATCGTGGTTTGTAGTGAATCTTCAAAAGCTGCACCAATAACAATGGTATCCTTATTTATTGAAACAATTCCAAAGCTATCCCCATCTGGATTCACACCTTCCGCATTCGGCGCTTTCAGATAAGCTTCCAAAACCCATTCGGTGACTTTTAAAGAAGCTGAACCAACTACATTCACTCCATCATTTCGAGTTGCTCTCACTTTGTAGGTTCCAAAATTTTTAGTTTCTGTTTGAACTGGTCCAGAGATGATTCCAGTCTTTGAATCAAAAGAAAATCCAGTCGGTAAACTTGGCTCTATTGAATAATTAGAATAGGTGAAATCATCTGGAAATGGAAACTCAGCAGAGAAAGGATTATTCAATGCACTGGTCATAGCAAAATAATCTACATTGAGTTTCAGACTGCTTGTATTATCAGGTCTATCGGGTAACGGTTTTAAATTAGCAGTAAACCTAAATTCTTTTTCATCAAGACTAGTTGTTGGAGTTCCTGAAATGATTCCATTGGATGAATTAAAATTTAGACCAGATGGAAGTGGTTCTGAAATGGTAAATGTATTTAAGACTGCAGACGAAGGAATGACTGGAGAGTTTGGTAATATCGGATCATTTAAATTATAATGAACCAGATCCGTGTCTGTGTATTTCCAAGCTTTGATATTGGAGAGATTATAATAAAAAGTAAAAACTCCAAAAGGTCCATTGGGTGATAGTGGATTTTTTTTGATTTCACACTGAAATAAAAATACTACAATCAAAATGGCGACTAACGTTTTCATCATAAATCATTTCCGCCTAAACACATAAACAGCACCGGATTCAGTAGCACTATTATTGTCTATAACAGTAGAACCATTGGTTATCGTTGTTTGATTAGAATCCTCTGAATTAGCTCCAACTACAATTGTATCACCTGAAATAGAAACTCTTCCTCCGAAATTATCACCTGTTCCCAATGCGCCACCTTCTGCATTAGGTGCTTTTAAATAAGCCTCATTTATCCATGTGTTACCAGTTCTTTTAAAAACATAGACAGCACCGACTCTTAAATCACTAGCTGTATCCGAAGATTGTACCAAAGTTCCATTTGTGATTGTAGTTTGCAGTGAATCTTCATCTGGAGCACCAACTACAATTGTATTTTTATGTATGGCGACAGAATTACCAAATCCATCACCAGTCTCAGCATTTGGTGCTTTAAGGTAGGCTTCATTTGTCCAAGTGGTTCCAGTTCTTCTAAAGACATGCACTGCTCCTACAGAAGTATTGCTTGCCTGATCGGATGCTTGCACTATCGTTCCATTTGTAATAGTAGTTTGCAGAGAATCTTCATTAGGAGCAGTAATCACTATTGTATTTCCAGAAATAGCAACGGACTGACCAAATCTATCATTTGTTTCTGAATTGGGCGCTTTCAAGTAAGCCTCATTTGACCATAAGGTTCCTGTTCTACGAAACACATAAGCAGCACCTGAATCTCCAGCTGTGTTATTAGCACTGGCTGTTGCACCATTTGTAATTGTGGTTTGGTTAGAATCTTCTAGCCTAGCTCCGGCTACAATTGTATCTCCAGAAATTGCTACTGGAAGAGCAAAATTATCACCCGCTCCAGCATTTGGAGCTTTTAAATAAGCCTCATTCACCCAAGTGACTCCCGTTCTTCGAAACACGTAAGCAGCACCAGCCTGAGAAGCCGAATTATCAGGACTAGCTGTAGTTCCATTTGTGATTGTAGTTTGGTTGCTTGCTTCCATTCTTGACCCTACCACAATTGTATCACCCGAAATAGAAACTGACTGACCAAATTGATAATTTGTATTTGTATTGGGAGCTTTTAAGTAAGCTTCATTCACCCAAATGCCCTCTATTCTTCGAAATACATAAACAGATCCCGAATTGACAGCTAGATTGTTTGAACTAGTAAGAGTGCCATTTGTAATTGTAGTTTGGTTTGAACCTTCTCCATTAGCTCCTACTACAATTGTATTTCCAGAAATCGCAATAAATGCAAAATTATCTGCCCCTTCTGCATTGGGAGCTTTTAAATAAGCTTCATTTACCCAAGTGTTTCCTGTTCTACGAAAAACATAAGCAGCACCTGAATTAATAGCACTAACTTGATCGGATGCTTGAACTAAAGTTCCATTTGTAATTGTGGTTTGTAGTGAATCGTCACCACCTGCACCAACAACAATAGTATCTCTGTCAATGGATACACCACCCCCTCCTCCAAACAAATCAGTAGCTTCTGCATTCGGCGCCTTTAGATACGCCTCCAAAACCCATTCGGTGACTTTTAAAGAAGCAGAACCAACTACGTTCACTCCATCTTTTCGAGTTGCTTTTACTTTGTAGATTCCAAAATTTTTAGTTTCAGTTTGGACGGGACCAGATATAATTCCTGTTTTCGAATCAAAAAAAAATCCAGTCGGTAAATTTGGCTCTATGGAATAATTAGAATAGGTGAAATCATCCGGAAAAGGAAACTCAGCAGAGAACGGATTATTCAATCCACTGCTCATAGCAAAGTAATCTATATTCATCTTCAAGCTACTTGTATTTTCAGCTCTATCGGGTAACGGTTTTAGATTGGCTGTGAACCTAAATTCTTTTTCTTCGAAACTCGTTAGCGGAGTTCCTGAAATGATTCCATTGGATGTATTAAAATTTAGACCAGATGGAAGTGGTTCTGAAATGGTAAACGTATTTAAGACTGCAGACGAAGGAATGACTGGAGAGTTTGGTAATATCGGATCATTTAAATTATAATGAACCAGATCCGTGTCAGTGTATTTCCAAGCTTTGATATTAGAGAGATTATAGTATAACATAAAAATTCCAAAAGGTCCATTCGGCGCAAGTGGATTTTTACTTATCTCACATTGTAAAAATAGAATAGAAAACAGTATTACAATAAATGATTTCATGACGCTATAAAAAAGGGATTGAAAAGGAATAACTAGGAAAGTATCCTTTATTCTCTAGTTTTAATTTAGACTATATTAGGTGTCCAGTTCTAAAATTATTTCCTTCGGAATACATAAGCAGCACCTTGGCTTGCATTTGTATTTGGATTATTTCCCCCCGTAGCAAGTCCATTGGTAATTGTCGATTGATTTGAATCTTCATTGTTTGCACCCACTACACATATTTCCTCCGAAATAGAAACACTTTTACCAAATGTATCACCCGCATCCATATTCGGTGTTTTGAGGTAGGCTTCATTTATCCAAGTGGTTCCTGTTCTTTTAAAAATGTAGACTGCACCAGAAGCGGAAGCTGAATTATTCGATGAAGTCAAAGTTCCATTCGTAATCGTAGTTTGATTAGAATCTTCACTAATTGCCCCAACAACTAATGTATCTCCATAAATAGAAACGGAAGTTCCAAAGATATCCCCTCCCTCTGCGTTGGGTGCTTTTAAGTAAGCTTCGTTAGTCCAAGTGGTTCCATTTCTTTTAAATACATAAACTGCACCAGAATCAATAGCCCCCCCATCAGAGGCTTGATCCAAAGTTCCATTTGTAATCGTGGTTTGGAGTGAATCTTCTTTAGTAGCTCCTACTATAATTGTATCTCCTGAAATAGCTACGGAACGACCAAATTCATCATTTGCCTCTGTATTGGGAGCTTTGAGATAAGCTTCAGTTACCCAAGTAGTTCCATTCCTTTTATATACATAAACTGCCCCCGAATTCATAGCAGAGTTATCAGCACTTGCAGTTGTTCCATTTGTAATGGTTGTTTGATTTGAATCCTCCCATAAAGCTCCAACCACAATTGTATTTAAATCAATAGCAGCGGAAAATCCAAAAACATCATCATTAAATCGATTAGGAGCTTTAAGGTAGGCTTCATTTATCCATGTAGTTCCCGTTCTCCGAAACACATAGGCTCCACCAGAATCCTGAACACCACCACTATTAGATGTATAAGTTCCATTGACCACTCCTGAAGGGCTGTTATCATCTCCCGGAGCACTGATTACTATTGTATCTCCTGAAATCGAAACTGATCCACCAAAGCCATCATTTACATCGGTACTAGGTCCTTTTAAGTAAGCTTCATTTATCCAAGTGTTTCCTGTTCGCCGAAACACATAAGCCGCACCTGAATCTCCTTCTGAATTGTCAGCACTAGCAGTCGTTCCATTCACGATTGTAGTTTCACTTGAATCCTCTTTAGATGCTCCTACAACAATTGTGTCACCTGAAATAGAAACTGAGTTTCCAAAATTATCACTTATGTCAGGGTTTGGAGCTTTTAGATAGGCTTCGTTAATCCAAACATCTCCTACTTTGCGAAATACATACGCTGCACCAGTATCAGTTGCACTTACATCGGAGCCTTGAACTAAAGTTCCATTTGTGATTGTAGTTTGCAGGGAATCTTCTTTTACAGCACCGACCACAATTGTATCTCCACTAATGGCAACGGAAGTTCCAAATTCATCCCCATTGCCTGGAACACCATCAGCGTTAGGAGCCTTTAGATAGGCTTCATTTTCCCAAGCTACAACGTTCAGTTGAAAATTAGCGATGAATTTTGTATTCAATTGATTGGTTGCAGTAACTACATAGGAAGAATTTCTCTTTTCTAAACATCTTCCAGAAATAACACCTGTGCTAGTATTGATAGTAACCCCTATGGGAAGATTTGGTGAAATAGAAAATTGATAATCGTTCACATTAAAATTTTCACTGAATGTGGGTGTTATATTGACTTCACTGCCAAAAACACACGAATTAGTGGGAGAATAGGAAAAACCTGTAATTATAATTTTTAGTTTAGTCGGATACTGTTCTTTAAAGAAATCATTATTGGCAAAAATTTCTACCTCAGAACTTCCCAATTCTAAAGGAGTTCCTGTAATGTAACCATTGGTTGTATTTAAGCTAAGACCATTTGGCAGATTCGTTTTCATTGAATAACTTTTCACGATAGCAAGAGGAGATGTTTTGGGAACATTCGCATCAATGGGAAGATCTTTCGAATAAAGAGGATTTGGTTCAGAATAACTCCAAGCTCCTATTTTGGAGAGATTATAATAGAAAGTAAAAAGCCCAAAAGGTCCATTCGGCGCGAGTGGATTTTTACTTATCTCACAATGTAAAAACAGAATAGAAAATAGAATTACAATAAATGATTTCATGCTATATAAAAATATCTAGGAAACTATCCTTGCTATTTCAATTTTAAGTTAGACTATATTAGGTGTCTAGTTATAAATCATTTCCGCCTAAACACATAAGCCGCACCCGAATTAACTGCACTCACATCTGAAGATTGAACTAAAGTTCCATTAGTGATTGTGGTTTGCAGTGAGTCTTCGTATGATGCACCTACAACAATTGTATCTCTTGAAATCGAAACACTACTTCCAAATAAATCACCATTTAGTGGACTACCCTCAGCATTCGGCGCTTTTAGGTATGCTTCATTTGCCCATGTTGTTCCAGTTCTTTTAAAAATGTTTGCTGCACCAGAATTAATAGCACCATTTACTCCAATTTGTGCAAGACCATTTGTAATTGTAGTTTGGTTGCTATCCTCCCCTAGTACACCTACCACTATTGTATCTCCAGAAATAGAAACTGAATACCCAAAAACATCAGTTGATTCAGCATTAGGTGCTTTCAAGTAAGCCTCATTTGACCATAGGGTTCCTGTTCTGCGAAACACATACGCTGCACCAGTATCAGTTGCACTTACATCGGAGGCTTGAACTAAAGTTCCATTTGTAATCGTGGTTTGAAGGGAATCCTCATTGCCCGCTCCAACCACAATTGTATTTCCTGAAATAGCAACGGACAGACCAAATCTATCATTTGTTTCTGCATTGGGTGCTTTTAAGTAGGCTTCATTTACCCATGTGGTTCCTGTTCTTCGAAATACATAAGCAGCACCAGCCTGAGGTGCCGAATTATCTGAACTAGCTGTAGTTCCATTGGTGATTGTGGTTTGATTACTTGACTCATTTCTTGCTCCAACTACAATTGTATCTCCATCAATAGAAACTGAATATCCAAAATTATCACCCACTCCAGCATTTGGAGCTTTTAAGTAAGCTTCATTTGCCCAAGTGGTTCCCGTTCTTCGAAACACATAGGCAGCACCAGCCTGAGATGCCGAATTATCAGGACTAGCTGTAGTTCCATTTGTGATAGTGGTTTGATTGCTTGCTTCCATTCTTGAACCAACCACAATTGTATCACCCAAAATGGAAACTGACTGACCAAATTCATCACCTGCTCCTGCATTTGCTGCTTTCAAATAAGCTTCATTCGCCCAAGTGTTCCCTGTTCTATAAAAAACATAGGCAGCACCTGAGTTTGAAGCACCAGCTCCATTTACAGTTAATGTTCCATTGGTGATTGTTGTTTGGTTGCTATCCTCCAGATGTGCACTGACTACAATTGTATCTACAGAAATAGAAACTGAATATCCAAAATTGTCACTGGTTTCAGCATTCGGAGCTTTTAGATATGCTTCATTTGCCCATATACCATCAGTTCTTCTAAACACATAGGCGGCACCCGAATCGGTAGCACCAGTTCCGTTTACAGCAAGAGTTCCATTTGTGATTGTTACTTGGTTTGAATCTTCAAAATACGCTCCAACTACAATCGTATCCCCATCAATAGAAGCTGAATATCCAAAATTATCACCAGCCTCCGCATTCGGCGCTTTCAGGTAAGCCTCCAAAACCCATTCGGTGACTTTTAAGGAAGCAGAGCCAACTACGTTCACTCCATCATTTCGAGTTGCTTTGATTTTGTAGGTTCCTAAATTTTTTGTTTCTGTTTGGACTGGACCAGAGATGATTCCCGTTTTAGAATCAATAGTAAATCCAGTCGGTAGATTTGGCTCTATTGAATAATTAGAATAGGTGAAATCATCTGGAAATGGAAATTCAGCTGAGAAAGGATTATTCACTCCACTTGTCATTGGAAAATAATCTACATTGAGTTTCAGACTGCTTGTATTCTCTGATCTATCGGGTAACGGTTTTAAATTAGCAGTGAACCTAAATTCTTTTTCTTCGAGACTAGATGTTGGAATTCCAGAAATGATTCCATTGGATGAATTAAAATTTAGCCCAGATGGAAGTGGTTCTGAAATGGTAAATGTATTTAAGACTGCAGACGAAGGAATGACTGGAGAGTTAGGCAATATCGGATCATTTAAATTATAATGAACCAGATCAGTGTCCGTGTATTTCCAAGCTTTGATATTGGAGAGATTATAATATAACATAAAAATCCCAAAAGGTCCATTGGGTGCGAGTGGATTTTTACTTATCTCACACTGTAAAAACAGAATAGAAAATAGAATTACAATAAATGATTTCATGCTGTAAAAAAGGGATTGAAAAGGAATAACTTGGAAAGTATCCTATATATTTCAATCTTAATTTAGACTAGATTACGTGTTTAATTATAAATTTATTTTCTATGGAATATGTTGGCAACTATCACTTATAGTATAGTATAATACTTTCTGCTTCTTTTACTGGAATTCTTTCGATGCCGTTTAGGGTGATTACATTAAAAAAATCTTTTTCCGAATAAACTATTCCATGAATTTTTCTTCCATCATAAGTAATGAGAGTCTCTCTTCTTCTTTGTAAAATCGATTCCATTCTTATCGATATGGTTTCACTTAATGAATGAATGCGAGAAAGGACAGCCAATCTTAACTTTTCTGGATTGGATGAGTATTCAGTTGGAAGTGGAGGTAGCTCCAAAAAAACTTTCTTGTATTCCTCTTCTTCTTCCTGATTGAGTTTTTGAATATCCTCTTTGGTGAAATAGTTTTGTCTGCTTATTTCATTTGCAATAGAAGAATTTGGGTTCTCAGCAGAGGCAATTGATTCGATGAATTGATTTGTTTTTTTAACCATTTCATTGGATACACTAACGCTATGTCCTGTAGGGACGTTAAGCTCTTTCTGGTTTTCGCTTTCAATTATGCTTTGAGCATTCGCCAAATGTTTTATTTTTTCTAAGGGTAAATCATCAAGTTCGATAACTCCTGGTTTAAGTAGGACATAACCCTCATTTACCGCTAGTTTTGTTTTTCCATTCGAATCTACTTCTATGTAAAACTGAGTCCCTTTGACGGTTGCTTTGATTGCACTTGCCACAACAGTGAATTCTTCTTTTTTGGAAAGTTTTACAATATTAAAAAAAGCTTCTCCTTTTATAATTCTAGGACGGATGATATTTTGATTGGGAGTAATTTTAGTTCTTAGGACAAATTCCGTTTCTGGTTGCAATCTAATCGTAATTATGCTCTCAGCATCTATGATTTGTAGATCACAAAAAGAATTCTTGCCTACCTTTAAATTTTGACCAAATGATACTTTATCTCCTACTTTTATTTTTTTTTCTTCAGAGAGCACATTTCCAACTGAGACTAATACGACAGTTGAAGGATTGAATTGAGTTTGTATTTTGTGACATTGATATAAAAATAAAAATAGTATGATTATGTTTTTCATAAGTTATAGTTTCCTAGAAAAGATTTCACTTTTTTCTTTCTATTGTAAATAAAAAAACTAGATCTCTCACCTAACTTTCTTATTTCTAAACAAAAGAAAGGAGGGAATTTGACTGAATTCACCGACCAGAGAAGATTTGCAACTAGCCATAAATGAATCAGTAAGGTTCTTTTTGAGAATAAAAACAGTCAATTCTTTGGTAGTGAGGCAAACTAATATTATATTCATTTGTTTAGAATTACGCTTGTAATTTCCTATGATGGATAAATCCAATTTACTTGGGAAGATAAGAGATTTTTTCAAATGAGATGAAATCTATAAACCAGTAGAATTTTGTTCATTTTCCATTCCTAACGCGTTGACTCGGCTGTTAATACGGGAAAATCAAATCTTACGAATGACATAATTTCATTCGAATGATAAAAAGGAAATCATTCCTGTAACTATCCTTAGTCTTACGTTATGTAAAAAGAAGTTGAAAATTCAAGCATTGTAGTATTCAATGCTATAAGATTGTAAACTTACTATTATTCTTTGCATCCTCAGTTAGTTCTTTGATTTATAGTTAGGGTTTGGTAAATTAATTTTATTAAGGAATACAATCAGTAGTATTTACTGCAATGAAATTGTCTACAGTTTGAAATGAGAGAAATCCTTTTCCCATCTATTTACTGAGTTTTTATTGCGACAATACTCAATTGGAAAATATGAAATTAAAGAAGCTAATTATTAGTTTTTTAAATATTAGGAAAGTTTTGATACTGTGTATTGGAGTTAGTTTTACTTTTCAATGCTCATCCAAATCAGGATTTAAACTTTTCGGTATGATACCTTTACCATTTTCTCCTTCAAGAGATCTCGCAAAAAATTATGTATTTGAAAATGCAAATGCTGTTTTTACAAATGAGTATGGTCGACAGGCATCTTTTACATTAAAGCTAAGTAAAAAACCAGAAGCAGATGTGGTAATAGGTTCTATTACTTCCTCTAATCCGGCAGAAGGAATTCTACTCACTTCTTCCAGTATTACTTTTACACCGGATAATTTTGATCAGCCGCAAACGATCACCTTACAAGGAGTAGCCGATGGTATTGCAGATGGAAATCAGCAATATAGAGTAAGATTTAATTCTGTTCAAACAAATGATTATAGCTATTCAGTTCTTACAATCCCGGATGTCCTTGCTATTAACACCGACAAAGAAACGGCGAGTATCGCAGCATCACCTCTGTTAGGTTTATCAACCAATGAAAACGGACAGACTGCAAGTATCTATGTAGTATTATCCACACAACCTGGAGCGGATGTTGTGATTCCAAGTTTTTCATCGGATACAACGTCCGAATGTGCGGTAAGTGGATCCTTAACGTTTACCTCTAAAAATTGGGATACACCTCAAGTTGTAACTGTTACTGGAGTTGACGATTACCTACTCGATGGTGCAAAAAATTGTCTGATTTCGAGCAGTGCATCAACAAGTAATGATCAAGTTTATGTAAACAAAACAATGCCTGTAGTCACTGTAGTCAATGTAGACAATGATACAGCTGGCTTTACCTACGTCCCAATTACTTCCGCAATTACTACAGAGGCAGGTGGACAGGCTCAATTTTCCATCGTATTAAACACAATTCCATCTGGGAATATAACTGTAACAGGAATAACGACAAGCGACCCATCGGAAGGAACCATTTCCCCCTCCAATTTATCCTTTGGACCGGCTAACTGGAATATTCCGCAGATAATGACCTTAACAGGCCAAGATGACTTTATGAATGATGGAAGTATTAATTATACGGTTGTCTTTCCAAATGCAGTCGCGATTAATCCTCTCGATGCGGCTTATGATAATTTGGCGCTCTCATCGGCTGGTTCTTTCACAAATCAAGATGATGATACAAGAGGATTTAATATTGTTGCTCTTGCACCAACTACCTCCATTAGTCCTATTTCTGTAACAGAAGGGGGATCATCACAAACATTTCAAGTCAGTTTAACCTCTTCTCCCTGTGACACTCCAAGCACTCCTGTGAGTTGTAATCCAGCTTCTATTACCATTAACCTCACAAATAATAATACAAGTGAGTATACCATTTCCCCAAGCTCACTCACGTTTACATCCTTGAATTGGAACGTTGGACAAACTGTAACTGTAACAGCTGTTGATGATTTTGTTGAAAATCCAAATCTTAATTTTACACTTGTATTAGATCCAATCATTAGCACTACCGATTATTCTGGTCTTGATCCAGCTGATATTCCTATTCAAGTGATAAATAACGATATCTCAGGCTTTACCATTAACCCCGTAGGAGGAGTTACCGTTAATGAGAATGACCCTGGAGGAGTGGGTCTTGAAACTACTATTACTGTAGTTTTAAATTCAGAACCAACTGGAAATGTGACTCTTGGACCTATTATTAGCACAGATACATTGGAAATCATTATCGCTCCTACTCTAGGTGGAGGAAATTCTGCAATAACCAATAGAACGTTAGTATTCACCCCAACATCCGGTCAAGCGATTGTAAACTCAGATTCCAATATAGATGGTATCAATGATACAAGCACTGGCGGTTGGAATGTCCCGCAAACGATTCGAGTTAGAGCAGTTGTGGACGGAACTTCTGACGGAACACAACTTCGGGCAGTTCAATTTGGCGCACGAACTACAACCGATACAAAATACGCGAGCTCTGTTATTACTCCTACACCTGATGTCCCAGCGACTAACGTCGACAGTGGAGTCCCGAACATTCTTCTACAGTCTATTTCTGCTGTTAGTTTCAATGAAGATGGAACTTCTACTATAACAGCTCAAGTAGTTCTTGCAACTCTTCCTACCGCAAATGTAACTATTTCCAATATTGTATCATCTGATATAACAGAAGGAATTGTAATTCCAAATGGAGGTGGAGGATCTATTACAAATCGAACGTTAGTCTTTACTCCAACTACGAATGCTGCTGTAACAGGAACAAATACTACGACTGGTGGTTGGAATATGCCGCAAACGGTGACGATACAAAGTGTAGCAGATGGATTTGACGATGGCAATTTAACATTTAAAATTACTTTCCCAGGCGCAACGGGTGCGGCTGAATACGCAACGAAGATTCCTACATCTTCTAATGCCGCATATAACAATCTTCTTGGGGAACTTACATTAACCAATATTGACAATGATACAATTGGATTTACGATTTCAGCAGCCAATCCGTTTCCGATTACAGAGGGCGCTGGAGCACAAACATTTAATATTAGATTAAATTCAGATCCTTGTAGCACGCCCGCGGCACTTGTAAATTGCACTTCTCAAGCCGTTAGTTTCACACTCACAAACAATGATCCTACGCAATATACAATTAGCCCTACTAGTCTTACCTTTAATGCAGGCACATGGAATACTGCTCAAACAATTACAGTAACTCCAATCGATGACAATTATGATGAGAATACTATGGATTTTACTCTCGTGTTAAATCCAATAACTAGTTCAAGTGATTATGGTGGATTAGATCCATCTGATGTAACAGTAAGAGTCAATGATAATGATACAAAAGCTATTAATCTTACCTTGACTACCGGCTATTCGAACGTAACCTCTAGCGCCGGAGGGTATACCGAATACAATATGAATTTAGGCTCGAGTCCATTTCCAGGAAATACAGTAACGGTAACTGTTTCTGTTCCAACTGCCGCACCACAGGAAGGTAAAATTTTAGCAGCGGATAACGTCACCCAGTTAGATTCTAGAAGTTTCACTTTTACGAGTGCCAATTTCTCTACAAATCAAACGTTTCGAGTGAGAGGTATAACAGGAGCAGGAACAGGTAGCGCCAATTTTATATTAACCGCATCTGCAGCAGAGACTGGAACAATTCCCCCTTCAGGTTTTACCGCTTTAACTTATAACAACTACAATGGAGTAACGGCAACAAGGACAATCACCAATTATCATATTGGAGCTGGAAAGAAAATTGTCCTAGCTGGAAATACTACCACTATATCCGAAGCCGGAACCACACAGGCCTTATTTTGGGTATTACTCAAGCAAGCACCTACAGCAAACGTAACTGTTAATTTTGGTATTGACTCAACCTATCCTTGCACTCTTCCTGTTGGTTCTCCAACAACACAATTTACCATTAGCCCCTCATCTTTAACGATCACTTCCGCCAATTGGAATCAAATTACAACAGGAAATCAAATTACGATTTCAAAAGTGGATGATTTGGTGGACGATGGAGACGTATCTTGTCCTTTGAAAATTACTTCGACTACAAGTGGTGATTCATATTTTAATGGTCTTGTCCCTGTAACTGATTTTACGCAACCATCCATCATAGTTACGGATAACGATACAAGAGGAGTTTTAAAACAATCGCAAAATCCGCTTGTTTCTGGATATTTAATCACAACAAGATCGGGAGCAAGTGCATCCTTGCAATACAGTCTAACGAGTCAACCGATGTCAAATGTGGTTCTAACGTTTGCCGCTACGGGTGGTTATGCAAGTTTCTCCCCAACAACACTCAGTTTTACGCCGGCAAATTATAATATTCCTCAACCCTTGACAGTTACAGGAACAGCAGCTAGTCCAGCGACTGATACAAATTACACAATCACAGCAACTGCGAGTTCATCCGAAACAGCAAGTGGATTTGCAAATGGTGGTATTTACAATAGTTATGTAGACAATCAAAATGCGACGAATCGTGAGTTATTGTATAATTTAGTTCCCTGCACTGGTAACACAGTTGCAACTTGCACTGCAGTCAATGCAACAGGTGGAACGGTAGCCGGAACCTACACTACAACGGAAGCCGCCGGTAAACGATACTTTGCAATCAATTTACGTGCTAGACCTACAACCACGGTTTCAATAGCTGTGTCTAGTTCTAATACAGCAGAAGGAACAGTATCTCCTGCTACACTGAGTTTTACAAATGCCAATTGGAATACACAGCAGATTGTTACAATTACTGGAGTTGATGATTCAATTGCAGATGGACCGATCGCTTACAATATAAACTTTGGAGCAATGAGCGGAGACACAGCATTTACCGCTACAATCCCTTCTTTAAATGCAACGAATTCAGATAACGACACAACTGGGTTTATTCTTACAAATCCTAGCAATTCAGGAGTTTTAGAGTCTGTTCTGGGAGATAGTTTTACAGTTCGTTTAAATAGCCAACCTACGGCTAACGTCAGTATTCCTCTGTCAGTAAGTGTTGCGACTTTACCAGATACGGGACTTACTATTACATCTACAAACCCTCTTCTATTCACTCCGGCTAATTGGAATATACCGCAAACTGTAACGTTTACATGGACTGGTGATGGAGTAAGCACTCCTTCGACTCGAAACCATTCGGTCATTCTTGGAGTAGCAACTAGCGCAGATGCAAACTATGCAGTCAATCCACCCGATTACACAATCTCGATTAATAATTTGGGAGGACTCTAATCTTATTTGTAAATCATCTGAGTTGAAAAATCCATTTTTGATTTAAAAATTTCACTTTGAAGAGAAAGTAAATAATCGTAAAAAAACTCAAAATTAGAAAATAAATACGATAGTATACTTATATCAAAATGAAAATTTCATAAAACAAAAATAAAACTTAATCTCAATACATTCCTCCAAACAAAGTGGTATTTTATTTAAACATCCTTCTCTCCTTAAACATTAATTTTGAGTGTCAAAAAATAAACTGACCGAAAAAGAATTTTTTTATTCTTGCTTTCGATCTTATCAATCAATAATTTATGTGTTATATATCGTATATCGCATATATACACTAAATCATGCTAATTCTGTAGAAACATTTTTAGCAGATAAAAATGAATCCAAGAGAGGAAGAAGATGAAGATTGATTTTAGAAATGGAAGGGTTTATCAGTTCAATACTTTACTAGCAAGTGTCATTATATTAACAATGCCTCTCTTAAATTGTCAAAAATCACATGTAGATGAAAATAAATCTGCCGCAGCTCTAGCAGCTATTGTTTCACAAAGAAATAGAACAAATCAAATTTCAACACCATCCTCTTCAACCGCGAACAGTTATACAATAGGCGGAACAATTACAGGACTTACTGCATCTGGTCTAGTCTTACAAAACAATGCAGGCGATGACTTGACGATTGCCAGCGGATTAACGTCGTTTACCTTTGTTACAAAGGTTACCGGAGCGTATGCAGTGACGATTAAAACGCAACCTGTGGCTGTCGTTTGCTCTGTGACTGCAGGAAGTGGTATTGCTAGTGCTGATGTTTCAGTCGCTGTCAATTGTGTTCCTTCTGGTTCTACATGGACTGCGATAACTCTTCTTCCAGCCTCGTCTTGGGCTTCTGTTACATTTGGAAATGGAATATTTGTTGCAGTCGCTAATGCTACAAATACAGCCGCTACCTCAACGGACGGAATCAATTGGACGACAAGAAATCTTCCTAGTTCAGCACAATGGTGGTCAGTAACTTACGGGAATGGAGTTTTTGTTGCCGTTGCTATGAATGTGACGGGAGCAGCATCCTCACCAGATGGAATCACTTGGACAACAAGGAATCTTCCCAGCGCAGCAAGCTGGTCTACTGTGACCTATGGGAATGGACTTTTCGTGGTTGCTTCTCAGGGATCTAGCACTGCAGCTGCTTCCTCATCCGACGGGATTACTTGGACGGCTAGAACTCTACCAAGTTCTCAAAGCTGGACTTGTATTACATATGGAAATGGACTCTTTGTTGCATTGGCTTTTTCTTCTACAATCGCTGCTACTTCTCCCGATGGAATCAATTGGACGACTCGCAGCTTGCCAAGCTCTTCAGACTGGAAAGCAATTACTTATGGCAATGGCACTTTTGTAGCAGTGCCCACAGGTCCAAATTCAGTTGCCGCTACCTCTTTAGATGGAATCACATGGACGACTCGAACTCTACCAAGTTCTCAAAACTGGTATTCTGTTGTATATGGAAACAGTGTTTTTGTAACTGTTGCTTATACTGCCTCTGTAGCGGCTACTGCACCGTAAACTCATTCAATCTGCTGGCTTAAACATCTCTTCTTAAAAGATTTACAATCTATTTCTAATTCAAAGCTTTCACTAGTAAGGAAAACAATGAAACAGTTGGTAAGAAGTTTAGCAGTAAAAAATAGATTCTTTTGGAAATAACCTAGTAGACAGAATTCATAAAAAATGAATACTTTCTAGATTCTATTTCCGGATCCATTTTGTGAGTAATGAGTCACCATTTTCGAGACGATAGTTTCTCAAAGTTTTCTAGTTTTTTATATTTTTAAATCAAAAGAGAACTGCTCTATCTAAATACCTAAGGATTGCGTTAGGTGTTATAGAGATGATATGTTTTTATGAAGAATTTTCCTTGACGGAACATGATTTATTTCAACAATTGCAATTGCTATTGAGTATAGAAGAAAACCCTTTTAAAATCTTTTTTGGATAGGGATGTGGACTTTATATACCAAACGTCAAAAGAAACTTTCTACTTGGATTTTATTAGATTAGCGTTTGTATATACCGAACACTTATTTGTGATTGAAAAATGGGAAATTAATTTTGGCGTTCAATATAAATAAATCAAAAGAAGACCTCATAAAAGAAATTCAATCTTTAAAAGAAGAAAATGACTTTCTAAAATCAGTTCATGAGGCGAATAAAAGACAAACCACCGATTCCATCAAAGAAAGTGAAGATAATTTTAAAATCATTTTCGAAAGAAGTTTATCTGCTATGGTAATAGCAGATGATAACGGAAACTATATTGCTGTAAATAATGCTGCTTCTGAACTACTCGGATATTCGATCCAAGAACTATTACGTATGAATGTGGGGGAGCTAGTTACAATTTCCAATCCTAGCGCCATAGAGCGATATGCGGAATATATTCGAAAAGGAGAAGAAATTGGGGAATTCGATTGTGTTTCAAAAGATGGAATTCCTAAAATTGTAAAATACCAAGCAATACGCTTAAAGCCAAATTTCAATCTCAGCATAATGATGGATATTACCGAAATTAAGAAAAATGAACAAGAGCAAAAGATAAATTTACAAAAATTAGAAACTCTCAATAAAACAAAAGACAAATTTTTTAGTATCATTGCTCACGATTTACTTAATCCGTTTATCGGAATTGTAAGACTCTCTGAGCTAATCGAATCCAATCTAAAGCAAAATAAGCAACAAGATTCATCTCTAATGGAGTATACAAGAATTATCCGCACTTCTTCTCAATCAGGTTATGAACTTTTAGAAAATCTAATGCAATGGGCAAAATCCCAAACAGATCAAATTGAATACCACCCTGAGCCACTTTCCATCCACCAACTCATTTCAAAATCTGTTGCGTTAATCAAAGGAAACGCATTTAATAAGAATATTTCTATAGAAGTAATTGCAAGTAAGGATGAAGCTGTCCTCGCCGATGAAACACTGACTAGCACTGTTCTTCGAAATCTTTTAACAAATGCGATCAAGTTCACAAACTCAAATGGGAAAATTACAATCACAACGAAGCAAAAAGATTCATTCCTAGAAATTTCGATCAAAGATACTGGCGTTGGAATTGAAAAAGAAAACCTTACCAAAATTTTTACAGTAGATTCAAAGTTTAGTAGTTTAGGAACAAACAATGAAACAGGAACAGGTCTAGGACTTATTCTTTGCAAAGAATTTGTAGAAATGCAAGGCGGGAAAATTTATGCAGAAAGTAATTTAGGTATAGGCAGTGAATTCTCTTTTACACTACCACTTTCTTAGGCTTAAATTCTTTCACGAGTAAATCTTTGCTTTTTTTTGAATAACAAGAATCGAACCGATAGACGATTAAATCAAAATTAAATAGTCAAGTCTTTGTGAATATCTAATTCTTTTTTTAGAAAATGATTTATGATAATACTAATATCTTTCCCTTTGACTTTGGCAATCTCAGAAAATGTTTTTCGACCACCGCATCTAGATATATGGGATACTAAACTTTTCGTTTGTCTTTTATATAAAATCCCTATCAGAAGACTTATCAACAAATACTACTATAATGATTTCTAAAAAATTTAACTTTTCAAAACGCAATCCATCTGTCTTCTGTTTCAGAATGATCTGGGTCGGGAATACTAAGAAGTGTTTAGACCTAACCCGCCTTTTTAGTTTTGATATGGGATTTTTCTTTTGACGTTTGGTATAGAGAAATATGATCAATGAACATTTATGATAAAGAATAACTGTCCAGTCTGTAGTATACTTCAAAACGGTTGGGAAAGTGGTTCCCTATTAGAATCTAATTTTGATTTGAGTGTATTCAAAATAATAAATAAAAGTGAAAGCGGAATTACATATTTATATCAGTGCCCACAATGCAATACCTACTTTATTCGACAAGTATCACAAGAATGGGATTCCTATAATGAGAAAATAATTGAGATCGAAAAGATAAATCCTTTGAATAACGATCAGTATGAAACTTTTATAAATCCTACGATACCAGATCCTCCATATAGAGAAATTTCAAATCCTGGACATTGCTCAAAATGTCATTCAGCAAATATTCAAAAACTCAGAGAAGTAAAAGTTGGAAATAATTATTTATTATGGTGCAAATGTTTAAACTGCGAAAATGAAGAATTTATGGATCTATATGAAAGTTCTGAATTCGATGAATAAAAATCTAGTATTGATAAAATCATTCGATTTATTAAATAAATTGAAACTACAAAAATATATTTTAACGATTATATAAAGAGGATACTCTCTAGTATCCGCAAATAACACAAATAGGAAACAGATAGAATCCAATTTGCATTTGTCGATATCCGCTAGAGAAATAGAAAAGGATTTTTTGAAATGTTTTTTTATTTACACAGAATCTAAATAGTTACAACTTTAAATTCATAAAATTAAGAGGGTTTATGACAAAAATATTTTTTAGCATTCTACTGATTTTCCTAATCTTACAATGCAAAAGTCCGAATCAAGACTTATTAAAGGCTGTCCAAACCGGAAATACTTCCGATGCAGAAAATGCCATTCAAAAAGGAGCCAATCCGAACACAAAATATCCAGAGTTAGACAATAGCTCACTTCTACACATAAGCGCCAGCGTCAACGATGTTGAAATGTTAAAACTTCTTTTAGCAAAGAATTGTGATGTAAATAGTAAAAATGATTTAGAAATGACACCTCTTCACATCTCCGCTATGACAGGAAATTTGGAAGTAGCTAAATTACTCTTAGAGAACAAGGCAAATATAAATGAAGTAGACCTAAGGGGATTTAACGTTATACACCATGTAGCTCATACCGAAAATTTAGAATTGCTTAAACTTTTTATTGATAAAGGTGTAAATCCAAAGACAACTGATAATTCTGGAACATCTCCGCTTGAATATTCTGCTAGACAAGGAAATTTAATTCTCTTCGAAAATTTACTGAACTACTATCCAGAATTAACTGAGAATGAAAAAGAAAAAATCATTCGTTCTGCTTTTTGGGGAGACAATGTAAATATTTTTAAAAGTCTATTAGTTCACAAAGTAGATTTAGGATATAGAGCAAAAGAGAATTATAGTTTACTTCATCTGGCAAGTTTCAATAAAAATCCAGCTTTCACTCAGTTCTTTATCGAAAATGGAATCAATGTAGATATAACCAATGATAGACAAGAAACACCTTTGCATATCGCTGCAAGCCAGGGGAATCTAGAAGTAGTAAAAGTATTAATTCAAAACAAAGCAAATCCTTCTCTAAAAAATTCCGACCAAGAAACCGCTCTCGACTTGGCTCTAGAAAAACAAAAAGAGGAAGTGGTTGAATATCTCAAGAGTCTAAATGCAAACAAAAATAATTCTGAATCAACACAGAATGATAACAATGCTATATTAGAATTTGCTAAATTAGGAAAATTAGAAAAGCTAAAAAACTATTTAAAGAAAGGAAGTGATATAAATACAAAGGATGAAAACGGTGCAACACTTCTTATCCTATCTCTTGAAAATAGAAAACACGAAATCACTGAGTTCTTACTCTCGCAAGATGCAGATGTCAATCCTAAGAAAAACAATGGAGAAAATGCAATCTATATTTCAATACCATCTGCTCCTTTAAAAATCATTCAATTACTCGTTGAAAAAGGTTCTGATATAAATAGTGCAAACCTCTACCAAGACACACTCGTTCATCGCGCTGCCATGTATGAAAAATTAGATGTATTAAAATTTTTAGTATCCAAAGGTGCAAAGACAAAAGTAAAAAATAAATTCGGTAAATCTCCTTTAGATTATGCGCTTGACTCAAAAAATAAAGACGTGGTGGCTTACCTTAAAAAGTTAGAAAAGTAAAAATCTATAATCTAGATAGATTTAATATTTCAATAGTGGCTTACAACAGTTAGGCGATCTTTTGTAAGATTAGAAAAATAAATAGCTCATGACTACAAACACGAGATTTTTCTAATCTTATTGTTCCCTGAGTCCGCTACGTAAACTACCCCACTGCTATCTACTGCCACACCATACGGATTGTTGAAGGTTGCACTTGTTCCCACTCCATCACTCGATCCAGAACTTCCGAAATATATGCGATAGGCACTAGAAATAAAATTAAAGCGTATCTTCATTCAATCTGGACAGATAAGTGATAGTCGCTTTGTCTTCTGGAAATTTACGAACTACTTTCTGAAAAAATTCTTTGGCTGTTTGGTATTCTTTTTTATAGAAAAACTCTACCCCATTTCCAAAATCTTCTCTAGTAACTAGCTTTAAATTTCGAATCTCTTCAGAGTCTCCATCAAAAATTTCATATACTTTGGTATTATTTACTTTTCCTTTCACTCGAATATTTCCAATATATCGTATATTGTATTTTTCTCTACTATCGCCAAGTTCATTCAAAACTCCCTCACTGATAAGAACAGTAGCACCCACTTTCTTAGTAAGCTCTTCTATTCTAGAAGCTAAATTGACAGAATCAGAAATTACAGAACCTTGCATAAATTCTTCATGTCCGATAGTTCCAAGCATTAATGGCCCACAGTGAATTCCAATACCAACTCGAATGGGTGTAAGATTACTAGAAATTCTTTCTTGATTATAAACACGCAGTATATTTAAAAATTCTAAAGCGGCGCAAACTGCATCTTCTGGCCTCCCTGGAAAAAGAGCCATGATACCATCTCCAATAAATTTATCAACGATCCCATTATTCTTTCTAAACACTGGAACTACTCTGCCTAGATAATCATTTATAAAATTAAAATTTTCCTCAGGAGTCATACTCTCTGAAAGGGATGTAAAGGAACGAATATCGCAAAAAAGAATAGTCATACTTTTGAGAACCTGATCTCCCAGATTCACATCTAAAATACTTTTCTTTTCTAAAAAATTTAAAAATTCATGAGGAACAAATCTTCCATAAGCAATATTTAATTCTTTTTGTGCTTTCTCCTTTTCAGCTTTCAGAGTATTAATTTTGTCACCCAGCGCCAAAGAGAGTAAAAACATTTCCATAACCGCCCCGATCTGAACTCCCCAGTGTGTAAAAAAATTTGTAGGGAGTAAACCAAATGCCTTGAGAGAATAAGAAGCAATTCCCAGAATCAAAGCAAACCAAGCAATCAGATAGTATCTAGCTGGACGATATTTTTTCAGAACACCTAAAATTCCAGCAATCAATAAGGTTCCTACTGTAACTCCTGCGAGAGCTGTTGCGATTTTAATAGCAAGTGAATAACTAGCAAGAAGAGATAGAATTCCTCCAATAAATGCAAGGATCATTAAAAAACGTATCCATATACTGTATTTAGGATGACTGGTTTTAAGATTTAAGAAATTTCTACCAAACATCAATCCAAACAAGGAACCGCCATTAATAAAGAAAGGCAAACAATGATTAGCCCACCATACTTGATTTGGCCATAAGTATTCATAGGCAACACCGTTCAAAGTAGTTAGAAAACTTCCATAGAAAAGCACAAATAAAATATAATACATATAGCTCCTATCGCGTGTTGATAGAAGTATAAACAGATTATAGAATATCATGATAAAAATAATTCCATAACTCATCCCCAAAAGAGTCTGTTCCGTATTGATTTTTTCTGTTAATGCCCTAGGAGTCCAAGCTTGAATAGGAAAACTTAAAGAGCTAGTTGTGATAATTTTTATATAATAGGTTCTGTCGGAATTTGGCTTTTCTTGCAGCTCAAATAGAAAATTTCTATAATAAACTTTTCTTTCGTAAAATGGCTTTTCATCTCCCTCAACAATTGTAGTAAATTTTCCATCCTCTTCTGGAATATATAATTCAATATGATCTAACATTGGATAACCAATTTCCAATGTCCAAGGGATTGGTCTATCTACATGATTTTTTACTGTCCACTTGAACCAATATGGATTTTTTTTAAAACCAAAGCTAAGATCTGGTTTGGGTGCTTGGAACTTTTCTTGTATCTCGGGTGTTTGAACTTTTTCTATATCGAGGTCGCTAGACGTATCTTCTAAATAATAAATATACTTTGGCAGCGGCTCTGTAGTAAATTCAGAGCTTTTTAACTCAAAGATTGGAGTTTCCGAATCAGCAAACAAAGGAAAATAAAAAAATAAAAGTATTAAATAACAAAGCTTTAGCATATCAGTTAAACTTCGCAAATATAAAGAAAAGATGAAATTTGTATACTAGTTTTCTTAATCTTAAATAAATAAAATGGGGTAATTTTTACGTAAGACTCATTCGACCCAACATTCTTTAAAGTATTAAATGTTATTTTAGAATCAATCCTCAACACAGAATTCATTTATAGATTTAAATTTTTAGTATCGGAGAGGGTCAGTTACTGGGATCATTTTAAACTCTAAGTTTTTTTAGTTGTAATTCTCCATTTTAATAAACCAAAAAAAATAGATTGCTTATCCCTTCAGAATAAAATATTGAATTTTGCTTTCTGCAAAACTGAGTTTAAAGGAAAGTATAATCTCTTTTTAAAATAAAGAAATAAAACCGATTAGCAAAACGTATGTCGCTACTTTTAAAGGGAGGAATCGTTAAATAATTTTCATTTTTTATTATACGCACTTTTTTTATAAATAGAGAATATGAAAAAAATATGATTTCTAAAGATTCATCCTGCAAAAATAATTAGTTCCACTGATATTGCTTCTGAAATCGAAATGAAGTTTATAGAACCATCAGTGCAAAGAGCAGAAGTTAGAATGGATCCTTCTCAAAAAGAGGCTAATACAGAGTATCCGCAGAAAATAAAAAACTCTACCGAAGATTGTTTTAGACTTGATCAACTCACCGGAAGCAAGGCAACAGAAATCTCTGGATTTTTCTCGCTCTCTAACAGCCAAGCTATATTACAATTTATGAATCAGTCTGCTTTAAATATTATAATTTTCTTTTTTGCGAAAACTCAGTTATTCATTTACGTTCAGATGTATCATTTTTACTAATGCAATCTGTAATGAACTAACATGCAAATTATAATATTAAATAAACCAATCTATTCTCACAAAACAGTTGAAATCCTCGTAAATACCCTTTATTCTGACTATGGTTCTAAACCAAGATAGGTTTGAGGATTGATTCAATGGAAGAATTAGAAAATTTACAACTCACTCAGATAACAGATGAAGTAAAAGATAAATGGCAAAATATTATTACCATTATGGCAAATATAATTAATGTGCCTACTGGTCTAATTATGCGAAGAATCGGCGCGGATATAGAAGTATATCTTTCTAGTAAAACGAATCACAATCCTTATCATCCAGGAGATAAGGAGCATTTTGATAATTCAGGTTTGTATTGTGAAACAGTAATCAAAACTAGAAAAATGCTTCTTGTTCCCAATGCACTTTCAGATGAACATTGGAAAGATAATCCTGACGTTAAGCTCAATATGATTTCATATTTGGGATTTCCAATTCATTTACCAGATAAGACTCCCATTGGAACTATTTGTGTTCTTGATAATAAAGAAAATCAATATTCTGAATTATTTATAAATCTAGTTTCTAGTTTTCGAGATATGATTGAAAAGGATTTGGAGTTAATCTGGAAAACTCATAATCTACATGAAAATAATTTAAAATTAAATCAACTTCTGACTGAAAAAGAAATTTTATTAAAAGAAACTCAGCATCGTATAAAAAATAATATTGCAAATATCGAAGGCCTCATTCTTTTACAGGCTCAATCTGCTAAAAGCTTTGAAGTAAAAATTGCTTTACAGGACGTTATTTCTCGAATCCAAAGTATTCGAATTCTTTATGAAAAACTTCTACTATCAAACGATATACATGAAATCTCTATGAAAGATTACATCGATAGTTTAATCAATTCCCTCTATGATGTATTTGTTGACCAAGATTCAATTGTCATTGAGAAGGATATTACTGAATTTAATATTAAAGCAAATCATGCTATTACAATCGGAATTATTATGAATGAATTATTGACTAACATTTTCAAATATGCTTTTAAAGAAAGGAACAATGGTAGAATTTTTATTTCTGTTAATAAAAATGAAAAAAGCATAACCTTGACCATGCAAGATAACGGTATTGGATTCAGCAATGACCAACATCAAACCAAATCGACTGGATTTGGACTAATGCTTGTAAAAATGCTTGTAGAGCAATTGAAAGGCACTTACTCTGTAGCAAGTAAAAACGGAACAACAAGCATTATAGAATTTGCATTAGAGTAGAGAATGATTTGGCAATAATTTCTGAAAATTCAAACCATTTCAGGTAAACAACTCTTAGCCACAACTCCTACAATTTAAATACAATACCATCTAATTTCTTTTAGGATATGCTTAAAACAAAAGTGAATCAGTAATGGGTTTCACTCAATAATTAACAAAATCCGAAGGGCGAATCACGGAGAGAAATCAGATTATATTCAAAATTATCAGTTCTGTTTATAGACAATAAAAGTTTATAGTTTGCACTCAATCTAACATTATCACTAAGAATAATCATCCTCTTAATCGATTCATTTAGACTGCTTAAAAACATTGTTAGATTGGTGATAAAACACTCATACATTAGGACAAAAATTGAAGAAATGTTTTTTGGGGTTATTTGTTCCGACCCTACGAAATGTTTTATCTAAACTGGATACAAGAAAATCAAGTTTATCAATCAGACTTTTGATGAAAGAATATTTTTTTATCAATCGTGCACGAAAAAAGGAGGACACTAGAAAAAAAATTAAATTTTTACAAACTCTTTCTTATAGTGGCAAAACTAAGTTTAATTGAGGGAAACGTATGAAAAAAAATTTTTTAGTAGTTTTCGTTATTGCATTGGCAATGGCGATTTCGTGTGCAAATAACTATCCAACAAGATTAGATCCACCTGGTACTTATGGTATGGGCGGGGCTCCTGGTTCTCTTTTTGGTAGTTCAAAAGGAAACGTTAGTTGCCAAAACTCCAACGATTCATGTATCGGACAAAGTGTTGGTTCTAAAACCGGAGAAGCTTGTGCATCTATATTTCTTTATGGTTTGATTGCATATGGCGATATGAGCGTTGTAGCTGCAGCTAGACACGGAAAAGTTACTAAAATTGGTAGCGTTGATTACAGCCAATTGAACGTATTAGGTCTACTCTTTCTCCAAAAATGTACAATAGTTTCTGGGGACTAATCTAACCCTTATTTGATAATAGCTGGTATCTATCAGCTATTATCAAATTCAAATCAATTCACACTCATTCAGAAAAAATTCCTTTTGTTACAGCAAATCATAAATAAAATAGAAACTTTTTTAAATAGAATCAGTTCTTATAATGCTTATAAATACTTTTTCTATCCTTCCAATTTTACGATAACTACGATTCTATTTTCTCTCATTCTATCTTTCAGTTGCTCCACAACACCTAAAAATATAAAACTACCAGAACCGGTATTTTCAAAAGATTGCACACATAATAAATATTTTATTAAGGATCTATGTAACGATGAATTAAAATATTTAGATTGGGCTGAGAATTACCAAGATTATCCTTCTGTAAAAGATTTAACAAATGAAAAATTAAGATTAGTTTCCAATAAATACGGGATTGATGAAGCAGCTGCTCTCTTATACTCTAGAATATTGAGAGATCCCAAAAACCTAAACCTCTATCAGTATATTGAAAAACAAAAACCTCTTTTAGAAAAAAAAATACCCGACCTTTCTCAAAAGAATTTATCGCTAGTTTTTATCCCTGGATTATTTTATGAAAAAAATAAAGAGTTTGATTCAGAGGGATTTGCCTTACGAAAATTGGCAGAAAGTTTAGGTTATAAAACTAAAATGATTCGAATCAAACAAACGGGTTCCGTATACGAGAATGCAGATATTATTTGCACCTATTTAAATCAAACGACAGCCGAAAAGGTGATTTTTACAACTTTGTCCAAGGGAGCGAGCGATTTAAAAATAGCGATTTCCTTGTGCGGTAAGGAACCCTATTTTCAAAAAGTGGTTGGTTGGTTTAATATAGTTGGATTAGTAAAAGGCTCGCCACTTGCAAACTCAGTGGAAGAACATTGGTATTCTAGTTTTTTTTGGAGAATGTATGCTAAGTGGAATAATTATGATTATAAGGGATTATTGACTATTCAGACAGGTCCCTCAACTCCACTTGATATCGAGTTAAATTTACCTACTCAAATAAAACTAATCAATGTATTGGCAATTCCTATAAGACGTACAGTGTCCGAAAGAGCAATGCCCTACTATGATGAAATGGCTGTATTAGGACCTAACGATGGAATGGGAGTTCTAGCAGATATGTATGTACCATTTGGATATACTTATGCCTCTTGGAGAAACGATCATTACTTTTTTCAGCCGATGTCGGAACAGTTAATTTTATCATTACTCATATTTATGGCAGAAGGGAAATAACAAAAGAATTCAGATATCTTAATTTTTCTTTCCTGATTTAGCAAAAGATCTAAGTAAAAACAAGTTTTTATTCTTTGGTAGCAAAACCATAAACCTAAGATTTCTGAACCTCTATTAGATAATCCTATCGTTACCCGCAAGTATATCAAGACTAACTTTCACCCACTGCCACGAACGAGCGGCAATGGATTTTGAAATACTCCTCTTGACATTTTTTTTTGAATTTAGAAAATATACACATGAAATTCTACGATATCAACACCATAACATTCTCAAGTATATTTAATTATGAAAAATAAAAAATTAGAAATTGTATTTCAACCTAATCTAGAAGATACGATAGATGCAAAGCTTCGATTAACAGGGAAACTCGAAAGCACAAAAAAGAAATTGCGTGAGAGTAAAAATTTGGGACTTTTCTCTTTGGTTACCTCTTTAGTAGCCATTATTTATTTGATATATGAAAATAATTTCAAGAGTAAGAGTTTATTCTACCTCTATTTGTTTGGAATATTCATTTTATTTTTAAATTTCCTGTATTCCTTTTTCACTCCATGGATTTGGAAAAGAAGAGTGAGCAATTTTATAAAAGAAGAATTTATTCAAGATGGTGAAACCAGAATAAGCCTCAATAAAAATGGAATAGAATCTTCCTCTAAATCTATAACGGTAAATTATTTATGGGAAGAAATAGGCGAAATAAATAAGGAACAAGATTTGATTGAACTATACTTTACCAAAAAAGGAATTATCATCCTCAGAGAAAAGTATTTTCCAAACAAAGAATCGTATAATGAATTTTTAAATCAATTAAAAGAACTATTACCTGAGTCAAAGAAATTTTAATAAGAGATTATTCTTTGATCTACTTAACTACAGCTAAGTCTTTTTTTACTTTTTACAGTAGTCAGGATAAATTAATAACGATAACCGCTAGAAATAAATATAATTAATGAGCAAATCAAATGAAAATAAAGAATCAAAGTATATTAAAAAATAAAACTGTTTATGGCAAGATTTTCATATTTCTTATTGCCTGGTTTACTTTTTATTCATCCATATATGCGATAGAGCCAGTTGTTCTTACAGAGGATAAGGGTGAGTATCCGCTTGGACTTTACCTAGAAATTTTAGAAGACAAAGAAGGAAAACTTACAATAGAAGATGTGCAAAAACCAGAGATGGAAAAATTATGGGTGAGAAGCGACAAAGAAGTTCCGAGTTTTGGTTATTCTGAATCAGTTTTTTGGTTACGATTTAAAATAGAAAATAAATTAAAATCAAAAGAAGATTGGCTTTTGGATATAGCATTTCCTCCCATTGATTATATTGATTATTATCATATGGAGGATAATGGCAAATACACTCTCATTCAAACTGGAGACAGACGCCTTTTTCATTCGAGGCAATATGATAATAAAAACTATTTATTTAAAGTTGAAGTGAATCCAAATAATTCACGTTTTATTTATTTAAAAACTTGGTCTTTTGATGGACTTCACGAATCAATACCTTTAACTTTATACAATAAAGATACATATATCAAAACATCCTCAATTAATGATACCTTCTTTGGGATTTATGTTGGAATTATTTCTGTTATGATGTTTTATAATTTTTTTATTTTTCTAAGTGTTCGCGATAAAACCTACCTATATTATATCCTCTATCTATTCTTTTATTTATTCTGGGTCTTTATCTACTACGGGTACGCTTATAAATATTTATGGCAAGATAATTCTTGGTGGGCAAATCAGAGTATTACTCTAACAAATATTCTTTTCGTAATCATGTTAGTCTTATTTACTAGGTCATTTCTTTCGAGCAGGGATTTAATCCCACGTTTAGATTTTATTTTAAGATTAATCTTATTTCTTTATTCATCCTATCTTGTTTTAAGTTTTGTGATTGGCTATGCTGCAATATGGAGGATTATAATGCTAACTCAATTTATTCTCTGTATAATAATTTTATTTGCTGCAATTCAATGCTTGCGAAAAGGATCTCGAACAGCCAAATACTACCTACTTGCATGGAGCTTTCTAATTTCCGGTGGAATGTTATTGCTTTTAAAAATTTCTTCCATTATACCTTCGAATTTTTTTACTGAGAAATCATTTATCCTTGGTTGTTCCTTTGAAGTAATTTTATTATCACTTGGTCTTGCTGATCGAATTAATGAACTAAAAAAGAAAAATGAAATTATCCAGATAGAGAATCAAAAAGAACTCGAAAAATTAAATAACGAATTAGAAAAAAAGGTTTTAGTGAGAACAGAGCAATTAAATGAAATGCTAGATCAGTTAGGAAAAATGTATGTAGACAGTGAAGCAAAGCGAAAAGAAATTGAAGCGTTAGCTGAATCGAGAAAGAAACTCTCATTTGTAGGCACAATGGCGGCAGGAATTGTGCATGATATAAAAAATCCAATGGCGACAATAAAAGCTTTGGCAGAAATGTCGAATTCAGAAACAATAACGCCCAAAAAAAGAGAAAAGAACTTGAATATAATTATTCGTGAGATGGATCGTCTCAATGATCTAGCATACGAGATATTGGATTTTTCAAAAGATGAATTGCATTTGAATCTAGAAGATGTAAACATAAAAGATTTTATTTTAGAAATAGAGCAATTTCTTTCGATAGATTTTAAATATTCAGGAATCGATTATAGTTCAGAAATTGAATATGAAGGATTCGCACAAATCGATAAAGGAAGAATGCGGCGAGTCATTGTTAACCTCGCAAAGAATGCAATTGAAGCAATGCAAGATGGTAGTAAAAAATACAAATTTAAAATTCGAGTAGAATCAATCCCACAGAATCCCCCTTTAGGAAACGCGGGCGTCTCGGCACGAGAAGGCTTAACTATTTCTCTTACAGACAACGGTTCAGGAATTCCAGAATCCGTGCAGACAAGAATTTTTCAGGCATTTGCCACGGAAGGGAAAGCAAATGGAACGGGACTTGGACTCTTTATGTGTAAGATGATTGTAGAAGCGCATAACGGTCGTTTGACATATGAGACAAAGTTAGGGGAAGGAACAAGTTTTTTTATAACATTACCAGAATTTATAGGAGAGGAAATAGTATGCGGATAGCTTTATATATATTAATGATTGTATCGCTTGTATCATGTCAAAAAGGAAATACAAGAAAATCTCCAAAGGCAATAAAGGGAGTTTTAGATTTACGTTCCTTGCCAGACGGAAAAAAGGGATGGAATTTTTCTGAAGATGGAGTAGTGAATTTGCAAGGTGAATGGGAGTTCTATTGGATGGAGTTTTTAGAACCAGGAAATCCAGAAATCGAAAAAAATATTTCGCCTGAGCAAAAGAAATATATCAATAAACCCGGAGTATGGAATAATTTTCAAGTAGATGGAAAACCCATTGGCTCTACAGGATTTACAACCTATCGGCTAACAGTATTACTACCCAGTGCAGAAGAAAGTAAACGAAATACTCTTGCGATTAGATTATCCACTGCCAGTAGCGCCTTTCGGTTTTATGTAGATGGAAAACTACTCACCGAGGTTGGAAAAATCGGAAAGAGTGCGGAGGAGGCTAATCCCGAATTTAGACCACATATTATTGTATTACCAGATTTAAAAGATTCAGTAGAGTTTGTATTTCATGTTTCGAATTATAGTCATGATAAAGGAGGACTTTGGGGATTTACTTGGTTTGGGACAATCCAAGATTTACAAAGGATGCGCGAAAACAGTATTAGCCTCGATTTATTTATCTTTGGTGCTTTGTTTCTAATGGGATTTTACCATTTAGGATTGTTTTTACTTAGAACCAAAGACTCTACTACTCTCTTATTTGGATTGTTTTGTTTATTTATTTCGATACGAAGTTTAATGACCGGAGAAAAAATTTGGGTTCAGTTATTTCCTGGTTTTTCTTGGTTCTTAGCAATAAAAATAGAATATCTTATTCTTTATTTAGGCGTTCCGATTATTATAGAATTTGTTGCCAAAGTGTTTCCTTCTGAAATTCCAAATTGGCTTCGCAAAGGGATAATACTAAGTCCCCTCTTACTATCTTTGACAATTATCCTTTTTGAGCCAATTGTTTTTACTAAATATCTCCCATTCATGCATGTGGTTATTGTCATTGCTTTACTAACTTCAATCTATACCTTGTCGTTAGCCGTTTACCGCAAGAGATTTGGTGCAATTACCTTTGTATTTGGATTTTTCGTATTTACAATTACCATAGTAAATGATTTACTCTTTTCAAACGGAGTGATTCGAACAGGGCATTTTGCTCCCTTTGGATTTTTGTTTTTTGTATTCTCACAGGCCTTTTTTCTATCTAAGAGATTTACGAATGCATTTACCCAAGTAGAAACTCTTTCTCAATCTATGGAATCACAGAATCGAAAGTTAGAAGAGCAAAATCATAAATTACAAGATCTGGATCGCCAAAAAGATGAGTTTCTAGCAAACACATCACACGAACTAAGAACACCTCTAAATGGTATAATCGGATTAGCCGAGTCGTTAGTAGATGGAGTCGCAGGGGAGCAATCAAAAGAAGCTAAAGCTAATTTAAATTTAATCATATCTAGCGGTAGACGGCTATCTAATCTTATCAATGATATCTTAGACTTTTCAAAATTAAAACACAAAGAATTACAGGTAAATTTACAACCTGTAGATATATATTCTATTACAAATCTAGTGATTCAATTATCAGAGCCTTTGGTAAAAAAGAAAAATCTTAAATTGATCAATCAAATTCCAGAATCAACGACCGCTGTGCTTGCTGACGAAAATAGACTACAGCAAATCTTACACAATGTAATAGGGAATGCTATCAAGTTCACCGAAGAAGGATCTGTGACAGTGAGTGCCAATTTAAAGGAAAACTCACAAGTTTTAGAAATTCAAATCGCAGATACTGGGATTGGAATTCCAAAAGACAAATTAGAAAAAGTATTTGAATCCTTTGAGCAAGTAGATGCATCCAATACAAGAAAGTATGGAGGAACAGGTTTAGGATTATCCGTTACCAAACAACTAGTTGAACTGCAAGGTGGAAATATTTGGGTAGAATCAGAATTGGGTAAAGGCTCTAAATTTTACTTTACAATACCGGTTACTGATAGTATGCCGCATAAAATTGAAAAGTCCACTATGACACCAATTCATCAATCTTTAGAAGAAGGGAATGCAATAGAAGAAAATGAATCAAAAACTAAGGCTAATGCACATATACTCGTAGTTGATGATGAGCCTGTAAATTTACAAGTGATATCAAATCATTTTTCGTTGCGTGGATACAAAGTAACAACAATGGTTGGTGGAAAAGAAGCCCTAGAATACTTAGAAAAAGAAAAACCAGATCTTGTATTGTTAGATGTTATGATGCCTAATATGACAGGATTTGAGGTATGCGAAAAGATTCGGGAAAAGTATGACATGAATCAACTTCCAGTCTTGTTTTTAACTGCAAAAAACAATGCGAGTGATTTACTGGAAGGATTTGAAGCGGAAGGAAATGATTATGTTGTGAAACCATTTTCGAAAGTAGAATTGCTTTCACGAGTAGAAACGCATATAAAACTAAAGGATAAGACAAACGAAATTGCACTTGTGAGTAAGGTAAAAGATGAGTTTTTATCTAATCTATCTCATGAGATAAAAACACCATTGTCCGTAATCTATGCATACGCAGAAATGTTAAACAATGGAAAAGATTTTCCGGACAAGATAAAAAAATATTCCAATAAGATATACGATAGTGCACAGAAGTTAAATGAATATGTGAGTGATTTAATTTTAATTTCTGATATAGAATCCAATTTACAGTTGCAAAACTCTGATTTAGATTCAGTAGAATTGATAAATCGTGTGGTAAATACATATAAGCCGCTCATGGCAGAAAAAGAAATTAATCTAAAATTAAATTTACCTAACAAAATGAATTTAAGTGGTGATTCCATTCTTTTAGAAAAAGCAATATCCGCAGTAATGAAAAATGCAATCGTATATAATAAATCGGGTGGCAGTATTGAAATATCAATAGGACAGAGCTCCCTTCGGCTCCGCTCAGGGAGCGAATCAGCAGGGATACAAATTCAAATTACGGATACAGGTATAGGGATAGCGAAGGAGCACCAAGAAAAAGTTTTTGAAAAATTCTTTCGAGTAGATTCTTCTCTCACCTATGAAGTGAGTGGAGTAGGAGTGGGATTATTTATCGCTCGAAAAATTATAGAATTACACAATGGAAAAATTGTTTTAGAGAGTGAGATAGAGAAGGGAACAACGGTTTTAATTCAAATACCAATCAGTGAATCAAATGAAAAGTAAATAGATAAGATAATAATTCGGTTCTGTAAATGAAATCCCTCGGGAAATTAGTTTTGTCATCTGCTATCTATTGTTTTTTTGGTGAATCTAAAGTAAAATAGGCTCTCTTAAAAATTTGAATGAAGAATTTTTAAAGAGCCCAAATATTCTAGATAAAATTCAGTTATAACCAAGAGCTCCAGATTTTAATTATAGCCACCAAGTTTTACAAATTTCCCTTGACTTTTTTGATAAACACTATGTTTTTCAAAAATTAAGTCTACTAATACAGAAACAGACTTTCGCAATCGAATGAGTCGAAGTCAAATCATTACACAGTTTAGAAAAACAGAGAGTGAAGTAACAAGACTGTCACTTACAGAACAATAGAATTGAGTTATTTGAAAAATTAGGAGAGCTTTGAAAATGAAACAAGATTTAAATAAAAAAATTACTTCTGTAGGAATTTGCATTCTAATTTTTGCTTCTATCAACTGCTTAAAAGCTAAAAAATCACCTTATGATATTGGAAATACATTTAGATTCTTTCCTGCTATCAATTTGATTCAAGGTTTAATAAATTCCAATCTCTCTCAGAATACTCCCCGCAATCCACCGGCGTCGGTAAACTTTATAGATACCGATATTTTAAATTTTGGAAAAATCGGAGGAACAATAAGTGTCACTAAGGCGGTAGATGAATCTGACATTGAAAAATATAATTTGTATTTTGGAACATCGGGAACATCTAAATATAATTCGACGATTCTAAACTCTCTCCCAAAAACAGGTGCAGACCTATCGTTTCAATTGAGCGACAACACAACCATACCGTCAGGCGTAACACATATACTCGCTTACTCTTCAAATTCCAGTGGAGAAAATCCGACTCCTGTTTCTGTGCTAATTAAAAATTTTGAAAAAAGTGGTAAGTATCTATATGTCTATGATTCCTCTGCTAATTTAAAGTATTTTAGCATTTCAGCTGCTGGAGTTTTAAATCCAATCACATCCTATGTAGTCGGTAGTGGGACTGTCCGTTCTGTGTCCATTGACTCTTCCGGCAAATTCCTATTTTGCGCTGCTGGAAATGCAATCCTTCCTAGAATCATTAATAGCACAGATGGCTCGCTTCAAACTGCAACATTTACGAATTATATTAGTATTCAAGGAGCTACAGTGGACAGTGTTGGTTCTTTTTTATATGCTTCCGCATCCAATGCTGGAAGCTTTGAACTTTCATCTTTTAGTATCAATCCATCTACAGCAATTCTAACTCTTGTTCAAAATTCTTCTTTTAATGTAGGTGTTACAGTTACATCTTCCATTTTTTTAGATAGAACTGGAAAGTTTGCGTTTGTGCTTCGTTCTTCAGGCGATTCAAATTTATATTCATATGCATTAAATTCATCGAATGGTCAAATTCTTTCTTCTGTTCAAAATACTGGCTTGCCATTATCCCAAAACTTTATGGTCTCTCATCCAACATTAGATATAGTGTATTTGGCAACTGGAACATCTATCTATGCATTCAGCGTAAATCAAACGACAGGCGCCTTAGGTAGTTTGGGTTTTTTTGCCGTTGCCCCTTCTGGACTTAGAGGAATGGCAATTGAAAAATCAGGCAAATGGCTGTATGCCGTTTCTTCCACAGCAAATACAGCATATAAAGTTGATTTAAATTCTTCAGGAATATTAACTTCTTCATCAACTGTTGTAACTGGATTAAATAGTCCCGCATCTGTGATTTCCGATCCAAGTGGAAGATTTCTTTTTATTGGTGACTCAATCAATACTAGATCCTATCAAATCAATGCAGATGGAATTCTTTCTTTGATCAGCACAATCGCTGGAAGCACTGCAACTGGAAGTGGTATGGTAATCGCGTCTTATATAGAATGATAAAATTTTTTAGACTTTTGAATTGAACTATATCAAGGATGCAAATGGTAAGAAGTGTTTTATAAAGACAAAACTCCTCTTAAACCAGACGAATGTATACACTTGGATTAGGCTTGTTTGGGAGTTTCTCCGTCGTCTTGCGACATGATTGTTCGTATTGCTTCTGCCATGAGTTTTGGCTCATTTTTAATTGGAATGTTATTGATGATAATATGATCTCCAAACTTTCCATCTTTGGTTTTGCCTGATGAAATATCGCCACCACCAAAATCACTACTCATTGATTCATCACTTTTGGTTAATTTAATTTCATTGTCTGAGGAGTAATTGCCGCCCATTCCCATAGGATCACTCGAAGCAGCTCTACGAAATCCGATTCCACCACCTACTTCCGCCAGAAAATCTAAAAATTCAGGAACTTTATTTTCGAGAACCATATAAATTCCTAAACCTAGACCTCCAAAAATCAATGAACCAATACCTGATACAAAAACGATATGCAAGATTCTATTTCCAGTAATGACACCGCAAGAAATACTAACCAGTAAAGCGATGGCAAAAAATACGATTATAAATTTAACTTGCAGAGAATCCTCCTAGGTATTCGGAATCAAAGAGCTTAGAAACTTTTTGAAATACACCATCATCTTTGGTTGTGTCTGATATGGATCAATCGGAATATTTGCGATTGTTCCTGTTATCTCGTATAGATTTTCGGCAGCTTTACAACGAGGAGCAAATAATAAAAATGGTTTCTGTTTCCTTACACTACGATCAACATCCTCATCTTGGTATAAAAAGCCAATACTAATTGGTTTGATCCCAAGGAATTTATTACTAATCTCTGTAATTCTCTTTACAACCTTTTTGCCTTCCGCTTCGGATCGGATTTTATTAACAATGAAACTAATTTTCTTTTTTTTATCTAGAGAGATGAGAGACTTTATCAATCCATAGGCATCTGTTACAGACGATGGATCTGGGGCTACAACTAGAATGACTTCATCCGCATACAACGTAAAACCTATCACATTGGGACCAATCCCTGCGCCCGTATCAACTAACACATAATCATAAGCGTCTAGCTGAGAAAAACTTTGAATCAATTGATCTCTAGATTTATCATCTAAATTTGCAAATTGAGGATAACCGTTGGAACCAGGAATAACATCAACGCCTTCAGGAGTATGAAATACAATGTCCCGAATGGAACGATGCCCTTTCATAACATGGTATAAATTAAACTTAGGAATAAATCCAAACAATACATTTACATTCCCTAGTCCAAGATCTCCATCGATAACTAGAACTTTTTTTCCTGCTTTTGCAAGAGAAACAGCCAAGTTGACCGTAAACACAGTCTTACCAACGCCTCCTTTTCCAGAAGAAATAGCAATAATCTTACTACCTCTTTTGTCAGATTCCTGTGCAGGAAATTCGTCATTAGGTAAAACATCTTGGTTTGGCTGCATTGTTTTCCTTTTTTGGGATTAGCCCGTTGCGACTGTATCCCCTTTTAAATCTTTAATCTTGTCTGGATAGACAACTATTTCAGACAATGTCTTTTTACTAGCTGCTACTATATCAAACGGAACTTCTTGTCCCAAACTAAAGTAAGCAAAGGATTTATTGTTTAGATCCGCCAGTTCAAGTACAGGACTTACATAATCCGCTTCATCTATTTTTGTCAAGATTATTCTCTTAAATCCTATACTTTCGTATGCTGCAATGACAGATTTCATATTGCTATACGAAGATGTTGCCGGTAATATTAGAATATTTTCTATCTGATCCTTTTCGCTGAATGCATCTTTATATTGCTTCATTCGATTTGCAAAATCTTGGTTTTTATGATTATAACCAGGCGTATCTACTAGAATTAATTCAGACCCATCTCGAAGCAATTGCTCCTGTAAACGTTTAACATCTTTCACTGGATAGAACGGGATGTCCATTGTATCCGCATAACGTTTCAATTGTTCAATAGCGGCTATCTTGTAATTATCTGTTGTATAGAGAGAAACCATTCTTCCCATATGTAAAAAATACTTAGCTGCTAATTTCGCAACAGTAGTAGTCTTTCCACTTCCTGTCGGTCCAATAAAAAAAATTACTTTTCTCTTGCCACGAGATGTTCCTGTGAATAAGTCTGAATCTACACTAATACGGTCTTCTAGTATTCCAGCAAACTTATCGTTTACAGCAGAAGGTTTTTCTTTATCAATTGATGATAAATGTTTATCTGTTTTAATAATCAACTCTTGTAAAAAATCTAATGTCATTCCTTCTGAAATTAATCTTTCCTTCAAACGTTTTAAATAGGTTGATTCATTTGCATTGTTTTTTCCAGAATCCTTTTTTGTAATCTCGTCTTTAATTGATAAGCCAAGATTCTTACTCTGGTTCTGATTTGTATCAACTATCGCATCTTCTTCTTTTTCTAGAGATTTAAATACAGAATAAGATTTCTCATCTTGCAGTAATGGCTTTAAATCGTGAATGCTTTTTTTTCTTGTGTCATCTTCAGATTTTTGTCTTAATAATTCTTTTAAATCCTGTAGTTTTTTCTCAACTCTATCTTTCGATGTTTGTTGTTCAGGAATTCCGATTTCAATTTCGTAGAATTTTTTAGATAAAAGTTTAGTTCCCATGATGCCTCCTTCTATAACCACTCTTTGGTTATAAACATGAGCTTCTGGTCCATACTTCATTTTCATTTGCATAAAACAGTCTTGTATATCTTTTCCTTTTATTTTTACAAAATCCATGGTTCTACCTCTTTACAATCATTGCATACTTATCCGATTACAATCAAAAGATAATTTGACTTTCTCTCTTAACCTCTGTTTGTTGCAACCCTAACACCTTCATTGGATTGAACATTGATCACTCCATCCATAACAGTCTTAGTTGAAGACTGAATTTCCTCAATAGCAAGCACTGCAAAATTTCTAGGTGGAAATTCTTTTGCAAACATATACGATAGTGGCATTCTAATAGGTCTGCTTACTACAAAAATTGGAAATTTACCCTCGCTGTGACATCGATTGTATTCCCGCGCAGCAGCTTCTATTAGTTTATTGTAATAATCAGGTGGGATCGAAATTAAGCTTCCCTCAATCGGATCAACCACTATACCTTTACTCAATCGATCCGTTACTCTTGGATCTAATGTAATTACATGAAGTTTACCATCTGAACTTAAATAATCAATCACAATCTGTTTAGAAATAGCCTGCCTTACATTTTCTGAAAGAAAAAATGGATCCCTTGATCTAGACTCATTGTTTGCAATCGATTCTAAAATTGTGCTTAAATTACGAATACCCAAACCTTCTTTAAGAAGATTTTGCAATACTTGTTGAATAAGTCCAATCCCGACTTTTTTATCTTCGAGTTCAGAAATGAGAGTAGGATGAGTTGTTTTCTGATGTTCAAGTAAACTTTTAACCTCTTCTCTTCCAAGAATAGTCGCTGCATGATTAGAAATTAATTCTTTTAAATGAGTTACTATAACGGTTGACGCATCAACGACTGTATATCCCTTATTCTCTGCATCCACTTTATCAGCAGGATCAATCCATTTTGCTTTATAGCCAAATGTAGGCTCGATAAAGTCTTCTCCCTTAACAGGTTCAGTCACTTTCTTTGCATTGTCCAAAGCCATCAGACGATCTGGTCGGATTTTACTCTCTCCAACAACAACTCCATGTATCTTAATTGCATAAGAATCCTGATGCAATTCAAGATTGTCTAAAATTCGCACAGCAGGAATAACAAGTCCTGTATCAATCGCAAATCTTCTACGTAAATTCGAAATTTGATCGAGTAATACTCCTCCCTGATTAGTATCCACTAATGGAACTAAATTCAAACCAAGTTCTACTTCGATTGGATCGGTGCGTAACTCTTTGTAATAGTCTGGCTTTTTCTCAGCTTTACTTTCTCCAGCCTTTCTTTCAATAGCAGCTAACGACTCTTTTGCATTCTGCTCAATCGAGTATGCTAAATAGGCAAAACATAGAGAAAAAAGCAAAAGAGAAAAAAATGGCAACCCAGGGATTAAAGATGCTAGACCCAAACTCCCAGAAACAACGTATAATGTTTTTGGATTATTAAATAATTGCGCTTTGAACTCTTCTGCAAGTTCTGATTCTGAACCAGCTCGAGTTACAATCATACCAGTTGCTGTTGTAGATAAGAGACCAGGAATTTGAGATACAAGTCCGTCTCCAATTGTAAACTTGCCGTATGTTTCAATAGCAGAAACAAAACTTTCTCCACGGATAGATACACCAATAATAATTCCACCGAGAAGGTTGATTGCGGTAATTATAAGCCCTGCCCTAACATCCCCCTGGACGAATTTACTCGCTCCATCCATTGCCCCATAAAAATCTACTTCTCTTTGAATCTTTTTTCTTCTTTTTCTTGCTTCCTCTTCATTGATATTTCCACTTGATAACTCAGTATCAATCGCCATCTGCTTACCAGGTAACGCATCCAAAGTAAACCTAGCGGCTACTTCTGAAATACGAGTCGCACCCTTTGTAATAACTAAAATCTGAACAATTGTTAAAATCAAAAAGATAATAAAACCAACTACATACTTCCCAAGCCCTGTTCCACCACCCACAACGAAAGTTCCAAATGCTTCAATGATGTGACTATTAAAACTAGCTCCCTGTGATAAGATTTGTCTTGTTGTAGAAACGTTAAGTGCTAAACGAAACAATGTTGAGATTAAAAGCAAATTTGGAAATATTGAAAAGTCTGATGCTTCTTTTACAGATAAAGATGTAAGAAGAATCATAAGTCCAGCCGCAAGACTGACTACAATTAATAAATCCAGTATGAATCCAGGTAGAGGTATGATCAACATTGCAACAATCGCAATGACTCCGACCCCCATAACTACATCGGATTGGTTATACCATTTTTTCTCACTCATTAAGCGACTCTCCTAAATTTATCTAATCTGGATATGATAATAGAAACTGCTCTAAAAAACTTAGAAGGAATTTCTTGATCCACATCGACTTCATCATATAACAATCTTGCCTGTAAACGATCTTCTACAATTGGAACGTTATGCTTTTTAGCTAGACGACGAATCATAAGAGCTAATTCATCTATTCCTTTAGCAGTTACCATTGGTGCGGAGTGAACTTTAGCATCATAAACAAGTGCAACGGAATAGTGGGTCGGATTTACAATCACAACATCTGCCTTTGGAACTCTTTGCAACATACCCCTACGAATAAAATCTCTAACCATTTGCCTTCTACGATTCAGTAAAGACCGATCCCCTTCACTTTCTTTCATTTCCTGCTTTGCTTCGGAGGGAGTCATCTTGATAGAATCTTCAAATTCAGCTTTCTGATAAAAATAATCATAAATACTCAGTGCAAATAAAATGACACCTACAACTAGAAAGATTTTAACGGAGGAAATTGCCAGCAATCGCAGAGCACTCTTTAAACCCATATCACCAGTTAGAAGAATTGGCAAAAAATCCATTGATATAATTACATAACTCACCCAACCAATGATGATAACTTTTCCAATTGATTTAATTAAATTATAGATTGTATTTTTGGTTGGTAAAACTTTTCCAAATTTAGGGACAATTTTATTAAAATTAAAACCCACTGCTCCAGGAGAAAATAAAAATCCTACTTGAACAACGTTGCCAACGATAGCTGCTACAAAGGTTATGCCAAGTATTGGAAAAAGTAAGGATGCAATATCGGCTGAAGCGGACTTCAAAAGAATTCCAAATTCTTCAGTGCTAAAATCAGATCTCTTAGCAAAGTCTTGAAAGTATTTTTTAAATAAAACTAACGATCGAACAAAAATATAATTCCCAAGTAGATACAGAGCTATGACAGAAGCAACCAATACTAAAGCTGCAGGAAGTTCATTTGACTTAGGAACATTTCCTTTGTCTCTTTCCTCCCTTCGTCTTCGCTCACTTCCCTCTTCTGTTCTACCTTCATCTTCTGCGGCAAATAATTGTAAATCAATTCGATAAAAAGACAAATCGTAGTCTATCTGATTTGAATGAATGCTATCCAAAAAACTCATTTCTGTGGCCACTCACTCATTAACGTATTTAATCTGTCAAAGGTCAAGGTAAAACTTGCTTCCATTTGTTTATCAATAAAAGGAATTATAATAATTAATACCATAAGTCCTACAAATATCTTAGCAGGAAAGCTTAATTGCATGATATTCATTTGAGGGGCTGCCTTTCCCATAATTGCCTCTGCGATTGTAACCAAAATCAATATCCCTAAGACGGGTAATGAAATTTTAAACGCAACCAAAAACATGGCGCCGATAGCATATTCAAAAGCCTTTAAAAGTCCAATATTTACTTCTCTTGTGAAGGTTAATAATTGAATTTTTTGGAAGGAGAAGGCAACACTTTCTAACATAGTTCGATGAGCCCCAACAGTCAGAAATACAAGCATTCCAAATAGGTTTTTCAATGTGCTGATAACAGGTAGCGATGTTTGGCTGACAGGATCTAAAACCTCTGTATATCCAAACCCCATTTGCACACTAAAATACTCACCAGCCATTTGAAAGCCAGCAAAAATGATACTTATAATAAAACCAATTAGAACTCCAATTAAAGCTTCCGATGCAATAATAAGAGCATATTCTCCCATACCAGTCGGAACTGCATGTAAATAATTAGCGGTTACAGGAAACAAAATCATAGAGAGAAGAAATGCAATAATCACTCTAATTTGAAATGTAACAGCCTCAGAAGAGTAAATAGGAGCAAGACTAAATAGCCCCATAATACGAGCAAATATCATCATAAACGTCTGGAAGTTGTTTACGAATGTTTCTATCATATTCTCTCAATCATCATAAAAATGTTTCTTGTGTAATCGGTCATGGTTCGAACCATCCAAGAAGCAAATATAATTATAATTATAAAAATTGCGATGAGCCTAGGAACAAATGCGATAGTCGGTTCTTGAATCGATGTTGTTGTTTGAATAATACCGAGTATTAAACCAACAATCAATGCTGTAACTAGAATAGGAGCCGAAATTTTTATAGTAATAAATAAAGCTTCTCGAATCAAGCTAACTACGTCTACTTCCGTCATTTATAACTCCTTACTAATTCAAATACTAATAAATTCCAACCATCTACTAACACAAATAAAATCAACTTAAAAGGCAAACTAATCATTACCGGGGGTAACATCATTAAACCCATGGAGAGTAACGTTGATGCAACTACAATATCAATAATTATAAATGGAATAAAGAGATAGATACCTATTATAAATGCCTTCTTTAACTCTGAGAGCATAAAGGCTGGTATTAGAACATAGGAAGGGACATCCTCAAAAGATTTAACTTGTTTTACTTTACCTAATTTCAAAAATAAAGCTACATCTTTTGTCCCAGACTTTCCGATCTGACGCATCATAAACTCACGAAGAGGGACCATTGATCTTTCAAAGAAAGTATTTGTCTCAATCTTCCCATCTAGATAAGGAGTAAGAGCTTTGTCATTGATGGTTCCCAGAGTGGGAGCCATAATAAAAAAAGTCATAAAGATTGCCAGTCCAACCATAACTTGATTCGGAGGTAAGTTCTGAACGGCTAACGCTCTTCTCACAAAATCCATTACTATTACGATTTTTGTAAAGGAGGTAACAGACATTATGATCGCAGGTGCTAGAGATAAAATTGTAACTAAAAACAAAATCATTAAAGAGAGGCTTGTCTCTTTCGGATTTTTTGCTTCATTTACATTAAAACTTAAATTTGGAATCGGAATTCTAGTATTCGTGCTCTGCGCGTAAATCTCTATGCTTGAAATAGAAATGATTACAGCTAAAATGGAAATGGATGCTAATCTTAGAACCAAACGCTTTGTAAATAGGGATTTGCCTTGTTTCATTCCTTTCAAAGTCCTCTTCCAGAGAGTAAGAAATGATATCATAGTTTTATTATGTCGCATTTTAGATTAGGAAAAAGAATCGGATATATCTTTATCCTTGCCTCCTGAGAGATCTGATCTTTCTTTTTTTAATTTTTCCAATCTTTCCAACTGACGAAATTTAATTTCATTCATAATTTCCTCATCACGCACTTCTGTATCTTTATGTGATGTGTTATGCGATGCTTTGAAATCTAAATTCTTAAAAGTAGAGAGCAGAACTTCTAAGAAATTTTCTGTTGGTGGCTGAACTGTTTCTTTCGAATGATAAATTTTTTCCTTAATTTCAGAAGAATCAATCTCTTTAATCAAATTTACCGACCCATCCGATACACCAATCACAAGAAGAATACCAGATACATCCACAATCTGTATTTGTTTATTAGGGGCTAATGGCAAACTCGCAAGAACTCGCATCGCATCTCGGACCGGATACATACTCTGTCTATTTTTTGAAACAAATTTCAGAACATAATACATAGCAGCTGTAAGTATACCAAAAACAAAAAAGACTTTCACTAACGTCCAAAGTAAACTAGAAGAGTCATCCTCTCTTCTATATCTTTCTTCTACAGGATTTATAGGCTCATTTTTTTTGTCGGTTGGCTTTTTGTTGTCTTCAGTCAGCTGCTTTGTTGGCTCTTGTCCCAATTCTTTTTGGAGAAGTTGATCCATTTCATCTCTTTCACCAGCAATTAAAAATGTCTGCAAGACTAATAGTAAAATAAGAAATTTTAAAACTCTGGCAAACATTTCTAAAAGAGTAAAAGAAATAAATCTTGAGATCATTTATTTACTTTCGTTTTTGATTCTATCTGTCGGACTAACGATATCTGTTACACGCACTCCGAAGTTTTCATCAATCACTACTACCTCACCTTTTGCTATTAATTTTCCGTTCACTAATAAATCGACTGGTTCACCGGCAAGTTTATCCAACTCAATGATCGAACCCTCACCAAGCCCTAAAATATCTTTAATATACATTTTAGTTCTACCCAGTTCTACTGTGAGAGACATCTGAACATCCATTAATAAGTTCAGATTGGTTGCGCCAGAAGGGGCTCCTGCTGTAGAAAGAGAAGGAAAACTTACACCTTTTATTCCAATTTGAGGTCCAGGAGAAGACATTCCCATTCCCTGAACAGGATTTCCGAAGTTATTTGCAGGAACATTCACACTCATACCACCCCCATCATTGTAGTTTGGACGATTTGGAGTCCTACGGCTCAATGCAAGAATTTCATCTGCCATACTCTTTGAAATGATATAATGAACCTTGAAAACCCCGATCCCATCTATATTTAAATTTAAAGTTGTGCGAACTAAAGTTTTACCATCTGGAAGAATTAAATCTCTCGAAGATTTTGAACTAGAAACATCTACGGGAGAACCAGTAATAGGAGCTGATACCTTGGTTCCAATTTGGACTGTTACATTTCCAATAACAGATGTAAAACCTTGTTTTAGAGTTTCTAACTGTGCAGTCTCCATTGCTCCAGTGGAAAGACCACCCATTAAAAGATGGGCAATTTTGGATCCGTTCTCCATGGACATTACTAGACAAGCTCTACCATTTACCGGACCACTTAAGGTTGAAAATAAACAAACAGATCCTGCACCAATTTCTGCACTTAAATCAGCTGCACTTTTTGATTCTGGTGTTGGATTAACAAATTTAACATTTTTAGACAATAGAGTTCCAAGCATAGCGCCTGCCTGCGAAAATGCAGCAGTTAGTATCTCAGTTAAAGCATCTCTATCGAGGGGAGAAAGGTCATCCCCAGCACCACCCATTCCCGCACTTGAACCGCTTGTCTCGTAAGAAGGTGTTTCGTCCGCTCCTTGTAATAGTGCATCTATTTCATCTTGTGAAAGTGAGCCATCTCCCATAATTAAAGCTTCTCCCTATTAATAATTTTTAAAGACTTTCGCACTAATAAAACTCCCGTATGATGGGTAATAAATTGCCAGAGACATTTTCAAGATGATCGAATAAGACTTACGGCAATTGTATATGTGACATAATCAATAGATTTCTGTCATTCAAAATTTTATTCTTGTGCTAAAAAAATATTTTCGTAAAGTTTTCTAAATAGATTAACGACAAGAAGCTCTCAATAGCTTAGAAAAATCATTTCAAGAAAGACAGATTTAATATAAAAAGATTCTGATTTTTTCCAAACTGAATCCATCTAGGAGACACGAATCCTTTTTCTGTCTCATTTCCTATTTCGTAACTAGATTCACTGATTTTTGAAAGGGATAAACTTGTAATATAATCTCGAAAAATTTTTTCTTTGGCTTCTTCGTTTAAAGGAGCCGAATAGACCTGACTCACCAGAATCTTTTTGAAACCACTTTCCCTAATTTTATGTATTAGTTCCGACAAATTTTCTAGTTTTTCCGACACAAAGACGGTTCTTTCTAAATAGATCTTCTGAGTATTCAAGGGTTGTGCATAATCTCTAAATATAATTGCCGTTTCAGAATCGGCTAAATTAGAAATCGTTTCATTCAAGCTGATCACATTTACGGTAGCTTTTTGCATCCATCTATAATTTTGAATTGTTGCGAGAAAGGAGATTAATACTAAAATGGAAAACAAAATTTGAATTGGTTTTTGAAAAACCGATTTTCCCTCAAAAGACGTAGCTTTTATATAACTTGAAAAGGAAATGACTACTAGTAAAACTAAGATAGGGTAGAGACCGAATAAATAGCGAGGTGCTCTATGATCTCCATGATTGGGAGCAGTCAGTAAAATAAAACCAAAGCCAAAGAATAATAATAAAAACAAAAATCTTTCCTGAAACAAGATCAATTTTCTCAAAAATAATATAAAAGGAAGAATGATCACAAAGGAAGATTGAAAGAAAAAACCGCGTGTAGAAGAAAAAAGCATATCACGGATAATATCGATTCGCCCCAATAGACTAATACTAGAATCTTCTGTCAGTGTGAGTATATATCTTAGCCCAAGAGGATGACCATGTATATATTGATTCAAAGAAAGAAGTGCTATAAATGGAAAAATAAATCCTAAGAATGATAAAAATCCAATTTTAAAAAAATCCTTTGGATTAGTCAGAACCAAACTAATTCCAATCGAAAGTATCACAAAAATCATCTCTAACCTAAAAAATAAAGAGAGCCCTCCCAATAAACCAAACCATACCAATGAATAATTATTTTTTCTCGTATAGTAAAGGGCTCCAAAATAAAAACTAGATGTTATAAGAAAAATCGCAATTGGATATTCATGAAAGACTAAATTATACATAGTCGCAGTCATTCCAAATGAATAAAGAAAAATAGAAAGATGAATCATCTCAAAGCTTAATTCGTATAAAGCACCTATTTTATATATTAGATATAACGTTCCTAAAAGGGCTAGATAACTTAGAATATAAATTCCATTCATACCAAAGTATTGATAAAATGGGGTATTTAATAAAGGGAAATAAGGAGGGAAATCAATATAATATTTCTGTCCAACCTTGCCAATAAACGGCTTGGTATAGGGAAAATATTTATGATCAGGGTCAGCTTTCTCTCCTTTATATCTAACAGCAAATGTAGAATATCCACTCTCAACTATATCCTTCACCTGTATATACATGAGCCCAAAATCACCATATTGAACGCCCTTACTAGATGAGAAGAAAATAAGATAAAAGAAAACAACTCCAACCAAAACAATAGATGCAATAGGAGAAGTTTTTATTTTATCCTGAATATTCAAACTAATTACCTTTATCAATTGTTTTTAGAAACTCAACCAAAGGATCTACTACGACTGCATTTCCCGCTTCATTTAAATGCAAATCGAATGGGAAGTTTAGCTCTTTTTGTTTAGATTCTTTTCTAAAAGTTTCTGTTAAATTTAAATATGCGATTTGATTTTGATTTGTATACTTTTGTAATTCTAATTCAAGATTCGATGTTTTTGAAAGCCAATCTTCCTTTGTAGTTACGCCTAACTTTTTATGTAAATCTGTCTTTTTAGGATCATATTGAAGTTCAGAGGGAATATACACCAAGGCAAATTTTTCTTTTCTCTCAGATGCTTCTACTCTAATTTTCTCAACCAATTCTAACATTCTAGCAAATCGATCGATTTTCTTCTTTTTTAGATCTAAATTTTCTTCATAAAAATCAGGAGAGAGTAAACCTGTAAGTAGAATTTTGGGACTAATTTTTCCCTTTGCGGCTAATGTCAAATTCTCATCCCCTATTTCTGTAAGCCACAAATCAACTCGATCTTTTTTTATATCCATATTCTGAGCAAGAAGATAGATCATTTTTCTATATTCTTCTTTTTTAGCTAAAACTTGTTCCGGCGACAAAACTTTTGGAGGTGGCGGTTGTGAGTTGTCTTGTTTGCTAAGAGAAGTAGATTCTGCATCAGAATTAATTCCCTGATTTAACCTAGCTAGAAAATATTTTAAAAAATAATCAGATGCGTTAGGCATAACAAAAAAAGCAAAACGGATCAATTTTTTCTTTGAAAGTGCTGTCTTAATTGCCTCAAAAAAAACAGTCGGCCCACTATCGGTCACATCATTTGGATACAAAACTGTGAGCACGATGTCTGGTTTTATTTTATCTCGAAGAGCCCGATAAACAGGTAGATAATTTTCAGGACCTGTATTTGGAATTCCTGTATTGATAAGAGAAATATTTGGATCAACTTGTTGTATTTTTTTTTCAGCAACTCGAACAAAGGTAAATTCTTCATTTACTCCCCAGCCAAAAACAAAAGAATCACCTAGAACTAAAATTCGTTTACCTTTTTTATCACCGATTTCGGGATTTCGAATCCCTAGAGAATTTGTCTTAAATGTATAATAGTAATCTTTTGAATCAGAATGAGCCACAACGTTAGGAGGATAAAAAATAGCCTTTCCCTCTTGACCCATAAAAATAAAAACCAAATCAATGATTCGAAGAAAAACAAGAATGAGTAAAAATAATAAGAAATATTGAAATAGCTTTTTAAAAAATTGTTTCATAGAAATTCCTAATTCGCTGACTTGAAATTATAAACATGTATTCCATTGCTCGAGAATGAATCTACTAATTTATACTCCAATTCAGTTGATATATCATATTTTGGATTGGAAGTCACAATGGATATCATATTTGGAATTTTTGTTCTGTTATTTTTACAGAATTTATGAAACTCCTCTTCTGAATCAACAGATAGAATTGGCTTTCTGTAAACAGAAGGAAAAACCAAACTAAAATAATCTGGCTTACTGATAAAGATAACTTCTCCAGAAATTTTCTTATCTATCTCAATATTCATTTTATGGGATGCTTTTAAAAAGAAAAACAAGATAATATAACCTAAAATGGTAACTGCAATAGAATAATAAATGAAATAAGATAACTTTGAAATCCATTTAGATAAAATAGATTGATCTGCTAGTAATTGGATCGAATAAAATGTTCCAACTATCAAAAGTGGCTGGACACTCGAAGCAAATCTAGGTCCTAATATTGAACCATCATCATTTTTTACAATCAATGGAATCAATAAACTAAATACGATAGACACAAATAGAATGAAGTTAAGTTCTTTTTTTTCTTTCCACATTTTAAATTTAGAAAAATAGGGAATTAAAAACAGAAAAACAGGCCAAGCAGTAAATAGTCCCAATCCCTTATCAGAAACAAATAAAGCTTTTACTAGATTAAATAATCGTTTCTCGATTGGGTAAGAAGCTCCAGAATAATTTAAAAATTCAATTCCACGTAAACCTAGAATATTACCTGTTACTTTATAATTTGCGATGATCAAAACAAATGCAGGTATACCAAATCCAACACATAGTAAAATTAAATCTAGTTTACTTTTATACATTTGGAAAATAAAAATTCCGAGCAAAAATAAAAAACAAAAGAAAGCAAGTTCGATTCTAAATAAAACAGATAAGCCAGAAATCAATCCTGCAATTAAAAAATAGAATGAGTTAGGAGTTGATCTAGTTTTTAAAATCAAATAAAATGCAAATGTTATAAACAGGGAAGCATGGATAGACTCACCGAACATAAAGGAATAAATACTATTAATAGAACCAAAGCCTAGAAAAAGGATCATCGATTTTTGAAATGTCTCACTCATTTCTAAAAGATTGGATATCTTATACAAAAGAAATACAATCAGTAGTCCTGAAATCAAACTAAGTAAGTCAAGCGCATAGATACCACCAAGTAAATAAAAAGGTGTATAAGCAATAGTTACAAAAAAAGGAAACACATAATAAGGATTATCCGCAACTATATATCCAAAAGGAGGCTTCGTTGGGAAAAAAGTCAAAGATGGATCTAATTCTCTACCAAGATAGCTAGCAAAGAAATTAGAATATCCTGACAAAATAAAATCTTTAATCTGTAATATCTTGATACCGGGATCAGCCGGTTGATATTCCGTATGAGGTAGAATTAAAAAAATTAGAAAATAAAAAACAAGAATCGAAACAAAGATTTTTTTTAAACTCATAAAATTATATTACCATAGGAATCGCTTTTGGAATTAATTTAAAATGAAATTCATGAGTTTGTAAAAAATCCATTTCTCTTACTTCTCCATCAATCTCTTGTGATAAAGTCCTCTCAGGAATAACATGAATCTCAACTGCTTTAAATTCCATCACTCCAGTCATAGATGCAATCTTGCCAGAATATACTTTATGAGATTCAGTAATTAATTTATACTTTGGAACGTTAGATACTAGAACTATATCAAAAACTCCATCTTCAATGCTTGCACTTGGAGCCCAAACCATTCCGCCACCACTGAAGCCGGCATTGCAAACAAAGAAATTGACAACCTCTGAATCAATTTCGAGCCAATTTCCATTCGGTTGTTTCATTTTAATTTTACATTTAGCAGGAGTGTATTTGAATAAGACACTGAGTGTATGGTAAAAGTAAGCTGCCATTCCATATTGGAAGGAAGAGGCTTTCATCTGTCGGTTCATATCGCCTCCCATACCAATTGATGTTATATTAATAAAATGATGAGGTTCCTTCCCATGCTCTAAGGTAGTTACACCACAATCAACTAACTCATAAGAGTTATCTCGTAGTGCATTAAAATAATGCTGTGACCTCTTGTTCAGAGTTTTTACAAAATCCCCACCTGTTCCCAAATTAATGACTCCCATTGGGATATTCGATTGAATCAAATGACCATGATCAAAATAACCATTGACTGCCTCATTGATAGAACCGTCTCCCCCTGCTATTAAAATTTGATCGTATTCTTTTTTATGTAAAATCTCTCTCACTTTTCGAGTGCAATCTTTTGGAGCCGTTGTAAAATATATATCAAAGAAACCTAAATGATCTTCTAGTTTAGGGCGCATTTTTTCAAAGGCAACGCGGGAAGCTCCATGTCTACTTTTGGGATTTAGAATTACGATTCGTTTCATACAGCAATTGATTTTTCAGTATTCAATTCATGGCAATTAAAAAATAATTGCAATTACTATGAAGAAAACATTTTTTCTACTCGCAATCATACTTTTCAATCTAGGTCTTTTTGAGTTCATTCTAGGAATGTTTGATCCAGAACAAATTTTAGTAAAGGGCTTTGATAAAAAATTACTCTTTCGTATGTATCCAGACAAAACTGGAAAAGTAGTTTCTGAGGAATACGCAGTGTTAGTCGAAACAAATCAAAACGGGTTTAGACAAAAAATAGATTCGAATCATAAATATTCAACACTTCTCATTGGAGATTCTTTTACAGAAGGCTGGGGAGTAGAAGCAGATGAAATCTACTCTGAAATTTTAAATCAAAGCTCTAAAGAGGAAAAATTCCTTAATCTAGGTCTTCATGGGTCCTCTCCAATTTTATTTGCTCTTCAAATGAAATATTATTTGGAAACATTCAAACCAAAGAAAGTAATTGTCCAATTATTTGACAATGATCTAGACGATAACGACAAAATTGAAATTTTTACAGAACTAGACAAAGAAGGAAAAGTTGTTTCTCCAAAGCAAAGACTTGGAGCAAGTATCTTTGGAGAATCTATTTATAATTTCTTCAAAGAGAGAACTTTATATCGACTAACGACTAAAGTCGTAAAATTTTTCCAAAAACAACCCTCTCCTATTCTTTATTACAAAGTAGGTAGAGAACCAAAAGTAAAAACATTAAGTCACGAAGAATCTATTCAAAAATTCGGAAAATTAAGTCCTCTTGGAAAAGATATCAATGTAAAATACGGAAACCAATTTGGTTTTTATAAAGATGCAGAAGAAGAATTATGGAAGAGTCGTCTTAGAAAAAATGAAATCTATCTAAATCAAATTCTAGATATCTGCAAACAAAACAATGTAGAACTTTCCTTTCTCTATATTCCAGCCAAAGAGTTTTTTGCAAAAGGCGGAATTACCGGAGCTTTAAAGGATTTCTCATCTGAAGCACACAGCCAAAAGAATCCTCACTATCAGCAAATTCAGAAGGTTTGCAAAGAGAATCAGTTAAAATGCTATTTTACAAATGAATATTTCTTTGATAAAGATCCAGAAAAGCTTTACTTTCCGTATGACGCTCATTTAAATAAAGAAGGTCATAGAGTATTAGCGGAGATGATTTTAGAAAAAGGGAATTAGGTGTAGGTGTTAACTATGTTTAAAGGATAAATATTGGAATCTTTAGATAATGAAAGGGGATTCATTCAACACCGAATGTAAAATAACAAACCCTAATTATAGATGCTAATTAGACTTGTTATACAAACAATTCTGCTACAGGAAGTTCCCCTGCTAGGAATTGCGGAAAATGAATCGTATCCGCTACTGCATACACTTTTTTTTCTTTGTAATCTCGTCCTTCCGGCGTTTTATAGACCTCTACATTTTTTTCTTCTACATTTACAATCCAATACTCTGGAATTTTTGATTCTGCATAAATTTCTATTTTGAGTCTAGCAATGCGTAGACTAGAAACCGCTACTTCAATTACAAACTCCGCTGTATTAGGATGGGATGATTTGTAATCGTCTGCGCTTCTACGGATAATCGATATATCTGGTTCTGGCTCTGAGTGGATAAATGTAAGTGGATCTTCTAGGATTTCTGCCAGCATAGTTATAATTGTAACTCTTTTATTAGCCTGTCAATTCGAAATTCCTATTGTCGATAAAGATACTTTGCATAATCCTCTTCGAATTTTCCTTTGCCACCCGTATAATAAATATATCTATAATACACATTCTCTCTGGAGTAGGTTCGAATTGTGAGATTGGGCAGAAAAGTTTTTTTAAATTCGTTAAAACTTCGATCTTGTCGGATATCGTAATCAACTGGATAATGAAGAACTGCTTTTATTATATTCAATTCATTTTGCTTAAACTCGACTTCGTTCTCATATTTTAAAATGAAATAATCTTCAGAACATTTTTCCGCATAGATTTGATTCCAACCCGAAAATTGTATAGCTAGTTCTGATTCCTTATTTATCTCCGAAACTGCAATAACAAAAAACCAAAAGAAAGATAGGTATAGAATCCTGTAACGAATAGCATAAACCCTTTTGGATTTAGCATTGTATAATAAAAAGCGCTAACTCCCATATCCAAAGTAGAGGTTCCAAGAATAATTCTATTCTCATAAAATCTCTTTCTATTTATTGGCTTTTGATTTAAGACTTCTTCGAAATTACAGACCTCATTCTCCTTCTGAACATGTTCTGTTGTATTTTTGAAGGTATTAACTTGGTCTATAGCTACCATCGATATACAACCTTGAAACAAAAAACAAAGGATTAGAACAAATGAGATTTTTTTCAATTTAGTTAATTCTTGTTTATTTACGTCAATACAAGCTCTTTGTAGGACTTAATTCCACTCAGCTGCTTTGCTATTTTTACTCTTTCTTCTCGAATTTCATATTCATCCTGAATTCCCATCCAGAATTCAACAGAGTTTCCAAAGAACTTGGAAAATCGCAAAGCTGTATCTGCGGATATTCCTCGTTTGCCGTTGATGATTTCACTGACTCGAGTAGGATTGATTTTTGTTTCCTTTGCAAGTCGATATGCGGTAATCCCCATAGGAACCAAAAATTCCTCAGAGAGAATTTCGCCTGGATGTATATTTGGTATTTTTTTCATATTAACTCCTAGTGATAATCAACAATTTCCACATTATAAGCATTCCCATTCTTCCAAAAGAAGCAAATTCGATATTGTCCGTTGATACGAATACTATACTGTTCTTTTCTATCTCCTTTTAATTTTTCTAATTTATTAGAAGGAGGGATCATTAAATCTTCAATGTTTTTGGCTCTTGCGACCATAAAAAGTTTCCGTAAAGCCACAGATTGAATTTGTGGATCTAATTTTTTAGAAAACTCTTGGTTCCAAACCTTCTCTGTTTCTTTATCCCTGAATGATTCAATCATAATGCATAGTATCGGATAGCGATAATCCTGTCAATCGGTAATAGTAGTAATGTATAGCTTATTGTTTGGGTTTATATAGATACTTTGCAAAATCTTCTTCGAACTTTGCTTGCCCACCTGGGTAGTAGATGTAACGCTAGTATTCACTTCCTCTAGAATCAGTTTGGATTTTATTGTTTCTTAGAAAATCTTTTTGGAAATTTGCAAATTTTTCATTTTGGGAAATATCATAATCGAACGGATAATTTAGAATAGACATTAAAAAGAATGTAGACCCACTTTGTTCAAATCGTTCCCAACCCTCATACATAATAACAAAATAATCGTCTTTGCATTCAATTTCAGAATATCTTTTCCAGCCCTCTTGTGTTCTAAAGGTAGGAATAACAGCGGTCAAAAGAGTGACAAGCGCAGTGCTGGTTGGTATACATAAAAACACCGAATAATTGCAGACCTACAGGATTCAATTTAAGAGAATAATTAACTACTAATCCGAGATCAATAATCGCGCCTATTGCTCCAAATCGATACGCATATGCCTCGCTTTTTGAAACCATGAAATCTTCGAATGTGCAATCTTTTCTTTGTGAAAGTGGCACTATCGTCGCTTCGTATTTTCCACTTCCAATCATATAGAAAGAAATAGAAGCACACCCTTGAAACAAAAAACAAAGGATTAGAACAAATGAGATTTTTTTCATAAACGGATAATACGAATTAACCCGTAAATAATCGGAGTGATATATTTAATTTGCATTCGAATGATTCTTTATATAATCACTGATTGTATTTAAAATTTCAGTTGCCATTGATATTTTTCATAACAAAGAAATTCCATCACGAGAAATATTTTTAGCAAAAGAAAAATCTTTTTTCTGATTCCATTCCTTTTCATCCCAAATAATACAAGACGCTAATTTTTCATAAGAATCTAATATAGAGTAACCTGCGTCATATACTAAATCGCTTAATTGTAAATTTTTCTGAGAGAGAATAACTAAAAAATCATAGTCAGAATTTTTACTAAAATCTCCGCGTGCTCGCGAACCATAAAGTATTACTTTTTTCAGATACTGGGGAATACTTTTTTTTAATTCCCCAAGAAAACGAACGACAATTTCATCCTCTGCTGGATTGTATGAACTAGTATTTATATCCATATCTCTGTGTCTCCGTTCCTCGGTGGCAAATCTTTATCACCCAAAGACTCTTTTATACAAATCCGATTGTAAAATAAAGTTCGGATCAAATTTTTCTTTTAATTTTTTGAATTTTTGAATTGCATCTTTCGATAAAAACTTCTCAGCCACTTCTGGACGAAGAGTGCTGTCTTTTGCGAAGTAAAATCTACCTTTATTTCGTATAACGATCTCATCTAATTCATAGCAAAGTTTCCAAAGTTTCTCTCTGTTTCCTTTTGTGAGGGGAAAATCCATAGCAAGTGAATACCCATTCACACTATGAGTAAAAAGAAAATCATCTTTTCTATGTCTTTTAAAAACAGCAAGATAGGACACAAGTCCACGCTTTTGACATTGAGATAATACTTCAGTCATTCCAGATAACGCATTCTCTTCTGGAATAAAAATTTGATACTGAATCATCGCCCCTGGTTTATAAATGAATTTCCAATTCGGAACATAGTCGAGTAAGAATGCATACTCAGCATGTCCCTGCATATATGGCTTTTTAGAAACAAATCCAAGTAAATACTTAGCAAAATTTACAAGTCGCATTCCAAGTGCATTCGAAAATGGATACATAAAAATCCACATCCAAGACTTAGGAATCACTCCGAAGAAAGTAGAAGGAAGATTTTGTTTATCTAATTTACAATTTTCTGGAAAGTCTTTATCTTCCCCTTGCTTTAGGTTGTCTGCTCTATGAATGAGTCCTCTTCCCAATCCGTCTCCTGATCCGAATGCGTCAATCCATCCAACTAGATAATCCGAATCTGGAATATTTTTTACAAAAACATCAATCATTTCTTTTAGATTCTTCACTGGAATCGGGGTTACTTTCATTTTGCCGGAATAGATTTTTTTCATCTTGATTTTGATTTCGATGAAGCATCCAAGCATTCCAAGACTGCTGATAAAAATATAAAATAAATCTTTATTCGATTCTTTATTGCAACGAATCAGTTCTCCTGTTGGAGTAAGAAATGTAAATTCAACGATATGCTCCCCAATAGGTCCAACTGCAAAATTATTTTTGCCATGTATATTCATGGCAAGTGCTCCGCCTAATGTTGGCATCATAGTTCCACTAACGACCGGCGGCCAAAAACCTCTTTCAATCGAATACTCCCAGAGTTGTTTGATTGTTACACCAGACTGAGCAGTCAATATTCCAGTAGCCTCATCGAAGCTAATGATCTTATTAAAATCTCGCATATCGGCAACAAGACCTGCGTTATTCACCGATGCATCTCCGTAACTACATCCACCTCCGCGAAAAACAACCTTTGTTCTATTTGCTTGAGCATAGGCAAATAAATCTCTAATCTCCCGTTCTGTTTTTGGACGATAGACTCTACTCATTGAGAAATGATTCATTCCCCAAGTTTCTACTTTTACTGGATTTGAGATTGGAAAATAGATTGCTGTGTTTTCATTCATGGTAATAACCGTTATCCTTTGCCACAGAGTCTCAGAGGCGCAGTGATGAAATTTTTAAATCTGCGAAAATTGATCATAGGCGATTTTTTTAATTCTATATATTTATAAAAATTTGAAACTTAGATATTCAGCTTTTTAAATATAAAAGATGGTATCATTCGGATAATCAATCCGACCAATGCCCATCTTGCTGGCACATAAATATCTTCTTTACCGTTAGCCGCAGCGTTAATAATAATACGAGCTGCTTCATTTGCCGAAATAAGCCAAAAGAGACCCTTCATTCCTTTTGTCATATCAGTGTCTATGAATCCTGGTTTTACGGTTAACACCTGTATGCCTTTACGAGCAAGTCGATTCCTTAAACTTTCTAAATAAGTATTGAGTGCGGCTTTACTTGTGTTATACGCTGGACTACCAATTCTACCACGATCTCCCGCAACAGAAGATATTCCAATAATCTTACCAGAATTCTTTTTTTGAAAATAATCGGCTGCAAGGTTGAGCCAAGCAAATGCGCCAAGAGTATTGATATTTAGCATTCGAATATCTTTCTCTGTTGAAAATTCATCTACTGCGACTTTTTCTAAAATACCTGCACAGTAATAAATCTCATCCAAACCTTCCATCGCTTTCAGTGAATCCTGAAAAAGTTTAGGAGCTTCGGAAAAATTAATAACATCATGCTTAATAATACAATACTTTGAATTTGGAATTTCAGAGGTGATTTGATTGAGTTCTTTTTCTCTTCTTGCAATCAGTGTAACATATGCTCCAGATTTTAGAAGTTCCTTTGCGATCTCAGCTCCAATTCCACTAGATGCACCAACAACGATTACTTTTTTTGACATTTAGTTTCTTGTCCTTATGGATACAGGAAGGCAATAAAACTATTATATGACAAGGAAAAATTTTCTATTTTCAGAATCTATTGATTTGAATTTATGTGAAATGAAGAGGATACAATGGAACTTTTAAAGAACATGATCGACTTTGTCTTGCACATAGATAGACATCTCGATACAATCACAACCGAATATGGAACTCTGACGTATGTCATATTGTTTATCATTATCTTCGCAGAGACTGGACTTGTAGTAACTCCTTTTTTACCTGGAGATTCTTTGCTTTTCGCGATTGGTGCCATTGCCGCGCGTGGAACATTAGATGTATTCTTATTATTTTTTATTTTAGCAATTGCAGCCATTTTAGGTGACACAGTAAACTACTGGATTGGAAAATTTCTAGAACCTAAACTAGAGACAATTCATTTTATCAATAAGGATCATTTAAAAAAGACGCAGGACTTTTATGATAAGTATGGTGGCAAAACAATTATCATTGGAAGATTTATTCCAATTGTCCGCACCTTTGCTCCTTTTGTAGCGGGCATTGGAACGATGAACTATTCTAAATTTATTTTATACAATATCGTAGGTGGTCTTCTTTGGATCAGTATATTTTTAGTTGCTGGTTATTTCGTTGGAAACCATCCAGAAGTTCGAAAGAATTTCACTTATGTTATATTTGGAATTATCATCATATCAATCATGCCTGCCGTGATCGAATATTTTCGAAATAGAAAACAGGCTTAGATTTTCAACATTAATAAAAGGATTCAAATAAATTGAAACGAACGGATTCTATATCTCACTACAGTAAAAGTAGATGCGGCTATCGTTCTAAATCATTCAAGAGCAAAAGCAAACAGATAGAATTTTTATTTAAAAGTGTATACATAATTTTTTGATCCATAAAAACCCATCGGTGTAATCGGTGCTCATCGGTGGAAATCTTTATTATGCACCCAAAAGGAATTATATTTATATGAGAAGAAATATTGTGCATCCGGGAGCGGATGAATTAATTTATGAAATTCGTCAAATTGTAGGAGTTGGGAAACAACTAGAGAAGTTAGGCGTAAACATTACATGGGAAAACATAGGCGATCCAATTCAAAAAGGAGAAGCCGTTGCGCCATGGATCAAAGAGATTGTTTCCAATCTAGTTCAAAAAGATATAAGTTGGGCTTACACAGCTACACAAGGAGCGGAAAACACGCGTAAGTTCCTCGCTCAAAAAGTAAATGAAAGAGGTGGAGTGCAAATCACTCCTGATGACATTTTATTTTTCAATGGTCTTGGGGATGCTGTTGCAAAGATATTTGGATTTATGAGAAGAGAAGCTAGAATTTTAGGACCAAGTCCAGCTTATTCTACTTATTCTTCAGCAGAGGCTGCACACAGTGGTTATGAGCACCTAACGTATGAATTGAATCCAAATAACAACTGGATGCCAGATATTTCTGATATAGAAAATAAAGTAAAATACAATGACTCTATAGCAGGTATACTTCTAATTAATCCGGATAACCCAACCGGTGCAGTTTACAACAAAGAGATTATGAGAGAAATTGTAAACATATGTGAGAAGTATGATTGCATTTTAATTTGTGATGAGACTTATGCACATGTGAACTATTCTGGGTCTGGTTCCATTCATTTATCAGAAGTAATTGGAAACAAAGTTTGTGGTATGGCACTACGCTCCATCTCAAAAGAATTACCATGGCCTGGTTCTAGATGTGGCTGGATTGAAGTATTTAACAGAAAAAATGATCCGTTATTCGAAAGATATATCAAGACACTTCTAGATGCAAAGATGTTAGAGGTTTGTTCCACTACCCTTCCTCAGATGGCAATTCCAGAAATCTACGCTTCTCCTAATTTCATTCCACATTTAAATGAAAGAAATCAGAAATACAAAGAAAGGGCAAAAAAAGCAGTTAGTATTTTGGCTGGAACAAAAGGAATTAAAGTTGTGGAGCCCAAAGGTGGTTTCTTCTTAACCGTTCTTTTCGAAGATGGAATTCTAAATGATAAAATGAAATTAACTATCACAAATAAATCAGCAGAAGAATTTATTCAACCTCTTCTCAGAAACATTGCAAACGATAGACGTTTTGTGTTAAACCTGTTAGCCGCAACAGGTATTTGCGTAGTTCCCATTTCTTCTTTCTGTTGTAAAAAAGATGGATTCAGAATCACACTGTTAGAAGAAGATCCAGCAAAATTCGAATGGGTATTTACAACGATTCGAGATAGTATTAAAGCGTATTTAGGTTAATGTGAAATCGATGTAAGAATTACCACCGAAGACACCGATAACTGAACGATACGGAAATGATTGATTTTGAATTCGTATCTTTTATCGGTGCCCATCGTCTTCATCGGTGGTAATCTTTTAAATTTTTTGTTACGCCGAACTGGCGTTATTTAGGTTAATATAAACTCGATGTAAGAATTACCACCGAAGACACCGATAACTGAACGATACGGAAATGATT
>DAORDH010000009.1:0-43096 GCA_035345875.1 Leptospiraceae bacterium | reverse complement strand
GATTTTGAATTATAATATCTTTTATCGGTGCTCATCGTCTTCATCGGTGGTAATCTTTTAAATTTTCTGTCACATCAAAGTGACGTTAAATTAGGAAGTGCTACTCATCCAAATCCGGATTCTCTAAGAATAACTCATAATCATGCATTGAGAGAAATAAATTTACAAATTCGGGAAGTTCACTGTTTTTCATAATATTTCCAAGATGACTTCCTGTGATAAGAGAAATTTTCTTTTCACCGAAAAGCTTTGTGATTTTCTCTAGAATCTGCAATTCTTCCGTAGAAATTTCATGAACTGTGTGAATGTCTATTGCAATGTGTTTATTAATGGATGATTTTATAAAATCATGGTTTAAGACATTTCTAATCTCTGGTAACACAAAATTTTTAATTCCTGAACGAAATACTATGACAACTCTGTCATCGGTGTTTAGTGTTATGGAAATATGATGCGTTGTGTGCTTTACAATATTAGCTCGAATCTTTTCCGATAGGTTTAAAAGTTCATTTACTTTTGGAACAAGTGTATGTTGCTTAAATGGTTTCACAAGATGATCACTGATTCCTATTTTCTTTAATTGCTCCAAAAAGGATTCATTGAAAAAACTAATTAAAGCTAGAACTGGAATATGCTTTGTAATTGGATCTTTTTTTAGATAAATGAGTGTTTCAATTGAGTCTTTGTCCTGTGGATTTAAACCAAGAAGCAATAAATCAGGTGGGGCTGATTTAGCATATTCTAATCCTTTTTTTGCATTATCTGTGTCCACTAATCGGAATCGATTTCCGGAAAGATACTTAGCATAATCTCTCAATGATTGAGTATCTGTTTCTATAAGCAAAACTAGCTGCATAGAATCGTCATCATCCGTTAGTTTATAGAATAGTAAATCAGAAAATTATACCATTAGTATTTTGGGATGGAAGGATCGGCTTGATCTGAATACGATAGGATACCTCCCTCTAGATTGGAAACGTTGGTAAATCCATTTCTTTTTAGTTTGCCATAGGCAGTTGTAGATCTTCCGCCACTTCTACAATAAACTATAATTTCTTTTCCTTCTGACTTATATTTCTCAAGTTTAGAAATTTCTACATCGAAGTCTGGAAGTGGTATCAGCATATCAGTTCCTGGAATAACAGCGATCTCTTGTTCGTTGGGGTTTCTTACATCAACCAAAATAAAATCATCATTCCCTTTTTCTCTTTCGTCTAACTTTTTCTTTAATTCAGTAGGACTGATATTCATTAATTTATTTCCTCACTTAAGATTTCCCATCGTTCCGTCAAAAATGCAATCTCTTTTTTAGTATCATTATAATTATCTAATTCGTTTTGGTAGCTACGATTTTTAAAGAAGGCAGGATCAGATAACACTTCTTCTAGATGTTTTTTGTTTCTCTCCAAAAGTTCAAGTCTAGATTCAATATCATTTATTTCTTTTTGAATTTTTTTAATTCTATTTTTATCATTATTACGACTTGCATTTGTCTCTTTTGTTTTAACAGGTTTTACAGATTGATCTTCCTCACCATAAACACCCTCTTTATGAAATTTTAAATAATCCTCAAAAGAGCAGTTTAGATTTTTCAAAACTCCAGCCGACAGTTCAAAGGTTCGATTGCACAAACCTTTTAGAAAATCAGGATCATGGCTTATTATAAACAAGGAGCCTGGAAATTCCATCAATGCATGCTTTAAAGCATTGCGAGTTACCATATCAAGATGATTTGTCGGTTCATCCATAAATAAACAATTCGCAGGAGTCAATACCATAAGAGCAAGCCTAAGTCTACTCTGCTCTCCTCCAGACATAGCGGAAACTTGTTTGTAAACAGTATCACCAGAAAAAGAAAAATGTCCAAGTATAGTTCGAACTGCCTCGTCTGACATATCTGGATATACTTTCAAAATAGACTGAATCATATTTAATTCTGGATACAAATCTTCCCCGTGAGTCTGAGAAAAATAAGCAATTCTAGTTTTGGGTCCAAAATAAATTGAGCCAGAAGATAAGGTATGTCTACCTAATATCGCTCTCATTAAAGTAGACTTTCCTGCACCATTGGGTCCAACTAACGCAATTTTTTCACCAGCAGATACTTCTAAATCCGCATTTTTAAAAATAACACGTCCATCCTTATCATATTGGAAACTTGCATTTTCTAAACGAAAAGTAATTTTACCATCTGGAATATGATTAAATCGATAGGCAGGTTTCTTATTCCAAAAGATCTCTTCTGGATTTTCTACTGCATCTCTTTTTTCTAATTTCTTGATAGCACTTTGCACCTGTCTTGCTTTTGTTGCCTGTGCACGAAATCGATCAATCCACTCCATTCTCTTTTTTAAATAGGCTTCTTCTTTGCGATATTGATTTTTTAATTTTTCATGAAGTTCATTTTTCTCTTCTAAGAAAGCTTCTAACGTTCCTTTAAACTCTATCACGCCCTTCAGAGATATTTCAGCTATCGTATCAGTTACTTCATTCAAAAACTCAGGATCATGGGTAACAATAACAAATGTAGTTTTAATCGTTTGCAAAAAGTCTCTAAGCCATTCTTTTGCAGCATCATCCAAATGATTTGTTGGTTCATCGAGTAAAAGTAAATTGTAAGGATTTAAAAGTGCAATTGCAAGACCAATACGATGATGATACCCAGGGGAAAAATTCTTTACTTGTCTTAAATATGCATCATCTTTGAAACCTAGACCGCTTAGAATTTTCTTCGCCTTAACTTCTAAATTATGTAAGTCATGCGTATGGGCATACTCTTCTAATTCTGCTTGGTCAGAAAGTAATTTTTCAAATGCATCACTCTCATGATCTGTTGTCTCAAAACGCTTATCAATTTCTTCTTTTCGTTCTAGATATTTTTTATAAAGAGTATTCGATGTTAGGGCAGTTTCAATTACAGACTTTTCGCCATTAAAATCAGGGATTTGGTGAAATAAAGAAATTACTGTGTCTTTGGCACGAACAATTTCTCCTTCATCTGGTTTGAGTAAACCAACAGCCATTTGAAAAAGAGTTGTCTTGCCTACTCCATTTGGTCCTACTAAACCTATCTTAGTATTTGGCTTTATATGCCATGAGAAGCCATCGTATAAAACGTTAGCTCCATATTGATGACGAATATTAATAAATTGAATCAATCATTCCGCCTAAAGGAGTGGAGCAACTCCTGCAAATTTATTTTTTTAGCTCAGCTTTTCTTTGGTTGATGTGTTGAACGTATTTTGAAATATCAGAATTGTTATTGTCTTTCGCTTTTTTAAGAGCTGCTTCCAATTCAGCAGAACTCATTTTCGAAATTTTCTTATTTTTCTTTTCTTTGTTTTCTTCAGACATATTTGTCCTCCCTTCCTACCAGAATTTAAAAAAAGGGTGAATAGTCATTTACTTTTTAATGGCAGATTGGTCTGTGAACAGTTCTATTTAGTTAAAAAATGAGCCCTCAGAGGAAATGATAAAAATATAGCTGAATGAATTCTTCGGCTAATTAAACCTCAACTTGAACTTCGTATAAACTCACAGAAATGGATTTGCCTTTCACAGTATGCTCTCCCTTAAAGTTTGTCGGAATTCTACCCTGCAATTCTGAATTCACTGCATCCGAAATCAAAAAATCTGTAGAAAGCTCTTTACATTTACTTTCGATACGACTTGCTAGATTGACTGTATCTCCAATCACAGTATATTCCATTCGATTTTCCGTTCCAATATTGCCGGCGATTACATTTCCAAAATGAATCCCTATTCCCTGTCTGATGATTGGTAAATTCTTTTTAGACCTCTGTAAGTTTAACTCCGCTAATGCCCGTTTCATCTCAATTCCAGCTAGCACTGCTCTATAGGCATCATCTGGTTGCGCTTCTGGAGTTCCAAATGTAGCCATAATTCCATCACCAATGAATTTATCTAATGTTCCCCCAAACTGAAAAATAATATTCACCATTCTAGCATGATACTCTTTTAAGAGTTGGACAACTTCTTCTGGAGAAAGACTTTCGCTAATACTAGTAAAATCTCGAATGTCCGTAAACATAACTGCTACCTTTTGGTTTCTGGCTAAAGCGGTTAGTAGGTTTTCTTCCGTAGTTGTTATTTTATTAAAAACGTTAGGTGAAAAGTATCGACTTACTTGCATTTTTGCTTTCTCTAAATTGACCGCTTCAAAAATTAATTTTCTAGATTGATATGTATAGAAACTCAAAAATAAACCAGACAACGAAAAGCTAAAGAGAAATGTTATGAAAAATTCCATACTGATTGTATCTCCTAACATATAACTAACAAAGTCGGAGGATATAACTACTCTTGGATCTTGCAATGCAAAGACTAAAAAGCTAACCCATCCCAAGCTTACACCAAAAGAAATAATAAGAGGGTGTAAAGGTCTGATTGCAAAAAATCCATGTATAATTAAAATAACATAACACATTCCAATAAAAGAAGGACTTTTTAGAATATAGGCTCTAGATACGAGATCACCTCCAACAGATTGATGCCAAATATAGGGAGTAATGATTAATATAATTGTATCGAATAGAGCGCTTGTCGCTCCTACAAATCCAAGTTTTCTTTTTTCTTTCAGTAAAAAATGAAAGTATACTAAAAATAAAATAGATAATAGAGAAATAATTCCTACAACGACTCTTTCCATTACGCTTTTTCCAACTACAAGGGTAAAGCCTACATTCGAAAAAACGAAAAAAAGTCGAAAATAGCTAATAAATCTTAGACCTTTAATCTCCCTATCTTGTATTAATTCCTTTGTTGTAATCATTTTGAGTTCTACTAATTAATTTAATAATCGCCTAACGCATAAAAATGCAAAAAGAAACATTTTTCTATTTTACTTTCTATATTTGAATTGAATCAGCTTTTAGATATTGATTTTTCAATTCAGATAGATATTGCTTCAATTCATTCACGAAAATTTCTGAGTTTACTTCTTGGATACAATCATTTTCCCTTAAAATAAAATTAAACAGTGCAGCTCGATTTGTTGTTGAAAAATAAAACCGATTGTCAACTTTTCTGAATGGATGTGGAAATAGAAATTTTTCTAATTTCCAAGAGTCACTCTCATTACAAGTAACTATTAGTTCCTCTTTTTCATGTATGTTGAAATTAAGTGCATGATAATTTAAATCATCTTCAGTGACTTTTCCAGAAAATAAAAATTCTCCGCTTTGTTCTATAACTTTAAGAATCTTTGGAATCAAAAAACGGCGCTTTTGTTTTTTTTCTCGATCATACACGATCAAATAAAAATCTTCTGAATTTCTTTTTATTATCTGTAGTGGATCTATGTCCCTATAATAACTTTCAGATGGATTCGTCTTAAAATATTGAATACGCAAAGGAGTTTTATTTTTTATTGCACTCATAATTTTATACAATGCATCCGAAACCGCTTGGTCTTCTTCTTTCTCTAAAGGTTCATCTAATTTTATCTTTTTATTTGCGTAAGGAAAATGCTGTAAGCTTCTTGAGAAAATTTTTTGCGCAGCTGAAAATAAATCGTTAGACGCTCCATCTTCTGATTTTTTTAAGATTAAAAAAGAAAACTTACGGAGTTCCTCTTCGGTCATCTGTATTCTGGCATCTCTTTGGGAATCATCCATTCGATAAACATTGATTTCTTGTGAATCATGGTTTATTTTAAAAAACTTTATAGCAAAACCATTTTCGCGTAATTCGTCAATATCTCTATGCAGTTTTTTTTGATCCGACTCTAAATTAGGATTGGAATAATATTCCTTCATAATCTGTCTGATTTGAAAAAAGGAAAGTCCTTGTCTATTTCGGATTAGATTCAATAGAAGACTTAGTTGTCTCTCTTCTGTCTCGTTGATAGGCTTTGGGGAAATACCCAGCTGAATGTCATTTTTTTCTAGCATGAAAAAGGAAGGAAGAAATGCGGGAATGAGAATCTCAAACCCGCGAATTTAAGTTTATTAAGCTTCGTCTTCGGCAAATAGATTGTTCAAACTATCTAATAGAACATCTACTTCTACGCCATAGCCTTGACAGACTTGTTCAATTGTTTCAATCTCATTGATTGAACAATGAGAGCAACCACCTAAATGGTAGCTAGAAAATACAAGTCCAGCCTCAGGGTGCACTTGCATAGCTTCCCCAACAGTCATTTCTTTATAAAACTTTTGTGCAGATTGAATCACACCAAACCTCCAATGTTTGAAAGTATTTCTATACTTTAGACCAATTCTAAAAATAGCAACAAAGAAATAATTGAGTTTTACAAATTGATTCTTACAGAACCCAAGATCTAAATTTAAGTATTCTAGTGTAAATAGCTTAATAACTCTATAAAAACAATCCTTTCCTGATCGATATGCCTCAAAACTATTCAGCCTATTCTTTTTTTATCCTGTAATAAAAGCTCAAAAGAATTACTTCACTTGTGGTAGAAAATTTCAATTGGCTAAAAATTAAAAACGAATTTAGATGCAATCATCCTAGGTAGAATCGACTCTGTTTTTTGATCCGCGGAACGAAAAATTGGGATAAGACTATCCTCTGATGAATTTCACCCAATTCACATAAAATAGAACTTCTTTGTGTAATGTCTCATCGCATTAATCGATCGAAAAGTTGAAAGAGGAAATATCTACAATCTTATTGATACAATTAAAATCTAAGAGTCGACGATTTCATTGCCATACAGTGTTTCATTTAGATTTTTATAAAATTATACCTTCACAGCACAAATGGCTCAAACAAGGATTTAAATAAAGGAGCTATTTATTTGGAGTCAAGAATAGAAAATTTTTATAGATTCGTTTTTCCAGGAAGGGTCGGTAGGCGATATGCAAAACCAAATTATTTCTATTTTAGAGATTTTTTCACGCATTAAAAAAGGAAAATCGAAATGGCTTCTGTTATAGTAAAAACACATTCCTATCATCCATGTTTAAATTTAATTTAGATTCAATGTATTTGACAAAAATCAAATTCTATTATCCATTAACAATATGTTTCAAAAAGAAAAAGGCAAATTTTATATTCGAATTGAAGGAAGATTTGAATCCTCTCATTATTTATACAAATACTATGCAGACGGTAGTGATGAAGCCATACATGGTCATTCTTGGAAAGTAGAAATTTATCTAGCAGGAAAAGAAAATATACGCCCCGACGGAATCAGTTTCGATTTTTTAACTGCAAAACAAAAATTAGCACAACTCATTCAGTCCATTGATCATATATTAATCAACGATCATTCCGACTTCAAAGGAATTAATCCTACATCTGAAAACATTGCACGTTGGTTTTATTCTGGAATCAAAGAAGAAGTTAAGAAAGCAAAGGGAAAAGTTTTAAAGATAGTCATCCATGAAGGACCTGAAAATTTAGCATTTTTCGAACCTGCTTAAAAATCTTTTGATCTTTCGACAAAATAACACTGATTATTCGCATGTTCTAGTTCTAAATCAATTGTATTTTTTAAATTTTCTTTTTCTATTTTATATCTATTCCAAAGAACATCATACACGCGAATATCGGCTGGATCATTTGCATTTCTAACATGATTATCTTTATTATAAAAAATTTTACTCCATTTTTTAAGGTAATCTGGAAGAGTTGTTTTTCTTAAATGAGTCAATTTATCGTTTGCCTCAGAACACTCTGATAAAAGATCCGATAGACGAATTCTATTTTGCTTATCTTCCTCTTTTTCTCTGATTCTTTGCACTCCCATTGTAATAAATCCAATTGTTGTCAAAGTCTCAAATGTTCCCGGAATAGGAATTACGACTGCTGCTGTAAAAGCTAAAATTAAAATTCCTTTAGGGGTAATATATTTCCATCCATCTACATTTAAATGCTCAATATTCTGATTAACAGTTGAAAGAGCTTTGTCAATTTTTGAAATCCATTCTTGAATCTCAATTTTTTCTAAAGACTCTAATTCTTGGGTAACATCTATTAGCCTTGTTTGAATTTTTATATTTTTGTGTATCACCACACCTTTAGAATTTTTATAATTTGAGTAGAAAATATGTGTATCTTCGATTGGATGCTCTTTTTCAGTGGTTGAATGACAAGCCTGTAAAAAGAAAAGGCAAACTAATGTTATGCGAAAGAAAAGCATAAATCGCGAGATAACTTCGAATTGAATCATTTTACTATTAGGAATTTATATCAGATTTTGAATCAATAACATTTCATAATAAAGTTTAAAGTAAAATAAAATCATAGAGCTTCTAATGATTCCCCAAAGAATCACCACCAACATCTTCTCTCCAATTCACGAGCAAGAAAATAAGAGTGCAATTGATATCCAAACGGATTCAAATGAACCAAATCTAAAAATAACGCAGCTGGAAATTCAGGAGGTATATAAGCAACAGTAACATCGCCATCTAAATCTTTCCCATAGGTTTCTAGCAATCTAAGATTAAGTCCATCAATTCCTTCATTTAAAGATTTACTATTTCCCTCTTTTATAGCAGGATTTACTCGAAAGTGTGTTTGGATAATCACTTTTTTATTGGATTGTCGTAATATATTTACGATCTCAACTACTCTTGAATGTATTTCATCTAACGCATTATTAAGAGCATCTGTCTTATTAAATGTAAATCCTCGCCATTTATAGGAGTATCTGAGTATATCATTTCCACCAATCATTAAAACTATATTCTGATGAAAATCTTCAGGTTTATAATTTTCACTTTTTAGAAACTCTAACCAATGCTCAGTAGTAGATCCAGCGACTCCCGCATTCTGGATTCCGGCTTTACTTTCACTACAAGAAGTTTTATACTTTCCTAGGTATTGCTTATCCTCCCAATCTACTTCGGCACCAAGTTCAAAAACATATTGTGTTCGGCTATCCCCTAGCATAGAAAAAGCATCAGAGGATTGAACGATCTGATCTCTAAACAGAAATTTCCTATCTTCCGAGAAAACAGAAATTGTAGATAGAACCCAAAGTAAAAAAAAGAGGATGATTTTCATGCATTCATTTTAAAATCTCTTTGTATGAGTCAAGCTAAATCAAAAAAGACTGGACTATAGTTATATTTTAGAAATTCATAAAAAAGACAATAGATTGGAGTGAGATGTGAAAGACAAAGTAAGAGCGGCTATAATTGGCGGAACTGGTTTATATGAATTGGAAGGAATGGAAGTTATTGAAAACTATTTTCCAGATACAGCATGGGGAAAACCATCCGATACAATCACAATTGGAAGATACAGAGAGAAATTAATCGCATTTCTTCCAAGACATGGACGAGGACATTTTATTTCCCCATCCGAAATTCCAAACTTAGCAAACATAGCTGCGCTTAAAATGATAGGTGTTGAGGAGATTGTTGCGTTTAGTTCTGTTGGAAGCTTACGCGAAGAAATCGCTCCTAGAGACTTTGTATTGCCGGATCAAATCATTGACCGAACAAAGGGAATCAGAGAGTCTACATTCTTTGGAAATGGAGTTGTGGCTCATGCTAGTTTTGGTGATCCCTTTTCCAAAAATCTATCAGAAAGAATTTATTCCTTATGCGAAAAACTCCAAATAAAAACGCATAAAAACAAAACGTTAATCTGTATGGAAGGTCCATTATTTTCTACGCGAGCAGAATCAAAAATGTATAGAATGATAGGTGGAGATGTAATCAACATGTCTGTTCTCCCAGAAGCTAAACTTGCCAGAGAAGCTGAGATTGCTTATCAAATGGTTTGTATGTCTACAGATTATGATTCATGGAAAGAACATGAAGAACCAGTGACAGTTGAGATGGTTATTGGTCATCTAACGCATAATAATGCAACTGCGAAGCGATTAATTGCTGAACTAATTCCAATCCTAGGAAATGGAGATGATTTGTCTTTAGTAGGAACATCTAAATTTTCCATCTTTACAAATCCAACTAAACGTAATGAAACACAAATGAAAAAAATCAGAACCTTATTTCCTGAAATCTAGATTTAAGAGAAACACCATGAACCCACAAAACCTAATTATTCTTTTACTTGCTTTCATACTGACGCAAATAAGTCCCATAAGTGCGCAGGCAAATAAGAAGAAAACCAAAGCGGATAAAGATAAAAAAATAATCACCGAAACTATTAAAAATATTGATTCAAAAAAAGAAGACGATATGCGGGATGCAGATGATGATGACAAACCAGATTCATCAGAACCACAGCCAAAGGAAAAATCATTCTTTAAAGTAATTGCAAAAAATGGAACCCCTCTTAGAGACAAACCAAAGTTAAATGGGAAAAAACTTTTAGTGATTCCTGAAGAAGTGATAGGTGAAATACTAGAAGAAACAAAAGAAAGAGAATCGATTGAAAATAGAATCGGGAATTGGCTAAAAGTAGAATACAATGGAAAAACAGGTTGGATTTTTTCAGGGGCAACTATCGTAAAAGAAGATAGAGAAGATTTTCTACCACAAACTCTAATTGGTTATTTTCTAATTAAAGCAGCAGAACCAATTTTTTATAAAAAACCTGGTAGGGATATTTTAGGAGCAATGCCTGACTATCCAGAGAAAGGAGAAGTTGTGCCTGTCTATCGAAAAAAAATCTACTTCGAAAGTGAATATTACTATTTTGAATTAAAATCACTAAAGCCTGCCTCGGAGGACATTGTAGTTGGTTGGATTGGGGCAAAGGGAGGTAGTTTTATTTCACCAGAAGCTTTTTCTGCCTATACACTTAAGAATCGCAAAAAGAAACTTAAATCATTTGAAAAAGAAATGGTAGATGAAATCCTAAAAGGTCAACCAGACGAGAAACAAGCGGTTAATTATGGTAAGGTGACAACAGAGACTATTCATTTTAAAGACAATGGTAAAAAGAAGAAATTTTATATAATTAGCTATCCAACCGGAACTAAAACTAAAAAAGGATTTGGTAATTATTCAGTTACCTATTATCTAGTGTGGAGAGATGGAGAGACAATCCATTCTCTATTAGCCGGTGATAAGAAGAATTTAAAAGTAATAGATATTGATAAAGATGAAATTCCAGAAATTTGGGCTCAATTTGAAACGATAGGCGAACCTCCTCTTTGTCACATTTATACATATCAAAAAGGAATGTTTGAACAATTATTTCCAAATTATGTTTATTGTGATACTCTACAAATTCTTCCAAACGGAAATATCCAGATTCAAAAAGAAAAAGAGAAAATTATATATAAGTATTCAAATGGAAGTATTGAAAAAGTTGTAACAGAGACTAGCGTTAAACCAAACATTCCTCCAAATAAGAAATAGTTTTAATTACTTAGGTATTTCTTTATTACTAGACCAAAAATAATTTACTTGTTCACTTGAATAAAAGTTAGATTTATTACCCGTTGATTGAACACTAAATATCTTATCTGGTCTTGTGTTCTTTAAATTATTTTGTTTTGCTTCTTGAATGATTTTATAGCAATCATCTTTCCATAACATATGTGGACATCCCATAAGGTGATATCCCTCATGAACGATAGTTGAACTAGGACTAGTAAATAAAAACTGTAAGAGAGCAACATATTTTGCTTTTATTACACCTCTAGTATTTGTATAGGTTTCAACAACCCCATGGACTTCAAGCTTAACACCAATGCCATAGAAAATTCCTAATGTTAGAACTTCATACGCAATATCACCCCAGGTTCTACCAACCATATAAACAATTCTCTCACATTCAGGACCTACTTTGTAATATCTAAGTCCCTCTAAAACATCGATTGTATAAAAAGCAAATCGTTCTACCTGTTGAATCCGTTTAAACTTCAAATTAATTTTATACAGAGCAAGTTCTTTTGCCCAATCTTTTTCCAACTCCAAAACTTCTTCTTTTCTAACTGTATCTTCGTGAAGAACACAAACATAGAGAGGTTGCTCTTCTCCAAAGTCAATAGATTTACGTAGGCTATCGTCGTGAAATCCAACTGTTGTGCAATGAATAAAATTAAATAATAAAAGTAGAAATAGTTTCTTCATAGTAAATCATTCTAAATCCCAAAAAAAATCTTTATTGGTTAGAGGTATATCTTCGTTATCCGCTAAGACTATCTCTACATCCTCGGATTCTCCCCTATTGATTAAAACCAATTGAATTTCCAAATCTTTTATTTCTTTTTCCCAATACTCATTTGTTCCGAAGTGAGGAAATGCATTTGGAAAAGAAGGATCTTCCCAACGTATTGCAATCCATGCGCTATAATGAACATATCTAAGAGCTCGCAATACTTCGATTAGTCGCAAAGATTCTTCATTAAAATCTCTAAACTCTCGGTAGCCTGTTATTAAAGCCTCTCTAGCAATATCTTTTTCTCTTTTATCAGTAGGAAGCATCATCCAAAAATCTTGAACTGCCGGTCCTGAGACAAAATCATCAAAATCTAAAAAGAAAAAACCATTTTCTCCTTTTAGAATATTTCCTTTGTGACAGTCTCCATGAATTCGAATAGAGGGTTCATCTTGAATCAATTCATTATATAAAATACAGATTTTATTGACTAACTCTTCATATCGATTTACTAAATGGCTGGGAATAAAACCATTTTTTTTTAAGAAGGCAAATGAGTCGATTCCATACAACTGAGAGGTAAAATGATTTCTATATTTTGTCTTTTGATTAGCACCAACAGAATGAAGCCTGCCTAAATAACGTCCTAGCATTTGATATTCTTCATAGCTCAGTTCTTCGGGGGCTCTACCTCCCGTTCTATCCCAAATTGCACAATAGATACCATTTATTTCGAATAAACTTTTTCCTGAAAAAACTTTCGGAGCACAAACAGGGATTTCATTTTTATCTAGTTCAAATAAAAAAGAATGTTCCTCTAAGATTTGCTCTTTCGTCCATCGTCCTGGTCTATAGAATTTTACAATCGCAACTTCGTTATTTTCCAAACGAACATTATATACTCTATTTTCCAAACTATTTAAAGCAAAACAATGACCAGTAGGTGAAAACCCATTCTTCTCTAGTAAATCTAAAATGAGATCTGGTGTGAGATTATAAAAATTATCTTGAACCATTTATACATCAGTCACGGGTAAGTTTGTGAAACAAATCACTGAGTAAAAAATTTTCTAACCCTGGTATATTCTTATGCAATTCCATTTTAAACTCATAGAGGATTTCTATTTTATCTACATTTTCCTCAAAGTTTGCTTTGCTAAATTCATAGATCATGATTGTAGAAATTAATTCTAAAAATTCTATATAGTCAAAATCCTCTGGCCATTCGGGATGATCTTCTTTATACTCTCGAATCCACATTTCTAATTGTAATAAAAGAAGGGAATCATTCAAATTCTGTGAGACTTTTTCTCGAATCAGAGTAATTGCTTCAGAAGGTATATCATAAGGAATTAAACTGCCGCCAAAAAAATCCTCCCTATAGAGCTGTAGGTTTGCGCTCAAATCTTGTAAAATTGCTTTACTTAAATATTGAAAGGGGACACAAACTGCGCGGCTAATGATTGTTTGCTTGAGCTTTAACAAATCATCGACTATAAAAATAAATCTAGAATGTGAAGGAGGCTCTTCGAGTGATTTAAGTAGTGCGGATTCTGCTTCGTTATTGATTAAACTGGCATCTGGAAATAAAATGATTCTATATTTAGAAAGATGTGGAACATAATTTAAACGACGATTTTGTAACCAACGCACAGTAAATTCAGCTGGGTCTTTATCTTCTCCAATTGCTATCTTTTGATTAGCAGGAAATACAATATAATCAGGATGATGATTATTCATAAATGCCTTACAAGAAGGACAAATTTCACAGGAACTTCCATGAAGACATAGAATATGTCGGGCAAATCTTTCAGCTAACGCCCATTTACCCACACTGATAGGTCCGTGAAAGATTAATAAAGGAGGAATCTCATGTGGATTTTTTACATAATGCTTAATATATTGTAAGGCTTGATCTTGACCCTGAATTTCTTCGATACTAAAATACTTGATCATTCTTTTAAAAGCTGATTTAGATTTTGAATTGTCTTTCTCTGTGAAACTAGAACATAAAGTAAAAGTCCTATCACTAAGAATAAGCCAAGACCATAGACAAGATTTAAACTTCTGAGTCTAGCTTGTTCTTCTTCGATTGCCTTAATAGTTTCCAAATGAGAAATCAGTAAGTAAAACTTATCAATTTCTTTATAATCTTTACGCACAACGCTTCTTATTTGAGTTATAAGTTCTGATGCTTCTTCTTTTCTTAGTTTTTCAATAACTCGAAATGCTTCTGACTCGTTCATTTTCAAAATGTCTTCTGCGGAAACTTTGCTTTTAGTCATTTCCTGACTTGATAGGGATATAAGAAAAAATAGATTGAAGAGAATGAATATATAGATTTTTTTCATGTGATTTTAATAAATAAATTTAATATTAGAATTGAATTTACCTTTCTGTGTAGCCAAATTTATCTTTCAATTCTTGCATATAAGGTATTTTGTAGAAAAAAAGAATTGCACCTGATAAGAGAGAAAAAAGTAAAAAAGAAAAGGATAATGTTAGTAAGATAGGATAAAAGATTGCATCGTTTTTTCGGAGATCTGAGTTAAACAAAACAACTAAAATCGGGGAAAAAAATAAAAAGGTCATCATATAAATAGAATATTTTATATATGTATACGGAATAACTCTATAAAAAAAATTCTTTTTGATATCAATGGGAGATTTTTCAAATACAGAGTAAATATTTGGTTTTGTAAAATATTCTTTTTTATCCTTTTTCATTGTCTTTTTGCATCCATTCCTTTAAAAGTTCCCTACCTCTAAAGATATAACTTTTAAGTGTATTTACTTTTATATTCATACTCTCTGCAATTTCATTGTAAGACATGTTTTCAAAATAATAAAGTATGAGAGGCTTCTTATAGTTAGACGGAAGTCTAGAAAGCATGGATTGAATTTTAGAATTCATTTCCTGTTTTAGAATTTGCATTTCTGGATTTAATTGATCTTTCCATTTTTTAATTTTATCAAAATACTTATTGTGAACTTCCTCCATATCTTGAATGGATATTTTGGGATTCGTGCTTTCTTTTCTATGCTTCATCAAGATTTGATTGCGTGCTATAGAGTAAATCCATGTGGAAAATTGAGATTCTCCTTTGAATGTAGATAATGCCTCAAAGGCTTTCAAAAAAATTTCTTGCGTTAAATCTTCCGCCTCTTCCTGATTGCCAGTGAATTTAAGTGCTTGGGAATATACCATACCCTGATACTTATCCATTAAAAATTCGAAGGCAGAGAAATCACCAGCCAGAACATTTTGGATGCAATCCCAATCTGCGGGGTTACAGAGTATTTGCCGCTCTGTTAGCGACTGAATTTGTAATAAGTCAATAGACTGAGACCGATTGCTAATGGGATTAACCCTCCTAACATAGCCAGAGACTTGCCTAGAACTATGATGAATACTATTGCAAGAGTAAGACCTGTAAATGTCAACAAAAGTCCAAGAAAAAAGGAATAGGCTCTAAAATCAAAGGCTATAGGCTTATATAAGCCTGATTTAATCAGCTCCATCCTCTGTCTATGCCAGAACAGGAAAATGAGACATAGTAGAGTAGACCCAAAGACAATACCAAAAATGGGAACCAGAAATAGAACAATCTTATATCCATTGTTTGGTTCATGTGTGGTTTGAATTAACTCTAAAATCGAATTAATATTTTGCTGCATTTGCAAAAATATTTCTTTTTCTTCAGGACTCATTCATTGAAACTTATACTCAATTCGCTAAAATGTCAAGAAGTTTAAATCATTGCTGCTACCCATTTCTCAGGTAGTAACATTTAGCTAATAGAATGGAAAGTATAACGCATTTTCTTATTCACCGTAATGAAATATACGGATAACATCCCTTAGCCTCCTCTAAAAGCAAACCTCACCTAAATATTCAGTAGCTCATAGTATACCATTATCCTAATACGAATGAAGTGAAAATTAAATTAAAAGAATATTGAGCTTGAAAGTTCAAGTCAGATAGTGCATAATCTTATTTAAAGCATATAACAATGATTACCCTCTATCTTAGTAAATTTATTATTCATGGTATTTTAAAATAATAATTGCAGAATAAGTATTAAAGATTAGTTTCGAGTAAGTTATAGATTCAACTTCTGACACAATCTCTAGCTAGGAACAGTATCAATGATACATGAATTTGAAAAACTAGAAAAATTTGATATACCAAATGTAATTGTTTTAGATAAGCAATATACAAGAACTTATTTTCAAGAAGACTCACTCATATCAAATATTCGCAGAGCATTACAAAGAGAAATTTCCGTTGATTTATTTGAGAAAATAATACACTCCCAAATCTCTGAGGAAGAAGATCAATTTCTATTAAATTATTATGAGAAAAGAAAAGACAAAGATGGAATTGAAGCTTATCTACTTAGAACAATTCCTCAGAGAATTACACGAGAACGAGCAAGTCAATATACTGAAGAAGGCTCTATAACAGAAGAAGAAAAGGAGTATCTGTTTAAATTTTATACCTTAGATGAAGGGCAACAACGTTATATACTCCAAAATAATCTAACAGAAGCAGATGAAATTAAAATTTTAAAAATGTTTAATATGAGAAGCCTTCATATCAATAATGTCCAGAAGGCAATGATTTCGGAGATTTTAGAGAAAGTAGAAGAGTTGCCCAAGAAAGAAGTATTCTTTGCAAATCTTTATACTCCTCCTGACCACAAATTTTTCTCTCCACCAAATCTAAAACATATCTCAGGGATGCAGATTACGGAAGCTGCGCGGCAATTCGCTATTGCCTGCTGTCATAAATTTGGTAAAGTTCCATTCGAAGATGTCACATTCTTACTACAATCTTTAACCAGTGAATTCTTTCAGTATGCTAAAGTCAATATGCCAATTAAAATGAGGGCAATTGCAAAAGACTTAAAGCTGAATAAAGATAAAAGCTGGAGTTACGTTGATATTGAGATTTCTATCTACCAAGAGAATGTAGAAATCAGTAAAGTAAAAACAGTGGCAACTATTTTGCCACTTAAAGTATACAAGCGACTCAAAACTGGACAAGAAGAAGTCTATGAAATAGATCCAAGATTTCGGCTGAGCGAAAAATTTAAGAACAATATATCCGTTCGCTATCTAGATGGAGACAAAACTAAAAAATGGGTTTGTCATATCGAAAATTTTTCCAAGAAAGGTTTTATGGTTCATTCAGAAGGAGCTGACCCTCCGAGGCAAATGGCAAACAATGATCATTTAGAATTCTTTATGCATTTTGATTTAGCTGGATTTGTTCATGGAAGGTGTAAAATGATTTGGATGAAGTCTGACACTGAACAGGAAGATAACTATTATTCTGGATTTGAAATCCTTGATATGACATCAATCGATCAAGAAAATCTAAATGAAGCAATTAGCAGATACGGCAGATTGATTGAAGAGAGAGAAATTTTTTAATGTCTAAAACAAAAACCATTCAGTATATTTTTTTACATCTGGATGGTGTTGTTTTAGAAAACATATTAGCTCCAATTACACGGAATCTGATAGAAAAACTGGGAGGCGAATATACAGCAGAAATAGAAAATAATGTGTTCGCGAGAACCCAAATTCATGCTGCCGATTATATAAAAGAAAAATTAAATCTGAGCCATTCGATTGAGGAGTTAATCCAATTGTATTACTCCGAAAGAAAAAAATATGAAAGTGAAAATTCTATTCAACTTAAGGAAGGCATTCAAGAAGTTCTAAGCTTATTTAAGTCGCTAGGATACAAAGTCGTTTCTTATGGAGGCGCCTCTAAAGAGTATTTCACAAAAAATACATCAAATATTCAGAAGTATTTTGATGATGAGAAATATATTCAAACAAAAGATATTCGACCAGGCATCAAGGAAATCACAAAGGATATTTATAATCTTCAGTTTCAAGAAGTATTATTTATCGATGAAGAAAAAAATGTAGCAGAGGCGGCAATGCGATACAACACACCTTTCATTGGAGTTGCTTCGCATAAAGAGTTTAGTTTCCAAAGAATTGAAATGGAAAAAATCAAAGTAAAATACATTGTCAATAATTTGTATGAAATTAATTCCTTTTTACTAAATAAGATTGAAAGTGATGTATATAGAACTTGAATTAAAAATTTTCTAATAATTATAGAGGCTTAAATTGAAATTCAAAAATAAAGTTGTAATAGTGACTGGTAGCACCTCGGGAATAGGCAGAGCAATCGCAATTAAATTTTCAGAAAATGGAGCCACTGTTATTGTATCTGGTAGAAGAGAAGTCGAAGGAAAAAAATTAGAAAATGAAATCATACAGAATGGCGGTAAATGCTTGTTTGTTCCTGCTGACGTATCTAAAGAAGATGATATAAAAAATCTAGTAAATCAAACGATTCATAAATTTGGCAAACTGGACATTGCTGTAAATAGTGCTGGTATTTCAGGTGACTTATTTCCGGTAACTGAATATCCACTTGACGTATGGAATCAAGTAATTGCAATTAATCTTACTGGTGTTTTTTTATCGATGAAATATGAAATTCCAGAGATAATTAAACAGGGTGGTGGAGTTGTCTTAAATGTATCTTCCGCACTAGGTCTCCGCGGCAAAGAATTAGTATCCGCTTATTCTAGTTCTAAGCATGGTGTAATCGGATTAACAAAATGTGCGGCACTAGAATATGGCAAGTATGGAATAAGAGTAAACGCTGCATGCTTTGGTGGAATAGAAACTGAAATGGATCAAGAGTTTTATAAGAAATCTGATAATCCAGAACAGCTAAAAAAAGAAAGATTAAAGTCTTATGCGTTAGGAAGAATGGGAAATGTCAATGAAGTTGCAAATACCTCAATATGGTTATGTAGTGACGAGGCTTCCTTTATAACAGGTGCAGCAATTCCAATTGATGGTGGAAAGACTTCAAAATAAAATTATTTAAGGACTTTATATGATAAATTTAAATGGGTATTCTATTTCAGAAAAGATTCATGAAGGTGAAAAGAGTATTCTTTATAGAGGGAAGAAAAAAGACCAACCTGTTATAATTAAAATTTTAAATAATGACTACCCAAGCACTAGCGAGTTAAGTAAATTCAAACATGAATATGATATACTCGAAAATATAAATTCAGACTATATCATCAAAACGATAAGTATTGAGAAATATAAAAATAGTATTGCCATTGTCTTTGAGGATATAGGTGGCGAATCACTTGCAACCCTATACAATAGTGTATCTTCTTATTCAATCAAAGAAATTTTAAACATTATGATTCTCTCAATCAAAGCACTTGGAGAAGTTCATAAATTAAATCTAGTCCACAAAGACATAAAACCCCATAATATTATTTTCAATAAATCATCCCAAGTATTAAAAATAATAGATTTCGGAAATGCTAGTTTGCTAGTAAAGCAAAACTCATTTATTTCCTTAAATAGTTCTATCGAAGGAACGTTAGCTTATATATCACCCGAACAAACAGGACGTATGAATAGAACTGTCGACTACCGAACAGATTATTACTCACTCGGTGTAACATTTTATAGGATTTTAACAGGAGGATTACCCTTCCTTGCAAAGGATCCAATCGAATTAGTTCATTCTCATATTGCGAAAAATCCTATTTCCCCTTTTCAAAAAAACAAAACACCGAAACCAATTTCTGATATAATTGTAAAGCTTTTGCAAAAAAATCCGGAAGATCGATATCAGAGTTCAAGTGGAATTCTTTACGATTTAGAAAAATGTCTCAAGCTACTTGAAGAGAAAGGACTTGCTTCACTAGATACAGAGTCCTTTGGAATTGGAGAATTTGATTTTTCTCCAAAATTTCAAATTCCTGAAAAGTTATACGGAAGAGAAAAAGAAATTAACCAAATCATTGATACATTTAAAAAAGTAGCAGAGGGTAACACTGAGTTACTTCTGATATCGGGACGTTCCGGCATCGGCAAATCAGTATTAATCAACGAAATTAACAAACCTATAACAAAATACAAAGGCTACTTCGCAAGCGGTAAATATGATACATTTAAAAAGACTATTCCTTATAGGGCTATATCCTATGCAGTCCAAAGTTTAATTCAACAAATCCTAACAGAAAGTTCTACTTCTATCCAAAGTTGGAAAAAAAATATTCTAGATGCGATAGGAACCAATGGAAAAATTATCATAGATGTTATCCCTGAACTAGAAACACTAATTGGAGAACAACCTCCAGTTCCAGAGTTGGGCACAACAGAATCGCAAAATAGATTTAATATCGTTTTTCAAAATTTTATAAAAGCAATTTGCTCTAAAGAACATCCTATTGCGATTTTTTTAGATGATTTACAATGGGCTGATATACCAAGCATAAATTTAATACAAGCTCTTTTGTCCAATCCTGATTTGAAATATTTATTTTTAATGTTATCGTTTAGGGATAATGAAGTTTTACCCAAAGATCCATTTTCAATAATGCTAGATGATTTAAAAAATGGTGGATTGAAATTCAATAAAATATCACTAGAACCAATTTCTCTAACTGATATCTCAAGTCTAGTTAGTGATACCTTAAACTCTGCCGATATAATTGCGAAAGAATTGGCAAAGGTTCTCTTTGAAAAAACAAAAGGGAATCCATTTTTCGTAAATGAATTATTTAAAAGTTTTTACGAAAAAGAATTTATTCAATACAAAAATAACAATTGGATCTGGGATATCAAAAAAATCCAAGATGTTAAAATCTCAGAAAACGTAATTGACTTAATGTTAGAAAAAGTTAAGGAACTTTCTGATTCTGCTATCGAAAAATTAAAATTAGCTGCATGTATTGGCAGTTGGTTTAAGCAAGAAGTGTTTTTTAAAATATTAGATAAAACAGAATCGGAGGCAAAAGAAGATTTGCTACTGCTAGCAAATGAAGGATTTCTTAGATTAGGTGAATTTGACGTTAATTTTGTGCATGATAAAATTAGGGAAGCAACTTATACACTCATTTCCGAAACAGAAAGATCAAGATATCATTATACGATAGGAAATACTTATTTATCTATGCTGGATAAATATAAATTAGAAGATCATATTTTTACAATAGTCAATCAACTTAACCAAGGTCTTGCATACATTACAAGTGAAGAAGAAAAAGTAAAGCTAAAAGAATTAAATAGAATCGCAGGAAACAAAGCAATAGCCTCAAATGCCTATGATGCAGCGTTAGGTTTCTATCAAAATTCAATCAATCAATTGCCTGAAAATTCGTGGGAGGATAATTATTTTTATACTCTCGATCTATATACTAATCGTGCAAGATCTGAATATCTTTCTAAAGAATATTTATCCGCCGAGAAAACTTTCGATCTTATCTTAACAAAAGCTAAAACTCCATTGGATAAGATTGTAATCTATGAATTAAAATCTTCAATGTATGTAAGTCAAAATAAAATGCTAGAGGCTATCGTTATACTAAAGCAAGCCTTGAAAAGCTTTGGAGTGAATTTACCAAATAATCCAACTGAAATTTCTCCCCTCCCAGAAATCATTAAATTTAAATTAAAATTTGGAAAAAGACAGACAGAAGATTTATTAAATCATACATTAACAACGGAAAAGAAATCTCTGGCTATTATGGGCTTATTAAATGCGTTAAGTGCTCCAGCCTTTCTTGCACAGCCAGCATTATTTCCAGTAATCGTTCTTAAAATGGTAAATTTCTCTTTAACGCATGGAAATACACCTTTAAGTCCATTCGCATACGCAGCCTTCGGTATCATTCAGGGGTCTGCCTTGGGAGATTTTGAAGCTGGTTATAAATTCGGCAAACTTGCATTAGATTTAATTAAGAAAATTGGTGAGCAAACAAAGCCTATTGAATGTAGAACATATTTCTTATTTGCAACTATGATCAACCATTGGAAGCATCATGCCAAAGAGAACAAAGCGTTATACAATCATGCCTTTGAAAAAGGAATGGAAGCAGGTGATTTACAATACGGTTCCTACTCACTCAATAACATTTTTTTCCAAGGTGTTATGATAAGAGAGAATCTGAGTATTCTCTCAGAAAATTTTATTAAGTATCGAAAATCTATTTTATCCTTACAACAACACAATGCATATCAGTTATATCAGTTGAATGAGCAATTTGTTTCCAACATGAGAGATCTAACTGAAAATAAATTAATGCTAGTTGGAGAGTTTTATGACGAAACGAAAGTATTACCTGAACTAATAGAATCCAAAAATGCAAACGCTCTCTTTGATTTCTATGTTTGCAAAACTAGACTTGAATACTTCTTCGGTGATTTGCATCAAGCTTTGGAATACTCTTCATTAGCCTCAACGCATGAAGCAGCTATGTTTGGCATGATGTTTGTCCCTGAACAAGTCTTTTTTGATTCTCTAATCTGTGCAAAGCTTATATTGAACACAAAGGACAAGAAAAAAAGCAAAGATTATAAAAAGCGTTTAGATAAAAACTACAAGCGAATAAAGAAATGGGGAGAAAATTGCCAAGCGAATTATGGTCATAAATTACATATACTTCAAGGATTAATTTATCAAATTGAAAATAATCAGGATAAAGCATTATCATCATTTGATCAAGCGATCGAACTATCGCAACAATATGACTATATTTTAGAAGAAGCATTGGCAAATGAATTTATAGCCTCTATTTGGTTAGAAAGAAATAAGGAACCTTTTGCATATATTTATCTAAATGCAGCTCACTATGCTTATAAAAAATGGGGGTGTGAACCAAAAGTTAAGCAATTAGAATCAAAATACCCTCAACTTAAACGTCAGACGAAACATAAATTTAATAATGAATCTTCCATAGATGATTCAATGACTATTAGCTCAAGTGCAACCAATAATAATATGACTGAGGGTAATTTTCTCGATTTAAATACAGTCATAAAAGCATCTCAAACAATCTCAGGAGAAATTCAACTAGCTAAACTCCTCGAAAAAATGATGAAAATACTTTTTGAGAATGCAGGTGCAGAAAGAGGATTCTTTATTCTAAAAGATAAAGATAAGTTTTATATCGAAGCAGAGGGCAATGCAAATACTGATACAATAGAAGTTTTAAAACATATATCATTAGAAGGTTACAACGAATTATCCCCCAATATAGTAAACTACGTTACTAGAACCAAAGGAATCGTTTTACTAAATGATGCAGTAAAAACAGGCATATTTATAAATGACTCTTATGTAAAAGAGAAAAAGCCAAAATCCGTTATGTGCTATCCGATAATAAATCAAGGTAATTTGCTCGGTGCAGTCTATCTAGAAAACAATCTAACCACAAATGCATTTACACCAGATAGAGTAGAGATTCTTAAAATTCTATCCTCTCAAATTGCAGTGAGTGTAGAGAATTCCATCCTCTATGCAAATCTAGAAGAGAAAGTAGAAGAAAGAACCAGAGATTTAAACCAAGCTCTGACAGAAGTAAGTGCCTTAAAAGAACAACAAGATGGAGATTATTTCTTAAACACTTTACTTATAGAACCACTCAGCCAATGCAAAGCATTTAGTAAAGTAGTTCACATTGAATCATTTATCAAACAAAAGAAGAGTTTTATATTCAGAAAAAATGAATATGAGTTAGGTGGTGATATTAACATCACAGAGATTATTGAACTGCAAGGGAAAAAATACATTGTTTTCTTAAATGGAGATGCAATGGGAAAATCCATTCAAGGTGCAGGCGGTGTTTTGGTTTTAGGGACTGTATTTAAATCTATTATTCAAAGAACTATTTCAACTGCATCTGGAAGAAATCAATATCCAGAGCGATGGTTAAAAAATGCATTTATTGAAATGCATAAAACATTTGAAGCCTTTGATGGATCGATGCTTATGTCTATCGCATTTGGACTAATCGATGAAGAGACTGGCACCATGTATTTTATGAATGTTGAACATCCTGACATCGTTTTATATAGAGATGGAATTCCTCATTTTATTAAACCTAAAAATCAATATAGGAAATTAGGAACCCAAGGGCAAACGGGTCATATATCCATCGACATATTTCCTCTTCTTCCAGATGATATTATCTTACTTGGATCTGATGGAAGGGATGATTTGATCATTGGGAAAGATGAGGAATATGATCTCATAAATCAAAATGAAGAATTATTTTTAGACCATGTGAAAAATGGGAATGGTGATTTAGAAAAGATTTTTGAATCTATAACAAATGCTGGAAAATTAATGGATGATCTTTCTTTGCTCAAAGTACATTTCAAAGGTAAACTATCGAACGTGGAAAAACTAAAAGAAGATTTGAAACTCTTTGAAAAATACAAAACAGAAAGTCAGTTTGAAAGAATTGCAGAATTAGGAAAAAAATTAATCTCAGACTATCCACATGTCTCAGACTACCTCTATGATACAGCACTAGCGTATAGAGCGTTAGGTAAATATCAAGACTCCATTGACTTCGGAGAAAGACTGCGTCTTAGAGATTCAAAAAATATATCAAATCTCCTTACATTAATTGAATCTTATAAAAGCTTAGGTCAAAAGGATAAGGCCTTTCCTCTTTTAGAAATTTGTTTGAAAGAAAAACCAGAAGATATAAGATTTCATAAATTAAAAAATGAGTTCGGTGTATAGAGATCAATCTAGGTTTACAGTTCGAAAAATTGCGATAGGTAAGATCGACCATAGAATTAGAACTACAAAATAAACTGTCTGATTGATTACATGAAAATAATTTGCCATTAACATTCCAGATACCATTAGAATATGGGCGATCACTGCCCATAGAATACTTGTAATGATTTGCTTTTTCAAGTTAGAATTTTCCTTTAACTTAAAATGAAAATAGAAAGCAGTAAAGGGAATAAATAAAAGAATAGAGGTAACTAGCCCGGGATTATAACTCCATTTTACTATTCCTGCAATTACATGCGTTATTGCATTTACAAGCGTGATTGCTGTCATCGCAAAGGTAGGAAAAATTCTTGTTTCACTCATCCAAATCGCATTGACTCCGACTAACCAAACGAGAGATGTATTGATTACAAAGATTGCTTCTCTTGTGAGAGGACTAATGGGAGAAGAAGGACTGAGTATGTCTGAAAGCATTTGATTGACTGAATAATAAAAAGAATACTCATTTCCAAATAAATCAATCCAATGTTCTTCATACTGATGAATGAGATATACAATGAGTAAAAGAACACTTATCAGTTTTGTATCTTGAAAAATATTTTTGGTAGAACTCTGTCTAAATGCAGTTGTAGCAATGAATAAAAATGGAATCACATAGGTCCCTATTTTCATCCAGTTCATAAGTAAAAATTCTTCTTGTCCGAGTGGTAGCCAAAGCATTGCAAATAAAAGAAGTATACTACTCAAAATAGGTTTTTGATTCATAGATCGTAAGTTGAACTTTATAGTATCGTTAAAATTACTTTTTGAAAAATTGGTTTGAATCTATCAGTAGATTTACATCGCTCAAGTAGAGGGTAATATCGTTTATGCTCTTGTAGTTTTGAATGCGAATGCTGTGAAATTTCATTTTTAGACAGGAATGCCTGTGTTAGCGATTGAGGCGGTGTCAATTATTTGCGAATGCAAATAATTGACAGTAGCTGAAAGCGCGGCGGAAATCCCCCTCTTTCCTAAAGAGGGGTCAGGGGAGATTTTCGCAACACCCATCAATTAATCTCTATTTCCTCTTCTTAAGTATGCAGGAATATCATAATCCTCATTGTAATTATAAGGAGAATTTACTCGAGCAGGAGTTTTGATAGATCTAGTTGGCTCAATGTATTCATGCGGATCAGGCATATTCACAACTTTTGGGCGAACTAATGGTTGCTGTTGTGCTTCCTTTTGTTCTTTTTGTGGTTGTGTATTTTGTTGCTGACTGATAACCGGTGTCGCATCTCTTTTGAGAGACGTTAGTGTATGTGGAAGCCTTGCTCTGAAACCAGTGGCAATCACAGTTACACGAATCTTTTCATTGAGTCCCTCTTCCTCATTTAAGCCAATGATGATATTTGCATTTGTATCCACTTGACTTGTAATGATCTGAGAAACTTCATTCCAATCGTTAATGGTTAGATCGTTTCCACCTGTCACATTGATTAAAAGAGAGCTTGCACCAGCGATTGATGTCTCTTCGAGTAGAACGTTATTGATCGCATGCTCAACTGCTTCTGCAACTCTATTCTCTCCAACACCTTCTCCCACTCCCATGATCGCATCGCCTGTATCTTTCATGATAGTCTTAACATCTGCAAAGTCTACATTGATAATACCTGGATGATTGATAATATCACTAATTCCTTTTACTGCATTTAAAAGAATATCGTCAATTACTCTGAATGCATAGTCGATAGGCGCTTTCTTATCTACAACTTTGAAGATAGAATCATTTTTAATTGTAATGAGTGTATCTACATTTTGGCGTAGCATATTGAGTCCGTTTTTAGCTAGGTCATTTCTACGACGACCTTCAAATCCAAATGGAAGTGTTACAACTCCCACAACGAGACATTTAAGTTCTTTTGCAATTTCTGCAATGACGGGTGCTGCTCCTGTTCCAGTTCCACCACCCATACCAGCAGTTACGAAAACCATATCAGCACCTTTTAAAACACTTGCGATTCTATCTTTGTCTTCTTGTGCCGCTTTGTTTCCAATTTCTGGATCTCCACCTGCACCCATTCCACGCGTAACCTTGTTACCAAGTTGAACACGATTTTCAACGCTGGACTTGCTCAGAACTTGTTCATCCGTATTCATTACAATAAACTCAACTCCACGGAAGTTAGCATTCGTCATGCGACTAACGGCATTCATACCACCGCCACCAACTCCAACTACTTTAATTACTACGGGACTTGTTCTTTGTTCATCCATATACAGCATATTTTGCTCCATTTTTATTTTTATAAATTAGTTTCCATCCAGCGCCAAACTCGTTTAAGAGGGCTTTCTTTTTCCCCTGGTGAGCTACTCCATTTTTCGCTGGGTGCCTTGCTATCTAAATCAATGCTTCTTACTACATATTTTATAAGGCCTACTGCAGTTGAATATTCAGGAGATGCAACTCTCTCGGACAATCCTCCAAGACCTGCCGGTCTTGCCACTATGACAGACAATCCAAATACTTCTTCTGCAAGCAAATCAATTCCAGGAAGTAAGCTCGTTCCACCGGTTAAGATAATTCCACCAGATAAAAATGCTTTTTTACCTGAACGATCTAATTCATGATTGATGTGCTCTAAAATTTCTCTTGTTCTTGCTTCAATAATTCTTACTAAATCCTGACGAAGAACTTGTCTAGAAGGTCTACCGCTTACCGCTGGAACTTCGATTTTTTCTGTTGGTTCAACAGCCTCATGCATACAATGACCAAATTTTTTCTTGATGATCTCTGCTTGTTCAAGAGGTGTTTTGAGACCGATTGATATATCACTCGTAATATTATTTCCACCAAATGGAATAACTCCAGAATAACATACTCCACCATCTTGATAGATAACGATATCCGTAATACCTGCCCCTATATCAATTACAGCAGTCCCTAAATCTTTTTCTCCGCTTGTTAGAACTGCTTCAGAGGAAGCAAAGCTAGACAATACTTTGTCGATTTGTTCTAGTCCAGCACCCTCTATACATTTGTCCAGATTGTGAACAGTGGTGATTCCTGCTGTGACTACGTGAACTTCTGCCTCGAGACGAACTCCAGTCATACCTAACGGTTCTTTAATATTGGTTTGATCATCTACAGCAAATTCTTTAGAGAGAACATGTAAAACCATTTGGTCGCTTGGAACTCTTGGTTGCGCGGCTTCAATTACACGACGAATATCATCATCTGTAACAATACGCTCTCTATTTGTTATAGCAACTACTGCTTTTGAATTATCTGCTTTAATTGTTTTTCCAGTAATGTTTACAATAACTTGAGAAATTTCTTGTCCTGCCATAAGTTCAGCAAGACTAATTGCCTCATTAATGGATTTTGTTGTAGTTTCAATGTTTATGATCGCGCCATTTTTAATACCAGAACAAGAAGCAGTTCCTGTTCCAATAATTTCAATTTCAGATTCACTCACAGCCCTTCCAACTACAACCTTAATAAGAGAAGAACCTAAATCGATTGCGGCTATACTATTGTCTAATTCCTGCATAGATTTTATTGATAAACTGCGTCATCTCCCCTTAAGTCTAATAATCTAACGTTCACTGCCTGGTTTTCAAAAAAAGCCAGACTTGCATATAATTTTCTAATTTGAATACTTTCCAATTTATTTCCCATATTCACTCTAATCCTCTGTGGATAATGAGTATAAACCGTTACTTCTCCATCTTGATCCAATCTAACTTCTGAGATTCTATCTCTAAGTTGTGGATAGGTCTCAAATAGATTTTCTACAGATTCGCAGAATTCTTTTAGCTTTTTACTTACCTGTTGATTCTGTCCGATATTAAATTCGCCACTCAAAACAATCAGATTTGTATCGCGTATATCGTCTACTGAAACCAACTTATAATCATCATCAATCTCATAGAGATTGTCGTTTGAATTTATAATAAACCGAGCACCGCGTTCCACAATAGATACTAAAAGTTGCTCTTTGGACCTACGAGTCACGCTTGCTTTTTTAATACGCGGATGTTTCTCCAGTTTTTCCTCAAAGCTTTTTAAACTGTAATCTTCAAAAGGAACTCCCGCTTGCACTCCAAGAATCGCAACGATTTCCTCTTTGCTGAGCTTTTGATGACCAGTGATTACTAGTTTATTCACCGAGGAGGATAAACCAGACTTACGAGTAAAACCAAAATCATAGATAATGATGAGAAGCGATGCGAAAATAATGAAAATTGCACCGAGTCTCAATCGGTTGTTTTTTGCCAACCACTCTCTTCTATTTAAATGCTCTTGGTTCATAAAATGCTAAAATTCGCTCAAAAAAGTATATTTCTATACTAAATTATCGGATAGACATAATATTCTAGCACATTTTTATTTATGTCTTGCTGAAAATCCTAATATTTCCCTGATTTTTAGCCATTTTCGGGGATATTTCTAAGATTGAGAACAAGGTTAGACAGAAGAATTGAGTAAATTAAAGGCTCATACCCTAAATTTTCAATCCCATCTTTCTCCACAAGTATGTTAGAACTGACTGCCACACGATACACTAAAGCTCTCCTAAAGATAGGCAGCGAGATATATTTAAAGCGAATTCGATATGAGGATTTGACAAATTATTTAGACCGTCATTCCCGAAATTCCACCCGCTATCGCTGCAACCGCCAAGCGATAGCGGGAATCTATAGTTCTAGATATCCCCGATAAATAACTTCGGGGGTAATCAAGAAAAAAATGTCTTACACCGAAATCATGTTATCTAGGATAAGTTTACCCTTAACTGTAAGAGCAGTTTGGTGATACGATAGGTAAAAGGCATTCTTCAACACTTCAGTGTAGAGTTTTTTCCTGAAAGCCCGCACATACATACGAATTTCGACACTCTTGCACAAAAGCTGCTGCGGCTAACAGTTGTTTATTTCTTTCAATTTTGATTCCTATTGACAATTTTTAAAGCCAGGTTTTTCTTCAATACTAGAGGAATGCCTTCATGACCTTTAAGCCATTCACTTGTCGGATAGAAATGGGAGAAGTTGGATGCAAATTAGGCGATAGCCGCTAGAAAGAAAGCCTTCAGTAATTGATTCGCAATTTGGGGCTAAACTCGGCTATGAAACTTATGCAGGCTTTCGAGCACGTGGGGGTAACATTGATGATAGAACATTTGAGAAATAGTAATTACTGGGCAATATTATATCTCTCTGTTTGCTTCAATTCCAGTGTTCTAGCATTAAAGGATATTTAATAAATCGAGGGAACGATTTTATAGATATAGTTAACATCGGCTTCGAGGATAATATTTATGGTGGCGGAATATATATAGATTCGATTATGTTTGGTCTTGCTTATGGAGCAAAAGACAGCAGCGGAGTAGGTTTACGGTTCGGACATCTCGGAATGTATCAAAGTAACGATTCCGAATCAAATAATTTTTTAAAGGCAGGATCGGAAAATGGTCCTTGCAGAGACAGTAGATATGGAACTTTCGGTCAACTTCAATTTTTGTTTTTCGCTACTAGTAACTATCATGAGCCAAGATCTATCATAATGGTTCGAAATTATAGAAAGAACATTGCTTTTATGAATGTTTTACTTTATGGTGCATCCAAGCGAGATTCTAGCAAAGGACTTTTGTTATGTTATCGAGGTAAGAAGTATCACACAATTATTCGTGACTCCTACGTCGTTCTACCAATGGAAGTATCCTTTGGGTTATACTACGGTATCCGCCTTGGATTCAATCCTCACGAACTCTTAGACTTTATTGTCGGCATTTTCGGGTTCGATTTATTAGATGATGATACAACAACGGTATATGTAGAGTTGCCTGTGCCTATGTAACAGAATAAAGTTTGGGAAAAAGACTTGGAAGAAGTAGACATGGAAATGGGGATGCGAATTAGGCGAGAACGAGACAAACAAGAAAGAATAAAGGATGCTCAATGAAAGAGAAGCCAAAAAATCCTCAGATGAGAAAAGTAGTTTTTCATTTTTTTCAAAGAAGACTCTTATCTTGCATTTAATCTTTCTTTTCCTTATTTTCCTCCTCCGCTGCGATAAAACCCCCGTATCGTCAGGTGCAAAGTCAGATGATTTAAAACTTCTTTTTTACAATGTTCGAAGTGTCACAACATCGACAGCGACTATCGCTTGGTCTTGTTCCAGTCCGTCACAAGGCTATTTACTGTATGGTGCAGGCAATGGAGCGGAAAATACTGCTTTTAGTATAGGAAAGAATAAGAATCACTTTGTAATTTTACTCCGTCCACTTCAAACCATCTCTTCCTGAAAGACTCGCAATCCTTTTTTGCTTTAAACCATTCACTCGTAATATAGAAATGGGAAAAGTTGGATGCAAATTAGCGATAGCCGCTAGAAAGAAAAGATAAACACATTCATAGTTGCTAGGACTTCATTTATAATTTTAAAATTTCAATTTCTTTAAATGAACTTAATCGTTTATCATTTGTGATAAAGAAATTGGATTCATTTATTATCGCCGAAGCTAAATGGATTGAGTCTGGAGTTTTAAAAGAATACTTGGCTCTAATCTCTGTTGCTTTATTGATAACTTCATTTGTTAAATTAACAATCTCAACAGACTCACTAAAAAATAAATCGTATTCTTCTAGCAACAAAGCGTTATTATCCTGAATCGGTTTAACTCTACACTCCATTCGAGTTAAATCAGATACAAAAAGCTGTGCATCTTCTGGAAGCAATTGAAGGAGAGTATCTCAATAATCCGCTATTTTTTCAACGATATAAATTACAATGCAACTATCTAAATAATATTTCATCTAATTCCAGTCTTCTCTTAGTTTTGCAATATATAAATCAACATCTTCTTTTCGAGGAGAAGTATAATTGCGTTTTTCTTGTTTAGCCTGAATTTTTTTGAGAGAAAGCAAAAGGCTTTTCTTATTGAAAACTGACTGCAATGGTTCGATGGTAATCCTTACCTTCTGCAAAGATAGTGATAAAGATTCATCTAACTCAATTAGAGTAGGACTTTTTAGGCTACCAGTTAAAACATAAGCATTTTGCATAATGGTTCTATCTTAAGAAAGGAATCATCTCAATGCAAGTCTTTTTTAAACTTCAATCTTTCCATTCATTATATTGGAAGTGATTTATCTGAAATGAAAAAAATCGGCGAGCTGCTAGGATTAAATGCAATTGTTACAGGAATTATTACTTTTCTAAATCTAACCAAGAGAAAGAATAGCATTTACTTTTGTTTAGGGTGGATCACATATTATGAGTAAACCTATTTTACTTTGGTTTGGTATTCTATTCTTTTTTATTATTTCAATTTTATTTTTCAATTTTGAAGGAATGGAAATTGGCTTTGATCTTGATCCTTCTTACATGTGGGCAACTAGCTACTTTGCATTTGACGATACTGTAATTGGAAGTATACCTATTTTTACATATGGTCCTCTTGGTTTTTTAATTATACCAACAGTCTATAGCTATGCAATCCTTTCCTCATTCATCTTTGAGTCATATTGTAATTTATCCATATTTTTCTTCTTAAATAAATCTCTGAACAAGAAACCTTTTTTTCCCAATTTGTTAATCCATATTATCGCATTTGGGAGTATTTTGTTTTTTCCTATTGATCATCGTATTATGTTATTATGCTACTTAGTAGCCTTAGAAACCTATAAAAATCTTAGAATAGTAAAATCTCTCCATTTATTTACTCTACTGTTTGTTTTAGTTTTTATAAAATCTATGTATCTCTTTTTGATACTGAGTTTACTCCCAATTTGGCTGTATTTATTTTATAGAAAAAAAAATCGAACTTTATTGATTGTTACCCCTATTGTATCTTTCTTTTTATTGGCTTTAATAGTGAGGATAATATTCAATTATTCTTTAACAGATTTATATAATATGTTTAGGGGGTATTTGGAGTTTTCAATTGCTAATTCATCAGCCATGACTCAAGCGGATGATCATACATCTATAAAGTGGGTTTATTTTTTTTCCTATATTTTTTTAACTTCTTTATTGTGGGTATCATTTAGAAAGAAGACCGCCTACCCATTCTTTTTCCCATCTTTTTTGATTGGCAATTTTATTTATTTCAAGTATGCAATGGCGAGATCAGACCATGCATGGGTTTTTATTTATTTAGCCGTAATTTTCTATATAATATTTTTTATTTATAGTGGTAATTATTTTAAGACAAAAACATATCTCATATCTCATATCTCATATCTCATATCTCATATCTCTTGCGTTTCTTTACATTTACGTTCTTTCAACTCCGGGCGGGATTTATTGGGATGTAGTGACTAACTATCGTTTGGCTCATTTCAACATTGATATAAACAAATTTGAAAAATTACTGAGACTAATTTCTGAGTCCGATCAAAAAAAAATTACAATACCGAAATTACTTCCAAATGAAATGATTAATATAATAGGAAACGAATCTGTCGATATTTTTCCGTATCAAGTAGGTAGAGTATTAGCATCAGGTCTTTATTGGAAGAATCGACCCGTTTACCAATCTTACATTACTTCTAGTGAATGGTTAATTCAACAGAATGTTAATTTTTTCAATGACCATGAAAAATCACCAGAATATATAATTTTTCATTATCCTTATTCCCTAGACCATCGGTATTTATTAAATGATGAGCTGCAAACTTTCTTGCGTATACGTGACTTATATGAATCGATTCTTCTTAAAGATAACTTTCTTCTGCTTAAGAAAAGGGGTAATAAAAGTAGATCGGCTAATTGGGAAACAAAATTAAAACAAATAAGTAAACCAAATGCTACAATAATTTTTGAGAATGAAATTATACAGAAATCATCAATTGGAAATAATATTTGTGTAGGATCGTTAGATATTCGAAAAAGTTTATATGGGATTTTAAAAAAAATCCTATATAAAGAAGAGCCAATATTCATTACATATTATTTGGATGATTCTTCGAGAACATTTCGATATATTCCCGATTTGGGAAAATCAGGAATACTACTTTATCCGTTTTTAGAATCGAGCGGTGATCTCTATGACTTTTTTTCAAAAAAGGAAAGAGTATTTCCTGTCGTAACTGGCATATCCATCGATTTCAGAACGAATGAGTCATTTTATGAAGAAAATTATAAAATTGAAATTAAATGCACAAATTAGATACATTTTTTAAGAATAACTAATAGCCCAAAATAAAGAATTGAATTCTTTGCATTCACATATTATTTTATTTTACAGAACAAAAATTTTACCCCGTTGAGTTCAAAACATCTTATTATGAAAGACTCGCAATCCTTTTTTATTTTAAGCCTTTCATTTGTAAGATAGAAATGAGAGACGATTATGGAAAAAGTTAAATGCAAATTAATCGATAGCCGCTAGAAAGACAAGTTAATCTTTTCTGGAATGCTTTTTTATAAAATCAACAATTGCAATTAAGGAAACAATTACAGATATAAAGGTAATAATAGTATCAGCATACACTTTTATATCCGAGTATGTTTGCATGAGGAGAATTATTAAGCCAACGATACAAATGCCAAGAAAAAGTATAAGTTTATTAGTAAACTCATTATTCTCCATGTTTCATTTCACTTTTTAATCTATTTGTAACATCATCAGCAACCCGCTTTGAAATAATACCAGCCATACCTGAAAAAATCAAATAAACCCCACAGATTAAACCAATAGTAGCCATAATTATAAAGTATAAACTCATACTATTACCTCTTATACTTCCAATTCTACAACCTTTCTACCAAAGAGCAAGGATAAAATAAAAGCTAGATAGAGTCATTGTGCTCTTGTGGAGGAATAATTCAATGAATTGAATTTTCAATATTTATCTAAAGCTTCTTGAATCAATTCTGGATTTTTTCTGTTATCCAATAATCAGATAATATGTATTTTAGAATCTCTCGATAATCGGAAAGAGCATCTTCCGACCATTCCACATCATAGTTCATTATAACTCTTTAATAAATTGGTCTATTTTTTCTTTAACCATTGAATGAGAAATAACTTTCCCTTTCTGTATGCTATCTAACCCTTTTTCGATTTTAGCTTTGTCTAAGGCTGTTAAACTGTCCCATTCATTTGTTTGCTGTTCAGAGATTGCTAGAATTTTTTCCAATTCTAATAATACAGAATAGTCAATCAACCGAGTTATCTTAGATATAATTTCTACTTTTTTCGCTTTAAGCCATTCACTTGTAATATAGAAATGGGAGACGATTCTGGAAGAAGTTCGATACAAATTAGCGATAGCCGCTAGAAATACAAGAAAAAAGGAATAGAATATAAATGTATGATACACTATAAATAATTGTTCTGAATAGAATGTAATCTATAAACTCTACTATTGAAGTTCGCAAAAATTGAGAGTGTAAAATTAATCTTATTCCAGAATCGCTTTTTAAAAATAATACGATACGCGACCAATATATACAGAAACAATGAGAAGTTAAGGTAGTTTATCCTGCAAAACTTTAGTTAAGAAATTTTGAATGTGAATATGCTTAATGCCTTTATAATTCCCTTCTATACTTTCATCCATTGAAACCACATACTTGGGAAAGTTGTCTTTGATTAGAAGGAGATTCCCAAACTCTCGTTCAAATGTTTTTTCATCCGCAATTAAATAGGCAACTTGAATATAAAGCTTTTCCTCTTTTCTAGAACAGACAAAATCAATTTCTTTGTTGTCCAGTTTACCAATGCGAACTTCATAGCCAGCAATGCAAAGATGCAGATAAATAATATTTTCCAATACTTTATGTATATCTGAAATATTAGAGTTTACTAATGTTCTGCGAATTCCTATTTCTTCAAAATAATACTTTTCTCCAATTTCAAATATTTTTCTACCTCCCACCTCTCTTCGCTGCACTTTAAAAATAATAAATGCACTTTCCAGATAGGAAATATAATTTAAAATAACATTAGGGGAAATATTAATTCTTTGGGATTTTAAGAAATCACTAATACTCTTAGCCGATACGAGGCTACCGGTGTTATCCGCGAGATATTCCAAAAGCCTTTCCAAAAAAGCAACATTTCTAATTTGATATCGTGCAACTACATCCTTCAATAAAATAGTATTGTAAATATTACGCATGTATTCTGATACAATCTCTTCTTTGAGATCAAGATGAATTAAAAAAGGCAATCCACCAAATTTAAAATACTGCATTAAACTATCTTTATTATTTTTTAACTTATGGAAATTTAGAAACTCTGGATACGAAAGACTATAAATTTTAAACTCAATATAACGACCGGCTAGATTAGTTGCTAACTCACCAGATAAAATATTTGCATTGCTTCCTGTGCAATAAATATCATAAATATTTTCTGCAAGCAAACTACGGAGTGCAGTTTCGAATTTTTCTATCTCTTGCACCTCATCGATAAATAGATATATTTTTTGTTTTTTCTTTTTTCTAAATTTTTCGACATAAGATAAAAGATCTTTGTGATTTTTAATGGATGCAAATTCAGCCAATTCTTTATTTATATAAATAATCTGTTCAGGCTTAACACCTTTTTCTTTTAGCATTTCAATAATCTGAAACAGCATATAACTCTTACCCACTCGTCTATGACCAGTAAGAATTTTAATGATATTCTTATCCAAAAAAGGAAGAAACCGATCCACATAGATGTCTCTCTTTAGAAAGGAAAAGTCTGATATTTCAAAATTCATTGATTTTAGCCTTTGGATATAGTTTTAAGTATACTTAAAACTATTCAATATTTTGTAAATAGTTTTAAGTATACTTAAAACTTATTTTTATCTCATATTATGCAGAAAATTTTCCCCTATCTATTTCAGAACCTCTTTTTCTAAAAGACTCGCAATCCTTTTTTGCTTTAAACCATTCACTTGTAAGATAGAAATGGGAGAAGTTAGATGCAAATGAGCGATAATGCTAGAAAGAAAAAATCTTGACCTATGATAGTATATATGCTATCATATTTTTGTGAGAATTACTTTAGATACGAATGTAATCTATCAAGCATTGCGTGATAGTGGTGGGGCATCTAATTGTATTGTTAGGCTTGTGCGTGAGAGGAAGCTTGAATTGTGTCTTTCTATTCCTGTTTTCATGGAATACTCTGATGTGTTGTTACGTGAAAAATCTTTAAAAGATTTAGAGCTAAGCAAAAAAGACATTAAAGACTTCCTTGATTATATTTGTAGTGTAGCATCTCCTTTTTCTATTAGCTTTAGTATGCGTCCTAATTTAGGAGATGAAGCAGATAATATGTTCATAGAATTAGCATTTGCAAGTAATAGTAATTTTTTAATTACTTCGAATACTCGAGATTATACGATTGGAAATAATTTATTATTTGATTCATTTAAAGTAATCACACCAACCGACTTTGCCAGAATGTGGAGGAAATTTTATGTCTAAAAAAAATGTTTTAACCGTTCGAATTCCAGAAGATTTGAAAGATAGATTAGAACGAACTGCATCTGCTCAAGGTGTTTCTCTCAATCAATTTGCATTGTATGCGTTTACAAGAGGACTCAATGATGTAGAGACTGCACAGTTCTTTAAAAAAAGAATAGCAAGTAAAACCAAAGAGTCGTTAGAAAAGAATTTTGATAAAGTAATGAAAAAAGTCAAAGCAAGAAAGACTTCACCAGAATGGGATAAGATTTAGTTGTTAGTATGCTTCAAAGAATCCTTCATTATCAGACATGTATTGCTTCAAAACTATTGTCTATATTTATATAGTTGCAATGAAGATATAAATTTAAACCATTCACTTGTAAGATAGAAATGGGAGACGATTCTAGAAAAAGTTGAATGCAAATTAAACGATAGCCGCTAGAAAAAAAGTAATCTTTCTTATCTCTTTGCAATTCAAAATCTCATTTCGATAGAAAAGTTATATTGTGTATAAGTTTGCCCCACTGAATTTCGGGTTGGAATTGCAGCGAATTTAGGAGTAATCTCTCTACTAGAATCTAAAGCTGACTTGGCAGGATCTTTCGCAAAATAATAGGCATCAAAAAGATTATAAAGATAAAGCAATGCAAGAAATCCAGCGCCGGATTCCAGTCTATGTTCATACAAATCAATTTGATCTCTTTGGGAATTGATATTTCTAGAATTAAGATAGAATGCAAATCCGGCTACATTCGCATTTGTAAGAGATGTGTTTAAGATAAAATTATCTCCTGCACTTCTATAATCTTCGATCGCAGACTTGTAATTTTTATAAGAACTAATTTCAAATCCAACTCCAACTATAAATAATCCTAAAAGAGAAAACCCTTTCAATTTTCTATCATTCGCAATTTGTCCCCAACCAGGAAGAAGTGCCGATCTCCACACATAACGCATTTTAGAAGGACTGTCTTGAGAAATATTATCTGCTTTGGATTCTGAATTGGATTTGAATAAGTTAGAAAAGAATCCCTTACTTTCTTGATTTAAATTAATTTCTGTTTTGGAAATACTCAAAATACCACCAGCTACTTTTTTAGAAAAATTTTCAGATGTATCATGAATCTTTTCAAATGAAGTTGCAATAGAACTTTCAGCAAAATCAATGTTTTTAGAATTCGTATCAATAACATTTCCACTAACGTAATAACTATTTTTTATCTTATTGATTGTGCCTGTTACAATTTTTGAAACTTGAAATGATTTTGCAATCTCAGCTGCAGGCATTTTACAATTAGCAGGATTATCCGAACAACCGACTCCACCCTTTTCATCCATAACTTGTTTCACTAAAATTGGATCGACTAAAATAAAAAGCTTTGTTTTTACAAGCTCGACTGTAATCGTTTCCACGATTATATCCGCTTCTTCTTTGCTAATATTTGCACTTGTTTTAAAATTTAGAACTGCCACTTTCAACTTTTGGTTTTCTTGAATTTCAAGTCCAGTGAGATTTTGTAAAGATTCCGCTGCACGAATTTTTTCTTTTTCGTTTTCGGCCTTGTCTTTTTCCGTGACAGGATTATTTATAATAATTGGTTTAATACGAATAGATTTAACTTCTTTTTTGGGATAGGTTTCTGTTTTATTATCTAGATATGTAACAGCTACTTTATCAACAGAAATTTTAACTTTTACTTTTTCAATGACCTTTTCATTTCTAAGAGTCACTTCATCGGCGAATAACGTTAGAGTAGATAGCAGTATAACCAGAAGAAGATATTTAATATATTTCATATTCACCTTTCTTTATTGAACAAATTCTCCATAGCGATCGGAAGTATTTTCTCCTACTTGACTGGAAGTTGCGCCACTTGCACTTACAGAAGTAAACCCATTCGTTCTATTATTTTGAAAAATATAAGATTTTCCTATAGAAGAATTCAAAGTAAGAGCAGTTACAGCAATATCTGAAAATCCATCTCCATTAAAATCACCCGTAGCCAAAAATCTTCCAAATTGATCAGAGCTATTTTCTCCTGTGATGATGATATTACTTACAAGATTCGCAAAACCAGTTGCAATTCCATTTGAAGAAGATTGAAAATAATAGATTTTATTCAAAGCACCACTGGAAGCAGCACTAGCTCCACAAACTAAATCATCATAACCATCCAAATTTCCATCTAAGGAAACACAATAAGCTCCAAAAGAATTAGTTGTTCCAGTCTCTCCAGTTAGTATAGTTGTAGCAGAGGCTGCTGCTGTAGTGGTTACTCCTGATTTGCCAGCAGAGTGGAATACATAAACTCTCCCCTGCCTAGATGTATCCACATAGTTAGCTCCAATCACCACATCTGAAAACCCATCTCCATTATAATCTCCAACTGTAATACTGACTCCAAAATTACCCTCAATTCCAGGTTCTCCTGAAATGACTGTAGTCCCTGCGGGTGGAGAACTTGCTGATAGAGTTCCCGTAATTCCAGCACTTCCCTGAGAATAAAAAATATAAGCTCTCCCCTGTTTCGAATTATAGACATAAGCCGCTGTGACTAAGTCAGGATATCCATCTCCGTTAATATCCCCTGTGCTTTCAAATACATATCCAAAAACGTTATTTGTCGTCTCTCCTGTAATAGTAGTATCCGTTGCAACACTTGCCGTGCGCGAAGAGATACCATTAGCAGAAGAATAATAAATATACAATCTTCCTGTAGCAGTCGAAAAAGAGAAAGCATTGACTACAAGATCAGGATACCCATCTAAATTAAAATCTCCAACGGTTACTCCAGATCCAAAATTACTATTTGTAACCTCACCAGTAATCACTGAATTTGCACTCGTTTGAGGAGTAGAGGTAGCGGCAATTCCAGCACTGCCTGGAGATAAGAAAATATACACTCTACCTGTAGACGTATTTAAATTTGTTGCACCAATGACTAAATCAGCATAGCCATCACTATTGATATCAGCTTTTATTACGCTTCTGCCAAAGGCGCTACTTAGCTCGCCAGTGAGTATAACTGCATTACTTACTGTCCCAGTTTGTGTTGTAGTGGTTATGATTCCACTACTTCCTCTCGAATAAAAAATATAAACTCTACCCTGTAAACCGCCGGATGGATATTGAAATGCTGAAACAACTAAATCAGCATACCCGTCTCCGTTGATATCTTTGTTGTGCCCTTTTCGAACAGTAATACTACTTGTTTCAGATACCATATTCATACCACTGACTAAGGTGTTCGATCTAACAGTTATCCTGTGTTTAGTTCCATATCTCCAAGTAGATGTTCCTGTTGGAAGTTTGTAAGTCCAATTCGTAGTGCCAGTTGCCGTTTGAAAGGATCCATTGTCTAGACTAATCTCTACTGAGCTTGTTCCTGCAGGAGCTGTTCCGATCAAGAAGCCTGTTTCTACAATGGAATTATTTTTTAAGTTGGAAAGAACTGGTGCGGGAAGAGTAACAAGCCTTATCCCACAATAAGGAATAAGAAAATTGTTAGAAGCACTCCATACCAAATATAATTTTGCTATGGGAGAATTTGGATCACAAATATTCTCTTTCGAATAGTTGCAACCTGAGTAGAGAATCGAAAAAGAAAAGAAGATTAAGAAATACTTTGAATAAAATTTTTTCATGGAAATCTAATTATGAAACCTATTTTCAATACATCTAATTACAAGTGAAATTTAATTTAGATAAAATGTATGGTAGAATAATTTTATCCAATCATCACCACATTCAAGAGAAAGGACTTCTCTCAATACTAGGGAATAATCCTGTTTTACCGCAATTTTAGAATCGAAAACTAGTATTCTTTGAAAAAAAATCTATTTTTTGTCACAAATCAAAGGAAGAAATCGACCCTGATTTAGAAATTCAAAAAAGGAGGGTTCTATGGAATCCCTAATTCTAAAACCAATTGATACACCTAAAGGAATATTTCTGAAAATACTGTATTGGTATTCAAAGATTAGCTTTGGGAAAGTAATTGCTCCTATCAAAATTATTTATTCTCGTGCTCCGAAATTAATAGCAGTTGCCCAGAGTTTAGAGAAAGCAGAAAAAAGTCTCAGCCTCAGTTCTAAACTAGTTAGTTTAATAAAGGCATTTGTCTCTCCCAAAAATGAGTGTGCTTTCTGTAATGATATAGCAATAGCAATGGCAGTGAAAAAGAAAATAGGTAAAGATTTATTTAAAGATTTAGAATTCTTTTCAGAAAGTCCTCATTATCTAGAATCTGAAAAAATTGCCTTGCAGTATATTTCAGAAATACTAGAAAATAAAAGAGCAAGTGATTCTACCATCGAAAAAATGAAATTACATTTTAATGAAAAAGAAATCGTAGAGATTACTTGGGTGTATGCGATGGAAGTTTACTACAATTCAATGGGAAAACCTTTTGGGCTCACATCGGATGGTCTGTCATAAATGGAACACATTGACTACTTTACAGAACAATTTCAGTTTTTATTTCATATCGCTTATCGTATGCTGGGAAGTTTGAATGATGCTGAAGATGTAATGCAAGACTGTTTTATAGAGTTTTCAAAAATTCCACTGGAGAAAATGAAATCTCCTAAGAAATTACTTACAACTATTCTAAGTAGAACTGCGATAGACCGATACAAAAAAGCAAAACGAGAAAGAGAGATATACAAAGGCGTGTGGCTTCCTGAACCGATAGTAGCAGAAGCAAAAACGAACCCAGAACTTCTTTTTGAAAAGAAAGAATCTATCTCTATTGCACTTTTATTTTTGCTAGAAAGATTGAATCCTAAAGAAAGAGCCGCGTTTGTATTACGAGATTTATTTGACCTAGAATACCAAGAGATTGCAGAAATATTTCATTGGACAAATGAAAATACTCGTAAACTAGTATCAAGAGCTCGTTCGGCTATCGCTTCTGAGAATTCAAAGTATTCGGTAAGTAAATCAGAATTAGAAACTATTTTACTTCATTTTATGAAAGCAATTCAAAAAGGAAATAAAGATTCTCTTATTCAATTATTAGAATCTGATATATGCCTTTATTCAGATGGCGGTGGAAAAGTAAGAGCTGCCTTAAAACCCATATTTGGGACGAAAAAAGTTTCTCAATTTTTAATTGGATTATCCAGAAAACCAAAAGCTAAAAAGATGAAGCCAATTTTTATTTTAGTAAACTCAAAACCAGCCCTAGCATTTTTTCTAAATAAAGAAATCCATTCTATTTTATTTTTAGAGCCAAATGAAAAGAAGTTAAAGAAAATATTTATTTGGTTAAATCCAGATAAAATCAATTCTCTAAAAATTACAAATCCATCCAAGTTTGACTTAGCGCATATTGCATGGAAATTATTTCGATTGAAGAAGTAGAATAAATTAAGGTAATAGAATCTACTCCTACTCTATCCCTTTCAATGGGACAAGGACACCTTTTCTTTTTACAATGTTTTTATAATCCCATTGAATCTTTTCTGACTTTTTTAGCCATCGTTTCAATTCCGTTTTCTTAATTTGATCGGCAGAGGTATATTCAAAAGATGCATCTTTAAATTTACCCGAACCTAATTTTAGTTTTTCCTCGCCGAAGCTTGCTCCACTCCAAAACATCAATCGAACACAGGATTTAAGTTTGCTATAACCGACAATTGGGTTGCCTTCAAAAAACCAAACAGGATGGGAGTGCCAAAGCTTACGTTCTGCATTGGGTAAATTCTTAGAAATTTCTTGATACAAAAGATCGCAAATATCTTTATCAACTGCAGAAAGCTTTTTATGATAGGATTGAATGTCTTTTTCCATTTTTGGGCTCATAAGACCTAAAAAGTAGGATAGACTAATTTCTAGCAAGATATAAATATTTTTTGTATTTAGAAAGTATAAATAATCTTCTCAAATCAAAACAATGTAGAGAATGCCTTTCTCTATTCTTAGTTTAATCATAATAAAACCAAACCAACTATTTATTCACTTCTCGTATAAATGGGAAGGAAAGATATTAATGGCTATTGATTTTATTAATACATTAGAATTTTCGTAACCTATCAGGCTGCTAAGTTACTTTTATCAAGAGAATATAATTTTA
>DAORDH010000008.1:48721-159324 GCA_035345875.1 Leptospiraceae bacterium | reverse complement strand
TTTATTTTTAAAGGCTGACTTTTAATTCTTTAACATTTCGCAACAGACTGTATATATATACTAATATATATATGTAGAAATTGTCAAGCGTTTAGAGTTGAATAAGATTTGGCTAACCCGAAAGATTAATTCCAGCCTTTACGACAAATTTCCTCTTGGCTTTTTACCTTTCGACTTAGTGTATTCTTCAATCTCATGCAGATGTTCCATTTACAAAAAGCATAATAGCACAATTTTAAGGAAACTTAAGAATGAATAAAGTAGAAATAAGATTTCCTTACAATATTAAGAGATCTAAAATCACTCTATGGTTTTCGAGTCACTATTGAATTGCTAAAGAATGAATCGAATCTCTTACAAAATCGGGAAAAATTTCAAGAGCCGAAAGAGAATAACCCTTGTAAGGCGCATTCAGTTAGAACAAAGCTAGTAAAGAGTAATATCTGAAGCGTTAAATACCATTTAGCCGCAAGATGTGTGAGTGAGCCCAAAATACCAAGGTCTTTAATTTTAGGGTTAGTTTGAATAAACTGTTTTTCTTGTATCAGTTTTGTTTTTACATAAGATAAATCTTTCATAAGCATTACTTCCTAGAGATAACTATTCCTTTTCAAAAAGAGATTACAATTTCTTCTTAGTCTATCAACTTAAGCGCGTCAGCGATCGAAATGTCGTCAATAAATTGCGATTTCGAGAGACCCATGATAGAAAATTTCGGGGGTGACAGTCTTAACTTAATGACATTGACCGCAATCCTACTAAGTAGAAAAACAACCCGTTATTAGTAGAAGGATTTATACAAAACAATTTAGAATCATCAACCTATTTTGATTTTGAAGGGAGAAAAACTGAAAGAGCTTCTGGCGGAAAATGAGAGTTTGCGTTAGAAACTAAAACATACTAAGCCAACAACTTTATAAACCCAGCCTTCCTAAAATGTTTATCTGTAGTAACAGCCTTTGTAATTTTAAATTCTTTCATCAAAATAAAAGAGGAAGCATCTACAAAGGAGTAGCCTTGGTCAATATGTTTAGAAAAATATTCTCCTGATTTTTGAAATCGTGTTTCGTCGATTCGCTCGATACGAACTACTTTCGAATCAACAAGACTTGACCAAAATTGTTTTGCTTTTTCGGTTTCTTTCCGTGCCATCAGGAGAGTCATAGTTTCTTGTATCACAAGGTCAGAGGTAAAAAAGGGTATTTTATTTTTCGTAAGTTCATCTGATATGTTTCGGACTTTGGAATGATTTGATTCTGATGCGACTAACAAAGAAAACCACCCAGACGTGTCCCAAAAAGGATACTTAGAATCTTTATTTGATGCCATAAACTAATGAATCAATTTCATCATTGGAAATTTTAGTCTTAACTTTTTTGCTGGGATTCTTAGGAATCGAATTTAGAAATTGTAAAAAAGAATCAGACTCCCAATCACTTTCCTGAGAAATAGGATGAATCGTAGCAACAGGTTTTCCACGAAATGAAAGAAGTATTTTTTCTTTTCTTTTTAGTTTCTCTAAAAGAACATTTGAGTTCTTTCGCAGGTCTAGCATTGTTATGGAGGTCATCTGTTTAATGTGACACTTGGAGTGTCATTTGTCAAGAAGGTTTCCGCGTTAGCGATCGAAATGTCGTCAATAAATTGCGATTTCGAGAGAACATTGCTTTGGTAAATAACCAGCAATTTATTGACGGGAATGTAGAGCGCGGCGGCGATTTTTTCGTAGGGACGCACGGTCGTGCGTCTCTACAGTAGGTTGCGCCGAAACGCCCGAGAGAAAATTAACCTAGAACTTTTTTGAATTCAGAGGTTAAGGCAGGAACTACTTCAAAAAGGTCAGCCACTACACCGTAGGTAGCAACCTTAAAGATAGGAGCTTCTGGATCTTTGTTAATTGCAACGATGTATTTAGAAGATCCCATACCAGCCATGTGCTGAATAGATCCAGAAATACCACAAGCAATATAACAATTTGGAGAAACAGTTTTTCCAGTTTGACCAACTTGGTGGCTATGAGAAATCCAACCAGAGTCAACAGCCGCACGAGATGCACCTAACGCTGCACCTAAAAGATCTGCTAGAGATTGTAACATTGGGAAATTCTCTGGACCTTTCATTCCACGACCACCGGATACGATGATAGAAGCTTCTGTGAGTTGAATTTTGCTTCCACCTGTTAATTCTGTTCCAGTAATTTTAACTTTTACATCGCCAGCGTTAGCGGATACAGCTTCTGTTGCACCTGCTCCAGCTTTAGATCCAACTTCTTGTGAGTTTGGACGAACTGTAAATGCTTGGATATCAGTTGTAACTTTGATATTTGCGTATGCTTTTCCAGAATAAATAGGTTTCTTTGCTACTACTTTTCCACCGTCAACCGTTAGACCAACTACGTCAGCAACGATTCCTGCTCCAATTTTAACAGCTACTCTTGGAGAATAATCTTTTCCATAACCAGTGTGCGGCATTAATACTACAGAAGGTTTTTTAGATTTAACAACTTCACTGATGATATTTGCGTATGCCTCAGCATTAAAATCTCCAGCACTTGCGGTTAAAACTTTATCTGCTCCAACTGCACCTAAATCACCAGCAAATTTTTCTGCACCGGCTCCAATAAGCAATACTTCTACTTGTCCCCCAAGGCTATCTGCGATCTTACGACCAGCAGACGTTAGTTCCTTAGAGATCTTTTTTAATTCACCGTCTTTAATTTCACCAACAACAAATACATTTGACATATCGGACTCCTTATATAACCTTCGCTTCTTCTCTGAGAGCTTTCACTAACTGAGATGCAAAACCTGCTGCATCTGCTGCTTCTAATTTACGTCCAGCGATACGTGGTGGAGGTGGCTCAAGACCAACGATTTCGATTTTGCTTGCAGGTGCTCCTAAATCAGCAGCTTGCTTCACATCGATTGGTTTTTTCTTTGCAGACATGATACCTTTTAAAGATGGATAACGTGGTTCATTTAATCCTTTGGTAGCAGTCACAACGACTGGTAGAGAAGTTTCAACAGTTGCTGTTCCACCTTCTACTTCGCGAGTGATTTTTGCACTACTTCCGTTGATTTCAATTTTAATAGCGAGAACTACGTGTCCAACACCAAGTTCTTCCGCAATTTGAACAGGGACTTGAGAACTATCTGTATCGATCGATTGTCTTCCAGCTAAGATAATATCTGCTGATTCTGCTTTTGCAAAATTTGCGATAAGTTGGGAAGTAAAAAGAGAATCAAATGTATTGTAATTGTCCACTTTGATATGAACTGCTTTATCAACACCCATAGCGTAAGCAGTTCTTAGAACTTCTTGCACTCTATCAGGACCTACCGAAACAGCAATCACTTCTCCGCCGTTTTTTTCTCTCAGCTTAATGCCTTCTTCGATTGCAAATTCATCATAAGGAGAAATGATCCACTTGATTCCTGCTTCATTGATAGATTTGTCACCGAGTTTAATATTGGTTTCTGTGTCAGGAACCTGTTTCACAAGCACGACAACTTTCATAAACGCCTCTTAAAATAAATATTTTTGACTTTAATTTAACTTAATCTCGAACCCCGTATCCTAGAAAAGTCTTTTTTAGTACACTTTGTCTAATTTACAACGTTTCCTTTGGGCGTTGCGTGACCTAACCCCGTTTTTTTCCATATTGTAAGATTCAAACACGTTGCCCCTTCCGGAATGATTTAAAACTAAATTCAGTGTTCTATCACAAGATATTTAGGGAATGGGATTCTATCGGATAGATAAACCAAAAAATAGAAAGTCGGGGTTAGGTAACGCCGCGCTCGCCTTCCTGACTGTGAACTATTCTGATTTGGTCGGCGACCCACCTTTCTGGCTAAAGCCCAATGTTTCTTCTTAGGGTCGCAATAGAATAGATAGAACCACAGTCATCCAGTTGATCGCTAACGCTTGAAAGAGATGAATCTATCCAAAACCAAAATGTTCTATCTATACGCCCCAATGGAAGAATTTGCTGTTCTAGTATTTCCATCTCTATCCAAGGAGTTCCCACAATCCGTTGTGAAAGTAGAAAGCTCTGCTGCTGTCATTGCTTGTGTAATTCCGACAGGTGTTGCTGCATTCAAATGATAGTCGTTAATAGATGGATTTACAAATACAGGAAGTAAGTTTGTATTGTTAACACCAGTTGGATTTGCTAAATTTCCACTACTACAAAGTGCATCAGCACTTGAAAAATTTCCTATCTGTGTTGCTGTGCATAAGAAATTTCGAATGATTCCATTTTCGTTGTATAGAGTAGAAACACAAGAGAGATTATTTGCACTCAAAAAGGAATAGATTACTGCACCACTTTCTCTAATTCCTGTTGTGTAAGCGGAGGAAGCAGGATCACCCGCTATAATGTTTTGATCTAAAGCTAAGTTGGTATAAGTTCCTGTTGTTAGAAAATTTACAGGATATACAGTGCCAGATGTCGCACTCGCTCCAATGATTGTATTCCCTTTGAATTTACTTACTCCTGTAATCAAACCAATTTCCAAAGTAGTGGCAGTTACTGCACTATTCGTTCCACCGCCAACTAGGACGTTACTACAAAAGGTAAGAGAAGATGCCATTGCACCTAACCTTACTGTCGTAGGAATTCCCGCTCCTATACGGTTAATAAATGTATTCCTCTGAATACTCGTTCCATTTGCCCAATTAGTCAAATTAAGAGCTAATCTAGATGTTGTATTTACACTCGGAGTACCTGCATCAACCGTATTATTTGAAAGAGTGATAACAGGGTTAGATCCTATTGCGAGATTAATCCCTGTTTGATTGCAAGTAGCTCCCGAACATGTCCCGGCTGTTACTGTATTTCCTGTTATCGTAACCGGACTTCCAAATCCTGAATTGATTCCTCTCGAAATGCAACTACCTCCCGTGCAAGTGCCAGCAGTGATTGTGTTGTTAGATACAGTAAAAGAACTATTATTTAATTCGATTCCAATGGATTGTCCTACTCCTAAACCAGCCGTTACTGTATTTCCTGAAATAGTTGTTGTTCCACTTACATTTTGAATGTCAAATGCTCGGTTGATGCAACTTCCAGAACAATTCCCAGTTGTCACAACGTTATTCGATATTGTTACCGTCGCACCAGCCGATGAATTTGCTCTATATATTCCACTGATTTGTCCTCCACTCGCAGTTCCTCCAGTAAAAGTATTTCCAGAAATGGTATGACTTTGATTGGCTGAAGTAGAAGTGAAATACATTCCATACGATCCACCTGTCGTCGCACTACCCAAACTAAGAGTATTTCCTGAAATAGTTGTGTTCGTAGCAGTGGCAGAATTCCCTAAATAGATTCCATACGTAAAGCAAGCACTACCACTACAAGATCCAGCGGATATCGTATTCGAATTTACATTCAATGTAGCAAGGGAAGTAGAAGAATAAATTCCTGCAGCAACACATCCAGCTGCAGTGCAACTTCCAGCGGATAATGTATTATTAGACGCAGTTAGTGTAGAAGTATTGCTGACTAAATTAATACCAATCGATTGGTTTGTGGCAGTTCCTGTTGTAATTATATTATTTAAAATAGACAATCCCGTCCCAGAGGTAAAATTGATTCCAATAGAATTATTGCCTGTTCGAGTAGTAATTGTGTTTTGAGAAATTGTCATTCCATTCGGTGTAGCAAAATTAGCAGTAATACCGATTGAATTGCAGACATTACAAATAGCTCCATTTATCACATTATTTGATAGATTAATATTTCCATTACTAGAAGCAGCCATAAAAAAGCCACTTGAGTTTATGTTTGAATAGCCAGCATCTAAGATAGAGTTGGTCACGGTGATCACACTATTCGTATTGGAAATGTTATAATAAAGCGCATGTCTTTCGCTTGCCGCAAGTGCTGTGGATCCTAACACTTGACTATTGATTACATTGATTATACCAGAATTATTATAAGCAATAAGACCCGCAGAAGTAACGCTCGGTGAACTACTCACATCTTTTAGTATACTATTTCGAATCGAAAGTGTTGCTCCAGTTTGTAAATTCGTAATTGCAATAGGAGAAACGAAACTGCTTGCAGTTGCTGTAATATTTCCATTTATAATCAAACCATCTATAATATTGATTCCAGTCGTATTCGAAAAGTTTAAAGTAGAATATGGATTACTTATAATCCCAGAAACTCCAGTAGAGGAATCATTTAATACAGTATCATACGGAGGCAAACTCGTCTTATCCGCTCTTCTAACTTTCCAATCAGCAGGATCATAGCCCCCAAAAATTGCTAAATTACTTGGAATAGTGATACTAGAACTAATCGTATAAATTCCACCTTTTACAAGGATTGCACAAGGGTCAGATACACTACAACTAGAAGCGATAGTTGTAACGCCTATCGAAATTGTTTTAAGTGGACTGGTTATAGTTCCAGGATTGGTATCACTACCTGCTGTTCCATCTACATAAATCGTAGAACCTGCTACAAAAATCAGAACACCAGCGCCCGGAACATAAGCAGATCCAGTGGAGCTTTTACATGCACTGCTCAAGTTAATCGTAACTCCATTTATCATATCCACTGTCCAACCGGTAACTGGTTTAAAAAAAATCGTTTTTAAATCGGAAGAAGCTGTATTGGTAGTTTGGATTGCAACTCCATTCATTGTTGCAACACAGTCAGAAGCACTCATCGGCTTATCAAAAGTAACCCCAAGAGTTTGTGTCTTAGAAATAACAACTTGTGAAGTAGGAGCTGTTGCGTTAATACTTGCTACAAAATCAGTGGAGACAACTTGTGGAGCAGAATCCGGAGAAGAAATTACAGAGTCATTCACATTTACTAACTTTCCCAAAAAAGAAACAAAGGCTAAATTTGAATTATCCTTCGGAAGCCGACTACAATTAGAAAGTATCCAGAATAAACCCAATAAAATCAGTATATTTAGTATTTTTTGTAACATGTTTTTCGCAAAAGTTGAAATCATGGGTCAATATATTGATCTACTTTTACAAATCTGTCAAGGGCATTTTAATTTCAAGATACCAGATTACTTCATTTGTTCAAACTTGACATAGTTCCTGTTCTCCAATTGATTCCATCGCGCAATATAAAAAATTCCATTGCTTACCGCACCAAAAAAGACCCAAACCTAAGTTTGGGTCTTTTTTATAAAACTTAAATCTTCCTTTTTAAATACTTTAAACTCTATTTGTCCGTTTTCTTTTTTGCCTGATACATATATTTTGTTATCATAAAAGGTAATGACTGAATCAGGATTTACTTCTTCTTTAGAACGAGTTAAACTTTTTAAATTGAGATCAAAGCGAGTCAAATAAAACTTCCCATCTAAATTTTCGATTGCATATAAAAAATCTCCTCGGATTTCGATTGGAGTTTTATGATATACATTCACATCTGAATTCCCAACTACTTTTAAATCGTTCTTTTTTAATAAAATCAATTTGATTTGTTCTTTCTTATCCAAAAATCCAATCACTAAAATATTATCTCCTAGAACTTTAAACGTTTTTCCACAAATTTTATTATACTCACTTGTATAAACAAAATCTTCTTTCAATGGATCAAGTAAATGAATTCCATTTACACAATGACTGTCGATATCTGTAATCGGTTTTATAAAAACTAATTTTCCATCTACCACATGAGAAGAATATTCAGGCTCTAATAGTCTTGGATCTATAATTGCTTTTGGTTCTAGTTTTTTTTCTTCTTTTGGCTGAGGAATTTCTTTTGGAATTCTTCTCTTGGATTTAACACCTGTTAGCTTCTCTTCTCTGTCAATTAGATCCTCTTTTCGTTTTCTAATTTCATTTTTTTGTTTTTCTAAATTCTCATATTCCTTTTCCAATTTAGTAATTTCGTCTTTGTTTTTGTCAGGATCTTTTTTCAGCTCCGCTAAACGCTCCACAATACTTCTTTGTTTTGCTTCGATTTCATTTTCTAAATTTTCAAGCTCATCTATTTTTTGATTTATTTCTTTTAACTCTTCTGCAATTTTTTCTTTTCTTAGCTCTGCAAATTTATTTCTATCTTCACTCCCATTCTTTTTATCTTGAATGATTTTGTTCACTTCGTTTTCTAATTCATCTAATGTAACATCTCTCTGCGATTCTTTTAATATATTTTTTTCAATGGGTATGATGAGTTCTGTTTTACCTGGCCAATCTTTATAACTTAATGCAATTCCAATATTAGGACTATTCAATTTCTTTAATAAAGCGTTAGTATACTTGGATTCAAAGAAGCGAACGTCTCCTCTATGCATTCCGTTGTAATACAAAACATAAGTCGCTAAGATATCTGCTTTTGCATTATTATAACTGAATGCAGTTTGAATATACCCAGATAATACTCTTTGAATTGAGTTGATGTGACCAAACTTAGTATTCGCATCTAAAAAAAGAAGATCCGCCCCGATTTTATTTTTCTCCGCTGTGCTCACACGAACCACTCGAACTCCCTCTTGGGAATGCATTTCATTTGGATCTTTGGAAATCATAGATCCTAAAGTTTTTCCAATGGATTCGTGTAAAAGTTTTGTTTCCGATGCAGCTTTCTTTCTAGTCTTGTTTTGGAAATCTATCTTTTCTGAATCTTTGATTTCTGCTTCATCTAGTTTTGTTTTTTCCTCTGCAAATATATTTATAAAAAATAACCAAGCGATCAAAATGAGTATATACTTCATATTTTCCTTTCCTAATAATTCTATTCTTATCGGCAAACTGTATTACACTTTAGCCCTTTCAGATAAGACTCTAAATTTTTGGAAATTTATTTCTTTTATTTGTTTGTAAAACAATCAGTTTGCCCAAAAGTTTGTGTATTATCCAAATCAAATTATACCAAACATTAAAATAGAGATCCCTTTTTAAAAATAAAAAGTGCGTTTCACCTAAACACTTCACAGAGTTCTTGCACGTCTGTATGTTCGATATAACAAATGCTACCCAAATAAAATCATTCTGAGAAATTACTTTTATCATTTGCCAAATATGATGCAAAATTTATGATTCTAAATAAATTTTTGTTTCAGTTCTCATTGCATTGAGTTTAAATAAAATTCTCCAATATGAGTATTTTAACATACATATGAAACTACTCAGATACCTAATTCCGCATATGCAAGAGTCTCTCAATAAGAAAATGGTTTTTTTAGGAGGTCCAAGGCAAGTTGGTAAAACAACACTATCATTACAATTTTTGAAATCTCCCTCAATTGAAAATCCTGCTTATTTGAATTGGGATCGCAACACTGATAGAATTCAAATTTTGAAAGATCAGTTTCCTCTTCAGGAAAATAAGATTCTAGTTCTGGATGAATTGCATAAATATTCGAAGTGGAGAAATTTAATCAAAGGATTATTCGATAAATATCATACAAAGAATCAATTTATAATCACAGGCTCTGCAAGACTGGATTACTTTCGAAAAGGCGGGGACTCTCTTCTCGGACGTTATCGATACTTTAGACTTCATCCCTTTTCTGTGATGGAAATGAATAAGAATCCAAACAAAAATGATTTAGATATTTTACTCAAGTTTGGAGGATTTCCTGAACCGCTGTTTTCGCAAAATGAAAAGGAGCATCGCATTTGGCAAAATGATCGAATGATTAAAGTTGCCTCAGAAGATATTCGAGATTTGGAAAATATAAAGGATATTTCTTCCATGTTACTACTCGCTGAAATGCTTCCAGCAAGAGTTGGCTCTCCTCTTTCTTTGAAAAGTATCAGTGAAGATTTGCAAGTATCACAACCGACAGTGGACAGATGGATCGAAATCTTATCTACGTTATATTACTGTTATACGATAGCTCCCTTTGGCTCACCTAAAATAAGAGCAGTTAGAAAACTAAAAAAATTATATCTATGGGATTGGTCACAAGTAGAAGAATATGGATTTAGATTCGAAAACTTAGTCGCGAGTCATTTGCTTAAGTATTGTCATTTTATAACAGACACAGAAGGTTACCCGATGGAGATTCGATACTTACGAGATACAGACGGAAGAGAAATAGACTTTGTTGTTTTAAAAAATAAAAAACCTCTCTTTGCTGTGGAATGCAAAACCGGCGAAAAAGCTTTAAGCCCTCACATTTCTTATTTTCAAGCAAGAACAGAAATTCCAGAATTCTTCCAAGTCCACATGGGGACTAAAGATTTTGGATCCAATAAAACAGGGAGAGTTTTACCTTTCGTAAAATTTTGCAAAGAAATGGGAATGATTTGAGAATGGTTTGTATAAGCGATGTTTGGTGAGAAGGCAACGTTTCCAATTGATCTGCGGAAATTCGATGCATTCAAATTCTATAAATTTCATCTGGTCGAATTTATTTATAAAATAATTCTATACAAATATTAAAATGCGTTTTCTATGAACTCTTATTATAATTCGCCTTACGCTTTTACTATTAGCATCTAAAAAAGAAAGAATTGAGTTTGAGTATCGATTTATTTAGATGATGTTTGCGTTAGGTAAGTTGTAAATAAAATATATTATTCTGCTAGGATTCAATTCAATGAAACTTTTAATCTTTCTAATTCCATTCATCGCCTTTACAGCATGTAACAGGGTTAATTCTCCCAATGATACACTTACAAAAGAAAAACTAACGTCTATTCATTGGTTAGAAAATGAATTTTCTAATATGGGAAATTTCTTAATATTCGATGCAAATAATAAATACACAATTGAATTCTATGGAGAAGGCTGTGGTCAAAGATGGATTGGTGAATATGAATTACTCGATAGCAAAAGAGTTTTACTCAAAACTGGAATTCAACAAACTAAAGATTGTCAACCCGATGAACCAGAAAGAACTTGTGAATACAAAAAAGTTCCGAATCCTGTATTATCCTTATTCTACCTAGACTGTGGAAAAACTGTATTCTTTAATGTATCCGAAAAAATTCAATCGGGAGCACAAGTTCAATTCGAAGGAGTTTCTGTCACAGCTCTGAGTGGCATAACAGGAGTAACCACAGATGATGCAAAACTTAGAGAAAAACCAGATGTAAATTCAAAGTCCTTTTCTTGTATCTCTGAAATGGCACCAGACTGGATTCCTTATGTTTCCAAAAATACAAACCTAATTTTACTTTTTAAGACGAACGAAAAGCAAAAGGTAAAAAATTGGGAAAACTATTGGTATTATGTGACTGTAAATGGTGGTTGGTATAGTAGATGTAACTCTAAGGATAACCAAGGTTGGATATTCGGTGAATTCATTAAAGAAGGAAATTAAAACGATTTCTACAAGCAAATAGAAAATTCGTATAGCTTTACTAGTTATATTAATAACTAGTAGTAATTAATATAATAAGATTTATAGATGAGCTATGAATTAAACTTCATAAAAAATTACATTGCCTATGAAACAAATTCAAATTCTATTATTATGCTTTCTTTTCACCAATTGTTTAAAAGTAAAAAAATCTGCCTTTGACTTTAGTAGTCCTGTAGGATTGATTTTTAGCCTAGTTTGGGCTAACCAATCCCAAGGATATTCAGTCGGTGGGACCATTACTGGATTTACAAATGGAACCTTAATTTTACAAAATAATGGAAAGGATGATTTAACACTTACTGCTCCACTAACGCAATATTCATTTAGTGGGCTTACCTCTGGAACATCTTATTCTATTCTACCCAAAACGCATCCTTCCGGATTTTCTTGTTCCATCGACAATGCCAAGGGAACAGTGGTAAATAATATTACGAATGTAAATATTATCTGTGCCTCTGCAACCCCAACAAGTCTTTACAGCACTGGATCTTATTGGTTAGATTATGTAAAATCAGATGGAACTAGTCCAATTAACGCATCGGGAACAGCCTGCACTGGCTCTGAGACAGGTTTTTACAATGCCTGTATTCATGCTGCAGAATTTAAAAAAATAAGTATACCGAATATCTCTTCCTGTGATGGAATTGCAGCAACGGATTTACTTTCTTCATTCAACTGGAAATGCGTTGTTTCCTCAGATAATTCTGTTTATATAGTTTCTACAGGATTAAAAACAGACAAAGGTTTAGGAAATTTAATTGATTTTACTTCGTCAGGGAGTTGGAAAAATAATTCAGTTACTATATCTCTTAACAATAACGTATTTTTAATTACGAATGCTAGTCAGTGGTGGAACAATCCTATCGTTCTAAACAACACAGGAGGTTCACTTAGTTCAGCAAAAACAATTTACATAATAAATAATACATCTTCGGCTTCTACCTACACGTTTACGCAGAATAATATTGGATTAGTAGCGCAGCCCGAAATAACAAAACTTTCAAGTGGACTTCCTTCCCTTGCCTTAGGCACATATAGCTTTCTTTGGGTTGAAGGAAAGTTTGATTCCAGTGCAGCTAATATAGTTTTGTCGATTTCCAGTGGAAGTAAATTTAATATGATTCGTAATTTTAGAGCTAGAACTAGTGGCGCTACAACCATTTATTCTGTTGGTTCCTCAAGTCTATACCATAACGTAGGAGGAACAAATACAGGAGGTGGATTTCTTATCTTAGTCCAATCTAAAAATATTCTTAAAAATATACAAATGTATAATTCTTCTAGTTTCAATTTAACCGTTTCAAGTAGTGACAATATATTTTTAGATTCTATTTCACTGAACTCAGGCAGTCTAGGTTTTACTATCAATGGTTCTTATAATAATAATTTTTTTGCAAATATAACAAGCGTAAACAGCACAAGTTCAGCTTTTGCTTGGGCAAACAATTTTCAATCAACGTCAATGAATTTAGCTGCTGCCAATACTGGAGGAACGACAAGCGCTATAGATAATTCAATTGTAAATAGTCCCAAATTTATAAATACAGTTGCTGCCCACAGTGGAAACACAAGTCAATACAGCGAATCAAATACTGTAAGTTCTTTATTTTATGGGATTGTAAAAGTGAGTGGGTCTGGAACTTGCACAGTTACTGCTGCTACCTCACCCGGAATCAATGCTTCTTGTTCTAAAATTAGTCCTAGTGAAACAAGTCCAACAACAGTAACCAATATTACCTTAGCAAGTAGTTTTGTAGGAGTCACAAGTGATACAAAGAACTTATCAAATACAAGCGGTTCTCAATCTTTTGCAAGTATAACGGATTGGTTTAATTTCGATAATCAATTTAGAGGTTGGGGCAAACAAGGAACATTTCCTACCTCAGCTTTAACAGGCTCATGCACAACAGGAACATGTTCTATTTGGGATTTATCTCTAAAAAATACAGATACTATTATACGAAACGTTAACTCCTGCCCTAATGGATCAATCATTGATACTCATCTATGGTCTGACTCCACTGCACCTAACCAAGCCTATTGTGATGCAAATTATAAAGGCTCAAAGCTGAATGGAACTACTTGTATTACTACATTTTTACGAAATGCTGTTGAAGTTTTTGCAGATGGAGTTGGCAATGAAAATGGTTTTTGTGAATCCAATGAAGAGTGTATTTTTACTCCAAACATTGGAGCTTACCAAGGACACAGTTCTGATTCATCAAATACTACAAAATTAATTAAAGCAGATACTACAAGTTCTACCAATACTATAAATTGTTCTGATATAGGAACGAGTGGAACAATCACTAACGTCAAACTCTGGAAGTATGACACAAATGGTTATTGATTCAGAGTGGATAGAAAACAAGATATAAAAAGTATAATGTAATTTGAAAGATTTCAAAACAATAACATTCTTCTCTATTCTAAATATATAAGCGTTTACAGACTCATCAGCTAAATCTATAAAACATAAAAGCTAATGAAATTCTCTATATAGAATTTACTATTATCTCAAGAGCAGTTCTCTATATTCAACATTTTTCAATAACTAAGTTTCCCCTGAAACGGTTAATAATTATTATCCGCTATAAAAATGATATAAATGCAATTCTACATTGAGAAATTGAACAAGGCAAATAGATGTTAGTCTACGCCAGCTTTCTTTCCGATTAAAAAATAAGTCTCCATTAGACCTTTTCCTTTGACTTGTATCTCTCGCTTATTTTCAAATTCAAAACTGTCTTTTAGTTTTAAATAAACTTCTTTTGATACTTGGATTTTATCTTCCATGCCGTGAGATTCCATTCTACTCGCTGTATTTACACTATCACCCCAAAGATCATAGATGAATTTACTTTTCCCAATGACTCCGGCTACAACCGGACCTGTGTGAATTCCAATACGAACTCTAAATTTTTGTAAATCCCTAGAAATTCCCTTGTGCATAATGGCTTGCATTTCTAGAGCGCATAACGCAACAGCTTCGCAATGATCCTTTCTCGGCTCTGGTATTCCTCCTGCAACCATATACGCATCTCCAATTGTCTTAATTTTTTCTAGGTGATACGATTTGGTGATTGTATCAAATTCAGAAAATAAATCATTTAAGAGTGCCACTAACTTTTCTGGCTCCATAGTCTGAGATAAAACAGTAAAACCAACAACATCCGCAAATAAAATAGTAGCTTCATTTGTTCTCTCCGCAATGACAGAATTACTCACTTTTAATCTTTCCGCTATCACTGGAGGAAGAATATTTAACAAAAGTGTTTCTGACTTTTTGTGCTCTATTTCTAATAAATCCTGTGCATTGTTCAGAGTCTTATAATTATAAAGAGTCAATACATAAACTAAAACACAAAGTGCAACTAAGGAAATGAGTCTTGCTATTTGAAAAAATTCTGGAGGCGCTTCCAAAATAGGAGGATGAGACGTTAGGTAAATCTCTATCCCAATAAAACAAAAGAGCGAAGAAAGGGATACAAGACTAATATACTTCATCTGTTTTGGAGGATAAGAGTAAAATGCAAATATACTTAAAAGAAGCAAAAACAAATGATTATCTGCTTCCCTTCCTACTTGCAATGCATTTAGACTAATACAAATCAATGCAGTATATGAATAAAAAAGTTTAGCAAGAATATAAAACCGTTTATGATTCAAATAAAGACTAAAAGGCCATAGGATTGGAAATAAAATTGAGTTCAAAATTAGAAATTTACTAGAAGGATAAAGAGGAAGGAGGGAAGGAATTGTAGAAAATAACCAAACAGAAGTTATAACTGAAATCGCATTGGTTAAGCGAATGTATTTCGCATCCTTTTCATGTAAACTCGGCTCAATTCCAATATTGATAACTCTATTCCAGTATTCTTTTACTACACTCATTTTAATTTCTTTTTCCTTTTTATTCTGCAGAAAATCGATAGCCGGCATGGCATTGAACACATTGACCGGAAAGATTCGCTAACTTCTGAATGATTTCCTTTTCCTCTGCTCCGTTTTCTATTGATTCAGCTAATAAATCAAAATCCTTATGAAGATTCATTCCCATCTTTTTAAATTCGATTGGAAGTTTCAGCATAATTGTTTTATGATTTCCTTCTGAGGTATTATGTCCTTTCGTGCCTGCAATTCTAGCTGACTCAATCATTCTATTTTTATCATTTGTTGAAAGCCCCACAAGCACTCCATTGAAAGAAGTAAGCAATCCTCTCATTTCAGATAAAACAAATTTTTTTTCTTCCTTTGATAATTCAATGTATTTCCTTCCATCCGCAGAAGGATGTGCATTTCCTAGAATAAAGAATTTTCCTAAAATGATTAAAGCAAGAATCCAAAGTCCAACAGATACAAAAAATAATTTCTTATACATACAAATCTCCTTTTACCAAATTATTGAATCTAGGGATGCGTGAAAGAATATATACCAAATGACAAAAGTAATTTCCCGCAAGGATATTTTTGGAGTAGCATTTGGTATACCGAACATACTGATGTTCGGGAACACTAAGAAGTGTTTAGACCAAACCGATCTTTTGTTTTTAGAATGGGACTTTTCTTTTGGCGTTTGGTATAAACATCGCAATTGATTACGATAATTAGAATAAATACTTCCCTCTTTTCGCAGAAGACCTCGGATTCAGAAGAAATAAAAGTTTTAAATCAAATTTGCTTATTACGTTGGAAGAAAGCAGAAGAAGAGGGAAAGATTCGCTACATCTCTAAAAATTAGTGGTATTATGACCCTTCCTGAAACATATAATTACCCACAGGCATGTTAAAACTGACTACCACCGATAAAGACGATGGGCACCGATGGTTAGTATATATAATTGTTTTTGCCTTTTTACATTATTTGTCGATTTAATCACGTTTAAGCCTCTAAGGATTCAAATATTCCTCCTTTAAACTCATTTAACCGAAATAATTAAACTGATATATGAATCCATCGTTTTTATCGTTCTGTTATCGGTATCATCGGTGGTAATCTTTTAAAATTGTGGGTAACGATATTTTCCTGAAAACAGCAAAATAAAACTAATTTTGAAAAAATGATTAGCACTGTAGGAATTCTAACTCATACTGTGAATGGGCTGAGCGACTCTACTATTTACATAAAGACAAATTAGATATTGAATATTTACGCTTAACGTCTAATAAAGCTAACACATACCAAGAATTAGAGAAGATAATCACAGATCATATATAGTTTTAAAAAGTGAAAAAGAGTCTTATTTAAAAAATAAGTTTGGCGTCTCCAGCCTTCTAATCTCACATAATATAAACGCTAACATTTTTAACCCAATGTTACAATAGGCTGAACTCACCATGTTTAAAAAGTTTGTAAGGTGAATTATTAAGAAAAAAATTGACTTTACCGAAATACAGTTCATCCTATTATTCCACTATGCGAACTCGAATTCCTTTATTCCTATTTTTTTTATTTCTTTATCTTTCTTGTTCAATGAATTCAAATAAAAAACTATTAGGTATTATCTCTCTTGCTCGGGAAATTTTACCAACTAGCTCAAGTATCTCTATCCAATATCCAACGAATCTTATTTTCTATGTAAATGCAAAAGTAAACATTACACCGACTGTCCAAGGTAGTATTTCTTCGTATAGTATATCTCCTTCTCTGCCTTCCGGTTTATCTATTAATAGTTCAAACGGTGCAATCCAAGGAATTCCGACAAGTGTTGCAAGTGCGACCGATTATACTATCACTGCAGGAAGTTTAACTGCTACAGTGAATTTACAAATAAAGAATACAACGTCTAGTAGAGTCTACGGACAGTTAGGCGATTTCACAACAGGCACATCCAATAAGGGAGGAGTTTCTGCAGATAGTTTAAATTCTCCTAGAAATTGCGCTGTGGATAAGGACGATAACCTCTATATTGCAGATACAAATAATAATAGGGTTTTATTTTATCTCAAAGGCTCAACAACTGCTACAAGAGTTTATGGACAACTCGGAAGTTTTACTTCCAATACTGCGAACAATGGCGGTAGATCTGCCGATACACTCAATAGTCCAAGGGGGGTTTACGTTGACGCAAATAACTTTGTCTATATTGCTGATACAACGAATGATCGAGTTTTGGCTTATGAAAATAATTCAACAACTGCTACAAAAGTTTTTGGACAACAAGATGGATTTACAACAGGAACAAGTAATTTAGGCGGGCTCAGTGCACAAAGTTTAAACAGTCCTAGAGGAGCCATACGTGATAAAAATAACCTACTCTATCTTTTTGACACAGACAATCATAGACTTCTTTCATTCCCCGATACTTCAAGCACTGCAAATGATGTCTATGGACAAGATAATCTATTTACAACTAATTCATCGGGATTAACTTCTTCTAAATTCAATGCTCCTTTCTCTATAGTTTTTGATTCCTCAAATAATTTGTATGTAGCTGATTTATATAACAATCGCGTATTATTTTTTCCAAAGAATACCAAAACAGCTTCGACTGTATATGGACAGCAAGGAAGCTTTACAACGAGTATTGCAAATAACGGTGGTCTATCAAGCATTAGTTTAGATTCTCCTATTGGTGTGCAAATCGATAGGAGTAATGGTCTTTATGTAGCCGATGGCGGTAACAATCGAGTTCTTTATTTTCCTGAAAATTCTACTACAGCAACTATTGTCTTTGGCCAGAATGATAGTTTTACATCTAACACTGCAAACAATGGAGGAAGATCAGCTCTGAGTCTAAATAATCCAAGGGGAGTTTGTATTGATTCAGCTGGTGGACTTTATGTAATAGATGATGATAATAATAGAGTTTTGTATTATTAACAGTAACCTTTAAATTAATCTTTCCAATACCGATATTATTTATATGAAATACTTTCTACTTCTTTTAATTTTATTCAATTACGGTTACTCACCGTTATCCGCAAAGCAAAAGTCTCACAAAAATAAATCCAACTGCGAAATCTGGATAGGAAAAGGAAGGGGGAGTGAAGATCCAAACCTAAGTTTAGAATTATCTATTTGCTTTCATAAAAATAATGTGACCGGCACTGCCATTTGGAAAAGTGAGTTAGGTGGAACCTGTAAAACAACAGTGAGCGGTTTTAAGAACGAGAAGAATACTTTGTTCATATTAAAAGATCTAAAATTTCTAGAAAAGAGTGAAAAGAATGGATGGCAAATTTGTCTCACGGACAAGTATCGCTTCTTTGCAAATAAAAATAAAATGAATGGTTTTTATGAATCAAAGGCTTGTCAGGATTATGGTAGTATTACTTTAGAAAAAAAATTTTAATCGATTCGAAACCGATCATTCAAGGATAAAATATATAATTTTTTCGATTTTGCTTCTGGATGCAAAGTAGAATACTCTGCGGTGATTTGTTCTCCCTGTTTTATTTCTGACAACCATTTGCTAGGAACTATCACCTCATAATTTTCTATAAAATATTTTAAACGCGGTCTCCAAGAACCAATCCATTTCAATCGAAAGATCCCTTCCATAAAGTAGACCTTATCAGGTTGAAACTTATCTTTCATTCCTACTTTACACATTTTAAATAAAGGATTAAATCCTAAGTTTACAAAGAGTAAAAGTAAAATAGTAGGAATGAGTAAAAGAAAAGACCGTTCTCTAAAAACGATTACAAATAAAAAAATACCAAGTGTATTTAAAATCCAATTGATTAGGATTAATAAATAGAAGGTTATTTTTAAGGTTTTTCTATTCTTCTTAAAAATACTATCTAAATAATGAAATTCTTTGGTGGTTAAATCCCTAGGTTTTAAAAATCGACTCATCTTTGTAATATTAGTGGCTAACTCTCATTTGTCACTCTTTTAAAAGTCCAGCTCTTTCTTCCACTGATAGTGCTTTTAATTCCTCCATTGCTTGGTGAAACTTTTTAAAATCTTGTCCCACCTCGATAAATTTATCCTGAAATAATTTTGATCCAGAATGATATCTTAGAATTCCAATGAAGTTTTCATTATTCAAGGGAGTTTTTTTGAATTTTTCTGGATTAAAGTTTGTAAGTAAGTGGCTATTTGCCAGTATCCGCTCTCTATAATCTTCTATGATTTGCTTTTTCTTTTCTAATTTTTGTTCATCACTTAGATCTTCTTTCTCATACATTTCTTTCAATTGAAAAGCTGTTTGTTTTACTTGTGAGATTATAAAGTCAGACTGAACTTTTGCCTTTTTCCTTTTTTCTAAAACATCATTTGCCTTTTCGGAATGAAATGTTTTGTAAAAAAGTTCTGTTCCTTTTTCTTCAACAAAACTTGCATAAGATTCATTGAAATTAGAATCTCCCGCGAAATAAACAGTTGCATGTGACATTTCATGAATTACAAGGGAAACCAATTCGTCTTCTGACATTCTAAGCTGAGGAGACATCACTGGATCTGAGAACCAACCGAGAGTAGAATAAGCAGCCGTTATACGCACTCTTGTATCAAACCCTTTCTCTATTAAGGTTTGCTCTTCTTCTTTTGCTTTTTTTAAATCAAAATATCCCTTGTAAGGAACTGTTCCTGCAAATGGAAACCACCAAGTATAAGATTCAAATTTCAAAGGATAAGAGGCGCTTACATTCCAACCTACTTCTTCACGGTTCAACTTTGTAAAATACTCAAATCCACCTTTGGGATTTAAATGAATTTCTTTTACAGCAAACTCTCTTACTTTTTGTATTAATTTGAGTTTACTCCTCGTTATCCCCTCTTCTGATTCAGACTCAATCACTTCTGGAATTGGTTTTCGATTTAAAATAATCTTTACTTGTTCTGTGCTTACATGATAGAGATAGGGAATGCAATTTTGAAAAAATAAAGTAAAAAGTAAAACAGGTTTTCGAATTGAAAATTTCATACAACCTTGATACTTTCTATATGCTAGATTGTGTCAAGTAGAAGCGTTTTATTTTCTAAGTGCCCAGACTCCATCCCATTCTTTCGGAGGATTCTTCAATAGGAAATCACATCGACCTGCATAAACCTTAGATGGATTTGTTTGTCTTCCTGGAAATATTTCTTCTAATTTGTTTGCTTGTATAAAATATTTTTTTGCTTCTGCGAATTTTCCAATGAAATAAAGGCTTTTTGCATTATTATAAATTTCAAGCAATTCTCTTTGCTCTATCGTAAGACGTTCTTTTTTGCAAAGCAATTCATATACAACCACAGGGATATTCTTTCCATAGACCTTAATCTTATCGATTTCTCTTACTTCTACTTCATCAGAAACAAGTGCGTATGTATATTCACTTAACAGCGATTCAACTCCATACTGCTTAGAAGCAGACTCCAAGCGAGCCGCTAGATTTACATGATCCCCAATTACAGTTAAATCAATTCTTGCTTCTGAACTACCTATATCACATAAAATCACTTCCCCTGTATTCATTCCATAGCGAATTCGGATTGGATCCTTTGTTAAAATCTCTGATTTTAAGTTTGCTTCCTGAATCTTATCTCGAATCTCTTGCACAGCATCGATTAATTTTAAAGCGGATACTTTGTGTTCTCCTCCGATCCAGTATGCCATACAAGCATCACCCATAAATTTATCCACATCCCCTTCATGCTTATGAATTGTCTTTGTAATCAATTCAAAAATTGTATTAATTTGTTCAACTACAGAATCAGGTGGATATTTCTCACAACGTGCTGTAAAATTTACAATGTCTGTAAATAATAGAGAAGCATACTTCTTTTCCGATCTAGCTCCTCCTTTTCCGTTCGTTAGAATTGCTTTTTCTGAAGCAATTTTTGCAGAAGACTTAGATAAATATTTTAGAAGTTGTTTTCTTTCTGCGGCAGTTCGTCTATCAGCGAGTAACCGCTCAACCGATGCAAGAAGTGTATCCATCGAAAAAGGTTTACTGATGATTCCAGAAACTCCCATATTCATAATCATTTTATAATCAGCATTGCTATCTCTAGATGTTAAAACTAGTATGGATGGTTGAAACCCAGTATTTGCATTTTTTAATGAGAGACAAAGATCCATTGCCGTTTCTGTTCCCAGTTCCATTTCACTAATCACTAGATCAAAAGGATATTTCTGAATTAAATGAATCGTTTCTTCAATCGTAGAAGTAGATCGAACTGAGAAACCTTGTTTGCGGAGTGATTTAGTAATATTTGCAATAATATGCTCATCTTTTTCTAGAATAATGATATTTTCTCTACCGCTTAACGATTGCTTAAAATGTCGATTAATTCTTTCAAGCAATTCTCCAATCACAACTGGCTTTGTGATATATTCATCTACACCTGCATTGAACCCTTTTTGGATATCAGAAGCAGAACCAAGTGTGCTTGACATGATTATATAAGTATCTCTCACATCAGGATGCTTTCTAATTTCTGTGCATACCTCAAATCCATTCATGTTTGGCATTTCAATATCACAAATAATCAAATCAGGTTTGTATTCGATTGTAAGATCTAGTCCTTCTCTACCGTTAAACGCTTCATAGACTTTATAGCCTTCATTCACAAGGGGTGGAACTAAGTGGTTATGAACTAACTTAGAGTCATCTATTACTAAAATCTTATGTGTATCTGTTAAAAACTTTTGAATCGCATTTTCGATTTCTTTAAACATTACAGGAATTTGAAAAAATTTATCTGTAACATTACTCGCATCTTCTTCTGTCTTATAATCTGCAGATAGAAAAATGATCCTAGTTTCATACCCATAAAACATTTTAATTCTACGAGCAAGCTCAATTAAGTGGTATTCATCTTCATCCGTCTGTAAGATAATGAGTGATTTTCTCAATTCAGAAATTTTCAATGAAAGATCAGGAAAATTTATTTTTTCAAATTTAAATTTATTATAAGATAACTCATTTTCTAAATACTCGGTTAATAGTATATTATCCACACAAAGATAAATTGGATAGTTTGTATTTTTATAATTAATCTCTTCCATTATTCTGAACCTATATATCTTTTTACTAAGTCTGTTAGAATATCCGGATCAACTGGTTTCTCTAAAAATTCACTCGCCCCGATTTTCATTCCACGTTCCTTGTCTTCTACTGAGTTTTTAGATGTAATCACGATTACAGGAATGCTTTTATAAAGTGGTAGATTTTTCAATCGACTCACTAAATCAAATCCATCCATCAAAGGCATGACTAAATCTACACAAAATAGAGCATAACGCTTTACCCGAACCATTTTCATTGCATCAAATCCATTTTCTGCTTCATCCACTGCATATCCAGCTCTAGTTAAGATTGCTTTAATTGTTTTTCTTTGTATTGGAGAATCATCTACAACTAGAATGGATTGAGGCTCTTCTTTTTTAAGAATTTTAAGAGAAGGAGTCTTTTTATCTAAATCATTCTTTTCATCCGATGCAATATCAATTATCTCGCGTGGATTTAAAATTATAACAAGCCGTCTATCGCTTAGTATTGTGCAACCCATAATAAAAGGAACCTTTTTTAGAAGATTACCTAAATTCTTTATCACAATTTCCTGTCTTCCTAAGAGTGCATCTACAACGAGACCTACTTTTTTAACTCCATCAGATAATATAATCACAGGAATCTCTTCTTTGAAAAAGACTGGCTGTTGTGTATTTAAAATATCAGAAAGAGGAACAAGTGAAATCACTTCGGATCTCAGATGGTAAAGCATCTTAGCGCCTACCGTTTCGATTTCATCTCTAGAGATAGTTAATATCTCATCTACATTGGTCATTGGAAATGCTAAAAGCTGTGAGCCTGTTTCAAAAAGTAAAACTCTTACAACCGCAAGTGTCAGTGGAATTTTTAATAGTAGAGTTGTGCCTTGTCCTTTCTTGGTTTGAATGTCAATACTACCTTGTAGACCTTTTATAGTAGACATGACTACATCCATCCCAACGCCTCTTCCACTAAGCTCTGTCACTTTCTCGGCAGTAGAGAACCCGGGAGCAAAAATAAATTCTAAAATTTCTTTCTGGCTAAGTGTTGTTATCCGATCTTCTGTCGCAAGCCCTCTTTCGATTGCTCTTTTTAAAACAGCATCAGTATCAATTCCTTTTCCATCATCTTTGATTTCAATCACAGCATATGAGCCTTGGTAATAAGCACTTAGATTAATACTACCCGTTTCATTCTTTCCTACTTTGATTCTATCTTCCGTGCTTTCAATTCCATGATCGATTGAGTTTCGAAGGATATGTAAAAGAGGATCTAGAAGAGTATTTATCATAACTCTATCTAGCTCTGTTTCTTGACCATAAAGAGCCATTTTCACTTTCTTTCCGGCTTGCCTTGCCATATCCCGAATAAGAGAAGGAAATCTTTCAAATAACGTTGAAATAGGAACCATTCTAAAATTCATTACTTCATTTTGTAATTTAGAAGTAAGATTTTCTAAATTCTCAACATTCTTTAGCATTCCATTCTTTAATTCTTGAAAAGAAATTAGTATTAACGTTAGTTCTTCTTGTTGACTTAATTCATTTCGAGCGATCTCAGATTTCATTTCATTGTGAAATCGATAAACTAAATCAGTAAGGATGCTTTCATTTATATCCCCATCGCCTTTCAGGATCTCTGCCTTAATATCTGCAATAAGACATTGATTCGATTTGGAAATTCTATCGAGTAATCTTTTAGAATCAAAGGCTTCTGCATTTGCAAGACTTCTTTTTATATCTCTTGTCATTCGATTGATATTTGCAATTTGTTCTTGGAATTGAATTCTTGAGATCGATAATTCTGATGCTGTATTAATTACGTCATCTAGCTTATCAATGCTCACTCGAATCGATTCCACTTGCCTTTCTTTTATTCGAACAACAGGCTCTTTTTCCTTACTGACCACTGGACTAGGAATTTTCTCAGATTGTGCTACTATCGTTTTTTCCTGTTTAACACTTACGGATTCCTCTTTCGTTCCTTTATCTAATGATACTTGGGGTTTTGGAGGTAAATCTTGATTTGCCTTTGCTTCTGCTGCTTTTGGTTTAGAAGAAGAAATTCCACAAGCGTCATTTAGCTTTCGAACGAGTGGTGCAATTCGGGTTCGAATCGGTCCTTTGGAGGCAACTTCTTCAATCATCTCACTCATGGCAGATCTAGCTTCCAATAAGTAATCAATAAAAACAGGAGTTACTTCCATCTTTTGATTTCTGAGTAAATCTAAAAGGTTTTCGACGGAATGACCTAATTTTTCAATCTTTACAATTTTTAAAAGCCTAGCTCCTCCTTTGACGGTATGCACATAACGGAAGAGTTCATTTATAATTTCAATGGAATCAGGAGTAGACTCTAAATCGACTAAGCGATTTGCGATTTTGGATAAATTTTCGTAACACTCCTCATAAAAATCGCTGATTAAACTAACTTTCTCGATCGGAATATTTAAATCTTCTGGCTCATCATTAATAGGCTCTTCTTGCGATTCTTTTCCAATACTAACTTCTAAATTCTGTTTACTTTCTAAAATCGATTCAGCTGGTGGCTTATTTTGATTATCCTCTTCACTTGTTTTTACTTCTGAAGAATAGGGAGCTGGAATTGTATAAGATTTTTTAGCAAAAACGATCTGGGATTGTTTTTGTTTTTCATTCCATACTTCTAATGGTTTGGATAAATACACTTTTGCTTCTTCTACAAGCAAGGAAATATCTTCTTTAATAAATCCAGAATCAGACAATTGATTTAAAATTTTAATCTCTACATTCAAAATTAATTTTATTAAATAATCAATCGAATACTTGGAAACTGAATTCTCCTTTCTTGCAAAATCAAAAATAAAATCTAGAATCGAAGTAAGATGCGTTAGTTTTTGAATTCTAAGTATCTTGGAAAATCCAAGCATTGTATGATTGATCCTATAAACAGAATCTAAATCACTTTGTTTATTTTTACTAATTTCCAAACCAGCTACTTTGTTTAAGATAGTTTGCACATCATTGAGAGATTTTCCAATAAATTGTTTAAAAAGCTTTCTGCTTTGTGCTTCTATTAATGGATTTTCTGCTGGCTTGTCTTCTTTCCAGAGGGATAGAATTTCTTCGGAATACATCTATTCTGCCTCCGGTAAAAAATATTCTTTTAAATCATTGGACTCTATTAAATTCTTTGCAGAAATCATAAGTAGAGTTTGCTTTTGTAATTGTAAAACGCCTGTCGCATACTCACTGATCGGTCCGTTTAAAATACCTTCATTGTTTTGAATGAGAGCATTATCGATTTCTTTCATTTTAGAAACCGAATCTACACAAAGTGCTATCTCGGATCCACCACTTTGCAATAAGACGAATTTTGTATTCTCATTTAAAGAACGAGCGGGTAATCCCAAGTAACCGGAAATATCCATACAAGGAACAACCTTTCCTCTTAGATTGATCAATCCTCGAAGTGTAGGAACTACTTTAAAGAGTGGAGTTACGTCTAAGTTTTCTAAAACTTCTAATACTTCTCTGATTGGAACTCCAAAGTTTACTTCTCCAATTGTGAAAAAGATAAACTTTTCTAAAATTTGTTTTTTCTCTGTTGAAAAGATTTCCTGTTTTTGATTCGATTTGAGTGAAACTTGTCTTGTGAATATTTTCTTGTAATGTTTTACAATTTTCTCTTCATTTAAGTAGACTAACGGTTTTTCAGATAACATGGAGAAACCAATAATAAAAGATTCAAAGGAATCTTCTTGAAAATCTTCTGACTCGTTCTCTGGTTCTGGAATTATATTGTGAAATTTATCAACAGCCAAAGCAATTTTACAATTTTCTTTTTCAAAAATTACTACCGTTTTAATTGGTTTATTTCCTCGATCAGATGTTATATTCGCAATTGCTAATGGATCTAATACTGGGACCGGTATTCCTCTATACTCAATCATTCCTTTTAATCCTAGCTCTTGCCAAGGGAGATTTTTTATTTCCGGTGAATCGTAAACTTCTACTACACTTGTCAACTGAATGGAAAAGTAAGCAGCTCCAAATAAAAATATAAAATTTTTATTTTCAGAAAGAGATTCTAGTTCTAAATTTGTGGTCGTTAGTTCAGTAGACATGGCAACTCCTACTCAAATCTTTTCTGCTGTAAAATTAAAACGCACCAGCCTTTTCCTTGGTATTTATTGTATCCCTCTGTTTTTGCATAACCGACTAGATAAATTTGATTGGTATCAGCATCTCTTTCTACAATAAATCCATTTCCTCCTTCCATTGCTAATTTATAAGCTTCATATTTACTAAAATCTCTTTTTAAAATTTCTCTATTATCTTGGGATGCGATCACTTGTCCCATTGAGTTTAGAAGATAGACTTTGCAATCACTGTAAACTTGCGTTGCATTGATAATGTCTACTATGAAGTTCCAATTGAATCTAGTTGTGAGAACTCCTACAATTTGACCGTTTTTATTTTTTACCGGCGCACAGTAAGAAACAGTATATGTGCCTATCGTATCCGATTTATACATATCTGTCACTGTTACATAGCCTTGAATTGCTTTTTGAAACCAATCTCTATCTGATTGATCTTGCCCAATTAGATCTTGTCTAATTGCAGCAGCACAAATCACACCTTTTGTATTTAATAAATAGATATCATAATAAACTTCATAAATTGTATGTAGATCTTTTAATAAAGCAGAAGTTTCTTCTCTGTTGATTCCAGTTTCCGCACAGTTAATCACTTCTTCAAAGGTTGTCCAAGCTTGCACATCGCAGTTTCTTTCAAAAAGATTTCGATCCACCTTATCAATCGTATCAAAAGCAGCATCAGCTAGACGTGTAGAAACTGTTTCTCGAACAACTTGATTTAAAGAATCAAGTGTTGTATTAATTTCCTCAGTCAGTTGATCTGATTTTTGAGAAAAAGCTCTCACTTCTTCCGCCAGAACAGAAAATGCTCTACCTTGATCACCTGCTCTATCTGCACGAATGGCAGCGTTGAGCGCAAGAGTTGTCGTTACATTATTGATTTTATTGATTGATTCAATTGATTCACCTAGTTGGTGCGTTATTTGCAAAAGTTGATTGTTGACATCTTCTGAGTGTGCTCTAGATCTAGTTCCGATTTTATTCTCGCTTATTTCTGAAAACGATTCTATGATCACTCTAGGATTTTCTAGATGAATTGGCTCATCCACTATAACAGACCAACCTTTACCTGCATATGCGTTATACCCTTTAGTTCTGGAAAAACCATAAGCCTTCCATTGTCCATTGCGCGCAGTCTCTATACTGTATCCACGTTTCCCTTGAATTGCACTTTCTCCACCACCGAGCCAAAGCATATTATCTCGCAATATATCATATTTTTGTTTTGAAGAGATTATTGTTCCTACAGATGAGATTAAAAAGATTTTACAATGACTCTCTAATTTGACTTTTTCAATGATGTCATAAACATAATCCCAATTAAAACGAGTCGATAAAACTCCAATGATATTTTTATTTTGATCTCTGACTGGTGCAGAGTAACTAACGGTATGGTTTCCAACAGAATCAGAGAAATACATATCAGTAACATGAACAGAATTGTTTCGAATCACTTCTTTAAACCAAACTCGGTCAGATTGATTTTGTCCTAAAAGCTGCGGATTCTTTCCTGTTGCGATAACATAGCCATCTTTGTTTAAAAGAAATATATCATGATACACTTCATACACATTCACTAGATTATTTAATAAGCTACTTGCATCTTGCCCATTCCCAGTGAGACAAGCATTCACATTGTCTTCGAAGGTTGCCCAAGCTTGACAGTCACAATTTCTTTCAAAAAGATTTCGATCTATTTTATCAATGATGTCTATCGATAAATCTGCTAATCGAACCGCAATGGCTTTTGCGCAACAAACTCTAAGATTTTCTATTAAGATTTGGATTTCACTAAAAGATTCTTCGGAGCGAGTTGAGAGAGTTCTTACTTGTTCAGACAAGGAAGAGAAATTATCAGCTAATTGAGCAGATCGAGAAGATTCAATCGCAGCATTGATAGCAATTAATTTGGTAGTGCTATTAATGTCTTTAATCTGTCTGAGTATATTCACTATTTTTGTTGTGGCATCAATCAATTGGGAACTAATAGAAATGTAAGTCATTGGTTTACCTGCTTGGATAAAAACTAATAAATCTGCTAAAAGTTATTACAATCTTGTTCTATTCTAAGACAAAATCATCGAAACTTTTAGAATAAACAGAATTGCAGAGGATACATATGCAAAAAGTTTACCTAATCACAAGCAGAGATAAAAAAACATTTAAAAGAGAATAGATTCTAATTTAATTTTTCTGTTACTAGGTAAAAGAAAGAGGGTTGGGAAATTGAAAAAGGAGTTAGGTTTCTTTCTCAACTGCAATGGTTTTCAAGCATTGAGTTTCCTGACTTCATTTTTCTGACACTCAATCCTTTCACTTAAGAACCTTCCTTGGTAAAAGAAAAGAAGAAGTATGTAGGAATTATGTCACAAAAGTGTTAATAAGACATAATTAAGTTTCTTAATCTGTAAATAAGACATAATAAACTTACAGAATCAAATCGAAAACCTCTTAAAATGCAATTAAGTCAGAAAAGAAAAAAAGTTATTTTCAAAAATCAATGTGACATATTCCTTAGAAAAACATACTGATTTTAAGTTATCTACTTATTTACGTGTACAACTAAAACAACAAAAGAATATAAAATATAAATATAGGATAGGATGTAAGAAATGAAATTCAAAGTAAAGACAAATGATTTTCAAAAAGCTATCAGCTCTGTGGAAGGAGTTATTACTGTCAGAGAAATAAAGTCTATTCTTTCCAACATAAAAGTGGAAGCAGAAGACGGAAAAGTTTTTTTATCAGCAACAGATTTAGAAATTTCAATTAAAACATCTGTAAATGCAGATACTATCGAACCAGGAACAACATCTATCCCAGCAAAACAATTAAGCAATGCCTTTAAAACAATTAATTTTCCGGAAGCCTTACTTACAAATGATAATGCAGAAGGAAACGTTAGCACCACTATAACTGACTCAGAAAAAAAGAAAGATTTTAAAATGAATATCAATGGAGTTGAAGGAGAAGAAATAAAAACTATCTCTAAGGTTGATGATTCTCTTGTTGTTGACTTTCCTTGTTTCACTATTTCTGAAATGATTAAAAAGACATCCTACTCGGTTGCATTAGAAGACACAAGATTTGTTTTTAATGGTTTATATGTTATTTCCAACGAAGGTAAAATTTCCTTTGTTGGAACAGATGGTAGAAGACTTGCGAAGATAGATAGAGTGATACCTAACGCACTTCCTTTTAGTAAAGGCGTTATTATTCCTCACAAAGCGATCAAAGAAATAGTTAAGATGATTGATTCAAATGATTCTGGAAAAATAGGAATCGTAGACAATCAGATCTATCTAAAAATAGGAAATGTGGAATTACTTTGTAAATTAATAGATGGAAATTATCCTGATTATGAAGCAGTTATTCCAAGCAAGTCAAAGAGCTCTGTTCGAATCAATAAAGATGAATTGCAAATAGCATTAAGACAAGCATTGATTGCAGCAGAAGAACCTTCTAGACAAATTCGAATGACTTTCTCTGAAAACCTCTTACATATAAATTCCTCAACTCCTGGATCAACAGAGGTAAATGTTAGTTTGCCTGTTGACTATAAAGGAGAGGAGATGTCTATTGCATTCAAAGGTGATTATTTAGCAGATGTAATTAAATCAATTGATGATGCAGAAATCATTATGGAATTCACTTCATCCAATTTACCTGCTGTCTTTAAAGATCCTTCGGATCCTCAATATACATCAGTCATAATGCCAATGAAGATATAAGTTTAAATGACCCGTCTCCTGTAAAAAAATGAACACAGATAAAAGGCTAATAAAAATTAAACCCATCAGTTTTTATCCGTGTTCATCGTTGGCTAAAAATTCTTAACTGAGTGAAAAATGTTTTTATCAAAACTAAAATTGCTTAATTTTAGAAGCCATGAAGACATTCAGCTACAATTCAAATCTAAACTTATTTTCTTTATTGGAGAAAATGGAGCTGGTAAAACAAATATCATTGAAGCTATTAATCTATTTGCAACATTAAAAAGTTTTCGAGATAATTCCGATGAAGAGTTAATCAACTGGAAACAAAGCCATTATTTTGTGAAAGGTGAGTTTTCTTCCGAGGAAACCAATAAGGTGATTGAAATTGGATATAGCAAGGGAGAAGCTCTCAAAAGAAAAGTAAAGTTAAACGGTGATGTCATTCAAAAGAAACAAGATATCATCGGAGAAATGAGAGCTGTTGTTTTCTCTCCTGTCGATTTAAAAATCATTGATGGCGGTCCTTCCGAAAGAAGAAGATTTATAGACGGATTTATTTCTACCGTTAACCGCAATTATTTTGCAAATATACTTGATTATAATAAAATCTTAAAGCACAGAAATACTCTCCTTAAGAAAAAAGATTTTTCTCAATCAGAATTACTTCCCTGGGACCAACTTCTTGTTAAAAAAGGGACAGATATTTCGAAAGAGAGAGCTCGCGTGATTGCAGGCTTAGATATTATTTACAGGGAAAATTTATCCAAGCTCAGTGGCAATAAGGATGACTTTCATATAACCTACAAGCCTAACGTATCTTTGGAAGAAGATTATGCAAAAAAGTTATCTGAAAGAATTTCTAGAGATACTCATTTGGGTTATACATCTGTTGGAATTCATAGAGATGATATTTTTGTAGGAAGAGATAATAAAGACATTATAGAGTTTGGATCTCAAGGACAAAAGAGAAGCACAGTGATTGCTTTAAAGACTTCTCAGTTTCAGTTTATACAAAAAGAAATTGGGGAAGCTCCTATACTTTTGATAGATGACGTTATTCGCGAACTAGATGTCAAAAGAAGAGAGTATTTTGTAAGTCTTTTAATGGACTGCGGACAAGCTTTTTTCACTACAACGGATTTGGAAGGAATTCAAGATTATATTGGAAATTTACAAGAGTCTAAAGAAGTTTTCTTAATCCAAGATGGAAATATTTCCCAGGTAGAGTAAATGGATCCAATTCACAAAATTCAATTAACTGATTTAGAAACAGTCATTCAAAAAATTGGCTATAATAAAGAAATACTTATAAACACAGTTATATTAAATCAAATCAAAGAAAATTGGGGAGATATCATTGGTCCTGTATTTGTGAATCAGGCGCAACCGTATAAAGTGGAAGGGGATGTATTATTTTTAAGGGTCGCTCACTCTGCATATAAAATGGAAATTGGCTTTTTGAAAGACTCCATATTAAAAGCAGCTAACAAACTATTTGCCTCTCCACTCCTTTCAAAATTGACTATTACTACAGGAAACATGCAATATACGCCCCCCCAGAAGGCAACAAAACAAATTGAGACTTTAGAAGGTAAATCAGAGTTAGTGGAGACGATTCAAAAAGAGGATGATGAATTCATTCGAGAAAAACTTTTAAATTTTATAAAGAAATTAAAAAAAGAGTGAAATAATAATCTTTTAGGAATAAACCAACTAATTAGAGAGTTGTTGCTAAAGGATAATTACCTTGAGATTTATACGTAAATTAATTTCTAGCTTTCATGGAAGATTTGTTCTAAGAGAACAAATTATTATTCCATTTATTTTGGAGATTTTATTTACGCTTGGGATTGTTTGGGGCTTCCTTCATTGGAATTCTGAAAAAACAGCATATGATCTAACAGAAAAAATCCAAGAACAGATTCAAACCAGAACCAAAGAATATATTAGAACTTACTTTTTTAATTCCAGAAACCTGATCCAACAAAATTCACAAGCTATCAAATTTGGCTTAATGAGACCTGGGGTTAATTTTAATTATCCCCTATATTTTATGGAACAAATTAAATTGTATCCTGATATCAATGATATTTTCTTTGCAGAAAAAAACGGACGACTGCATGCAATTGAAAGGCAGAAAGATAAATATATCTTCCGTGAAACAAACGAGCAAAAAATTAGATTTTTTTATCTTTTAAATGAAAAAGGAGAGAAGCAAGAATTAATTAAAACACAAAGTTATGATACAGTAAATAGACCTTGGTTTAGAGAAGCAGTAAAGAATCCAAATATGATTCTAACAAATAACGTATTTGTGCAAGCGAATACTGGCTTGTTAGGAATTACTATTTTTAAATCCATTCTAGATGAAAAAGGAATATTGGTAGGAGTTAGCGGTGTTAATATATTACTAACAAATATTTCTAATTTCTTAAAAAAGAATTTAGCTACCCCAAATTCAAAAGTTTTTATTGTAAATTCAAAAGGGGAGATTTTGGCTTCATCAGTTCAAATGCAAACCTTAAAGATTATTGATGATAACAATTTTATTCTTTATAAATTGAATGAATTGAATGATGGACTTCTTGTAGAAGTAGCAGCTCAAATCCAGAAATTAAAAAGTAATAGAAACTTTACCCTTGATTATCATGGAATAGAGTATTGGGTCCAGTATCATGATATTTCTGAAAGCGGAATTCAGTGGTATATGATTACTATCTTTCCTGATTCTGATGTTTTAGGAAAGATTAAATTGAACAATCGTATTATTACAGTGATCGTTATGATTGCTATAATGCTTATGGTGACTATCGGTATTTACTCTTCTAAATTAATTCTAGCTCCAATTCAAGAACTTAATATTGTTGCAAAGAATTTATCATTAAATCAATTCAATGAAAGTCATATCGAAAGTCTATCAAGCTTAAAAAGAGAAGATGAGGTGGGTGAGTTATCTAGATCTTTTTATAAAATGGCGAAAGATTTACGCATACTGTTTGAAAATTTAGAAACAAAAGTAATAGAGAGAACAAAAGAATTGGAAGAATCTAGAAAATTATCAGAATCAGCAAATAGAGCTAAAAGTTTATTTTTGGCAAATATGAGCCATGAAATTAGAACTCCTATGAATGGGATTATTGGTAGTTTACAGTTGATATCAACAGAAAATTTCTCAAAGGAGAATTTAGAATATTTTGAATCAATACGAATTAGTGCACAGAATTTACTTGTTATAATAAATGATATTTTAGATTTTTCGAAGATTGAAGCGAATAAAATTGAACTAGAAAAAATATCTGTAAATATTAACCAAATCATTAAGGACGTTATTTCTATAGTCAAGTTTGATGCAGATAAAAAAGGTCTATTTATAAACGTAGAACAAGACATTGACTTACCAGTTGAACTAGAAGGAGATCCAGTAAGAATAAGACAGATATTTTTAAATTTGCTTAGTAATTCTATAAAATTTACTTTCAAAGGTGGAATAAAAATAAAATCCAAGATATTAGAGAAAAATAATGATTCTTATCTCATTCAGTTTATTGTAGAAGATACTGGAGTGGGAATTGATGATAATAAGAAAAGTATTTTGTTTAATTCTTTTTCACAAGTCGATGCAAGCACAACTCGAAAATTTGGAGGGACTGGTCTAGGGCTTGCTATCACAAAAAGGTTAGTTGAAATGATGAGTGGTGAAATCAAAGTAGACAGCGAACTTGGCAAAGGTGCAAAATTTATTTTTACTTTAAAATTAGATGCAAGCAAGAAGAATGAAGTAGCTGAGGAAGTAAAAAGTATAAAATCAGATCAAATCCGGAAAGATATTAATGTATTGATCGCGGAAGACAATGATCTAAATCAAAAAATTGTTTCTGCATTACTAAAGCGACTATCGTTAAAAGCTGATATTGCTAAAACTGGAATTGAAGTATTAAATAAATTAAAAGAAAAAAACTATGATGTCATTTTAATGGATATTGAAATGCCTGAGATGGATGGTATTGAGGCAACAAGTAAAATTAAGTCTGATCAAAATTATAAAGATGTTTATATAGTAGCGTTGACAGCACATGCATTAACAGGCGAAAAAGAAAGACTGTTAAAAGTTGGTTTTGATGAATACCTAACTAAACCAATCCATTTAGAGGATTTACGTAGACTCTTTTCAAAATAAACCAAATAAACCTTTTTGGGTATCTACGAATAACCGATTAGAGAAAATAAAAAATTAAACAATCTGAGTGTATGAAAGAAACTAGATCATAATCCTTTTTGGAGTAAATCATGTATTAGGACCATACCAACCAGTTTATTTTGTTTATCGGTTATGGGCGCTACTGATATTGGATGCTTTCTATCTTCCATTGCGACTAAAACATCGTATGCCTTCATACCAAGAGTAAATGAACTTGGATTTGGATTCATAATTTCTTTTGCTTTTTTTTCTTTTGTCAAATTTCCATCTGTGAGAGACTTTCTTATATCGAAATCTGTTATAATTCCAATGAGTTTTTGTTCTGAGTCAATAACTGCAACAGCTCCTAAACGCTTTGTTGTTATTTCATTCAAAACCATTGATAGATCTGCATCTGGTGTTACAAATGCATTTTGATCATCAGATCGCATAACGTCCTCGATAGCAAGACTTAGTCTTTTTCCGAGTCTGCCAGCAGGATGATACAAAGCGAAATCGTCTGCTTGAAAATTTTTTAATTCCATAAGTGCCATTGCGATTGCATCCCCTGCAATTAAGGCAATAGTAGTGCTTGATGTGGGAGCGAGTGCTAAAGGACAAGCTTCTTGTAAAATAGGAGTGATTAAAGTTATGTCACAAGCAGCTGCCAATTTCGATTTTGGATTAGCGGTAATTCCAATTAATTTTGCTCCAATTTTTTTTATGGTGGGGATAAGTGCTATTAACTCATCGCTTTCTCCACTTTTCCCGATTGCGATCACAATATCTCCTTCTGCTATGAGACCAGCATCTCCATGTGCAGAGTCTGTTGGATGTAAAAAGATCGCCGGTGTGCCTGTAGAGCTCAATGTTGAGGATATTTTCTTAGCTATGTCACCTGATTTACCAACACCTGTGACAATTACTTTTCCTTTTGAGTCTAGAATGAGTCGAACAGCAGATTCAAAATTGGGATCTAGCGTGTCTTGAAAGTGTTTGATCGCATTTACTTCTATAGCTATTGCTTTTTTTACTTTGTTTAAAATATCACTCATGGGAAGGATATCGTGTTTTCAAAAAAATCTGTCAATCTGAAATGTAAAAGGATTGCACTTTACTTGCAATTTATGAATATTAAATTAGGAAAAGAATTTTTTTATGAAAAATATTTATCTAATCACGATAGTCTTTCTTTTACAAGCCACCCTATATGCTCAGTCGAAAGTTGTTTTAGGAGAAGAGGAAATCCGTAAATCTCCCTATGCAAAATTTGAAAATCGTTCTGACAAATTTGCAACCCCGGAATTAAAAGCGATAGAAGCAGAAATTGGAAAAGGCTTACACAATCTAGTTATACAAACAGACAAACCAATTAATTACAAAGGTTTCACCTTACAGCGATTTTACTCTGATGAAAAAGGTAAGTTTGGTGGTGATATCCTTGCATTAAATAAAAATGCAAGTTATGGGCATATCAATTCTATTAAAAGAATATTAAATGCCTACATTCAAAGTTCCTTCGAATACACTGAAAAGAATGCAGATGTATTAGTCATGGAAGTTCTTTATTACAACGCACAAAATAGAAATAAATTAGATCGCATTAAAAAACGTTATACAAAGTCGTTAGTTGCAGCGTTGACTAAAAATAAAGTTGGAATAAGTAGAAAATTCAGTGAGTGGCCTGGAAATACTCAAATTGTAATTCCTATCAAATATTCCGAAGATCCTAATAAGATTCCAGAGGTTTCAGAAAATAAGCCGAAAGAGGAAAAGAAAGAAGAAACTACAACTACCACAACAGGAAAAAATCCAGTAGTGGAAAAAGAAAAAATCAAACAGATAAAAGAAAAAATCCCTAGCTCTGATATTCCGAAAGAAAACATAACAGAAACAAAAAAGAAGCCAGACGATAAAAAAAATAAAACTGATGGAACTGTTATAAAAGAAGAGAAGAAAATTATTGAGAAAAAAGTGGAGCTCGTTGAAAAAGCCAAGGAGAATACAACTGACTCTAAGAAAACTAAAACTGATGAAGATCCAAAAACAATAGAACCGAAGAAAGCGGAAAATTCAAATAAACCGCAAGAAGACTCAAAGAGTAGTAAGGAGTCTGCTAAAGAGGCTGTCAAAGAAAGTAAGGAACCTGCGAAGGAAACAGCAAAAGAAGAGCCTAAAACTACAAAGGATAGCAAGGACTCAAAAACAGTAGTAATCAATGAAGCAAAATCAGAACCAAAGAAAGCAGCTAATGAGGATAAACCGAAAGAAGAAAAATCAAATTCGAATACGACCAAAGATGCCAAACTAGTTGAAACAGTAAAAGAACCTACCAAAGATTCTAAGACTGCAAATCCAACGAAAGAGGCTGCAAAGGAAAGTAAAGAGCCTGCGAAGGAAACAGCAAAAGAAGAACCTAAAACTACAAAGGATAGCAAGGACTCAAAAACAGTAGTAATCAACGAAGCAAAATCAGAACCAAAGAAAGCGGCTAATGAGGATAAACCGAAAGAAGAAAAATCAAATTCGAATACAACCAAAGATGCCAAACTAGTTGAGACAGTAAAAGAGCCTACCAAAGATTCTAAGACTGCAAATCCAGCGAAAGAGGCTGCAAAGGAAAGTAAAGAGCCTGCGAAAGAAACAGCAAAAGAAGAATCTAAAACTACAAAGGATAGCAAAGACGCTAAAACAGTAGCAATCAACGAAGCAAAATCAGAACCAAAAAAAGCGGCTAATGAAGAGAAACCGGTAGCAAAAGAGTCAAAGCCAGTTGAACCTGCTAAGAAAGTAGAAGAGCCAAAGAAAGAAGCTCCTAAAACCGTCGTAGCTCCACCTGCTAAGAAGGCTGATGAGAAACTTCCTACAACGAAGGAAGAAATCAAAAAAATGCAAAAGGAACTAACTGAGCTAAAAATCAAAGAAAAAGACAAGGTCGAAAACAGTGAAAACGTAGTGGGAGAAAAAATTGTCTTTTTGAAGGTTAAGGAATTTTTAGCAGAAGGTCATTATAGTTCTGAAATGTGGGCAGTTGATACTGAAAATGATGATGAGCTCTTTCAGAGTCCTTTTAAAAAAGTTTGTGGAAAAGAGTTTAAAGAATTGGGAACAGGAGTTGTGGTTATGAGCTATAAGGCAAATGACGTTCTAAATTCTGATACTCACCACTTAGCACTTTTAGACAAAGATAGTTTGAAGCTTATTAAACAGACAAATGAAGTCATTTTCTGGAGATCATTTTTAAAAGAACAAAATAACAAGATATATGCTGTAGAATTTAAGGATGGTAAATACTATCTAGCTCAATTTAAAGATGACTTAACATTTGAAATGAGAAGTAGCGATCCAATTAATCCTGATTGTGAAATTGCATTTAAGAAAAACAAAATTTACCTCACTAAAAGATCTCAGGATAATAATGAAGTATCGATTCGTGTTTTAAATAGAGACAATCTTAAATTAAGAGATGTGAAGGTAATGAAATAAAAGTCAAAGTAAAGATATTCTTGTAGAATACAGAAAAATTCTGGATTCTACATTTTAGAATTAAGCTTTCATTTGGTCTTTTAGATTAAGGTTTTATCGTGAAATTTAAAATTAAAGAATATATCCAATCTATTTATAAAAAGATTCAGGAAGAACTAAATAGCTTGAAACTATTCCTGATTCAATCTAAAGATCGGATCATAAAAAAAAGAAAAGAGTTTCTCACTGTAATGGTTATACCACACAACGAGAAACCAAGTTTTAAAATTAGTATTACATATAAAGCTATTACAATTTTTTTTCTGATCATTGGAGGACTTATTGGGACCTCGGCAATTATTGTTTTGGGTCACAGTGGACGCGTCCATGAAATGGAAGAATTGAAAATATCAAGTGGAGATTTTCAAAAGCAATCTCTAAAATTAAAATCTGAAATGAATTTATTACATGATATAAGTTCCTACTACCATCAAAGAGTTTCTAGATTGTATATAAAATTGGGTGGGGATCCAAATAAAGTTGGAATGACTGACAAATCCAAACTTCCTCTTGGAGTTTTTGATTCCAATTCAGATATTATACCAGAGACATACACTTTAAAATCAGATATTTATTATTTAAAAAAATCTGCAGAGCTTACAAAAGAAATTATAAAGACGATTAAACAAAGAAAATCCATTATCAAAAATACACCTTCTCTTTGGCCGACAAGAGGTTATATATTATTTCCATTTGGAAAATATTTTTCTTCTATTACAGGTCGGGAAGTAATAAACAATGGAATTGATATAGGAACTTTTCCAGGGACAGAAGTAGTTGCAACTGCACCAGGAGAAATTTATGAAACAGGTTATACAGAATCTACAGGTTATTTTATTAAGATTATACATAAATATGGATGGAAGACAATCTATTCAAATTTAGAGAGATTACAGGTTAAGAAAGGAGAAATGGTATCAAAGGGAGATATATTAGGATATGTTGGAAAAACATCTGGTAGTTCTATTTTCCACTTACATTATGAAGTCCACGTTGGGACTAATCCTTTAAATCCTTACTCCTTTTTAAATCAGGTTCAAAATTAGGAATTTTATATGAATGAAGAGCAAGAAGAGTTTTCAGTAAATAGTATCATCGGGGAAGGATCAGAATTTTATGGAGAGTTTAAATTATCTGGTTTAATTCGTATTGATGGCAAATTTAGAGGACTCATTGAAACAGATGGAAAAGTAATTATTGGAAAAACGGGTATTGTGAATACAGATATAAAAGCTCGTGTTGTTGTGGCAGGTGGAGAGATTCATGGAAATATTTATGCTTCCGAAAGAGTGGTTCTATTATCTACTTGTAGATTATATGGAGATATCATTACTCCAAAATTATTTATCGAAGAAGGAGTTCTCTTCGAGGGCAAATGCACGGTTAACCCATAATGCAATTTTCGATTAACACAGATAAACCTAAAACGATAGCCGATAAGAATTCAAAAGGAATTAAATCTGATAGTTCCTCAAAGATCAAAGATAAAGAAAATACTTTTTTATCTATATTAGAATCAATTGTTCCTTCTGATAAAGAGGAAACTAGAGAGATTAATGAGCTCTGGCAGAAACTTCCCGAAATGGAAAAGCGCTTTTTGAATTTACCAAGCCATGAAAATTTAACCGAATACAAAAAGTTAGTGAAAGATATCACAAATTCTATTTTAAAAAACAATACTCAGCTTGTGCAAGCAAAGCAACGTGGACGAAATGATAAAAAGATTTTAATGACTGTAAAAATTATTGATGAAAATATTCAAATACTTGCCTCTACAATGCTAAGCCCACAAAATTCTGCATTTAGTCTTTTGAAACAGTTAGAAAAAATCCGTGGTTTATTAATGGATTTAAAAGAGTAATTGGCTCTAAAAGAATTCTTATTTTAGTAAAGATTGTAGTTGTGTTGATTGGAATCAGTTGTGAATTTATCTGATACAATCAAAGAAATTTATTCTTATAAAAATAACAAAAGCTAGTAAAAGTTAATCTCTTAAAAAAAGTTTTTTTGGATTTAGATATAAAATTCTTCTAACCAAGGAAATGCAGGCAACAAGTCAAAGCATCTTCTCCTTTTTCCTTTCCTTAAATATTTGCAGATTTTATACTTTTTATAAGCTTTTTCTGCATCTTAAGAAACTATATAATCTAAGAAATGTGTTCGTTCTTTTTTGGGGATACCAAATGACAATCTACAAAAAATGATATTTTGAATGATTGTCGTTTGGCAAAAATAAAAATGAAGTGATCAATAAGCGTCTATCGTTTTAAAGGTAGATATTTCACCAAGTCTTCTTCTTGAAAGCTTTTGTGTGGAAGCAAGCCCTTCTAAAATAAATTCTACTCCTGTGACAAATAAATGATCTTCTATATCCATTCCTTTTTCATGGAGTAAATCCCAGAGAGCTGGAACTGTTTTCAGAAGTGCTCTGTAGCTATTTACGGGCATTAAATCTGAAATCTCTAATTTGCCTAACGCATAAATTTGCTTTGCTATGTCGTTAAAATTTTGAGAATATGCTTTAGGAGGAAAATACTCTTCAAATACAACTCTAGTTGCTTGTTCTAACAGCTTTAATACAACTTGGTATTCACTTACAGCTTCGTCTCTATACGGGTCTAATTCTATTTTGCCGGAACAAGAAGCGAAAATATTTCCAAGATCAGTAAGTCTCACATATCCAGTGGTATCTGCGAAATGAAGAGCACGTTTTCTTGCAGAGCTAACGGCTACCTCATAGTTTGCAATGGAAAGTCTAGCACTCACACCAGACTTTTGGTTTACTAGATGAGAGCTTCTAGCTTGAATTGTAATTTCTTCAATAATTTCTTCGATGAATGGTGGAACAATCACTTCCGGTGTTTTAAGAGGAAGATTGATTTCTTGACGCGTGATCTCAAGTCCGATTTGTCTTGTCTTGGGATAATGTGTTCTGATTTCAGAACCAATTCGATCTTTTAACTGTGATATAATTTTTCCACTTCTAGAATAATCATCTGGATTTGCAGTGAAGCAAACCATAACGTCTAACGGAAATCGAATTGGAATTCCACGAATTTGAATATCAGCCTCTTCTAAAATATTAAAAAGCGAAACTTGCACAAGATAATCAAGATCAGGCATTTCATTCACTGCAAAAATTCCTCGATTCATTCTGGGAAGTAAACCAAAATGAACTGCTCCTTCAGAAGAAAGAGGTTCGCCATTTACGATACGAGAAGGATCTAGATCTCCTATGATATCTCCGATTCGAGCACCTGGTGCGAGTCTTTCTCCATAACGTTCTTCCCTTGTGAGCCAGACTAACTCTGTGTTATCCCCTACCTCTTTGATTATCTTTTTTCCTTTTGCAGTGATAGGATGAAAGGGAGATTCTGGAATTTCTGTTCCTTTGATGACTGGAATTTTTTCATCGAGAAGGTTTATTAAGGCTCTCATGATTCGACTCTTTGCTTGCCCTTTTTCTCCAAGCATTACAATATTATGCCCGGATAGAATTGCATTTACAAGTTGTGGGATCACTGTATCTTCATAGCCATGAATTTTTGGAAAGATGTTTTCTTTTCGAGCTAATTTTGCAGAAAGATTCTCTGCCATTTCTATTTTAATTGATCTTTCGATATAATTGCTTTTTTTTAATTCACCAAAGGTTTTAATTTCGCTCATTGTAGCCTCTCAATTAATAGATAAGAAAGTAGTTCTTAAAATAAAAGAAATTTTTACTAGATTCAATTTTTTTAACGTAAATTTGGTATTTATGCAAATTAGAAAAGCGAATAAACCATTTTGGGAACTTGAAAAATTACTTTATCATTTCCCCTATTGAATTTAATCTGTGATTAAAGAGTGAGTTATAAATGGAAGAAATTACAAAATTTTTAGAACCTTTTTTTATTCCCCGAGAAGTTCCAGCAACGATTATAAAAGGAATCATGGAAATGATTTATAAAGTGGAAGTAACGGGAAGCGAGCATGTTCCAAGCAAGGGTGGTGCAGTTTTGGTATGCAATCATACAGACTCACTTGATATTCCTGTTATTGGTCTTTATATTCCTAGAAAAGTTGTATTCCTTGGTAAAAATGAAGTCTTCAATCCACAAGAAGCAATTATTAAAATGATGAATGCAAAAAACTCTCCTTTAGTATCCCCTCCTTTCAGTTTTCTAAAAGAGGGATTAGAAAAATATTTAAACACTATCGGGGATGTGTATTCTCACCAAATTCAAAAATGGGGGGGAATGCCGATTATCCGCAACTATCACGGAGAAGATGCAAAGTCCGCTGTTGCTTATTACGAAGAATTAGAAAATTACATGGTATCTATTTTAAAATCAGGTGAAATTGTTTCCATATTCCCGGAAGGAACTAGAACTTTAAGTGGAGTCATGGGACCATTCAAAGCAATGGCAGCAAAAATTGCGATACGCGCAAACGTTCCTATTATTCCGAGTGGAATTTCTGGTGCATGGAATATGTCCACCCCACAAGCCATCCTCTCTGGGCAAACTAGAAATACTATCATCAAATACAATATTGGGGTTCCAATCTTACCGGATGAATTTCCAAAAGAAGCAGAAAAGAAAGCCGCAAAGATGTTAACAGAAGAATTAGAAAAGAGAGTTTACTTCTTAACAACACATCCAGAAAGAAGAGGCAAACCTCGTCGATTTGCAACAAAATTATAAAGGATATTTTTATGAATCAAAGTTATTCAATGAGTCCCGCTCAAGTTATGGCGGAGCAGCAGAGATTTATCGTTAAAGTTTATAGCTGGATGTCAGTAGCATTAGGACTAACTGGGATTGTATCTATGTTAGTTGCCTCTAGCGAAACAGCACTTAGAATAGTCGTTGGCAACTCTTTCGTATTCTACGGTTTATTAATTGGAGAATTCATCTTAGTTGCGACTTTATCTGGTCTTGTGCAGAAGATGAATGCAACTGTGGCAACTTTCGTTTTTCTTTTTTATGCGGCACTTAACGGTTTAACCTTTTCTATAATTTTTGTAGTTTATACCTCAGCTTCTATTAGTTCTACATTTTATATTACTGCAGGAACTTTCGCACTTACAAGTTTTTATGGATATGTAACTAAATCCGACCTTACAAAGCTTGGTAATTTATTTATGATGGCATTAATTGGATTGATTCTTGCTTCTGTTGTAAATTTATTTATGAAGAGTGAGGCAATTTACTGGATTACAACTTATATTGGTGTTATTTTATTTGTGGGGCTAACGGCCTATGATACTCAGAAAATAAAAAACATGAATATCATTGGAAATGAAGGAACAGAAGAAGACCAGAAAGAAGCAATTATGGGAGCTCTTACACTGTATCTAGACTTTATAAATTTATTTCTTTATTTACTCCGAATCTTTGGTCGCAGAAGATAAATGCAATCGGACGAACTTAGGAAACTCTATTCCGAGATTGCGTCCATTGAAAATAAAATGGAAACTTTGCAAGGAGATTTAAAACATCTCCGAGCAAAGCTTGATTTAGCAGTTCAGAAATACGAAAAAAATCTAAAAGAAGAACAAACCAGTGATACCGCATTAGAGCCAGAACTAACGTCACCAATCACTGAATCCTATGAGGCAATTCAAGAAGAAAAACTAGAGCCTCAACCTATTCCAAAAGAAACTAAGCCAACCATTATTCGACCAAGCCTTCTTCAAAACAATTCGACGCAAAAAGAAGAAGTCACTTATAAACCGAGACCAGTGTCTCAAGTAAAAGAAACTTATTCCAGAAAAGAGTCTAGTCCTGACTTTATCGATGATTTAAAAAGCTGGTTTCAATCTAAAGTTGGAAATATACCATTAGAAGAGTTTTTAGGAGTTAATCTTTTAAATAAGATCGGTCTCTTATTACTTGTAGTTGGTTTTAGTTTTTTCTTACGACTTGCTTACGATTGGATTGGTCCATTTACGAAAGTAATTGGTATGTTCGTTTTATCGATTGGAGTTTATTTTGGTGGGGATAAAATATTTAGAACTAAAAAATATTCTACATTTGGACTTGGACTGATCGCTTCTTCTTTTGCTCTACTTTATTTTACAGTTTATGCTTCTTATAACATTGAAGCCACACGTATTTTCCCTCCTGATCAGAGGCTAATAGGCTTTATCCTGTTAATCCTAACTTCTAGTTTTGTAATAGGAGCAAGTTTAAAATACAATGAAGAAATTCTGACTTCCTTCGCTTATTTTCTTGGCTTTCTGACTATTTCCATAAATGAAAATTCGGATTTTAATTATTTTTCAATGGCGACTGTTGGGTTACTCGCTGTTAGCCTAATTGTCATTATGACAATCAGGAAGTGGAAGTATTTAACTGGAGTTGGAATCATCGCGACATATGCAAATTACTGGCTCTATGCCTCTGGACTTCCAAGAACAGAAAATGGATATTTAATAAAGATCTCTGAAACTGGTCACAATTATTATGTTGAATCGATTTTATACTTACTCTTTTTCTGGATAATATTTTTTATTTCCACTTTTACCATGAAAGTGGTGGATAAAAAAACTGAGAGAGTTTGCTCAGCCATTAATATTGTGAATGCATTTTCTTTTTTTGTAATGCTTGGATATGTGAAGCCTGAGCCTTCAGAATGGGGACCTTTTATTGTAAATATGAGTCTTGGAACGATTTATATAATAGGAGCATTCGCAGGCAAAAAATACAAACGAGATTTTTTATGGAACTCAAGTCTGGTTCTAGGGATAACGTTAATTACTCTCGCTATTCCATCTAAGTTTAGTGAGTATGGACATGTTTTTGGTTGGCTTTTAGAGTCTATCGTTCTAATTGGATTAGGTTTTGTATATAGAGAAGCATACTTAAAGAATCTTGGATATACTGTTTTAGTTTTAAACCTAGTTCGTTTTTTCACTCTTCCATATGGAGCAGTGTATATCTTTGAAAGTGTCAATTTCCCAACCCTCTATTTTGATTTTAATAGGGGAATGTTATATGTTTTAATGATACTTTCTTTTTATGGAATGATTCTCTTTTCCAAGAAATTCTACTCAGCTTGGTCTAAATTGGATAAATTTGCCTATAATGGTTTTGGTTTATTTGCAACATTTACACTCGTTTTATTTTCTATTGATTTAATTCAAAAGCCATACCAAGCTTTTCTTTTGATTCCAGCTTCAGGTTTATTACTTTATATAAGTCTTTTATCTAAGAATAGAAATTTCTACTACTCTTCATTTGGGCTAATGATAATTAGCCTTTTACTTTCTATTCCATTATTTTTTAAATCAAGTCCAGAAATAAATCAAATAGATCAAGCAATCTCTTTTAGTCTCGTTTTGGTTGGGAGCTCGATTCAATATTTTCTTGCGAAAGAAAATGTTTTATTACGTCGTTACTCTCATATTTTATCTGTAAATATTATTGATCAAAGACAAGTTCCTTTCCTAAAAGTCTTATTTTTTAAAGGGGAAACTTTTCTCTGGGTAAGTCTTTTTTCTATACTTGGTCTAGTATTAAAAGATTTTTCACCTTACTTGCATTCGATTGTTTTAATTGGGATCGTTTGTCTATTTTTTTTAGTAAATTACAAATACCAACAAGGATTAAAACAAGGTAGTCTTTTATCTGGGTTTATATTTTTGGTAGGAATCTATCGATATGGTTTATATAGGGAAGATGTAAAGCTAGCGTTAAGCGATAAAGGATTGATTGCCTTTACGAATCTATTTCCTTTTTGGATTTCAGGGATTTTTGTTTTGTTTAACTCAAATAAAATTGGAATCACTCTAGAAATAAAAAAGATTTTACATCCAATTATAATTTCTGCTACTACATTTTCTGCTATGCTGATAGGAGATATATTCATTGATCCTCCTTATAGACTTACGTATGCGGCTATTAATAGTTTGCTGTTAGTGTTGGCTTATAAGAAAGAAGAGAATTTAATTTTTATCTACAACTCACTTTTAATAACTTTCTTCACTTTGTTTCTGGGAATTGCAGATATGGTTTTTTCAAAGAAAAGCCCAGTTGGTCTCTATGAATATATGAATTTAGTAACATATACGATTACATCTTTTGGGACTGCTGGACTTATATATATTTTTACTTTAGATTTATTTTCTCGTATTTTTTCTTATATTCAAAGTATATTAATTGGTTTTTGTTTTATCTTAGTTGTGGTTCCAGTAGAATACAGATCGATTGCATTTGCGATTTTACATTTGGGACATCTCTTTTTTCTGTTTCGTTTTCAAATGCAGAAATACTACGATTATGCTTACCTAACGCTTTTGATCAGTGTTTTATATTTTCTAAATCATACAAACTTTCCGAGTGGATCGATTCAAGAGGATCCGACTCGAGTAGCCTTAATTATTGGCTATTCCGTGTTAAGCATTCTGCAAACTGTTTTCATTTTTGCTAAGGATACTCTTTCTAGAAATAGAATTATTTATTATATCTTAACTATATCTATTTTATTTTGGTCCATCTATATTGTATCTGAAATCCATTTCAGTTTATTCTTTTTTGCGATCTTTGTTTACATCAGTGCATTTATAATACAGAAATACCATTTCCCGGAAGTATTACATTCTTATTATTATCCTCTTCTACTTACTATGGTTTATTTTCTATATATGACCTTGGGTAATAATTCAAATGTATCGGGTGGTATGAATGTGAAAGATTTTACAATAGGCACATTTACGCTACTTTTGTTACTAATCTCAGTAAAAAATGTAGAAACTTACAAGTCCAAACAAACGGATTTTATTCCGAATAAATATAGCTTTGAAAACATTGTAACTCTATCTTTATTTTTGGAGTTTATCTTACTTACAATGACCGTTGTTGATGTTAGATTCTGGAGTTTGATTTGGACTTTAGAGGCAATTGTATTTATTGGCTATGGAGTGTATAGAAATAAGACTCTGATCCGTTATGCAGGCATTGGGCTTATTGGGCTCGCTGTATTAAAAATTGCATTCTGGGATTTACAAAATTTAAAAGAAAATGTAAGAGTTTTGGTTCTGATTTCTATCGGTGGTTTATTTGTAATTGCTAGTTTTGTCTATGCTCGTTTCAAAGATAGACTCTTCTCTAATTCAGAGGATAACAAAGGTTTGCCACAAGACAATGATCCGAAAAATTAATTTTATTTTCTATAATAAGCATATAATTAAATTTAAAGCAAAACTATTCAGCTTGCTAGTAAATTGTTCTCTTGAACGTGTTGATGGACGATCTAAACCAAAGAAGCTATGGATTCAACAGCTTCTCCATGACAAATTTTTCAAATTCCCTACAATTCTATTTTTGTTCATTTTAACTTTTTCCATTTCCTTAAATGCAGAAGATTTTCGAATTATTTATAGTTCCTCTCTTTCTGGTAATTTGTATTCTTGTATCTGTGGATTGAAACTATCTGTTGGTCTAGCAAAACGAGATACGTTTTTAAAGCAGAAAGGAATAAACTCTTCCAAGGATATTTTAGTAGATACAGGAAATTCACTTGATGTAAAAAGCAAAAAGAATAAGACAGAAGCAATTTTTCATTCTTTTTTCAAAATGGGCTATGTTTCTGTAGGTGTGGGGATCAACGATTTACAAGAGGATTTAGTTTCTATAGTAGATTCAGAACGTTATCCGTTAAATTCAGCTAATGTATTTATAAAAAAATTTTTTGGATCGAGTAAAGTTGGAAAACCTATCTCTATTATTAAAAAAGGAAACAAAAGAATAGGTATCATTTCTCTCACGAGTCCAACGATTCAATATACACTTTCGGGAGAGTTAAAAAGAAAATTCATTATCAAAGGATTAGAATCTACTTTACAAAATATAATCTCGATTGATGAAAATAAAGCGGACTTATACATTCTGCTTCTACATGGTTCTACAGATGAGGCTGTTCGCTTAACTTCCTTAAATAAAAACTTTATTGTAATTTATGGGGATGAATCCATTCGAAAACCAGTAAGTAATAAAACTGGATATTTAGAAGTGAATGGAGTCAAAGTTTACTCTACTTTTGATGTGTTAGGTGATAAGATAGGAATTTTAAATCTGACAGAGACAGAAAGTGGGTATAAAATTAAATCTTCCGAAGTAATTGAAATGAATGTGGATAAATTAACTGATTCAGACGAAATTCTCTCTGTTATGCAACAGTATGGAATCAAGCCCGAATAAAGAAATAAACTAAAAAATTTAAAATTTTCCTCCAATGAAATGGAGTGAATTAGAATTTATTTAAAAAGGTTTTCGTAGAAGGAAACTTTTTTCATTAACTTAACTTCTGATTTAACAAAAGGAAATTTACAAATTCATTTTACACTATCTAAAAAAACAGTCTGGGTGAGATTTTTAAATCAAACTCATGTTAAAATAGAGTTTCAATTATTGTATCAATTTTTAATTTTGATATATGGTAATAAGAGGAGAATTAGAATGAGACCATTTAAAGTTTTAGGAATTCAACAAGTAGCTATTGGAAATGAGAATAAAGACAAACTCAGTAAATTTTGGGGAGACATCATGGGTCTTACCAAAATTGGAAATTATAAAAGTGAAAAAGAAAACGTAGATGAGGACATCTACAGAATCGGTGCTGGTCACTTTGCAGTGGAAGTAGATTTAATGATGCCTATCGATGCTAATAAAAGCCCAAAAGTTCACGATCCGAAATTAAATCATATTGGACTTTGGATTGATGATCTTCCTGCATGCGTTAAGTGGTTAGGCGAACAAGGTGTCCGTTTTACTCCTGGTGGAATTAGAAAAGGGGCAAGCGGTTTTGATGTTTGTTTTATTCATCCAAAAGGAAATGAAGAATTTCCTCTTTGCTCTGAGGGAGTTTTAGTTGAGTTAGTGCAAGCTCCTGCAGATGTAATAAAAGCATTTAACAGCATCTCCTGATTGGTGAATCGAATGAAATTCATTTCAATCTTGTTGTTTATTATTTTTCTTACAAATTGTGACTCAAAGAAGCATGATATGCCCAAGGAATTTAGATCTCAATTTCTTTGCTATGTGGGTGCGATATGTCCTACACAGAGAGGAGTTAAGTATGGAATTCTAGGTGATAGTTGGACTGACCTTGCTCTTGGAGTTCCTTTAATTGAATCGTTACGTGTGCAGTTAGAAAAAAACTACAATTATAAAATGGTAGGTTCTACTCTAGCGGGGCAAACAATGGCAACTGTTTATAATACAGCACTCTATACTAAAGTAATAGATGATGCAGGACCAGATATAAAATACATGCTTTTATCTTTGGGAGGAAATGATATTCAGGGAAATCCGAGTGCATATGTTGGAAGATTTGCGGCTGAGAAACAGGCTAGATTTAATACAGTCCAAAATCTTCTTTTAAATCTAATTCGATCGGGTAACGCATATAAAGTTCAAAAATATGGGGGAGCGCCAATGCTTTGGATTATACATGGGTATGATTATCCAAATCCAGATGTTGTTAGTGCTCCAGGATCTACAGGATGTAGAGCAACGCTTCGCTCAGCCGGTTTTACAGATACAGAAATTAATACTTTGGAAGTCGATGTTTTATCTGATTACAATAATATGCTGAGAGATTTAACAACTCGTGAACCACAGTTGAGATATATTGATTTGAGAAGGACGTTAGGTGGACCTCCTGTAGCAGCGGCAGGAAATATGTGGGACTGTATTCATCCGAACACCGGTGGCTTTAGTTTGATCGCGAAAAGATATGTAAGCGTATTAGAAGGATATACTAATTATGAAAAATAAAATTCTAGTAAGCATACTATTTTTATTTGGGATCATTCGAATTTCTGCAGAGGAACAGAGTTCTTTTGCAATTCCTCTAAGAGTGGAACCAGCCGCAGTCTACACAAAAGTCAGAATTGATGGACAGGTATCAGAAAAAAGGGACTCCAATATTTATCAAAGAGAAAAAGTAGGATACATTGAAGGCGAGTATAAATTCTTACAATACTTTTCAATCAAAGTAGGAACCACAAAGTCCCAATGGGAAAGATCTGGATCAAAGACGATAACTCAATACGATAGACTCAATGTGGGATTAAAATTTGCCAGAGAACATCAATTCTCCTTCGGTGCTTTTGTTTGGGGTGGTGGTGTTAGGTGGTTTGATAGACAATCTAAACAATATGCCCGAGATGGTGTTGCTCCTGAGCTCTATTTAGTTCGACCAAATCTTAACTTTGGTTTGAAGATAGGATCGTTTGAAGCAATCGTGGATTTACAATTTCAATCGGAAACCAATCGAGCTTTTAAAGAAAACTCGCAAGAAGAATTCAGAAGATACTATCAAGCAGGTCTTGCATTATCGTATGGTGTAACGGATAAATTACGGTTATTCGCTGAAACGGAATATCGAAAACCTTACAACCCAGTTGTAGATGTGAATACAAAATTTTGGAATGTATATCCGGGATTGAGTTATCAAATTTATAAAGGTGGCTATCTTGCTGTTTCTGGTCAACTTCCAGTTATTCCTGAAAGACTGATGGATCGCGGAATTCGAATCAGTTACTTTCACGTTTTTGAATAGGGACGTTATTAGAAATAAAAAAGAGTATTTTAAGAAAGTTTAGAAATATAGATTTAAAATTGTAAAAGTTTATACTAAGCAAGAAACCTTCCATTTTGCCGATTGAATCAGACTTTTACAATCTTCTTTTTAGAAGATTTCTTACTCTAATGAATCGAGGACTGATTCATTAGAGTAAGAATTTTCATTTTATCATTTAAACAATATAGAATCCACTGAATATTTTCCACCGCCTTCAATCAAAAGAGAGATAGTCAGACCTAGCACAAGAATAAAAAATTCAATACCTTCTCCTTTTTGATTTCCAAACCAATTCATAAAGAAACCATTTTCTAAGTGAACAATAAACATAGCACTTAAAAGTATGATTCCAACCCAAGCTGCAAAGAAACGAGTTCCTACTCCTAAAATTAATGCTACTCCACCAAAGAACTCGCCTAAAATTATAAGCAGTGCAATGATATAAGGAAGTTTCATAGAATCAGTGAAAAAATTCATTGTTCCATCAAAGCCATAACCACCAAACCATCCTAGTAATTTCTGTGCGCCATGTGGTAAAATCATGATCCCTATTGTAAGTCGACAAATTAAACCAATCCAGCTATTATCAGTCGTAAAAAGTTTTTGTAAAATCTCATTCATTTTAATCTCCAATTAGTTGACTACTCAACTATCAAAAACTATTTAAATTATATTAGTTGACAAGTCAACTACTTTTTGTAAAATTATTCTATGGATAAAGAGCAAAAAAAAGAACAAAGAATTTTAGAAGTTGAATCATGGAGAAGTTTTCTTTCCTTTCATGCTGATGTGATGTTCCAAATCGAAAAGGAAATGTCGCTTGCTGGTTTAATTCCGCTCGCTTGGTATGATGTATTGATTGTTTTAGAGCAAAGTCGGGAAAAGAAAAGAACTCTTGGGGAACTGTCTAAAAAATGTCTTTTAACAAAAAGCGGAATTTCAAAAATTATGAACACATTAGAAAAAGAAAAACTAGTAACCCGCTATAAAAACCAAGACGATGGAAGATCCTACTATGCTGAAATTACAGAAAAGGGAAGTAACTTAGTTAAAAAAGCTTGGGTCAAATATAAAGAATGCATCTATAAATACTTTATTGACAATCTATCGAAAGAAGAGCAAACAAATCTTCGAATCATTTTTCAGAGATTAAAAGAAAATCTTTCGAAGGAAACTAGTTTCACTTAAAATCCAATTTTTCAATTCCATCCCAGTTAGGATCAACTCCATTCTTAGAATAGAAATTACATCTTTCAATGTAAAGCTCTGCAGCTTTATCTTTGGAGTCTTTTTTCAAAACTGATTTCATCTTTTTGATGGAGTCTTTGAAATTTTTAGAATAATAAAAATTAATTCCAGCTTCGAAATCTGGCTTGGTTTGAAGTTTCAATTCACGGATTCGAGGAGAGACCCCATTTAGAATTTCAAATATACGAACGGCTTTATTTTTGCCTTTTACTTTCACTGTATCAAGAAAACGAAATTCGTATTTGTCTTTATCCGCTACTCCATCTAGAACATCTTCACTTACAAGAAGGGCTGTGGAGTATGCCTTTGTTAGCCCCTCTAAACGAGAGGCGGTATTGACTACATCTGAAATCACTGTCCCTTCCATTCTCTCTTTTTCTCCAATGATTCCAAGCATTTGACTTCCTGTATGAATTCCAATTCCAATCGAAATCGGAGAATAGCCCTTTGCTTTTCGTTTAACGTTTAGTTTATGCAATTCTTCTAACATTTCAATGGAAGCATCGATTGCATCAGAAGGCTTTTGTGGAAACAAAGCCATGATCGCATCTCCAATGTATTTATCGATAAATCCATTGTGTTTACGAATGATCGGTCCCATTGTTTCCAAATAAGAATTGATAAATCCAAAGTTCTCACTCGGACTCAAACTTTCCGAAATAGAGGTAAACGCGCGTATGTCGGAAAATAAAATCGTCATATCTTTTTGCACAGAATCTCCAAGTCCTACTTTTGTGATGATGTCTTTTCCTAGAAATGTTAGAAGTTGTTCAGGGACAAAGCGGGCGTAGGAAGAAATTAATTCTTTTTGTATTGCAATTGCTTCTTCTTGTTTGGCTATTAACGCTTTTTGGGATTCCTCTTTTTCTTTTTTGAGAATGTTGATACGATCAGCGAGTGCAAGTGATAGGAGGATTACTTCAATTACTGAACCTACTTCAAAGCCATGCACAATGATAAAGTGTGTTGGCAAAAGACCTATTCCTCTAAATGCAAACATAATTGTTGATATGATTTGCAAAGACCACGCTAAAAAATACAAACGAGCTGGGCGGTATCCTTTTCGTAAGAGTATGAAGGCAATGATAAAACAAGTCGTTGGAGTTATGATCATTAGCAATGCCGAGAAAGGAATAACACTATGATAAGGTAAAAACACCCCGCCAATGAAAAGAACTATAAAAAGGATAAAGTAAACCTTTAAAATCCAATCGACTTTAGGTAACTGAATTTTTGTATTTAAGAAACTTCGCGTAAATAATATAATACCAAAACCAGCCTCTGCAATACTAATAAAGAAGTATATATTAATAAAACTTGGACTATCAGGAAATAAATATTCATAAGCAAAACCTGCCTGTAATGATGCAACAGAGCTAATACCAACCAAGTAAAAAACATAGAATAAATATACTTTATCATGGATAGAAAAATAAAGAAAAAGATTATACATTGCCATTACAAAAAGAATCCCAAAATAGAATCCATAATACATTTGCATATTATGGTCATAGTCATAAAAAGCTTTCGGCTCCCATAAAGAGAGTGGAAATGTAACTGTGCCTTGAGAAGTAAACTTCATAAAGTATACTCCTTCCTTTTGGGCTTTCATTTTAATTTCAAATAAAGGATTTCTATTAGGAAGAGTTCTTTTGTAAAATGAAATTCTATCACCTAAAACAATTTCTTTTATATGTCCATTTTGGTAGTAATAAAAATGGGCGTAATCTAATTGAGGATAATACAATTCCAAAAAATATCTTACCGGCTTATCCGTATTATTCGCAACTTTAAATCGCACCCAATAGGCAGATGCAGATATTCCAAAATTTGGTTTGTCTGATTCGCTTTTCTTCCAACAAGGTTCTGTTGTCGTATCCGCAGGGACAAGGCATGCCTTGTCCCTGCGGGGATCGCGAATATCGTTAATCGTCAATGTATTTGTCTTGTCTTCTAGGATTTCCAAATTCTTTCCGATTACACAATTCGGATTACATGTGTTGATATCGATTGTATCTAATGCGGATATCGGTAATATGGAGAAGAGAAAAATAATCGCACAAGTAGGGAACGCATATATGCATTCCTTACAATGACGAAGAAGCATTCCAATTCTTTCTTTGCAGAATATCGGTGTTAATCGGAGTCCATCGTTTTTAATCTTTAAGAGTCTTTTCTTGGGTGAGAACATGACCCGTTATAGTCTGAAGTAAATTCAGATTGTCAAGAGCAAAAGAAAACCTTAACTTAAACTTTCTGCTTTTTCTGTAAGCCAATCGTTTCAAGAAAATCAAGCAGACTTCTTCAATTTATGATAGGGACGAATTTTAGAGAGTCTTATCTCATGAATCATTTTTTCTTTTGTAATATCATAATGATTCTGCATTGTAAGAAAAAAAACATCGTTTAATCCGAAAAATTTTCCTAGGAGTAGAGAAATATGAGCAGTAATATCTCGTTTGCCTTTCAAAATTTGACTTAAATTGGATTCAGGAATTCCCGTTTCTAAGCATAACGTTCTAGCTGAAATTCCTAGCTCTTCTAAAAATTCTTTCTTTAGAATTTCTCCTGGATGAATATTTAATTCTGCATTTATTTTCTTTTTCATAATAATAACCTAATGATAATCAACTACTTCTACATTACAAGCATTTCCATTTTCCCAAACAAAGCAAATCCTAAACTGGTCATTCACTGAAATACTCTGTTGCCCCTTTCTATCTCCATGCAAAATATGTAAACGGTTAGATGGTGGTATTTTTAGCTCCTCTAATTTTTTTGCGGCATTTAGAAGTTCTAATTTCATTTTTGCCTTCTTTTGAATTTCAATGGGAAATTTCTTTGTAAATTCAGAGTTCCATATCTTTTCAGATTCTTTATCTTTGAATGATAAAATCACGTAACAATCTTATCCATTCGATAAGATATGTAAAGCTTAAAAATTTAGAATTATTTAAAAATGATTTTCAAAGGAAATTATACTTTTTAGACAAAATCTTTATGACATAAATCATTCCTGTTCTTCTAAAATTAAAAGTAAATTTGTCGCCTCACTAGTGAGTGAAAATAAAATATCACCAGAGGCATTGGGAGCGAATGGATAAACGAAAACTTTTTTTAGGAATCGGATTTGCTATTATAATAATCGCAATTTTTAGTTATCTTTTTTTATTTAAAAAGCAAAATACAGCGAAACCGCAAGTTGGTCCGATTGTAGAAGCGATATACGCTTTAGGAACTGTAAAATCCGATGACATTTACAATTTAAAATTGGGTATCACATCTGGCTTGACAAAACTTTACGTTACAGAAGGTGATCTTGTAGAAAAAGGGCAAAAGCTAATTGCAACAGAGTCATCTGATTTTACATCACCAATCGCCGGAACAGTAACACGAATTTATCTGGATAAAGGAGAAACAATTATGCCCGGCATATCGGTGTTAACCGTTATGGATTTAAACAAAACTTTCGTGCAAGTTTCTCTTGATCAATCTTCTGCTCTTCGAATCCGTAAAGATCAAAAAGCAGAACTCAGTTTTGAAAATTTGCGCGGATCTAAACTGATTGGTAAAGTTAAAAAAGTCTATCCTTCCGATGGGCAATTTATTGTTAGATTAGAGACAGATTCTCTACCAGAAGGAATTCTTCCTGGTATGACAGCTGACGTTGCAATTGAAGTAGCGAAAAGAGATAATGTTTTACTGATTCCTGCAAATGCAATTCATAGAGGGCAAGTGAGGATTAAAAGAAAGGGAAAAGTGGAAGTCGTATCAGTAAAAATTGGAGCGGTTAATGGAGAGTTAGCGGAAATTCTAGAAGGCGGAATTTTTGCTGATGATGAAATTTTCTTAGGTAGAGAATAATGATCTTTCTTGCTCTAAAGCAGTTATTTACTAGACCACAACAAACTTTTTTAACATTTCTTGCGATCGTAATTGGTTCGATTGGTTATATTCTATTTACAAGTATCATGTTTGGTTTTCAGGAATACATCATTGAGCAACTTGTAAACAGTGATGCTCAAATAAGAATTTCTCCAAGAGATGAAACCATTACAGAAGAAACTTTCAAAGATGTATTCTTTCCAAATAAGACAATCTTTTGGATTAAAGCTCCCTCAGGCAAAACAGACAATAGTCGCTTGAGTAATATTCAATGGTGGTATGATAAATTAAACAAAGAACCAGGTGTCGTTGCCTTCTCTACTCAGCTTGTCAGACAGGTCAGCTTTATTCAAGGACGATTGATTTATCCAGCTAAAATCATTGGTATCAACCCAGAAGAACAGACAAAAATTACAAACACAGATAAATACATCGTGCAAGGTGAAAAATTAAAAAGTTTAAACAATGGAGATTCCCTTGCTATCATTGGAGCAAATCTAAAAAATAAAATGGGTGTGCGGCTAAATGATATTATTCAAGTTGGAATTCCCGGAAAGCAAATTACTCCTCTAAAAATTATTGGAATCATTCAAACAGGAAATAGGTTGATGGATGATTCCATTTGTTACACGTCCATCACAACTCTTCAGAGAATCACAGAGTCTCCCGGAGAAATTTCTGATATTGTTGTGCGAGTAACAGACGTTAGTCGTGCAAAAGAAATGTCAGAAGATTGGTCTCAGTTTACAAAAGATAAAGTAGAAAGTTGGGATCAGGCAAATGAGAGTATCATGTCTGTTTTTAATACTCAAAATATCATTCGAAATACGATTACAGTTGTAATCATACTCATCATCTCTTTTGGAATTTATAATATTTTAAATATGGTTGTGAACAATAAAAAAAGAGACATCGCGATTTTAAGATCGATTGGATACGAAGAAAGTGATATTGTAATTTTATTTTTAGTGCAAGGATTGATTCTGGGGGTAACGGGAGCTATTGCCGGATCGATTGCTGGATACTTTTTAGCAAAGTTTGTGAGCACGATAGAAGTTTTTAAAGGAAAAAATTTAGCAACAGGAACGACTCACTTAATGGTATCTTACAATATATATATTTACCTAAAAGGAATGTTTCTTACTATCATTGCTTCTCTTATCTCCAGCATGATTCCAGCGCGTGCAGCGGCTAAGATTTCGCCTATCGAAATCATTCGGGGGTCGTGATGTTTTCAGGAATTCAATGTATAAATTTAAATCGTTCGTTTGGTGATCCGCCTATTGAAATTTTAAAAAATTTAAATTTCGAAATTCCAAAAGGTCAATTTGTATCTGTTACGGGTCGGTCTGGTTCCGGTAAATCGACGTTACTCTATGCAGTCAGTGGACTTGATAAAATCACTTCTGGTAAAGTTCTCTTCTCAGGTGAAAGCATTCATGAAATGAAAGAAAAAGATTTAAACCAATTTAGAAATTTCAAAATGGGGTTCGTATTTCAATTTCATTATCTATTGCCAGAGATCAGTGTATTAGATAACGTTTTGATGCCGGCTCGTAAAACAAATTTACACAAAGAGAAAATGGAAGAAGCAAAACATATTTTAGAAGATTTTTCCTTGTCACATTGTATTCATAAACTCCCGGGACAAATTTCAGGAGGTGAGTCGCAACGTGTATCGATTGCACGTGCTCTCATCATGAGACCTGAATATATTTTTGCAGATGAGCCAACTGGAAATCTAGATTCCGTCAATGGAGAAAAGGTTTTGAGTCTGTTTCAGAAAGTGAATAAGGACTATAAAACTACAATTTTAATGGTGACTCATGATGCCGGTTATGCTCGATTAGCCCAAAGAACAATTCGAGTGAGTGATGGAATTATAGAGTCGGATACACTCAATTAGCCGCTATTCGTTAAAAAATAAAAAGTATTCATAGAAATGATCATTTCGCATGAATCCATATTTTTCATATAAACTTTGAGCTGTAGTATTTTGAATCGCAGTTGTGAGTGTTAATCCTTTGCTACCTGTTTCTTTCGCAAATTGTTTTGCCGCATCTAAAAGCATTTTACCTATCCCTTGTTTCCTGTGACTCTCTAGGACATAGAGATCATTTAAAATCCAAACCGGTTTCATCGATAAAGATGAAAAAGAGGGATAGAGTTGAGTAAAGCCAACAGAAATATTTTCACTTTTTGCTAAAAAGATTTTAGAGTCCTTGTTTTGTAATCTCTCTCGAAGAAAACTTTCTGCTTTATTTAAATCTGGTTTCATTTCATAGAAATCTCTATATAAATTAAATAAAGGAAGAACTTCGTTTAAATCCTCTAAGTTGGCTGATATAATTTGAATATTCATAAACGTTATTTTTTATCGTCAGATTCTAATTTATTTGCTCTGTAAACAATATAATAGATTCCAAAGGAAAAACCAAGAGCGGCAAACAACATTATGCCCCATGGAGTAAAATTAAACTTTTCGTCTATATAATTTCCTAGTAAGACGGAGCCTACAAATATAAATGCAAATTCGATTCCGAGACTAGATAGCTCCCAAAGATTCACTGTAAAATTCGACCAATGCGTTTCCAGCGGATATCCATACGCCAGATTCTATAACGAAGAGTTCTATCTAACCAACCAAAGATACTTTCATTCATCATTGTTCGATCAATTTCGGAAACATGACAATGTTTAAACAATTCTTCATTTTCATATTTTTCTTCATGATAAGGATCGGACTCTGTCCCAGCACCTTCCTTATACATACAGGTGTAATCTTTCCAGTTAATCGAAAAATAAATAATGAGAGCTTTTCCTAGAATATCTTCTCTTTTTACAAGTCCCCAAAAACGTGAGTCGCTAGAATCATCTCTATTATCACCCATTACCATATAATATCCATCTGGAATCGTGCAGACACCACCGTTACGAGAGCAATATTCATAAAAAGTATAATTCCCCATGTGGGAACCTTCGATTGTAAAGTGTTTAAAGTCTCTTTTGTTTTCAGTAAACAGTGATTTGCCGATCGCATTTACATTGTCTAGGTCAGAAAGTTCTTTTTCAGAAGGTTGTATTTGTGGACCGTAATTTTTAAAATCAGTAGAGCCTTTTTCTTTGTATTCGATAAATGTGTAACTAACAGCATCACCGCGTGTAGTCTTTACTTGTGTTTGCGTTAGACGAATTGTATCACCCGGTAAACCAATGACTCTTTTTACAAAACGTTTAGAAAACATATTTGCTAATCCAAAAAATCTCTGAGGTCCATTGGATTCGATATAATTCTCTTCGATAGCTGGCGGAATGTAGACGGAAAGATCAGGAGAAAGATTGAGCGCAATTAACAATGCTCTCACTTTGTCTCTGTTTGGGGGAGCGAAGGTTACAATATCTCCACGCTTTGGATCATCAAAGCGATAAAGCTCCTTTTCAGTAAAAGGCATTCTGAATGAATAGCGCATTTTATTTACAAAGAGAAAATCTCCAATCTTGAGAGTTGGTATCATAGAGCCGGATGGAATATTGTTTGCATCTAAAATAGAGGATTTGAACCCAAAAACTAAAATGATGATAAAAAGAAGCGAACCAATAGATGATAAAAAGGATTGTTGTTGTATATTTGTTTGTTTTTCTGTTTCTTTACTCTTCTGAGTCATATAAGAATTACCATTGGTTGTATAAAAAATCGAAGCCCTTATTCTGTGAATTTCTTTTTTCCTAGAAATGTAAAAATTCATCATTGTGGGTCAATGCCTTATCAATTCTTTGTAAATATGAAATGAAAATATTATGATTTACTTTTGCAGAAAACCAGTCTTGACAGATTAGGATAAAAAACCTTTTTTGAATTTAGAGCAATAATTTTTCATAATTAAAGGTGAGACAATGGCAAAAGAGAGAATTTTACAACCAGGCAAAGATTTTGTTAAATCAGCAAATATTAATTTAAAAGAGTATCAAAAGTTATATAATGAATCTATTAAATCTCCTCAATCCTTCTGGAAAAAACAAGCAGAGCGACTAACGTGGTTTACTCCACCTAAAAAAATACTAACAGCCAACTTTGCAGAGGCAAAAGTAAAATGGTTTGAAGGTGGTAAATTGAATGTCTCTTATAATTGCCTAGATCGCCATTTAAATTCATCTCTAAAAAACAAAGCTGCGATTATCTGGGAAAGCGATAGTGGGGAAGAGTCTAAGACATTCACCTATCAGGAACTTCATAGAGAAGTTTGTAAATTTGCAAATGTATTAAAATCACAAGGGGTTAAGAAAGGAGATCGTGTTTTAGTTTATCTTCCTATGATTCCAGAATTAGCGATAGCCGCTCTAGCTTGCACTCGGATTGGAGCCATTCATTCTGTAGTTTTTGGTGGTTTTTCTCCTGAGTCACTTATTGGAAGAATTGAAGACTGTAAACCAAAACTCATTGTAACCTCAGACGGAGGTTATCGAGGTGGAAAAGCAATTGATATAAAAAAGAACATTGATCTTGCTTTACAAAAGTCAGAAGTTAAAATTAAAAATGTGATCGTTGTAAAACGAACTGGAATGGAAGCAGATTTGAACTGGCAAGAAGGTAGAGATCATTGGTGGCATTATCTTATGAAGACTGCTTCTACTGAATGCGAACCTTATAAAGCAAATTCCGAAGATCCGCTTTTTATTCTCTATACATCTGGATCAACAGGAAAGCCAAAGGGAGTTATGCACACAACAGCTGGTTATTTGTTAGGTGCGAATCTAACGTTTCATTATGTTTTTGACCATAAACCGGAAGATACTTTTTGGTGCACTGCTGACATAGGTTGGATTACTGGACATAGCTATATCTTGTATGGACCTCTTTCTAACGCGGCTACATCGATCATGTTTGAAGGAGTTCCTACTTACCCAAATCCGGGAAGATTTTGGGAAGTCATTGATAAATACAAAGTAAATGTTTTTTATACGGCGCCCACAGCCATTCGTGCATTGGCAAAAGAAGGAACTTCCCATATTGTAAAACATTCACTCAAATCCCTTCGTCTTCTTGGAACTGTAGGTGAGCCAATCAATCCAGAAGCATGGGAATGGTATAATAAAAATATTGGAAAAGGAAAATGTCCGATAGTCGACACATATTGGCAAACAGAGACAGGATCAATCATGATTACTCCTCTCCCTGGAGCAATCGCAACGAAACCTGGCTCAGCAACATTGCCATTCTTTGGAATCAAGCCAGTGTTAGTCGACAATGAAGGAAAAGAAATTAAAGATAAAGGAGAAATCACTGGAAACTTATGCATTTCATCTCCTTGGCCTTCTATGATGAGAGGTGTTTACGGAGATCCTAAACGTTTTAAATCCACCTATTTCTCTCAGTTCAAAGGATATTACTTTACTGGAGATGGAGCTAGACGAGATAAAGACGGATATTTTTGGATCACAGGTAGAGTAGATGATGTGCTTAACGTTTCAGGACATAGAATTGGAACTGCTGAAATTGAAAGTGCGATGGTTTCTCATAAGGCTGTTGCAGAAGCGGCTGTCGTAGGTTATCCGCATGACATAAAAGGGCAAGGTATTTATGTTTATGTTACGGTTAAAAATGGAATTACCACAAATGATGAATTAAAGAAAGAATTAATTGCTGTCGTTGAAAAAATGATTGGAAAGATTGCAAGACCGGATGTAATTCATTGGGCGCCAAGTCTTCCGAAAACAAGATCCGGAAAGATCATGCGTAGAATTCTCCGAAAAATTGCAGCAAATGAATTTGAAGGTTTGGGTGATATTTCAACTTTAGCCGACCCATCTGTTGTTGCAACAATCATCGAAGATAAGAAAAAATATCATAGTTAATGGTATATGAATTACAAAGTAATTGTAACATTGGGGATGGAGGAACTGAAGGATTATAAGAATCCATCCCTTCAAGATGCAGATATTTTAGAAATTAGATTGGATTTACTATCTCAATCTTTTATAAAAGAAGAATTAAGTCCAATTTTAAAAAGCTTAAATAAATCAATTTTATTTACCTACCGCAACCCAAAAGATTCGAGTGAGAATACAAATACCAAAATTGAATTCAAAGACATTGAAAAAGTATTAAATGAATTTAATTCTGAAAGCAATTATATTGATATTGAATTGGATCAAGAGGAATCAATTTTTGATAATATTTCCAATTCGGTTTTTACAGTGATTTACTCATATCATAATTTCTTTGGAATCTTAGATTCTTCACAAATTAGAAACTGGATTACGAAAAAGAGAACTCAGCGCTGTATCTATAAATTTGCCGTTATGCCTAAAAGTTATATCGATCTTAAAATTTTCTTAGAAGGAATAAAAGAGAACGCAGAGAAGAATTCAATCATTGGTATTGCTATGGGTGATATTGGAATTTATTCTAGGTTGTTTGGTGATCGGTATGGATCTATCGCAACTTATTGTTGTATTGGAAAGCCTAGAGCCCCTGGACAGATTGAAATAAGAAACTTTTATGAGAAAAGAGATTTTTACAAAGATAAGCCTGTTCCTTCACCCGATACCTTTCGCTTTTAAATAGACCCTGATTAGAAAGGACCTTTTAAAGAGTTTCTCTCTATTTTAAGATTTCAGAACGAACATCTATAGAATCTAAATTTATTTTGAAAACAATTCAAAGGATTCTAAAGATAAAAAGTCACAAATATCTTATAAGAAGATCAAGCTAGAAAAATAAAAATGGAAATCTGTTTGCGTTTTATTCTTTATTTTGCGGCTAATATATATTATCCTCTACAATTATGTCTTATTTGGTAGGAAGTGCGTAATTTTTAGAAAAAAATCTTTGATAAATAAAAATCATATTTGAAAAAAACAAATCACCTTAGAAAAACAATTAATTATACTCCAACTAGTCCTATACTTGGATTAGGATTCTTTAGTATAAATAAAAATAAAGGGATACAAATATGGCAAAGTCAGATACACAAAGTAAGAAATATGATGAAACAGTAGAAGATGATTCGTTTTTTACTCCAGACCAGATTATTCAAATTGTAAAAGTTTTAAAATCAAATTATACTCATCTATTATGGTTTAAATTGCTTTATACATTTGGAATGAATTTAAAAGACATTGTTAATCTAAAAGTCGGTGCCATTGACTTTCAAAGATCAAAGATAAAAATTCTAGGTGGGGAGAAATCTTTATCTAGATCTTTAGATATTCCCTTTTCTATACTTTGTGATTTCCGAATCTTTTGTCATCAAAAGACTTCTGATGATTTTGTTTTTCAAGGTAGATCCGGTAAACTGCATACTCGAACCATTCAAAAGGCTTTAGAAAAAATAGAGAATAAAATTGGACTTTCTGTTAGTGTTCCAAAGATTCGTAGAAGTATTGCTGTTCATCTCAGACAAAATGGTTGGTCTCAGGTAGAGATAGGACTTTTTCTCGGGCATGTTAATACCCGATCAACTCGAAATTTATTTGGTCAGATTCGAAGTTTTCCGAAAGGTGATTTGGTATCTATTGAGCAACTCTTGAAATAAGGTAATGAATCCTGTTACTTAGAGCCACTAGCCAAAAAAACATCTTGACAATACGTTAGCGAAAAAAACACTATTTGACTAAGAATAATTGTGAAAATATAGGTAAATTTAGGTGTTTTCAAATTGTTTTCGTAGGAGAATCCTTTGGATATCAAAACACAAAATATAGGCAAACATGTATTGGTAAAACTTGCAGGTAGACTTGACATTACTCAATCTGACGAGGTAGAATCTCATCTTGCGAAAGATGTTCTTTCGGGAGAAGGTGATATTATCATTCATTTAGGATCGATTTCTTATATATCCTCTTCTGGGATTCGAATTTTTGTTGGGATGGTAAGAGAATTAAACCGTCAGGGGCGAAAGTTGAAGCTTTGTAATATAACGCCACCTGTTAAGAAAGTTTTTGATGTTGTTGAATTATTAGATTTATTTGATGTGTATGCAACTGAAGAGGAAGCTATCGCATCTCTACCTTAATATCCCTCAAGTGCTTATTTTAAATTATGTTTAATAAGCACTTTATTTACTTTTCCTTTTTTCTTTTTCTCTTTTTCTCTTTTATTTTTCATACTCATATTCCTCCAATCTGGCCAGATGAAGTTTTATTTTTCAATCCTGCTTTTGAGTTAGGGATAAATGGTGTTATGAGAACATCCGTTTTAGATGGGTTGATTCCAGGCATGGATACTCATACACTTTGGATGCCCCCAACTTTCATGGTTTTGTTGTCACTCTTGTTAAAAGTCTTTCCAGCAAATTTATTAACTGCAAGGTTATTTAGCACTTTCGTTAGCCTTGGCTCATTATTTTTAGTCTATCAGATTTCTAAGAGTTTGAGATTCTCATTAAAAAGAATTGGATTTATTTTATTCTTTATTGCTACAGATTTAGTATTTTTGAAATTCTCTCATACATCTCGTATGGAGAGTTTGTGTTCTTTTTTTGCTCTATCTGCTTTTTATTTTTTACTCAAATCAAAAAATCAGACAGATCATAATGAATTAGATCCTACTAAAAGTGATTTATTCTTTTCAGCAGTTAGTTTATCTTTATCCTTTTTGTCGCATCCTTTTGGTATTGTTCACTCTTTGCCAATTTTATTTTTACTGTATCAAAGAAACAGTTTTACACCATCGAGAATTTTTCTTTATTGCATCGGTGGTTTAATCCCATTAACCGCTTGGCTTTTTTATATTATACCAAATCTTGATTTGTTTGTTATTCAATTTGGAGCCCAGTTATCTAGAAAAAATGAACTACTTGGAAAGTTTAATTGGATAGATAAAGTAAAAATTATTTTTTCTGTTTATAAATTCCCTTTGATAAAGTTGAGTCTTTATTTTGTTACTGTTTTCATGTTTGCGTTTTATTTTATTAAAACAAAATTTAAGGATACTAATAAAGCTGAATATTTTATAAAGCTCATAAAAACAGACAATGAGTTTTTTGCTCTAATATGGTTACTAACGATCACAACCTTTTTATTTTTATCAAGTGAATTTTGGTATGTGTTTCATATGACAGTTCCATTTGTTTTGATTCTGAGCTATTTACTTAGCGAAATTAAGTTGAGTCGTTATTTTGTATATTTATCCATTGGGTATAACGTATTTATAATCATATGGATAATAGTTAGTTCTTTCTTTATTTATAAACTGCCAGAGAAGGTTGATATATTTTTTTCTGAAATTGAGAAAGTAGTTGAAGCGCATAATAATGTTTATCTGCAAGCGATACCTGATCCTTATTTTTATCTTAAAGAAAAGTTTCCAAATAAGAATATTCGGGAATTTATTCCGGGGGAGTTATCAGGTTTAAACAAATCTCAAACTGAGAAAAAATCGAAGAGTCTTTTAGTCGAACTGGGAGTTCTAAAAGATAATTATAAAATTGATGAAAGTTTTTACTATGCGACGATAGAAAAACAGGATGTATTTATTTTTTATAACGAAAATTTAATGAATCCATATATCAAAAAGCATTTAGAAAAAAACTCAGCATTTTTTGAACGAAAAATCATTTCAGTTGAAACACCGAAAGGGAGTGATTTAAAGCTTGAGGCAGTTGCTTTTGTAAAAAAGCAAAAAAATTAACCTTTTTTCGACTATATATTAAAATTTGTAGTCAAAAAGCCCTATATTAGAGATTTGTTATTTTAAGAGTACACTTGGAGTAAGGAATGATTTTTGATAATTTATATGCTCTTTTTTCAAATGACATGGGTATTGATTTAGGTACAGCAAATACACTAGTGCATGTCAAAGGTCAGGGCATTGTTCTATCTGAACCTAGTGTTGTTGCAGTACAAGCATCGACTGGTAAGGTTCTAGCCGTAGGGCAGGAAGCAAAGCGAATGTTAGGTAGAACACCAGGTGATATTGTAGCAATTCGACCAATGAAAGATGGCGTGATCGCCGATTTCGAAACTGTCGAGAAAATGATACGTTATTTTATAGCTAAGGTGCACAACCGCACCACATTTGTTAAACCTAGAATCGTGATCGGAGTGCCTTCTGGAATTACTGAGGTAGAGAGACGTGCTGTGCGTGAGTCGGCTGAACAAGCTGGTGCTAGAGAGATTTTCTTAATTGAAGAAGCTTTAGCTGCTGCAATCGGTGCAAATGTCCCTATTCATGAGCCAGCAGGAAATATGATTGTAGATATAGGTGGTGGAACTACCGAGATTGCTGTAATTTCTCTGGGTGGTATGGTGATTGCTGAGTCTATTAGAACTGGTGGTGACGAGTTTGATGAAGCCATCATAAAACATTTACGTAACCAATACAATCTAGTGATTGGGGATAGAACAGCGGAAGATATTAAGCTTACAATCGGAAACGCTTATATGGATAAGCGAACTGATACTATGGAAGTAAAAGGTAGAGATGCTATCTCCGGATTGCCTAGAACCTTAGAGCTAGATAGTAATGAAATTAGAAAAGCATTAAAAGAACCAACTGACCAGATATTAGATGGAGTAAAAAGAGTTCTAGAGAAAACTCCTCCTGAATTATCAGCCGATATCGTAGAGCGTGGAATTATCTTAACAGGTGGCGGTTGTCTCTTACGCGGGCTTGAGTATTTTATTTCTAGAGAAACAGGTGTTCCCGTGTTTCGTGCAGAGAATCCTTTGACATGTGTTGTTTTAGGGACTGGAAAATATCTAGATGAGTTGAAATACATTAAACGCGGAGTTAAATAAGATTGATTCAATATGTTATGGGATAGACTGAGTCAGCTTAAAGAATTCTTATCTGTCCTTTTTTGTATTCTGTTTTCAATATCCTCTCTTGTTTGGAATGGTAATTTTGTTGTAAAAGGTGTTGCGAGCACTCAAAAGATAAGCAATGCTGTTTCCTCTTCTTTAGATTCCTTTGGAAATTTTTTCAAAAGCGCTTATAATAAATTAGAATCTTACGAATCGATTCGTAAAGAAAGAGATTCTTATGCTAAGTTAATCGAGGAATATAAAATACTACCTCAAGATATAAATGCCTTACGTGCAGAAAATGATCTTTTAAGAAAAGAACTTGGTTTTAGTCCAAGAGTTGATTATCCTTATATAAAGGCAGAAGTTCTTTCTATTAGACTGAATTCAATTTATAGAACGATCATCATCAATAAAGGAAAAGATGCAGGTATAAAGCCATATATGCCTGTTATTGGTAGAGCTATTGATGAATCAAATGGTCAAGTGATACAAGCGTTAGTTGGTAAGGTAATCGCAGTAACTGGTGGCTCGAGTGTAGTTCAACCAATCATTAATTCCAATTTTACAATGGGAGTGCAAATTCCAAAAACAAATTTCTGGGCAACTTTATCGGGTAATTCTGGAAGAGGCATGGAAGCTGTTTTAAATTACATTGATAACGGAATTATTATTGATCCAAAACTGATTGCTGGAAGTCAGATAGGTCCCAATCCACCTACATCCGATGCAAGTTATATTGAATCTTTTGGGAATTTAGGCAAACCTGTTTTTTCTTCCTCAGGTGGAGGCTTGTTCCCTGCGGCTATTCCTGTCGGAATTATAACAGAAGAAGGACCTAGATCCGGTTCTTTTAAAACTGCTTATATCAAGCCTTACATTCGTTTTGAGGAATTACAGTTTGTAACTGTTATTAAAAAGACTCCTGACAAATGGGTGGAAGATTGGCCTGAAGAAAAGAGTATATCCATAGAAAATCCATATTTTGGGGAGTTAAATTTCCCGGGCGAGATTATTGAAGGAAAAGATGTAAAAGATAAAAAAACCAACCCAGCTCCAATTCAGCCAACACCCAAAAAAATAGAAGCCAAAACGGTTAATCCAAATAATCCGCAGCCAAAGGAAAAGAAAAAAATATCATCTGATAGTGATGATGATGAAATGGTTAAAAAATTAGAGGAGTCAAACCCATGATATTAGAGCGTATAGTAATTGGCGTAGGTATTCTACTGGCTCATATATTAAATGGGACAAATTTATTTGATATAGGCACTGCTATTAAGCCTGATTTCATGATTCTTCTCGTAATTTTTTTTGCCCTTCGAAAGGGAGGAATGAGTGGTCTTTGGATTGGTTTTATTGGGGGATTGCTGACGGATGCAGCGTTAGGCGGAGAAGAAGGTTTAGGTGGGAAAGTTTTTTATAAAATAGGAATACATTCTCTAAGTTTCTCTCTGGTAGGTTATTTGTTGGGAAAATTTGGACGTATGTCTTATAATGAAAACTTTATATCAATATCTATTTTCGCTTTTGCCTTGACTTTGGTGGCTCGAATTTTCACTTATATGTTATTTTCGTTTTTCTTTCATTCTAATTTAAACTACTCTTTTATAGCAACGTCAGTTTATAATGCTGCTATTGCTCCACTAACGTTTTTTATCTTATCTTGGATTTATAAATTAGATCCTACTTCCTCAGAGGGTCTTCGATAATGGCAAGAAATACAACTTCATCAACAGAGTTCAAATTAGAACAAAGTTTTCGCTATAGGTTGTATTTTTTTACAGGTCTCATTATATTTACACTGATTGCTTTTATACTTCAACTATTTAACCTACAAATTATAAATGGAAGTGAAAACTCACTCAAAGCAGAACGATTTGTTAGAAGAAGTGAGTCTTTACCGGCGGCTAGAGGTCAGGTTTATGATAGAAATTTTATCAATCCTGAAATGTCTACTCAGCATGTATTAATTTCGAATTCCGCCTCGTTGGATGTAGTTGTAAATACTGGACTTCTTCGAAATAATCCAGAGCGGATTAAAGAGTTTATGCTTTTATTTTATAAAACTCTTTCTATACCAGAAGCTTATTACGCAGACGAAATTAAAGAACCTAAGTTTACAAAAAAAGTAAGATCAAAAATTCCCATTGTATTATTACAAGGAATTTCATCAGAACAACATGAACGGATTTCTGTCTTTGATAATATTGCGAAATATGTTATACTAGTTCCTTCCCCAAAAAGAAATTATATTATGGGACCTGCCCTGGCTCATGTTTCTGGGTATGTTGGTCTTCCAAATTTAAAAGATTTAACAAACAGAGAAATCAAATCCTATCAATTAGTTGGAAAGGATGGTCTAGAAATTCAGTATGACTCTTATCTTCGTGGAACAGATGGATTCCGTTATCAAAAAAGAAATTCAGAAGGAAACATTGAAGAAGAAAGGATTATTGAACATGCTAAAATGGGAAACCATCTAGTTTTGACAATTGATAAAAAAATTCAATTTGCTGCATATAACGCACTAAAAAACTATCGTGGAACTGTGATTGCGATTAAACCAGCAACCGGTGAAATTTTAGCTTTGACCTCTAATCCCAGCTTTGATCCAAATTTACTTTCTGGCAAAAATAAACAGCTTAAGTTACAACATTTAAACCGAGTTAAAAATAATGGTGGTTTTTTGAACATTGCTCTACGTTCTAAATTTCCTCCAGCATCTACATTTAAAACGTTAGTTGGACTAGCTGCATTAGAGAGTGAGCATAAGATAGATTTTAGTCCTTCCCAAACCTTTCATTGCAATGGAAGTTTTATTTTAGAGTCAACTCTCGCTGGTGTCCCAGATCAAGAGTTTAAATGTTGGGACAAGAAGGGGCATGGAACAAATGATCTAATGCATGCAATTGAAAAATCTTGTTCTGTATATTTTTATAATTTAGGTCATAAGTTAGGATCTGAGGCTATTCTATATTATGCGAAGTTATTTGGTTTAGATAAAAAAAGTAATATAGATTTGCCTGGTGAAATCGAAGGATTCGTTCCTAGTAATGAATGGAAAAAGCGAGCCTATGGAACTAAATGGTTTGCTGGTGATACTGTGAATCTATCTATCGGACAGGGTTTTATTTCTACAACACCTATGGGCATGACGCTTTTTTATATGGCACTACTTAATAATGGTAAAATATTTCAACCCTATGTAGTTTCTGAAATCAGAAACCCTATTGATAATTCAATTGTTTTTAAAAATCCAGGGAAGATGTTAAGAGATATTCCATTAAAAAGTTCCACTTTGGAAGCGCTTAAACAAGGTCTCAGAGCCGTTGTAAAAACAGGAACTGCATCTAGAGTTTTAAATTTGCCAGATCTACCAGAGATTGCAGGAAAGACAGGAACGGCACAAACTCGAAGAAGAGGTTTGTCTAAGTCTAATCATGCTTGGTTTATTGGGTATGGTCCATACAACGCACCTGTAGAGCAACAGGTGTTAGTAACTGTATTCGTTGAATACGGTGTTGGTGGATCCGTTGGAGCTGCTCCTATCGCTAAGGAAGTTTTTAAAGCAGCTTTTCCTCCTGGCTCTTTTAGGAGAACAGATCGAACTGATGGATATAGAATGGATGATGAAACACCTATAGAGGAGATTCAATAATGGCAGAACGTAGATTAGAGAAAATTGATTATTTTCTAATTATATCCGTTGTTGTTGTGGTTTTATGTGGTATCATAACTTTATACTTTCAAGAATCCAATATTACAGATGGTCCTGGTAAATGGTATAAACAACTTTTCTATTTTATAGTTGGTTTGACTACAATGTATTTTATGAGCCGTCTAAATTACCAATTACTTGGATCTTATGCTCTTCCAATTTATCTTTTTTCAATTTTTCTATTGATCCTAACGCTCATTCCGGGGATCGGTTATTTGCCTAACGGTCGAGGTGCTCGTTCTTGGTTAAAGCTTGGTCCTTTTAGTTTTCAGACGAGTGAGTTTGCAAAGTTATCGACGGTTATTTTGTTGGGTCAATATCTGGTTTTGCGTGAAAGAGAAATACGAAATATTACAGTTCTAGTAATTCCTTTTATTATCGTTATTATCCCAATGGTTTTTATTATTGTTCAGCCTGATTTCGGAACTGCTGTATCTTTTATTCCAATCTTATTAGCTATGTTGTTTCTAGGTGGAGCTGACTTAATGCATATTAGTTCCTTAGTTATATTAGGTGGAATATCACTCAGTATTCCTATGTATTTGGAATATACACGTCTAACGTTAATGGCGCCTCTGGTTGAGTTGCTAACTAAAACGGAGAAAACAGAAGTCCTATCGATTGTAAATCAATTAGGTGGAAAAATCTGGCCTGTCTTGAATGGAGAAACTATACAAGCCAAAGAAGTGTCTGGTTTGATTAATCCAAAGAATTTTAAAATTTTACAGGATGCTGTAGATCAAGTAATTGAAGAAAATACTAGTTTCTTATTTAAAATTTTCTCAAATGAAAATTTTATGATTATGTTTGGTGGAACTTTAATTTTCATAAGTTTAGTTTTGATTGCACTTCGAATTACTCGCGGATCTGAGAATCTAAGAAAGTATTACATTCCACTTGGGGTTTTAGGGATTAGCTTTTTATTTGCTTTTGCAGTTTCTAAAAAAATTCCATTTAGAGAAAACCAAGTCATTCGTTTGACTGCATTTATAAATCCTGATCAATTCAAACAAGGTGCAGGTTATCAATTACGTGCATCAAAACCTGCAATTGGTTCAGGTCGATTCGTTGGGAAAGGATTTGGTCATGGAGAAATGACCGAAGGAAGAATTCCGCACGTTCCAGAAAGTAGCACTGATTTTATTTTTGCATCTTGGGCGGAGCAGACTGGATTTATTGGTTCTGTATTATTGTTATTTTTTCTTTTGGCAATTCCGCTGAGAGGTCTCCAAATTAGTTTTGAAAGTAAAGATCGGTTTGGTTCCCTTCTGGCCGCGGGAATTGTTGCGTTAATATTTTTTCATATGGCTATTAACATTGGAATTGTTATCGGTCTGATGCCGATTACGGGTTTACCACTATCATTTATGAGTTATGGTGGTTCTCACTTGCTCATGTCAATGGTTGCAGTAGGAATTATTTTATCTATAAAACTAAGGAAGCATGCGAATTAAATTGGTTTTTTTATGTTGAGTAGATATAATATCCATGCAGATGTTAAAGATTTTTTTGACAGAAAAAACCAACTTGTAACAGAGATAGAAAACTACGAGAGAAAGATTTACTCAGAGAAAGATGATCTAGATAAAATCGATAAATTGTTTAAACAATTACAAGTATTGGTAGAAAAAACTAATTCTGAATATTTCAGATTAAGGCTAGTCACTTTAGATAAATTATTAAAGAGAGTTCACGAGAAGAGAACTTACCGAAAGATTGAGTTTGATAGAATTTTTAAAACTCTAGAGAAAATCAAAGAAGATGATAGCATTGAGTTTTTGAATGAAGGTATTCGAAATCGAATTGAGAAAATATCTGAAAGAATTGTTCGCTCTTCGCAAAAGTTAGATATTGAATTTGGAGAACGATTTTTTTTGCTTACATATAAATCTTTAAGTTTTTTAGTAAAGGAATATGAAAAAAAAGTATTACAAGATGTAGATGCTACCAAAACATTTATTAGAATAAAAAATAAACGTTATCCGTTATTTCCTGCTTACACTGGTTTGAAGACAGATGGCAAAGAAACTAAATTAGATTATTGTAATATTCTAATCCTAAAAACTAAAAATGATTATAAATGTTTTCGATTTGATCAAATGGAAATTATTACTGATTTAACTTATGATTTCTTGCAGGCAAAACTTATCGAACTTCCAGAACCCGTTCAGGAAATAAAACAATACATTCGTTTAAGAGGGAAGAGAGTCTATTATTTAGATATTTGATTATTTCAAAAATAGATTTAAATACTATTTATTATAGCATTCTGATTTTGTTTAAAGAGATTTTACTTTTCATAGAGAGATTTCATTTCATAGAATATTTTATCTGGCTTAGTATCTTTATACCATTCTTGAAATTCTAAAATCGAAATTTCACTTGTAGCATTATTAGTTATTTCTATGAATTTTAAATCGATTATTTCTGATTTAGCTTTACCATCTATCTGTTTTATTTTTCCATATTTTACTTTTAACGTTTTTTCAATGATGCCATTTGGAGAAGTAAAAGTTAATTTACGAAGGGAATAATCCGTATTAGCCATATCTATTTCAATGTCTTTATATAGATAATGGGAGATTGGTATCATATGAATTGAAAGTCTGTCTTTTTCTTGATTTTCTTTTTCTGAGTTCTCTGGTTTAAATGGTTTGTAATTTGATTCGTATTGATAATTGCTTAAGTCGATATAGCTAAAGGATGTTCCTAAAATATTTTCTAATCTTTGTAATTGTTCTATTTGGAAAATTTTACCAGAGAGAACATTCGAATAAATTAGTTTTTGACCTCTTTTGATCGAAAGTAGTTTTGCAACTGGTTTAAAATGCGTTACAGTAAAGATGTATAAAATATCTTCCCCTTCTTTAAATATACTAACGTTCCAAGAATGGGACTCATGGTTTCCTTTTTTTATGTAGAGTCTTCCTTTTGTGAGACCTTCTTTTATTAGAAAGGTCCTGTCTAATTTTTCAATCAACTCTTGGTCTGTTGGTTTTTCTTGACCAATGACCGAGAGTGTTATTAATAAAAAGAAGAGAAAGTATTTCATCTATTTAAACATCGGATTTGTTTTATAAAACTTTTCCAGGATTCATGATTCCTTTCGGATCAAATACATTTTTAATCTCTTTCATTAATCTTATTTCTTCCGCTGATCTCGAAAAAGACAAAAAGTCCTTCTTTAATAAACCAATTCCATGCTCTGCACTGATGGATCCATTGTGTTTTTGAATCAATGAAAACATATCTGGATCTACTTTTTTACATGCAGCAAAAAAGTCTGAATCAGAAAGATTGGCTGGTTTTAGAATATTGAGATGTAAATTTCCATCTCCTATATGACCAAAAAGTGCAATTTCGAATCCCGGGTATTTTGTTGCTAAAAGACTTTCCATATCAGAAATAAATTGTTCCATATTGCGAAGTGGTAAGGATATATCGTTTTTATGAACTGTATGTTGTAAGGAAAGACTTTCGGATATCCCTTCTCTATATTTCCAAAATGTTTGCTTTTGACGGGAGTTTTGAGCAATGCTTCCATCATTGATTAAGCCTTTCTCTGTTATTTGCTCTAAAAATGAATATAATTTATCGTTATCTGACTCTTCTGCAATTTCAAATTCAAGCAAAACATAATATGGACTTTTTTCTGTAAATGGATCTCCTAGACTTAAGTGATGCTTTACTTTTTCACAACATAAGTCAGAAAAGAATTCAAATGCAAGTAGAGGTAGAACAGAGCTATGTGTTTCTTTGAAAACATTCAGTATAGATTGATAATCTGGAACTGCTAAAAGGATTACGCTCGTATCAATAGATTTTTTAGTTAATTTTAATGTAACTTCTGTTATAATTCCTAACGTTCCCTCTGATCCAATAAATAAATGTTTTAAATCGTAGCCTGTATTATTTTTTAAAATAGACCCATTGAATTTTAGAACTTCGCCTTTTCCTGTTACAACAGTCATTCCTAATACCCAATTTCGGATTAAGCCGTAGTGAACAACTCTAACTCCACCAGCGTTAGTTGCAATATTTCCAGCTATATGAGAAGATCCTGTTGCTGCAAAATCTACAGGAAAAATATAACCTCTTTCTTCGGCTTCTTTATGGACATTTTGAGTTATCATGCCTCCACCCACTGTGAGAGAAGCAAAAAATGGATCAAAATCAATAACACTATCCATTTTGGAAAGAGAAATAACAAGTTCTTTGTCTTTTGCTATTGCTCCTCCCGCATAGCCAGTTCGTCCACCGGAGGGAACGATCTTAATATTATTTTCATAGGCATATTTTACAAGAGCAGCAACTTCTTCTGTTGTTTTTGGGAAAGTTAGTAAGTCATAATTTGGTTTATGAACTTTGGTTCTATCAGTTCCATAGGAATCAAAAGTTCCTGCATCCATTTCTCCATCTTCTCGAAAGAAGACTTTTTCTTTTCCAAGTATGGAAATGATTTTATTTTTATGTTCTAATGTGGAATTCATAAATGCTCCCAATCGCTATTTAAATGTATTTTAGGTAAGTATGCAAATTGTTGAATTGCTTTTTTTGGATTCACCTCTATAAATTCTAGAAGTGGTCTAAGATCAATTCTTTTTGGATTCTTCGTAATTTTTAGAAAATAAAGAAACTGATTTGTTTTATGGATAAAGGATAAAAGTATTTTCCCTATGAAAACTTTAATAACAAAATTTGATTTTGTTTTAGCTTTTAAAATAACTGAAATTTCCGAAAAAGAAAAAGAATCTGAATGGGCTAAATTAAAAATTCCCTTTTTAGGATTTTCAATGGCTCTTTCTAAAAACTCTACTAAATCTAAAATATGAATGAATGATTTCTTTGAGTTCCTGTCTTCAGGAAAAGGAAGTATTCTTTTTTTTATTATTCGTTCTAGTTTTGTTATAAAGCCTTTTGTATCTTTCCCGAATACGGAAGCAATTCTAAAAATCGTATAATTCTCCAATCCGGACATTTGAACTAATTTTTCCGCGTCTATCTTTGATATCGCATAATCTGTATTACCCGCAAGTAAATCTGTCTCGACAAGTTTTTTGCCTGGCTGATGACCATAGACAGAGACAGAACTTGCAAGTATAAAATTAGGAATTTTATTTTCTTTTGCAAAGATTATAAGTTTATTTGTTCCTAATACATTTGTTCTCATATAATCTTCAGTATTGTGAGTTGATCCGGAGACTGCGCCTGCAAGATGTAGGATGCAGTTAATCTTATCTGGTATATTAAATTTCTTTTCAGAAGTTAAATCGTATTCGTAAAATTTGAAATTTTTATGTAATCGAATAAATTCTGGAAATTTTGAAAAATTCTTACCGATTGCAATCAGTTTATGTTTGTGCAGGACCTTACTAATAAAGCGAGTGCCGATTACACCTGATCCACCTGTTATTAAAATATTCATAATAGAAAATTCTTGAACTTTTTGCTTTTATCCGAAATATATACTAGCATTCCATCAAAGAAACAGATTGGGTCAATGAATTTTAAAAAAAGAGCAATATTTAACACAAAATATACCCAGTTTGATGGATGGAAAACCAAGAATAGCAGGCGTTTAAATGAAAGAAAAGAAGTATTTAAAAGAGATTGAAAAGGGGAATTTTGCTCTTGCATTGACCATGATTGATAAAGAGTTAATTGAGAGACCTGAGGATCCAGAACTTCTTTATAATTTTGCTATTTGCTGTTCCCGCACAGGAAATCATAAAAAATGTATCACTATTTTAAAAACTCTTCTAGATAAAGTTGGAAAATTCATAGAAAGAGATAATGTGTTTCGATTGATTATTTTTTCTTTAATTCAGTTACAGGAATACAAAGAGGCTTTAGATCTAACCGATGAGAGATTAAGAGTCAATATTGGAGATTTAAAGTTACTCTCTTTTAGAGCTCATATTATGGAAAAATTAAATAGGCTAGATGAAGCAATTCAAATCCATCGAAATATTTTAAAGCTAAATCCTGAATATACAAATAGTTTAAACTCTGCAGGTTACTTAATTGCTACAAAAAAAAATCCTACAGCAGAAGAGATTGCGGAGGCTACTGACTATTTAAAACAAGCGGTTAAACAAAATCCTAACAATGCAGCTTATTTAGACTCTTTTGGAGTTCTTCTTCATAAGAGAGGTGATAAGCAAGCGGCGATTAAGGCATTTAATAAAGCAATAGCTGCAAATCCAGCTTTAAGCGGCGAAATATTGGATCATTTACAAACTCTAATTTAATCTACCACCTATCGTCAGTTTCTTCTTTTTCTGAATAGGCGAGAATTGTTTCTAATAAATTATCACTTACATTTATTTTTGCAAATGGTGGATTTCCTATATCTAGTTTATTCCAAGAAAAAATAGATTGGCTCCTTTTATTTAGCTTAATATCTTTCCAAGGAATCAAAAATTTGGGATGTGCGAATTTAAAAAGGAATATTGGTTCAAATGAAATTCCCTCTTTGTAAAATGTTAGAGTAAGAACGGCGTTGTAATTGGAGATTCCAATTTGAGCAGATTGAAATTTTTTTATTAATAGAGGCTGGCTAAGGGTTTTTGGGAAATTATAACGATTGTAAAGTTTACTCCAAGTTCCAAAGTAAGATGTGAGGAAAAGTATTGTTAGCCAAAGACCGGAAAAGCTAGCAATACAGATTAAAAAAATAAAGATTATATAAATGAATTCTTGATTTGATTCCATAGGATATACTCTTTTTTTAAGTTCAAAAAATTCAAATTATTTTCCGAGAATCCCGTTTATTTAATTCTTATCATTGATGATGTTTTGGAGTGATGTTATTGTTATTTTCTTTATATGGAAAATTAAACAAGCCTACACACAAGATGTTTTTTTCTATTTAACAAACAAAGTGCGATTCAGTTTTTATATTTTAGACAGTTGAGTAAATTAGGTTTAAATAGTTTAGGGTTAACCCCAATCGAAATGAAATTGGGGCAAATAGATGTTTTGTGACTACGCTTTTAACAGCAATAAGGCTTTCTTTTGATCTGAAATTGCCACAGTAGATTTCTAATTATGACTTATGGTAAGGAATTTAATCCTTCTAATGTATTATTAATAGAGGTTATTTCGGAAAGTTATTTAAATTATATTCATAAATAAAAAGGTGGTTAACAATGAGTAGCCTCGATGAAAGAGAATTAGTTTTAGAGAGAATTGTATTAGCCCCAGCGGAGGTGATTTGGAAATGTTGGACAAATTCAGAACATCTCAAGCCATGGTTTTGTCCTAAGCCATGGCTCGTAACTGACTGTAGAATTGATCTGAGAGCCGGCGGTGAGTTTTATACTCTGATGAAATCACCAGACGGAGAAGAGCATCCTAATCATGGAATCTGTTTAGAAATAATACCGAATCAAAAATTTGTTTTTACGGATGCGTATACAGCCGGTTGGATTCCGAGTAAAAATCCTTTTTTTACAGGTATTATCGAGCTGGAAAGTTTATCAAATGGAAAGACAAAATATACTGCAAGAGCAAGGCATTGGACCTTAGAGAATTGTAAACAACACTCTGAAATGGGTTTTTATTCAGGTTGGGGAATTGCTCTAGATCAGTTGCTGGATTATATTAAAATAAATGAAGGAAAATCTTTATGAAAATTTTTTTATTGATAATTAGAATTTTGATGGGAGCATTATTTTTGTTTTCATCCGTTACTTTTTTATTTAAACTTATTGTGCCGCCCGAAATGACAGGCGCAATGAAAGTCTTTAATGATGGATTAAATGCATCTGTATATTTAATGCCTACAGTAAAGGTAGTTGAATTAATCTGCGGTTTGGCTTTGTTATCCAATCGCTTTGTTCCCTTAGCGTTAGTTCTCATATCACCTATAATCGTGAATATATTCTTTGTTCACATATTTTTGGCTCCAGAGGGTTTGCCTGTAGCAATTTTTCTTATCATTGCTAATTCTCTTTTAGCCTATCAATATAAAGAAATTTATAGTCCTCTTTTTAAGTCTAAAGTAGATTAATTTTTTGTGGTTGGTTTAATTTATTGATTTAGGATCAGATTTCTGAGGCAACCTAATTTGATACTAAACCAACTTCCTGTTCTATTTGAGGATAAGTGTGTAGAAAAAATATTTTAGCATTTTATCCTCTCTAAGAAAACTCTATCATTTCTGACCTACTCAAGCCCTTTCCTATTTTTATTAATAATGGGAATAAAATTTTTTAAATGTCGGTTTCATTTAAGTTGAGTGATTGAGCTTTCTCCCGTAAAGATAATGTTAGGTGAAAAATATAAGAATTAAAAATAGGTCGATTTTGATAATCTCTAGGATTGTCTTTGTGATCTTTTTTGTTGATTGAGAAGATATTTTTCTCAAAATTGTATTCTTCTACTTTTTGGAATCTAAAGTCAGTTCCTTTCAGACGTGAAGCCGATTTTCTAATAAACTTAGAGTGTCTAGGTTTACAAAAAATGAAATCTATTTATTTTGCGGTCTATTCTTGGTTTAAGTTATTTATAAATCTAATTTCATTTAAAAAAAATCTTGTTTCTAGTTATTTAGATAAAAGACTTGAATGATGCAAGCCTTTGATTTGTCAAAAGTAGACAAAATTAAGTTTAATCTAAGTTACTTATCGTTATCCGCAATCTATCTTTTTATCTCTTCTCGTATTGAGGCAAGATACTTTTCAAATCCTGATCTTGTTTTTACTCTAGGGGTATTTATTGGTTTATTGATTCAAATTCTTTTACTGAATTTGAGAATTGTTATTATGCAAAAGAATTTGAAGTTAGCTGGGAATTTGCAAATATTTATTTCATTCTTTTCCATCTTAATAAATGTAATTATTTTATTTATTTTAGTAACGTATCTAAATAATTTTAGTTTGGTTTTTGGTTTTTTTATTGCGCATAATCTAAATATTTTAAATATTGCCCTTATCACCAATCGTTCTACAAAAAAAGATGATTAACAAAGTTATATTTATTTTACTTTCCCTTTTTCTAACATTTTCCTCCTTTGCGAGTGAAGGTCATGAGCCGGAAGCTTTTGATTTGCCTAGTATCATAGATCACCACCTCTTTGATCATGCAGAGTTTCCTTTAAACTTTGGTGGTGTCAAGGTCTATGAAGGTGATAACCTTTTTGACAAAAACAATCCTGCGATATTTGAAGAGCACTCTGATGGTAGTCATGGAAAGAAATACCACTTTGTTGGCGGCTTTGATATGCATATTACACGTCGTGTTACGATGATGTGGATTGTATCCTTTTTCTTATTAGCTGTATTTATTCCAGTTGCTAGAGTGATTGCGAGAAATCCTCTTCGAATTGAGTCAAGGATGGCAGGCGCGATTGAAACTGTATTAGAGTTTTTAAGAAAAGAAGTGATAGACCCTAACATGCATGGTCATGGACATTCTTATTATCATTATTTATTTTCTCTATTTTTCTTTATATTATTCTGTAACTTGTTCGGTTTAATCCCATCTGTTGGAGAGATTTTAGCCTATGCGACTGGACAAGATCCACATCATTCTATATTAACAAAAATATGGAGTGGAATTACTGTAACTGGGGATGTTTCCGTTACTGTTACTTTAGCAGGTATTACTCTATTATTGATATATGGAACTGGTTTTTCTTATCAGGGAATTGCATTCATTCCAAACTCTGTTCCTAATGGTGTTCCTTGGCCATTGTGGCCTTTGTTGTGGCCTCTAGAGTTTATTATTTCACCTATCGCAAAAGCTTTTGCTCTCACTGTGCGACTTTTAGCGAACATGACAGCTGGACACGTTGTAATATTGGCATTATTAGGGTTTATTTTTGAGTTTAGATCGTATGCAATTGTTCCAATTTCGATTGGTGGAGCTACAGCAATTTATCTATTGGAGATATTTGTAGCCTTTGTTCAAGCATTCATTTTTACGCTTTTGACATCTTTATTTGTTGGATCGTCAATGCATAGACACTAGGTTTTTATTTTAATTTATTATTTGATTTAAGAGGAGATTTTTATGGATTTTGGTTTAGGATATATCGGTGTTGGAATCGGAGCAGGTCTTGCAATTCTAGGTGCTGGTTTAGGTATTGGACGTATCGGTGGTCAAGCTGTTGAAGGTATGAGCCGTCAACCAGAAGCTGCAGGTAAAATTCAAACAGCAATGTTGATCTCTGCTGCTTTCATTGAAGGTGCTGCGTTATTTGCTCTCGTGATTGCATTCCAAGCTGGCGGTGTTTTAAACAAAGAATTGCCAAATTCTTTAAAAGCACACACACCTGCTGCAGTTGAACAACCTAAATAAGTAAGAGGAAATCATTTTGATTTATCTAGCGGCAGGCGGATTACTTGATGCAAATCCTGGTCTATTAGTTTGGACCATTGTTACATTCTTAGTTGTTGTTTTTATTCTTCGAAAATTTGCTTGGAATCCAATTCTTCATGCATTGGATGAAAGAGCTGAGAAGATTCACGGAGATATTGACAAGGCAGATAAGATTCGCAAAGAGGCAGAAGAATTATTAGCCACTTATAAAGCAAAGCTTGATGGCGCAAGAGATGAAGCATTAGCAATTGTAAACGAAGCAAATGCTGATGCTGTAAAGCTCAAATCCAAGACTGTCCAAGAGACTCAGGATGAGATTAAAGCTTTAAAAGAACAGTCCCTGAAAGACATTGAGCTTGCAAAGGCAAAAGCCGTTCAAGAACTGCAAGCACAAGTGGTTGATTTATCTGTAATGATTGCGGGTCAAATTCTACAGAAAAAGGTTCGATCGGAAGATCATGCTGAGTTTGTGAAAGAAGAAATCGCAAAACTCAAAAATTTAAAAGTATAATCTATGGATAATATTCACGTTGGTAAAGTTTATGCGGAAGCTCTTCTTGAAATAGCTGCGGAAAAGAAAAATTCTGTAGCAATAGAAGAAGAACTACAAGCAGCAGTAAAAGCGATATGCGATGATAAGCAGGTGTGGGAGTTTTTTCTTTCCCCTAAGATTTCAAAAGAACAGAAGATAAAAGTAATTGAATCTTCGTTTAAAAATAGTCTATCTGAGACTGTGAACTCTTTGCTTTATCTTTTATTAAGAAAAGATCGTATCTTTTTTATAAGAGAGATCGCACATCAATTCTCCCTTGGTAATGATCGATTAAATGGAAGGATTCGTGCTTATGTAGAGTCCGCATCTAAACTATCAGATTCTCAAGTGAGTGAGATACGCTCTGCTTTATCTCAAAAATACAATGGTGAATGTATTATCGAAAATGTTATTAAACCTGAATTAATTGGCGGAATGGTTATCCGCTTCAATGATAATTTAATTGATGGCTCAATGAAGAGTCAACTGACGAATATAAAGAAAAATTTACTCCAGAGCAAACTAGGCGGGGCATACTATGAAAATTAAAACTGAGGAAATTACATCCTTAATTAAAAAAGAAATCCAAAGCTACAAGCAAGATTTAGCGATAGACGAAGTTGGTACAGTTATTGAAATCGGGGACGGTATTGCGCGTGTTTTCGGATTGAAAAACGTTATGGCAGGAGAACTACTCGAATTTCAGAACGGTGTTCGCGGTCAAGCATTCAACTTGGAAGAGAATTCTGTTGGGGTTGTTATTCTTGGTGAATACAAGCATATTGAAGAAGGATTTACAGTGAAAAGAACTGGATCCATTTTCTCTGTGCCTGTCGGAGAGGGATTACTTGGTAGAGTAGTAAACCCACTTGGTGAGCCAATTGATGGAAAAGGTCCTATTCATACTGATAAAGTAAGACCAGTAGAGATTTTAGCTCCTGGTATTTCTAAGCGTTATCCGGTAAGTGAGCCTCTTCAAACAGGAGTTAAGGCAATTGACTCTATGATCCCAATTGGAAGAGGTCAACGAGAATTAATCATTGGAGACCGTGGAACTGGAAAAACTACAATCGCAATTGATACAATTATTAATCAGAAAGGTTCCGGAGTTATTTGTGTATATGTTGCTATCGGTCAAAAAGCTTCGACCGTTGCAGGCGTTGTGCAAAAGTTACAAGATAAGGGTGCAATGGCTTATACAATCGTAGTAGCTGCAGGTGCTTCTGATCCAGCTCCATTACAATTTATTGCTCCGTATGCTGGCTGTACAATGGCTGAATATTTTATGTATGATCAAGGAAAAGCTTGTTTAATCGTTTATGATGATTTAACAAAACAGGCTGTCGCTTACCGTCAAATGAGTTTACTGCTCCGTAGACCTCCAGGTCGTGAGGCATATCCTGGAGACGTGTTTTACTTACACTCTCGTTTATTAGAAAGAGCTGCCAAGTTAGATCAAAAATATGGTGGTGGTTCATTAACAGCGCTTCCAGTAATTGAAACACAGGAAGGGGAAGTATCTGCGTATATTCCTACTAACGTTATTTCGATTACAGATGGACAGATATACTTACAATCAAATCTATTTGCATCTGGTATTCGTCCTGCAGTGGATGTTGGTATTTCAGTTTCTCGCGTGGGTGGGGCAGCTCAAATCAAGGCGATGAAAACTGTTGCCGGAACATTGAAATTAGATTTAGCTCAGTTTAGAGAATTGGAAGCTTTTGCTTCTTTAGGGACTGAATTAGATGCTACAACACAAGCGCAGTTAGATAGGGGAAATAGAATTGTAGAAGTACTTAAACAACCACAATCAAATCCTTATCCTGTAGAAGATCAAGTATTAGTAATCTTTGCGGTAACACGCGGTTTAATGGATACAATCCCAGTAGCAAAAGTAAAAGCATTTGAAACATATTTATTAAATCATGTTAAGACACATCATCCTGAATTATTAAATGAAATTCGAGATGAGAAGAAAATCAAAGATGAAAATGTTCTTTCTGAAAGAATTAAAGAAGTAGTAGCTGACTTCTTAAAAAAATAAAGGGTCTACAAATTGGCTTCACCAAGAGAAATTAAAAAAAGAATAGTTTCTGTTTCAAACACAAAAAAGATTACTCGGACTATGGAAATGGTTGCAACTGCCAAATCCAAAAAGATGAGTAATCGAGTGAATGCTTCGAAACCATTTTCAGATAAAATTAAAGAGTTGGTTGGTTCTCTATCATCATTGGCAAGCAAAGTGGAAAGTCCTCTCTTAAGAAGAGAGGAAAATCCTAAGAAAATTGCTATATTGGTAGTGACTGCTAATCGGGGACTCTGTGGTGGTTATAACGGGAACATATTGCGTATGACTCGTTCTTTTGTTGCAGAATTAAAATCGAAAGGCATTGCCTATGATTTATATGTTATTGGAAAGAAAGGGATCTCTTACTTTCGTTTTGCAAAAGAACCAATCAAACAATCATTTATCAATATAGATGATAATTCTGGTTATAAAGAAGCAGAATTTTTTGCAAACTTATTTATGGAAGAGTTTTCAAACAAGAGAATTGATGGGTTAGAAGTAATTTCTACAGTCTATCATTCTTCTGCGGATCAAAGATCGGAGATTACAAGAGTATTACCAATTGAGCCACCAAGTGACGCGCAAGAAGTAAGTGAATCTATCATTTACGAGCCGAGTCCAGAGAGTATATTAAATTCTCTCTTACCATTGGTAATCAAAACAGTATTGTATAAAATAATACTAGAAGCGGTTTGCTCTGAACAAATAGCAAGACGTATTGCTATGAAATCAGCAACCGATGCAGCATCAGAAATGATAAAAGTTTTAGTTCGTGGATACAACAGAGTGAGACAATCCAAAATTACACAAGAGATTTCAGAGATTGTTGCTGGTGCAGATTCACTAAAATAGAGTTATAGTTTAAGGGAGTTTATGAATGAGTGCGAATGTAGGAAAAATCAAACAAGTTATTGGTTCGGTTTTAGATATATCCTTTGAGAATGGTCAATTACCTGAAATTTTCAATGCATTAGAAATTGATGTAGAAAAAAATGGAGCAAAAGAGAGAGTTATTGCAGAAGTGCAACAACATCTTGGAGATAATACTGTAAGAGCGATTGCATTATCCTCAACAGATGGTATGGTTAGAGGTTTAGCTGTGAAAGATACAGGCGCTTCAATCAGTGTTCCAGTAGGTGAAGTAACTCTAGGTCGTATTTTCAATGTGTTAGGAGAGACAATTGATGAAGGTGCTCCAATCACTGCAAAAGAGAAGCGTTCTATTCATATGGCTTCTCCAAAATATGAAGACTTAAAACCTAAGACAGAAGTCTTTGAAACAGGTATTAAGGTGATCGATCTTCTTGCTCCTTACATTAAGGGAGGAAAAACAGGTCTATTTGGTGGTGCTGGGGTAGGAAAGACTGTATTAATCCAAGAATTAATCAACAATATCGCAAAACAGCATGGTGGTTACTCAGTATTCGCAGGTGTGGGAGAAAGAACTCGTGAAGGAAATGACCTTTGGCGAGAAATGAAAGAATCTGGCGTTATAGATAAAACTGTTCTAGTATATGGCCAGATGAATGAGCCTCCTGGAGCTCGTCTTCGCGTTGCTCTCTCTGCATTAACAATGGCAGAACATTTTAGAGATTCTGCTAACGCTGATATCTTATTATTCGTAGATAATATCTTCCGATTCTCGCAAGCTGGATCTGAAGTATCTGCTCTTCTAGGTCGTATGCCTTCTGCTGTGGGTTACCAACCTACACTTTCTACAGAAATGGGTGGATTACAAGAGCGTATTACATCAACACAACATGGATCGATTACTTCCGTTCAGGCTATTTACGTTCCTGCGGATGATTTAACTGACCCAGCTCCTGCTACTGCGTTTACTCACTTGGACGCTACAACGGTTCTTTCTCGTAATATCGCTTCTAAGGGTATTTATCCGGCGGTGGATCCTTTGGATTCAACTTCTAGAGTATTAAATGCTGAAGTATTAGGGGAAGATCATTATACAGTAGCTCGAGAAGTGCAACGTATTCTACAAAGATACAAGGACTTACAAGATATTATTGCAATTCTTGGTATGGATGAGCTTTCTGAAGATGATAAAATCTTGGTTGCTCGTGCACGTAAAATTGAGAAATTCCTTTCACAGCCATTCTTCGTTGCGGAAGCATTCACCGGATCACCAGGTCGCTATGTTAAATTAGCGGATACGGTTCGTTCTTTTAAAGAATTAATCAGTGGTAAATATGATGACCTACCAGAACAAGCGTTTTATATGGTTGGTTCTATTGATGAAGTAGTTGAGAAAGCTAAGAAATTAAAGGCTTAAGATGTCCGATTCAAAATTAACTCTATCCGTTATCTCTCCAGAGAAGGAAATCTTCTCTGGAAAGGCAGATTATGTAAATCTTCCTGGTGCTATGGGCTATTTTGGAGTTCTTATCAATCACACTCCGATTGTTTCTGAATTAGAGTATGGCATATTAGAAGTTAAACTAGATGGCAAGATCCAGAAAATAGTTGTGGATGGAGGTTTTGCCGAAGTTAAATCCAACCAAATTAAAGTTCTAACAAATGGTGGTGATTTAAAAGAGAATATTGATCCAGTAAAATCTGAAGCCGACTTAGAAAAGGCAATCGAATCTTCTTCCAAAACAAGAGACCTTGATATAAAAAAAGCGAAATCTAGGGTATTAATTCATAAAAGTTAGTTGCCAATAACTAGATTAGTGAAATATATTTCATTTTCTAACGGCTAGAGAAAGCGAAATCGAATTAATTATAGAAAAATTTATCAAATTATAAATTTTGATAAAAGGTATATAGAATCTTTCTATTAGCCGAAAATTGAAGTTAGGAATAGGTGAGTTTTTATAAAAAATAAGTTTCTAATCCTATTATTTGCCTTGCTTGTTTTAGTTTTTGGAATATTCTTGAGGCAAAATAGAGTATGGCTGAAAGGAATTTATGCTCCTACAAAAATTCATGTTAAAATTATTGGGAAAGTTCAAAATCCAGGGATCTATGAGATGATTCAGGGCAGCCAATTAAAAGATTTAGTTGATACTGCGGGTGGATTTACCAATAACGTTGACAATTCCAATTTAAATCTAGATACTGAAGTAAAAGACGGTCAGGTTATCAGAATCGAGTAAGGAATAAAAGATGGCGGAAGAAAGTAAACAGTCAGAATTAGCAAACGATGATTTAAAAACTGATCGTTCTGTTGGTAGTGTTGTAGATGAAAGATTTGCTGATTTAGAAGAGTCTCTTGATTTTGATGTTTACGTTGATGATATTGCCTACATGACAGATGAGGAGAATGAGGGAACTAACGTTATCTCCTCGGGTTATACTTCTCATTTTACTGATCCAAGTTCCGATTCCCCTAAACCAATTCCCTTTAATTTAAGTTCTTTAAAAGAAGTTGAAGCTGATGAATTAGGATCTAAACCTTTTTCTGAGGATGAGCTAGATGATATATTACTTAGAGATACGAGCGATGATACTGATATCGCATTATCAGAGTCTGAATTAAATAATATTGTTGGCGGTTCTGAGGATTCACATGAAGGAGATCAGTTTGAAGATCGCTATGATACATTTATTGAAGAAGATGATGAAGACAATATAACCTTAGCTACCGATGAATTAGATCAAATTTTAAATCCTGATGAAGATGAGGATTCAGAAGAAAATGAATTTGTCACAAAATCATTCTTTGATACAGAAGACTCTGCGAACGAAGATGATGATATTGCTCTGTCTCCAGATGAACTAAATAACATTACAAGTTTAGAAGAAACTGATTCAACGTTAGATGAAACAGCAAATATTATTTCTGATCCCCCATCCGATTTATTTGAATACTCTGAAAACGAGGATGATATTGCACTCTCTGGCGATGAACTAAATAATATTTTAGAGTCAGGTGAAGTATCGAGCGAAGATGAGATCTCTGATGAATCAGAAATAAAATCCTTTTTTGATACAGATGAGAGTGGTGAAAGCGAAGAGGAAATTGCTCTATCGCCTGAAGAATTGAGTAGAATTACAGATTCAGAATATTCCGAGGAAGATGGTATTGAAACAGAAGATTTTGATCCGGATCAACAGGAACAAAATATTTCTTTTGATACTCCAGATGAAGAGGAGAGTATCGCATTATCTGGGGATGAACTAAATAATATCTTAGAATCGGGAGAGGCTTCTGTCGAAGAAGAGGAAGAGGATTTTGATATTGATAATGCAAAATCCTTTTTTGACACGGATGACGGGGAAGAAAGCATAGAGGAAGATGAATCTATATCACTTTCTCCTGATGAGCTTGGAAATATTACTGCAGAAGAAAATTTTGAAGTTGAAGATGCGGAATCGCCTAACGACTCTGTAAACACAGATGATAATTTTGATTTATCTGAAGTTTCTGATGAATTAAACATTGATGAGACAAGTTCTGATTTATTTGAATCATCAAATGAAGATGAAGGTGAAATTTCTTTATCAGGTGATGAATTAAATAATATCTTAGAAAGCGGTGAAATCGAATCTGAAGAGGTAGATACATCCGGCAATTCTTTCTTTGAAGAATCTAACGAGGCGGAAGACGACTCAATTTCTTTATCACCTGATGAGTTAGGAAATATAACAGCAGATGAAAACTATGAAGTAGAAGAAATAGATAACTCTAATGAGATAAGTAATGAATCCGATGATACTGTTGAATTGACAGATGCTTCTGATGAATTTGCAATCGAGGAATCGCAATCTGATTTATTTGAATCATCAAATGAAGATGAAGGTGAAATTTCTTTATCAGGTGATGAATTAAATAATATCTTAGAAAGTGGTGAAATCGAATCCGAAGAGGTTGACACATCTGGAAATTCTTTGTTTGAAGAATCCAATGAAGAAGACGACTCAATTTCTTTATCAGCTGATGAGTTAGGAAATATAACAGCAGATGAAAACTATGAAGTAGAAGAAGTGGACAATTCTGATTTGGGAACAACAGAAAGTGAAGACAATTTCAGTCTGTCCGATGTTCCTGAAGATTTAGATGTTGAATCCCCATCTAGTTTCTTTGAAGAGGAATCAGTCGCGGACGATGATATTGCACTCTCTGGGGATGAATTAAATAATATTTTAGAGACTGGCAATCTAGAGACAGAAGAGGCTGATTATTCTAATCCTATAGACTCAGGTATGGTCATTAATGATGATGATTTTGTTATCGATGAAAATTCATCTTTATCTGATCTGGGTGATGTAACGATAGATGAAACAGGTCTTGACCATGATGCAGAAGCAACAGATTCATCTGAATCTTTTCATTTTGGAAATGTAAGAAAAGAAGAATTAAGAAAAGTAATATCTTATATGGATGAGTTACTTGGTAGCTTGCCTGACTCTTATATTAAAGATTTCGCAAGTTCTGAATACTTTGAATTGTATAAGAAGATTATGAATGAATTGGAACTTTAAGAATGAGTTTCCTGCAAAAAGCGCTTAAACTATTACAAGACTTTCCAAATTTCAGAAATCAAAACTTCCAAGTAGAAGGCAAAAAAAAAAAGAGTTTTTTAAAAGAAGCGGAAAACTTTTTTAAAAATCTCAATTCAACAAAAGATTCTGCAAATGATTTAGATGAAGAAAAACCTTTATCTGATAATAAAGATACATTAGTTCCAGAAGATCTAGATTCTAATCCAGATTCCCTCTCTTTCAATGAGGGAGAAGTTGTCTCTGCTCCAGTTATTCCAACAGAGTTTAATGAAGAAGATAATATCGTAGTTGATTTAGATCAGGAAGAGATAATTGTTCAAGAGAATAATATTACCTCCAATGAAAATGTAGAAGTTAATTCAATTGATGATTATACAAATAAAGTAGAATCGCTAGATGAATTTTCTGGTGATACTCAAACACTAGAGTTAGATGAAGATACTGTAATTGTAACCGACGAAGAACAGAGTCAAGAATTAGAATCAAATGATATTCTAGAAGATTGGGAAAGGGATGCACAAGAGGAAGCGTTACCAGAAATAGAGGCAGTTAACGAAGAAACAAAGCCTACAGAAGAACAACCAAATCCTTCTTTCGATAGCGAAATTGTTGAAATAGAGCCTAACGCACCGATAGATTCTGAGACTATAGTTGATGTAAATGTTGAGGATGCCTTTGATTCAGCAAAACAATTTAAAACATCTTATGAAGAGAAATTGGAAAGTTATTTAGTTTTATTTGAGATTACAAAAGAGCTCTTAAAATCTAAATCGTTTGATGATTTTTTTGAAAACTTAATGTATTCGATCATTAGTCAAATAGCTCCTGAAATTATGATTATATTTTCATCTAGAGATGGCAATTTTAGCCAGATGAAAATAGTTGCGCATGAAGGAATTGATATTGAACCAGATTATGTTATTAAAAAAGGAGATACTTTGTATACTCTTTTAGAGTCTGAGACTAACGTTCTTTATGCAAGAGATCTTTTAGATAAGAATTTAAAGGATAGAGAGCGGGTCCTTTTGGAGAATCCTCTAACTGAATTATTGATACCTATTCGAGTTTTAGATCAGTTTTCTGGCTTTATTGTAGCGGGAAAAATGATTAGTGGAGAGGATTATTCAGAAAAGGATTTAGAATTCTTACGAATATTAGTTGAAGTTTCTGGTAATTTCTTAAGCAAATTGTTCGATTCGGAAAACTTAGCAAATGAAGTATCCGAGTTAAATAAGATTATAAACTCAAGCAGTCTCATAACTGATTTTACTGATAAGGTATATACTACAAAGACGTTAGACGAATTGTATGATGTTATTTCTGAGAACCTAGTGAGTGATTTCAAGGTTTCTAATTTTACATTTATGATTTTAGATGTAAAAACTATGGACTATAAAGTATTTGGCTCAAATTTTTTATTACCAGAGACTGTTGATAGATTCAAATTGAGTAAAGATTCGAAGATTATCACAATGATTGCACAGGTAAGTGATGTCTATCGACTAGAGAATTTTCAAGATAACTTTGAATTAAAATCTCTTATTACAGAACAGGAAATCGCTGCTATGACAGAATTTACTGTTATTCCTTTGATTAATATTGGTCGTATGGTGGGTTTATTTATTATACATAAAGTATTGACTGATTGGAGTCCAGGCTTTAAGAAAACGATTCTATCTTTGTCGAATATTGTTGCACCTATCATTGCAAACTTAGTAATGCAGAATGAAAAAGAAAGTTTATTTCGAAATCCATTTAATCCAATTCTTGAAACTATTGATCGTGAAATAAAATACAGTGAATCTAAAAATAAACAGTTTACATTAGTTGTTTTGAAGATTCTAAATGTGACTAGAATTCTAAATATTTTAGGTATTAACTTCTTTTCTGATTATTCAGATTTTATTTCCAAAAAGATTTTTGAAAATATAAAATCTTCTGATTATGTTTCTAGAATTGGTCAGGGTAAGTTTGCAATTTTATTAAAAGAAAATAGTAAATCAGATTCAGAAAAATTTATAGAAAAAATTAAATCTGAAATTGTCCTTTTTCATAATCCATCTAGAGATTTTAAGCTTTCAATTCAAATATATTCGCTTACTTTTCCGGATCAAGCTAGAGAGAGAAGAAAGTTTGTAGAGATGATGGAAGAAACTTAACTCTATTTATGCGTTATGCTCTTTAATTCTGTTAACTTTTTAATTTTCTTTATCCTGTTTTATATCTTTTATAAGAGATCAAATTTAAAAACACAAAATTGGCTACTACTTCTGGGAGGAATTATATTCTATTCGTTTTGGAATTATAAGATGACATTCCTGTTGCTGTTTTGTATTTATTTTAATTATTGGGCGGGAATTTTATTGGATAAAAGTTCCGATTTACCTAAGAGAAAGAAAATTTTAACTTTTACTATTCTACTAAATCTTTTTATTTTATTTATCTTTAAGTATACTTTGTTTATGATTCAAAGTATAAATGATGTTTTTGCTTTTTCTGGGGGAAAATTCAAGTTATCTGCTATTGAGATTATTCTGCCGATTGGAATTTCGTTTTATACTTTTCATAATATTAGCTATGTCTATGACGTTTATAAATACAAAATACATGCTACAAAGAACTTATTAACCTATGGTGTGTATGATTTATTTTTTCCGCTTCTCTTATCCGGACCTATTGAGAGAGCAGAAAGGCTGATTCCACAAATTGAAAACGAAAGACAGATTACAAAAGAAAAATTTCAGTCAGGTCTTATTCTTGTAATTTGGGGAATTTTTAAAAAAGTTTTTATTTCAGACAATTTGGCTCCCTTTGTAAATCTTGCTTTAGATCCAAATGAGAATATTCCAACTGGAATTGTCTACTTTGTAGCAGCTGCATTCGCGTTTCAGGTATATGCAGATTTTAGCGGCTACACTGATGCTGCTCGTGGCATGGCTAGAATGATTGGATTTGAACTTTCTTTGAATTTCAATTTACCGCTTTTTAAGGCAACCAATCCGTCTGAGTTCTGGAAGAGATGGCACATATCGCTTTCAACCTGGCTTCGAGATTATGTTTATATTCCTCTAGGAGGAAATCGATTTGGTTTATTTAGACAAAATTTAAACTTAATGATAGTTTGGATTTTGGGAGGGCTTTGGCATGGAGCTACATATGGTTATTTAATTTGGGGAATATATTGCGGACTCCAAGTTGTATTTTATAATTTGTTTGCTGAAATGAAAAATAAATCCAATCTGTTGAAAAATTCTAAAGTAGAAGTTTTTTTCTTAAATCCTTTCATAAAGATATCATTTATATTTATAACTTTTCTTATGTTTGGGCTTGGATTATTATTATTTAGAGTAGAAAACCCATCTCATTTAATGCGGCTAATAGATAACGCAAGCGGAATTTATATAAATTCTGTCTTTCTGTTGAAGTTTCTTTTTTTTATTTCTCCCATCATTGTATTGGATGGATTACAAGTATGGAAAAAAGATCTCGAATATTTTAGTTCAAAAAATATAAATCCAATTTTTGCATATACTCTACTCATAATTTTTAGCATTCAGTTTTGTTTGTTTTCTGTTTTTGAGAGCAAGGAATTTTTCTACTTTCAATTTTAATCAATGCGACTTCTAAATAAGAATTTTTGATGACTGGTCGATGAGTGTATTTATCAAAATTGATCCGGTGGATTAGAAAAGGATTGCAAGCTCGTAAGAATCAATAGAGAATGTTCCTAAGGGGAATGCGGCAAAACAAACAATGAGAGCAGCAGAGTATTTAGATTTTGAAAGAAAATCTTCCATTAAGTATGAGTTTTATAATTGTGAAATTGATCTACTGGCTGTTGTCAGAAAGTGATGTTGCGGATACTATCTATCTACCCTCCCTTGATATATGCTATAAGATGGAGTTTGAATCTTAGTAAAACTTTACCAGTATTACTCATTGCAATTGTATTTTTTTCCAATTGTATTACACGTCAGGTTCCAATTCCAAAAGAAAGATTGATTGTAAAAAGTTTTTCAATCAATTCCAAACATCACAAAGAAATCCCTTATTTGATTTACTTACCGAATTCCTATTATACAAATTCTAAAGAACCTATGCCATTAGTTTTATTTCTTCATGGGCGTGGAGAGAGAGGAAATGATCTTAATCTATTAAAGCGTCAAGCACTACCTAAATATATTGCAGAGGAAAATGCTGATTATCCTTTTATAATGATTGCACCACAACTATCAGAATCGGAAGAAGAGTGGTATACACAAGATTTAATAAAACTTATAGAAGATATCGAATCTGATTATAATATAGATGAAGATAGAATTTACCTATCAGGAATTAGTCTCGGTGGAAATGGAGTTTGGAAGTTAGCAACGGAGTATCCCAACAAATTTGCAGCACTAATCCCAATTTCCGGTTGGGGAGATACATCTAGAATTTGTAAAATTAGAAATACAAATGTTTGGGCATTTCATGGAGCAAGGGATACTCTCATAACTCCAGATAAAACAATAGATGTCATCGATAGACTACAATATTGCAATCAGAATACTTGGTATACTATTTTTCCAAATGCGAAACACGATGCTTGGACAGAGGCATATAAAAATTCAATTCTAATTGAGTGGATGTTAGAGCAAAGAAAGTTAAAACCAAAAGCCGATCAGGTAAAAGCTAAAAAAGGAAAAATAACTAGATCCAATCCTTTAAAGATTTTAGTCATCGGCGATTCCATTGGTATCTCAATCTCTTGGGGTCTCAATGAATATGTGCAGGCGAATTATCATATTGTCTTAGATAACTTTGCGAAGGTTTCGACGGGATTAAGTTATCCAAAATTTTATAATTGGCCAGAAAGATTGGAAGAGTTCTTAAAACAAAAGAAATACGATTTAGGTATTGTTTTAATTGGTGCAAATGATCCCCAGATGATGATAAGTGATTTGGGAAACGTTAGTTTCAGAACCGATGAATGGAAAAAGGAATATTTAGAACGAATTTCCACAATAGTGAATAAGTTTTATGCAGCAAAAATGAATTTGTATTGGATTGAGCTTCCACCTATGGGACCATCTAAATTTCATTCTGAAACTCGTTTTATTAATTCTTGTTTTAAAGAAGCATCTGAGAGGTATAATTTTACATATATTTCTATGACAAATGTTTTGGGAAATGAGAATGGTGAATATGAAAAATTTTTACCTTATCGGGGAAAACGGACATTAATGAGGGCAGATGATGATATCCATCTTACAGTAGTTGCAGCTAAGAAGATGGTTAGAGAAATACTGATTAAGATTTTTTCTGAATATGAGTTTCCAGACAATGAATAAGAGTAAGAGGATCAATTATGAGCGAATTTGAAATTCAAAAAACAATAGAAGAGACTTGCCGCTGGTGCGGGGGACCTTTGATTCAACCGGAAGGTTTGTGCCCTAAATGTGATGTTGTTACACAAGATATTAGTAATAAGAAAAAAGATTCATCAACTCCGAAGAAAGAATCTTCTCAAACGGAAAGCGTTTATTATGAAGCGAAAGGCTCATTTTATTCTGGTGGATTCGATTGGTTAGTAGTGCTACTACTCTGTTTTTTTGCGGGATTCATTGGTCTGCATCGTTTCTATACTGGAAATTTTATTATTGGAACCTTTCAGGCAATGACGTTAGGCGGATTTGGAATCTGGTCTTTTATTGATTTAATTTTAATAATAACTGGATCCTATCGAGATGGAAGTGGAAAGCCATTGGTGAAAAATAAGAGAGGATAATATTTTGAAAAATTTGGTTTTAGTTGGTGGCGGTCAGTCTCATGCACCGGTTTTAAGAAAATTGGGAATGGAGAAAAACGACTTACGCATAACGCTAATATCTGCCAATTCAATTGTTCCCTATTCAGGAATGCTACCTGGATATATTGCAGGGAAATATAAAGCAGAGGAATGTTTAATTGATTTAAGACATCTTTGTAATTTTTCTGGAGCTAGATTTGTCAATGCTAATGTGGTTGGGTTAGACTTAGATAAAAAGCATGTGCTATTGGAAAATAGACCACCCATTCCTTATGAAATTCTTTCGATGAATATTGGAATCGTCCCTAATATTGGAGATATTTCCGGAAGAGAATACATTACACCAATAAAACCAGCTCTGCCTTTTTTAGAAAAATGGATATCTATTTTAAAAAAAATCGAAAAGGGAGATTTTAAAAATGGATTTCGTCTAGCGATATTAGGTGCTGGGGCTGGAGGAATAGAGACAGCACTGACTGCAAGGGAGCGGATAATGAAGATTATTCCAGATTTTGAAATTCATATATTTCAGAGAGGGCGAGAAATATTAAATGGTCATAATCAAAGAGTGAAAGATAAAGTAATAAAAATTTTAAATCAAAAGGGAATAATTTTACATTTAAATGAGGAGTTTCGAAAAATTTCCAATAAAGGAAAATATTTTGAATGTTTAAGTGGCAAGGGAAATATTTACAATCTAGATTTTATCATCGGAGCGATGAGTCCAAAGCCTGCGGATTGGATTTTGGATAGCGGATTAATGAAAGATGAGAATGGTTTTATATTGGTAAATGACTATCTTGAATCTATTTCGCATCCAAATGTATTTGCGGTAGGTGATATAGCTAGTATGAAGAATTATAGTAGACCCAAAGCAGGAGTTTTTGCAGTTAGGCAAAGTGAGCCATTATTTAAGAATATTATCAATTTATCAAAAGGTAAGAAATTAATTAAATATAAACCGCAAAAAAATTTTTTGACACTTTTAAATATTGGAGATGGAACGGCGATAGCTTCTAGAGGAAAATATGCATTAGGCGCTTCTGAGTGGATCTGGAGTTGGAAAGATAGTATTGATCAAGATTTCATGGAAAAGTTTCAATCATTGCCATATAAAATGACTGATATGACTCAATCAGAGTCTCAGGATAGTTTAGTTTGCAAAGGTTGTGATTCTAAGGCCGGATCTGAAATTATTAAATACGCTTTGGATAATATTGAGAAATACCAAATGACGTTAGAGCAAAACAGGAAGGAAAAAAAGAAATTAAAAACTTTGGTAGGTTTAAAAGAGAGAGAAGATTCTTCTGTGATTGAAGTTTCGAAAAAAATGAATCTAATTCAATCAGTAGATTTTTTTCAGCCAATCATTTCGGATTATTATCTTGCTGGTCAAATTACTGCGAATCACTGTCTGAATGATTTATATTCTAAAGGGGTTAACGGTCATTGTGCCCACGCAATTATAAATGCAGAAGCAGGAGTTGAAAAATCAGAAGAGGATGTGTTTCAAATTTTGGCAGGAGCCATTTCGGTTTTTAATAGAGAAGGAGTAGAGTTACTAGGAGGGCATACTGGACTTGCGAGAAATTTTGAAGTAGGCTTTATATGTAGTGGGTTCTCTGATACACCTAAATTTTACTCCAAAAAAAATGCGAAAGAAGGAGATGCAATTGTAATCACAAAGCCAATTGGAACTGGTTTGATTTTTGCAGCGGATATGCAAAACAAAGCGAATCCTTTTTTTATTGATGCTGCTATCCAGTTTATGTTACAATCAAACTTTCATTTAGTAGAAGTATTACGAAAATATAAAATTGGTGCTTGCACAGATGTAACTGGTTTTGGTTTGGCGGGGCATTTGTATGAGATAATGAAAGCATCGAATTTAAAAGCTAGAATCAATTTAAATAAAATTCCTTTAGTAAGAGGCGTTGAAGAGATTTTAAAGAAACATCCTGAGATCCAAAGTAATTTATATCCATCAAATTGGAAGTCCTTCTCACCTTATATCAGTTTTACCGAGGAGAGTATCGTCTATCGTATTTTATTTGATCCTCAAACAGCTGGTGGATTCTTGTTTACACTCCCTGAATCGAATGTGAAAAACTGCCTACATGATTTAGAATCTTTTGGATATACAGCATCAATAATTGGTGAAATAGTAAAAGACAGATCACCATTAGAAAAATTTATAGAATGTTTTTTAGAGTGAAATTCTACTTGCAAATAGAATATCATTCTATATAAGTCTTGGAAAGGAGTTTCACTTGTCGAAGAATGCAGAAGCAGTAGCTCAAATTAAAAAAATTAAAGAAGAAATTCACAAAGGAATTGTTGGTCAAGAATCTTTAGTGGATGGATTGATATTAGGTATATTAGCGGATGGGCATATATTGATAGAAGGCGTTCCTGGTCTTGCAAAGACTAGAGCCGTCAATTTATTCGCTAATATCTGTAATGTGCAATTTAAAAGATTACAATTTACTCCTGATTTGCTCCCTGCAGATATTGTAGGAACTAGAATCTATAATCAATCTAAGGCAAGCTTTGAGGTAAATAAAGGTCCTATTTTTACTAACTTTGTTCTAGCGGATGAAATCAACCGTGCTCCTGCGAAAGTTCAATCTGCTCTTCTTGAAACAATGCAAGAAAAACAGGTTACAATTGGCGAAGAAACATTTCCTGTTCCTAGACCTTTCTTTGTTTTTGCGACCATGAATCCTGTTGAGCAAGAAGGAACCTACTCTCTTCCTGAAGCACAGTTAGACCGTTTTTTGATGAAGTTAATTGTGAATTATCCAACAAAAAAAGAAGAAGCAGATGTTGTCAAAATGGTAATCCAAGAAACAAAGCTTCCAAGTGTAGAAAAACTTTTAAATCCAGACGACATACTCAATCTGCAGAAGATTTGTAGGGGAATATTTATTGAAGATAAAATTATTTCTTACATCACTGATTTAATTCAAGCTACTAGAGATCCTAAGGCTTATGGTCTAAATTTAGAAAATGTAATTCAATATGGAGCCTCTCCTCGAGCGTCTATCGCACTGGCTTTAGTAGGTAGGGCACGTGCTTTAATGTTTGGTCGAGATTCCGTAATGCCTGAAGATATTAAAGCAATTGCTCATAACGTTTTAAGACATAGAATTTTACCAACATATTATGCGGAAGCGGAAGGAATTAAGACAGAGCAGATTATAAATGAAATTCTATCAAAAGTAAAAGTTCCTTAATATGTTAGTTTCTGAACTTTTAAAAAAAGCAAAGGAGATCGAACTCATTGCTCGAAAGAATGCACATTCTTTACTTGCTGGTGATTACACTTCAATCATTCCTGGTAGGGGTCTTCAGTTTCATGAAGCTAGAAAATATGTTTATGGCGAATCGGTCAGAATGATTGATTGGAATATGACTGCTAGATTAGGTGAGCCTTACGTAAAAACATTTTTAGAGGAAAGAGAAAGGGAAGTTTTGATTGCTCTAGACGTTAGTCCATCTATGATGACAGGTTATCAGGATAGAACCAAGATAGAATTTGCAATTGAATTAGCAGCCACTCTTGCTTTTTCCTCAATGCAATCAAGAGATAAAATTGGTTACATTATTTTCAATAATGAAGCACTTGAAATAGTAAGACCGAGAGGTGGCAAGTCTCAGTTGTTTAGGACTATAAAAGCTTTTTTGCAGAAAACAGAGGAGATGAAGGGTAAGGAAGCTACCTCTGATATTAGAAGTGTATTGCATGCAGTTCAGAAATTTAAAAGCAGTCATTTTATATTGTTTATCATTTCTGATTTTTTAGATAGGGACTTGCCTGATGATTTAAAATTTGCGAGAGTTGAGCATGATATCAATATGATGCATATCTATGACCCACTTGAGTATCAGTTTACAAAAGAAGTTTTTTTTCCTGCGATTTCACCAGAGATTGAAGGAAATCGAAAGAACTTTGGTTTTGTAAATCCAGGGGAGTTGGGGAATTTAGAACAGATGAAAGAATATCTTAAAAATGCAAGTATTAAGTATCGCATGTCGGTTGGAAGTTTTTCCACTACAGCTGATATAGGAAAAGCGTTGAAGGAATTTTTTCATTTAAAAAAGAGGGTGATCGTTTGATATTTCTTTTAGCAGATTTGCCAAATGGAATCGCACCACCCGTTCACATACTAGATTTACGTTACAACCAAGATGTTCGTAACTGGATACTTCTTCCGATTTTACTGATTACACTTTATTGGCTCTATCGTTATTTTAAAAGCATGCAAAGAGAAATTCAAAAAAGAAAGCCTAAATTTCCTCCTGAACCAATAGAAGTTTTAAAACAAAAGATTGAGACCATACACAATCAATATTCAGAGAATCGTCGAAGCGGTTTACATGAATTATCCTCTACTATGAAAAAACATTTTGAATCTAAAATGGGTATAGATATTGAAGAGATGACTTCAGAAGAAATTAGTAGGAGAGTTAAAGATAAGAATATTACAAATTTCTTTCTGAAATTAGCTTTGTTACAATTTGGAAAGCAGCACCCTGAAAAAGAGGACTTTGATGAAATTTTTTATGAGGCGAAAATTGCTTCAGGAATTAGAAAAACAAAACAAAATGAAAAACCAAAGAGTAATGAGATAGTGAGGCCTAGCTAATGAAGGAAATTCACTTTAGCTATTCATTCGCGCTTTGGTTTTTACTAATAATACCTTTCTATCTTTATGTTCGCTATTTCTTTGCAAAAAAGAAAATGTCTTCCTATGCACCATTACAATACAAAACTCCGCACAATAAAAGGATTAATTATCTTTATGCTTCTTATCTAGTAGAGGGGTTAATTCTGATTAGCCTTATTATAGGATTATCAGATCCACATACTGTTACAGAAAGGAATTTAATTCAAGAAGATGGTATTGACATAGCCCTCGTATTAGATGTATCTGCTAGTATGCAAGCCGCTGATTTTAAACCAAATCGTTTGGATGCGATGAAAGAGATTGCAAAAGATTTTGTAAAAAGAAGCGGAGGCAATCGAATTGGAGTTTATATTTTTGCACAGGATACATTTACACAAACTCCATTAACTACAGATCACTCTGTCTTGATTGAGCTGATTGAAAGTATTTCTTTTAAAGTGATCGATCATTCGGAGAGCGGAGGAACTGCGATTGGAGATGCGTTGCTTGCAACTACAGATGGTTTACAGAAAGCAAAGAAACCAAAGAGAGATCAGGCAATCATTCTTATTACCGACGGGGAAAGCTCTTATGGAGTGGATCCAATTCTGGCAGCAAAATATGTTTTAGAGCAGCAGATTAAATTGTATGTAATTGGTATGGCGGGCGAGAAACCAATCGAAGTCTATGTAGAAGGTAGGCCTTATTTAACTCCTAGTGGCAAAATACTAGTAACCTCACTCGATGATAAACAACTGAGAGAAATCGCAAAGACAGCAAATGGAAAATTTTATAGAGCAAAAAATGAAAATGTATTAGCTGAAATATTTTCTGAATTAGGAACACTTTCTAGAACCCCATTAGAAATTAAAAAGAGCAGACTTAAACATTCCTATTCAAGATACTTTGCTTTTGCTGGATTACAGTTTTTCTTTCTTTGGATGTTTGTATATGGACTGCTCATTAGGAGACCTATGAGATGATTGATTTTGAAAATATACTTCAGTTCTTTTGGGTTTTGCCTTGGATTGCTTTTATAATTTATCTATATCGTAAACAGAGAATTGCATTTGAATGGGTGGATAATAACGTATCAAAACGATTTTCTTCGGTATTTACTGAGTATAAAAATTTAAATCACCTGAAATTGCATATCTTAATTATCTTTGCAATGGGTCTTTTGTTAATAATAGCTGTGGCAGGACCTAGAATGGATGGGATGGTAGAGGATTCTTCAGGAAAAGGTAAAGTCATTTTACTGCTAGATGGATCCTTTAGTATGCTATCGAACGATACAAGTCCTCATCCTGTTACAAAAAAATATCCAGAAGATCGTTTTGCAGAGGCGCAGATATTCTCTGAAGAACTGATTGATGCAAATCCAGATTATGCATATGGTTTGATAACATTCAGTGGAAAACCTGCAGTGCATTCATTACCAATAAATGATATCATAACTATTAAGACCTTTGTGCATACGTTATTAGTTCATAATTTTGAAAGCACTGGCTCTAGTTTTAAATCAGCTCTACAAGAGGTTTTAAAAATTGTATATGAGTCGGAAGGAAATATTCAAGTCATTTTACTGAGTGATGGTGAGGTTCCAGAAGACAAAGATGAAAATCTAGAGGAAGAATTACAGTTATTAAAAAGAAATAATGTAGTAGTGCATACGATCGGTGTAGGAACGGAAAAAGGTGGGGGAGTCAATTTCTTTGTTTCTTATACAGAAGAGGAAAAAAAAGAGATGATGGAGAAAAATCGAACGGATGACTCTACTGGAACTAAACGTAAAGAAGTCGATCAGAAGATTATCAAGAATATTAAAACACATCGCTCAGATAAAATATTAAAACAAATAGCTGAAGCAACTAACGGTCAATATCTTGTAGTTGAAAAAGGTAAATGGGTGGAGGATCTAAATCCATATTTAAAAGAAACTTCGGCATTTTCAAGATCTAAAATTAAAACATCTGGAAAAATTGATCTTTCGATTTATTTCTTATTAGCATTCTTTCTAATTTTTGTTATCCATAACTTTCCAAAAATGTCTTTAATAAAAAACCATATATCATTTTATAAAAAGAATTAGGAAAGTTGATAGAGAATGAATTAAAATTTTTCAGTCAAAACCGCTTTAAAAGTTTAGAAAGCCGATTCTGATTTTCGAACTAAAAAAACCAAAAAAAATCGCTAAAAATCTAAATTTTTTTGTAAAAAATTCATTTTTAGCCGCACATACTCGTAGAAAATTTCTCCTTTCTATACAGAACGTCAAAAATAATTTCCCATTTTTCATTCACAAATAAGTGTTCGGTCTAAACACTTCTTAGTGTTCCCGCACTCAGTATGTGCGGTATACTAACGCTACTCCAATAAAATCCTCGTGGGAAGTTTTTTTTGGCTTTAGGTGCATATATGATTCTCTTTGAAAATAAATCTTATCGCTTAGATAAACAACAAACTCAGTTTGATAAAACTACTTCCTCCCTTCTCGTTCCAGAACATCTAATCGGGATTCTAAAACGGAAGATAAAAGAAAATGGAAGTCTGAAACTCTACTTTAAATCTCTCCTTTTTCGATATCGCTCTCTGAATTTTTCTGGAATTCTTCCAATCCCTAGAAAAGTTAAAACTGAATATCAAAATAAAGGCTTGGATCTTATTCGTATTAGCTTTCGGGTTGACAATTGTGATTGGATCGAACTTGGATCACTTGCTCTAGCATGCGGAAAATCCCGGTGCTATTTGTTTGTCTTTTTATTAGAACTAGATACATTTGGATTAACAGAGATACAAAGTATTACTGATTTAAATAATGTAGTTGCGACAGAGGCAAATCTTTCAGTAGAAAGTTCTTGGTTTTTAAAAAGATCTACCTTTTTGTTCGAACGTTCTTTTCATATAAGAGTATAGAAAAAGCGATAAAGACCTCTTTTGATCTCAGCAAGTAGATTCTATACTTTTAGCCAGAATGATTTTTACTTCTATAATTCTTTGCTTTGGTGCAGCTATGTCTTGATACATAAATAATTTCCAAACAAAGTGTATTATGAAGAAATTTTGAATACTTTTACACCTAACGTAAATATAAGAATACAAATCAAGAAGGCAAAAAATACATTAACCCAGAATCCAGCTTTCGCCATTTGAGGTATTTTTAAGTAACCGCTGCTAAATACGATTGCATTTGGTGGAGTTCCTACAGGTAGCATAAAAGCACAGCTTGAAGCAATGGTTGCGGGAATTAAAATAAGTCGTGGATCAATGGAAAGAGCTTTTGCGATACCTAAACCAATTGGCAGGAAGAGAGTAATTGTAGCGGTATTGCTTGTGAATTCAGTTAAGAACATTACCATTGTAGTTACTACAAATACGACTAGATAGATGTTTGTTTCACCTTCTAGTAGGGATTTTGTTTGAGCACCGATCCAATCGGAGAGACCGCTGCGATCAACGGCGCCTGCTAGACTTAGCCCACCACCAAAAAGAAGAAGAACATCCCAAGGAATTGCTTTCATATCGGACCATTCAAGGAGGAATTTTTTTTCCTTCCAATTCACGGGAATGAGGAATAAGGAAATTCCACCTGTCATGGCAATTACGCCGTCTTTTAAATTGTTTTTGATATAGAGATGGTTGCTTTCATAAGCTCCTCTAAAAATCCAAGTCATTGCAGTTGCGACAATTACCAAAGCAGTTAGAGCTTCGGCAAGAGAGAATTTTCCTAAGTTCTTCAATTCTGTTTCAATGATTTCATCTGTGCCTTCTATTGCGGCAAGTTTAATTGGATAAATAATTTTTGTTAAGAGGATAAATGTAAAAGGTATAGAAATGACGATCAAGGATACTCCGAATATCATCCAGTTAGAGAAGTTTATAGAATCAAGACCATTCTTATCGAAAAAAGCTTTCATCACAGCATTGGGTGGTGTTCCAATTAACGTTCCTAAACCACCGATACTTGCACCAAAAGCAATACTTAGCATCAGAGCGACTCCAAAGTTTTCTATATTATGTTTTTCGGAAGAAGGTAATTTTGATTTGAGTAATTCAAGAACGGTAATTGCAATTGGAAGCATCATGATTGTTGTGGATGCGTTACTCGCCCACATACTAATAAATGCGGTAGCAATTAAAAATCCTAGAATAATTTGAGAAGGTTTGGTTCCTACAATTTTTATAATATTGAGTGCAATTCTTTTGTGAAGATTCCATTTTTCCATTCCGATTGCCAAAATGAAACCCCCAAGAAATAAATAAATAATAGGATCAGCGTAAGGTGCTAGAATTTGTTCAGAGAAAAATTTATTTACTCCATTTTCTTTTAATCCTTCACTTACTGATTTAGGAACTGTGTTGGATATATTTAATAAAAAAAATAGTGGTATCGGTAATAAGGATGTTATGGGAATCGGAACAGATTCCGTAACCCACCAGATTGCCATCCAGATTCCGCATGCGGCGACTTTCCAGCCTTCTAAGGTGAGACTTCCTTTAGATCCAGTTTCTGTAATAGAAGATGGAGTAAAAAACAACATACTAAAAAAGATGAAAGGACCTAGAAAAAATCCTATCTTTTGCCAAATCTTTAACTCCTCTTTTTCTAATTTATCTAAGCTCATACTTTTCTCCTTTCAACTTTTCATTATTTTATCAGATTCTTTTTCTTTTAAAATAGTCCGTTTTGACTATTTTTATTGAATAAATTATATCGCATATCGTTAATACTAGTAGCTCTATTAAATGTTTTTATATACAAAGAAATAGCTTATGCATCCTTTCAATAATTAAAAATTAGTTTTTACTAGAGCGAAAATTGATTGAGTTTATTTTCATTTTAAATATTAGATTGAACTTACTTTCGCTTGTTTTAACTTCGATAGTGGCTCCTAATTTATTTCCCCTTTTTTTTAAATTTAAGGTTCCCTGTCCTTCTTTATTTTTATCTGTATAGTTTGTGTTTGTTAAAACTTGTATAGAAAAATATTCATTTTCAAAATCAAAATTCCAAATGCTTACACCGTATCCATACTTTAGATCATTCGTGCAAATTTCCTTACAGATTAAATAAATATCACTTAACTCATTTACTGAAAGAGGATTATTGTTTGAAAAATTTTCTGCATTCTCGCTTACACTAGTATTTACATTTCTTTTCGCATTTTGGTAGCGGCTAATCAATAATAGCCTTACTGCATCAATGAAGTTGTCTTCTAGCAAAATGCTTTCCTCTTTCGAGCTTATTCTCGTTTTTAAATTATAAAGTGCTTTATCTGCTGTATTCTTCAAAGTTTCTATATCAGATTTTTCAATTAAGGACTTATTAGCAAATTTGTTTAAATTATAAATTATATCGACTAGGTCACCTCCTAAATTGTCATGTAAATCAGAAATCAATTTTTGACGCTCTTTTTCTATGGATTCCTTTTCTTGGTGCATTTTTAAAATACGAAAACCTAATGCGATCGAAAACAATCCCATTTCAAGGATGGAAGCAAATAGAACTCCATAAGAGGAAATAATATTATGAGGTAAATAGCCTAACGTTTTTAAACGATTTAAAATGATAGCTAGGAATAAGAATACCCATCCAATTAAATGAACTTTGGCTGGTGAGTATCCAGAACGAATTGTTAGCAAGCTGCATGATACAATAAAAAAAGAACTAGCAATGATAAGATAAGTCTGAATAATTAATAAATGTTTATAGAGATTGGAATTGAAAGAAAATAGAAAAATCAAAATATAAATTAATACTAGACCTATACATATCTTATAGCCGTGCGATAGATATTCTTTTAGCCTTAAAAATTTCATTGAAAAAAGTAGAGCCGATAAAAGAGAAATGGAGTGAAATATATTAGGAGAGATATTTGCAAAGGATGGACTGTTTGGCCAAAAAAATTGGAATGCTATTCCATTTAGAACAGCTTGTAACATTCCAAAACCTACAATGTGAATCATATAAAATAAATAAGTGGAATCCTTGACTGAAAAAAAAGAAATGAAACTATAAAATAGGAATATAAAAATAACTCCAAAGTAAATTCCCCATAGATAACTTTCCCTATTTGTCTCTTCGATATATTTTAAATCTGAATAAATCTGAATAGGAATAAAGACTGGACCATTTGTTTTGATTTGAACGAAAAGAGGTAAATCAATATTATCCCCGAATAAAAAAGCAAAGTTTTTATTTCTAATTTGTCTTGAATTGAATTCGAAGTGGTCACCTGTTTCTATCTTTTTCCAACCACCATCCTGTTTGTCTTTGTAGTGAAATGTCACAAAGTCTAAAAGAGGATATTCAATGGAGACTATGGAATTTGTTTTGATATTGTCAATTTTGATCCACCAAGTTGAATTAGAAAATCCTGAAACTTCTAGAGAATCATTGAAAGGAAGTTCACCCAGATTTTTTACCGTGAATTCAGAATTTTTATCTTCTAGATAAAATATATGACTCTTTTCAGAAAAGTCATTTGGGAAAATTTCAAAAATCAAAATTAGAAAATAGACAAGGATATAAAAGAGTATTTTCATTTATTTTTTTGATAACCAATTCCTATTTCCATTGCTTTAATTACCAAGTTGGATCGGCTATTGACCTGTAACTTTGTATAAATATTTCGAATATGGTTTTTTACAGTATTAATCGATATCTTTAGAATATCTGCGATCCTTTCTGTGGATTCTGTTTGCACAATCATTTCTATGATTTGAATTTCTCTTTGCGTTAGTTCTTCTTTTAAATTGGATTTTTTCCTTTTAAAGAAAGTTTGAATTCTAAACGCTATGACAGGATTTATAAAAGATCCACCTTCTAGAAAAATATCAGTCGCATATACTAAATTGGATAATTCTGTTTTTAGTAAATATCCTATTGCGCCTGCTTGCAAGGCAGAAAAAATATATGAATCTGTGTTGAGTCCTGTCAACATGACCATTTTCAATTCCGGATTTTTTTCCCAAACTGTATTTACTAAATCGATTCCATTCATATGAATGAGATTTATATCTACATAGATTAAATCAAACCGATTGTAATTTTTATCATTTAGAAATTCCTCTGCGGATGTAAAAAACGATAGACTCCAGTGAGTTCGAGAGGAAAGTTCCTCTCGGACAATGTTACGGTATTTTTCTTCATTCTCAACAATTGCTATCTGTTTCATTTCTTATCTCTTTTATTGTTTCCTTTATCTTAGCCGCATCCTCCGCACCCACCACAGCCTCCTCCACATCCCCCCGCATCACCACCACAACCAGCAATACCTCCATCCGAAAAACTTTCGCCTTGTGCTAAGTCATGAACGTTATGTGCTTCTCTATTTAATTCTCTTCGTCTTACATTTTTTTCATCCTCTGAATCTGTAAATATTAATCCAAGTAGATGAATAAAACCAATTACAATGCTAATACTCAAAAGAAAGCCCCCGAATCCGTTTCCTGTGCCAGAGCAATGACTGTTCAAAAATCCAAAGCTTAAGAAAGCACCTAATCTAGCAAACTTAGGAATACGTGGTTTAGGAATCAATACATATTCTCGTAAATCAATTCTTCTAAAGTAAAATTGGAATCTACTCTCTGTGTCTGGCCAAATATCTTTTGGAGTCTCCTCTTCAAAATAATTTTCATAGAGACGCTTTGTTTCTTCGTATTGAAACTTAAAGTTATCAGTTTCTTTTGATCCTCCTTTGGATGGAGTATGATGAATTTCTCTCCCAATCGTATTTCTACAAAAATCAATCCAGTATGATTTTGTGTAGACAAGGTGCATATGCCATGCTTGATCTACATCTTCTGATGGTGTGCAAGATTGACCTGTTACACAGATTAAAAAAATAAATTTTTTATATTCATCTATGACACGATCTGTATATTCTTTTGACCAGCCTTGTTCCTTTGCTAATTTATCAGAGAATCGAAAGGCGGCAGATGTATCGTCTATTTGAAAGTCTCTAATCTTTGTCCAAAAACTATAATGTTTACTTGTTGTTTTCATGCTATTTTCTCCTGTTTTTAATTATTCCAACTATCGCATGAAAAAGAAAAAGAGTCTATAGTCAGAAATGACTAGTTTTTTTATAGTTTGAAATTAATATATATTGTAGTAATTGTTGCTTTTTAGGAATATTTATAAAATTAAATAGGATTCTATTCTTTTATGAAACGCTTTTTTCTATTAACTCTTTTTTTTGCTTTTTATAACATACATCCACAGACAAATGAAATCCCTACACTCATTCTAAACGACCTTCTAGAAAAGTATGATTTATGTGACAAAGATCTTCCAATGGAGATGCAAGTATTAAAGGATAGAAATCGTGATTTAAAATTTTCAACAATAACAAAGTTAAATCTTCCTTTCCAGTCTTGTTCTGATGTTCCTGCTAAGATTCGTGAGAGAGCACTTCCTTATTGGTTTCGATTTAAGGTTAGAAATGAATCTAAAAATTTCCAAGAATGGATTTTAGAAATTCCTTATCCGTTACTTGATAAAATTGAAATCTATTCTGATCAGAAAATTTTTTGGCGAGATTCTCCTATTTATTCAGGGGATAATAATTTTGGTTTAGATAAACGAAATCAAAAATATACAGTTAGCTTTCAAGATGGAAGAGATTTCGAATATAAAAACTTTTCCTATAATCTTCATATACCTCAAAATACAGAAGCCACTATTTATATTCGAGTTGAAACAGAAGGAGCAGTTATAGTTCCTGTCGTTATCCGAAATCATAAAGCCTTTATTGATTATATAAATAATGTGAATTTTGCACAAGGTATATATATCGGTATTATTCTAGTCATGATATTTTATAATTTAATCATTTATTTTTCAATATATAAATCAATTTACATATATTACATTTTATCTATTTTGAGTTTCTCGTTATGGATTAGTTCAGTGAATGGTCTTTCTTTTGAATGGGTATTTTTTAAATATCCGAGTATTGGGAATATATTTCCGTTAGTTACCATGCCTTTATATGTTTTGTTTTCTGGATTGTTTGCAAAGAAATTCTTATCAAATGAAGATACAATCCAAAACTTTAATAAAGTGTTTCGATTAAATTATTGGTTTTTGCTTACTATCCCACTCGCTCCTATTACAAGCTATTACTGGTTGTTACAAATTCAAATTGCTTATACAATTGGATTTTGTTTCTTTTTAGTTTGGATCGCTTTCTTTTATAAGAATCAATTTAAGTTTGGTCCTGCGAATTACTATCTAACCGCTTGTATTCCCCTCCTAATCTGTTTAACGTTACATCGTTTTAAGGTTTGGGGTTTTGCAAATGAGGCTTTCTGGAATTCCAACGAACTCTTACAAGTTTGCTCTATATGGGAAGCAATCTTTTTATCTCTCGCTATGAGAGAGAAATTGATTCGATTGCGATTAGATAAAGAAAAGGCAGACGAATTACTAATTGAGAAGCAAAAAGAATTAATGAATTCTTATGCTCGCTTTGTTCCGTTTGAATTGCTTGGAATACTAAATAAATCAGAGATCACTTCTGTTCGATTAGGTGATGCAATCAAAAAAGAAATGACAGTTTTGTTTTCAGATGTTCGATCGTTTACTTCTATCTCTGAGAAAATGTCTCCGGAGGAGAATTTTGAATTTTTAAATGATATCCTAAGAGATATAAGTCCTGTAATTCGCGAGAATAATGGATTCATTGATAAATACATTGGAGATGCGGTTATGGCATTATTTCCGATAAAACCAGATGATGCTATCAAGTCTGCTCTCTCCATGCTTCACTCCATTCAAAAATTCAATTCGAAAAGAGTCGAGGAGGGATTGCTACCTATCCAAATTGGTATTGGGATAAATACCGGAGAAATGATATTTGGAACGATAGGCGAAGAGCAGAGAATGGAAGCAACTGTAATTTCAGATGCTGTAAACCTTGCATCTCGTGTTGAAGGATTAACAAAACACTATGGAGCCCATATCATCATAGCCGAGCAAACATTTAAAAAGTTAACCGATGTAACTCATTATAATTTTAGGAAGCTAGACATTGTAAAAGTTAAAGGCAAAGAAGAGAAAGTTACAATTTATGAAATATTAGACAATGAAGAATCGGAAGTAGAAAAATTAAAACAGGAGACAAAAGAAAAATTTGAATCTGCTTTAAATCTTTTTTTCAAAAATAAATTTAGAGATTCGAAAAAACTTTTTAAAGAAATATTAAAAACGAACCCTGAAGACAAAGCAGCTAAAATGTATTTAGATAGGGCAGATTTGTATATTAAGGAGAAAATTAAGCTCCAAGATGGATTTACTGAAATGAAAACCAAATAGTATTGTTGTTTTTTTTTGAACTGATGAAGTCAATTCTAAAATATGAATCATATATCGCATATCGTAATATTATTTTATACCAAGTGTATGAGCAAAAATATTTGCTGGAAATGAAAATCCATTGAATCTCTGGAAATATTCTTTCTTTGGAGAAAAATCCTCATAAAAAACTTCCATGAATTGAAAGATCATTCTATTTCTAGAGAACAGTTATTTCGGATGTGATTTACTTCTAGAATAGATGAGTTTATATAAAATTGGATAAGGATAATAAGCAAGAGATGAAGAATGATAGATATTCATAAATGACATTGGACAAATTGAATCATTTTAGTTGAATCCATATGTTGATTTGGGGAAAGTCACTAATTGAAGCTTGCTTGATGCTTGGAGAGAGTCTAGGATTCTCAAGAATTAAAATGGATTTAGATTTCTTTTTATCTTATCTTAGATATATAGGAATCGAAATGTAGTTGATTTTCAATTTGTAAATAGGAATCTTATTTTATTATGAATTTTAGTTATTCTCTTTTTAAAAAATTTGTCCTCCTTACCTTTTTTTTATTATTCTATACAAACTGTGAATTTTATAAAGCATACAAATACAACGAAGAGGGAATTCAACATTTAAGTGAATCGAACTATGAAGATTCTAAAACTTCTTTTCATAAAAGTATTTCTTATTCTTACAAAACATATATTCCTACATATAACATTGGAAATACACTCATAAAAGAGGATGATTTTCCTTCTGCACACGAAAAATTTCAACAAGCAATAGAAGCAAATCCTGAATTCAAGGAAGCTATCTATAATGATGGACAGGTCTTATATCTTTGGGGTAAAAAAGAATTAGCCCCTGAAACGTGTGATGTAGAAAGGGCACGTGTTCTATTTGAGCAAGCTATGAATCGATTTAAGGAAGTGGTCGATTTACCAAATGCAGGAGATTATAAAAAAGCTGCAGGGGAGAATTCTCAATATATTGAATCTGAATTGACCAAATTAGATGAATTGCAAGAAAATAAATGTCAACAATCCCAAGACCAGTCAAAACAAGATCAAAATAAATCAGATTCAGATCAACAAGACCAGGATTCCGAGAATGCTGATCAGCAATTAGCGGATAATTCAGGTAATCCTCAAGATCAAAAAAATCAAAATCAAAAAACTGATAAGACACAGGATAGTAAGGATTCAAAGAATTCAAATAAAAAAGAGGGAGGTGATAAAAACGAAAAAGACTCCAAAAATAAAGAGGATAAAGGAAAAGATTCTAAAGAGAAAGGAAATACAGGGAAAGACGGAAAGGAGTCCAAAGATAAAGGAACTAACGACAAAGAAGATAAAAATTCCAATGGAAAGAACGGAAAAGATTCTAAGGACAAAGGCAATACAGGGAAAGATGGAAAGGACTCCAAAGAGAAAGGAACTAACGACAAAGAAGATAAAAATTCCAATGGAAAGAACGGAAAAGATT
>DAORDH010000008.1:0-48621 GCA_035345875.1 Leptospiraceae bacterium | reverse complement strand
CTAAAGACAAAGGCAACACTGGGAAGGATGGAAAGGAAAATGGAAATAACGGGGAGGACAGAAATGGTCAAAAAGATAAGGGAGATAATGGAAAGGAAGGGAATGACTCAAAGGATGGGAATGAACTAGGAGAGGATGATAAAGATGGAGGAGGCGGAGGATATTTACCTGCTGATGAAGGAGGACCGAGAAAGCCTGTCCTTACTCCCGATGAACAGAAACGTTTAGGAAAGGAAATGGAACGGATTCAAAAACGTTCAGGAGAAAATAAAAATCATAGGCGATCTAGACACCAACAGGATAAGACTAATAAGAATCAAGAAGAGTTAGAACAGGGACTCAGAGACGCTTTATGGTAAATTATAATTCTCTTACATACATGATATAATCGGAATTCGGAGGTGCAATATCCTTTTCTCGGAGGAAAATCGATATTTGCCCCCGATGATAAGATCCGTGATTGATTATATGATGCAAAATATCAATGATCGAATTCTCAAACAAATCCCCTTTTGTTGTTTGGTATTTAACATTTCTTCTTGAAATGATTTCTATTTGGTTATCCTTTAAAAACTTATCAGTTCTATCATATAACGTTAAGTTCAAATCTATCTTATTTATCCCTGGTCTTTTATCCCAGGGAAGAACTGATTCTTTATTTTGAATTGGATTGATTCGATCTAACCAGATTTCATGCGCATTTAAAATGTGAATCATTAGCTCATGTGCTCTATCTGGATATTCAATTCCATTATTTAAGGCGTTGATATATTTTAAATTAGCTACTTTATTGTATTTGAAAAGCTGCTGTATTTGATTTAGCATCTATTCTCTCGCGCCTGCTTGTTTTAACATCTTAATCATTTCTTCATTTTTCCATAGATGAGCAAGGCCAAGAGCTGTTATTCCTGATTTAGTTTTAATATTTACATCTGCACCTTTTTCGATCAGAATTTTCACTACCTCTTCATGATCTGAATCCGCAGCAAATAAAAGAGCTGTCCAGCCTTCTGTTCCATCTGGTTTTGTCATATTTCCTTTCCAATCATCTTTTGCATTTACCTCTGCTCCGTGATCGATTAACAATTTGACTAATTCCTTTTTCCCTCTAGCTGCTGCCCACATGATAGGTGTTCTTCCTGGTGTTCTTCCTGAATTCGCTCTTGCGTTTACCGAAGCACCATTTTCTAAATGATGCCTAGCAGACTTGATATTTCCCTTAACGCAAGCTTCTAATAAGTCTTCTGTCTCATTTTCAAAGTCATTTGCAAATGTTGAAAAAGTTAAAATTGATAAAAGGATTATAAATATTTGTAACATACTCTTCCTCGAAAAGATAATTCAATAAAACGCTTTTGTATAAATCCGAAGAGAGCAAGAAAAATTTGATTAGTCAATAAATTACTTTTAACTCTAAACAGCCAGTATTTCTTTGAAGTTTGGTATTGAATTGAATTCTTTTACCTTCTTGGTCATAATCGTTTTGAAGTCCTAACCAAAACTGTGGCGTTGTTCCAAAGAATTTAGAAAAACGTATTGCCGTATCGGCAGTGATGCTTCGTTTTCCTTTTATGATTTGACTTATCCGTGTTTGCGGAATCGCTGTTTCCTTTGCTAAACGATATGCGGTAATTTCCAATGGCATTAGAAACTCTTCTTCTAAAATTTCTCCAGGGTGTATGTTTGGAATTTTTTTCATAGTTTTAATCCTTCTTCCAATTCAGTGAAAGTGCATTTACTACAACTGAAATGGAACTAAATGCCATTGCAGCTCCACTGAGCCAAGGGGCAAGGAGTCCAATGCCCGCAATAGGAATTCCAATTGCATTGTAACAGAGAGCCCAGAAAAAGTTTTGATTGATATTTTTAACTGTTTGTTTACTAATTCGAATAACGTCAATTAAACGAAGTAAATCTCCTTTCACTAAGACAATTCCAGCAGTTTCAATGGCTACGTCTGTTCCTGATCCCATTGCAATTCCTATATCGGAACTTGCAAGTGCTGGTGCGTCATTGATTCCGTCACCCGCCATAGCAATCTTTTTTCCCTCTTTTTGGATTTGTTTTATTTTTTCTGCTTTCTCTTCTGGTCGCAGCGAAGAGTAGACTTTTTGAATGCCAACTTCTTTTGCAATTTTCTGTGAGATATGGTCATTATCCCCTGTCAATAGAATTGGTTCTATACCAAGAGATTTAATTTTTTCAATAGCAAGTTTACTTGTCTCTTTTACTTTATCTTCTATTGCAAATACCATAAAGTGATTTTCTGTGTCTGATACAACTCCATAAAAAACAGTGCTACCTGCTTTCTCCCATTCAATTCCGATATTTACTAAATCATTTGGTATTTTGAAATTAAAATTTTCTAAATAAGATTTTCTTCCTGCATAGACTTTGCTTGTTTCAACACTTGCAGAGATTCCACCATTGAATTCAATTTTTAGATTTTCAAATTTTGATAATGGTAAATTTTTTTCTTTTGCTAAATTCACAATCGCCTTTGCAAGAGGATGTTCTGAACCAGACTCAGCGCTTGCAATTTTTTGGAGTGGATAATCAATCGTATCCGTTGATGTTTTGAAATTGACAACATAAGGTTTTCCTTCTGTGATTGTTCCTGTTTTATCAAAAGCTATCGATTGAATTTGAGCAATGGCTTCTAAGGCATCTGCATTTCGGAATAAAATTCCTTTAACAGCCGCTTTCCCAGTTCCAACAAGTAAAGAGACAGGAGTCGCAAGACCTAACGCACAAGGACATGCAATGACTAGAATGGCAATTGATTTTTCCAATGCTCCTGTAAAGTTATTTGGATCTAACCAAAAGAAGTATAAAATAAAGTCGAGAATCGCACAGATAAAAACGACAGGCACAAAGATATTTGCAATTTTATCGGCAACTTGTTGAAGTGGTGCTTTGGTTGCTTGGGCATCTTCGACTGTCCTAATGATAGAAGATAGAACTGTATCTGAACCAATCTTTTCCACTTTTAGAGTAATGGCACCATTTCCATTCACCGTTCCACCTAACAGGTTGTTTCCAACAGTTTTCTCAACAGGCAAACTTTCTCCCGTTAACATAGATTCATCCACTGTGCTAGAGCCTTCTATTACAATTCCATCTGTAGGAATTTTTTCTCCTGGTTTCACAAGTAATAAATCATTTACTTGAATATATTCAATTGGAATTTCTACCCAGTTTGAATCTTTTTTTACTCTAGCAGTAGACGGTTTTAATTTGAGTAGTGCTTTGATAGCACTAGAACTTTTTCCCCTTGCAATTGTTTCAATCCATTTACCTCCTAAAATAAAGGTAAGTAATACAGCAGAGGTTTCATAGTAAAGAGAAGGAAATGCAGTATGTCCAATATGGTCAAAATGATTCAATGCATTTAAGAATAGAATGTCACCACTTCTAAGTCCATTTGTTATACTTGCAACTAAACTATATCCAAAGGCAGCTGACGTTCCGGATGCAACTAAAACGTCCATATTTGCCGCATTATTTCTTAAAGCTCTATAAGCGCCTTTATAAAAAGGAAATCCAATCCAAAATTGTATTGGAAAAGCGAGTAGAAATTGCATCCATGGATGCATGAGTAGAGCGGGTAACGGTAAGAAAGATAGAAACGTGAAATGGGAAACCATTGTATACAAAAGAGGGAGCGAAAGAATAGCAGAAATATAGAATCTCTTTTTAAGTTTATTAAACTCTTCCTTGTGTTTAGATTCTGCATCTTCTGAATTTTTATCTGAATGTTCTGATGCCTTGTATCCTAATGACTCTACTTTTGAAAACAAATCTTCCGACTGAATGGATGATTTCATTTTTACGAAAGCAGTTTCTCGTGCGAAATTTACTCGTGCTTCTTCTACGCCTTCCATTTTACGAAGACCTTTTTCTATTCGTAGAGCACAATTGGCACAGGTCATTCCAAAGAGATCAAGTGTAATCTCTTTGGAATCTTCCATTTTTACTTTCGCTTCAAATTTTGTTTCCAAGCGAATATCCCTCCTCTTCTAAGGCAGTCTTGATCTGACTGTAAGCGTTAGAATCTAGTTCGGAGTCTATGCTGACAGAGTTAGATTTTAAATCTGCTTTTGCATTGATTCCTGCTTTTGAAAATTCCTTTTCCACTTGCTTTACACAATGTCCGCAAGTCATTCCTTCTATTTGATATGTTGATGTCATTTTTATTCTCCTAAATATCTTTTCAAAATGTTAAATGGTTTAAATCTAACTTTTTGATTCTACTGTCAGTGTAAACCTTCCAACGATTGGAATGTCAAGCCCTCAGTAGAAAAAAATAAGTTTTTTTAAAAAAAAATTGTATAAATTTACAAACCTTCTAGTTATGGGAAGGTTTATGAATATAGGTCAATTAGCGAAAGAAAGTGGAGTGAGTGCTAAACTAATCCGTCATTATGAGGATATTGGTTTAGTTCCCAAAGTTGCTAGAACGGATAAAGGTTACAGAATCTATCTAGATTCAGATGTTCATTATCTACGATTCATTAAGAGAGCAAGAGAACTTGGATTTTCTTTGCCAGATATAAAAAAATTGGTTAGTCTTTGGAAAAATAAATCTAGAAGTAGCTTACAAGTTAAGACGTTAGCTTCTAAGCACTTAAAAGAATTAGAGAAAAAGCTCGCACAAATGAAGGATATGGCGGATACATTGCGTCATCTGGTTCATAATTGTCACGGAGACTCAAGACCAGATTGTCCTATTTTGAAAAAACTGGAAGATTAAGGTTCTTTTTTTAAGGACAAGAATGTCCAAGCCCTATTCCATATTTACTAGATAGATAGCATTCTACTAATTCTCGGTCGGCATTTCCCAATGCGCTATCAAAGAATAATACCTCTGAAATATGTCCATTCCAATATGCAGCTGCCGCATATCGTCTTCCTATGGCTAAAACTGTTGATCCAGAGAAAGGTGTTGCACTTGAAACTTGTGAGCTGATTAAATTTCCAGCCTGATATAAATTGCCTAAATTTCCTCCACCCCCATGCTGGTAGGTTTCTGTAAAAATATTTGGAATCGTTGTGATTGAAAAGGATGAAGATGTTAAATAGATTAAATTGCAAATTCCACCGTATAGAAAATTCGTTGTATCCACTCCCAATACTTTATCATTCCCACAGGAATTACTTATACCAATAATTCCCTGATCGATTCCAAGAGAGAGCGGTTGAGCAACAGCAAAAATACTAAAACTAGTCCCTCCTAAACCAACTGTGGCATTATTGTTGAGTTCTTGCATATTAGCAGAAAGAAATTTTAAAGTATTTCTCCCATTCAATCCATTCGTTAGGAACGTTGGCATTTTAGAACCTGTTCCTTGATTCAAAGTATTTAAATTTCCACTTTGATCAGTCCATGAAGATACAGTAGCGTTATTGGCTAAACCACTCAAACTATCCGATTGAAAATATAATTTTAAGCCACTCGATGCAGGCGTTGAACTCCAAACACTTGTTTGCATCGGATTGTAACCACTTAAGCTTCGTATTTCATTTATAGATAATACACGATTGTATATTCGAACATCATCAATCGAGCCAGTAAAAAATTCTACATTGTCTAAGCGGCGTCCTATATTAAAACCACTGATGATTGTATTCCAAGATTTGGATAGAGATCCTATTTGCGCTCCGTTCATGTAAAGAGTCGCTGTTGCCCCATTGTAAGTTCCACAAGAGTGAACCCAAATATTTGTTAGATTATTATGATTTCCGACCGTATCATCAGCAAATCCATAAAATAATATTGCGGCTCCTCCTTTCGCAATCCCATTTCCATTCGTTGTAGTCATGGTTCCGAAACTTACAATGTTTTCGGGATTACTGGTTGTAGATCTGAACCATGCACAAATTGTCCTCGCGGTGTTTCCTGTTGGGAGACCAGAATACGTAGGAACGTTAATATACTGAGTTGAGCCATTAAAAAGGTAAGCAGAGTTTGCCTGTCCAAATCTGTCTATTGTGAGTGTTGCTCCTCCCATTATAGTTCCATTGTTTTTATTGATCGACAAATCAAGAGTATCCCCTTGAAAATCAAACATAGCCATTAGACCTGCGGGGACTCGAATTGATAAATTTCTTATTTCAGAAGCGTTAAGCGATTTATTATATATTTGCACATTATCTATTTTACCTGGAAAATACCCGGCTAAGTCTACCCAATTTCCAATATAGAAATTGCCAGCTACCGTATTTAAAGTATACGGTGAACTTCCAATATTACTGCCATTGACGTATATCGTTGCAGTAGTTCCATCGTAAGTTCCACAGAGATGCGTCCAGGTATTTAAAGGAACTTGAAAGGTTGGTAAAAAATCATTTCCCCAACCAACAAAACCTATATTGGTTTGTGTAAATGCAAGTCCAATAGATGCGCTTATTGTTCCAGGACTTCCGTAAGAAAAAATCATTTTTAAAGAGGAGTAGTTTGACGGATTGATCCAAGCACAAAGTGTTCGTGGTTGAGAGCCTAACGGTAGATTGGTGGAAGTATTAGAGAGGTAATCTGTTGACCCGTTTAGTAAGATTGCTCCAGCTGAGTCTCCATCGGATCCAATTACATTGATCGGTGATCCATTCGGTGTTAAAGGATTCGAGTTATTATGGTCGAGATAACTTCCACCGGTAAAAGTATACTGCCTGAGTAAACCATTCGGTTGCACTGTGAGTGAGATACTACTTGTGATTTCACTTTTTTCTCCTGTTGCAGAAATGGTATAACTCGTCTGAACCTGTATCTGTGCAGGAGTTCCAGAAATGATTCCACTAGCAGGATCAATTAGAATTCCGGATGGCAAAGGAGGGGTAGATTTAAAGTTTGAGAGATTGCCTGTTATGATTGGTTGGATTGGGATGATTGTTGTATTTGCGATTAATGTATAATCATTTTGGGGGTAAGCAAAACTTTCATTCGACTGTGAAGAGGGAGGATTATTTAAACGAGAGAGATAACTCAAGAAAGAGAAATTCGATTTATCCTCCTCAATAGATTTGCAAAATAGGATCGATGATAATAATAAAAAATATAATAGTCTCATTATTTTGATATACCCGACATTGTTTTTTTAGACTTAAAAAATTTTGAAAATTTAAATCAACAGGAACTAGATAAAGAGATGTTTAATCTTTTTCCTAAAAAAAAGGAAATCTTTAGGATTTTAAATCCAAAATGAAATTTTAGGAATCATCGTCTAACAACTTTCTCAAACCTTGTTTTGAGTTCATATTGAATAAATTAGTTTGTATTAAATTCCTAGAATGTCAAATCTTATTCTTTGTCTATAACAACGAACTCCAAAAGGAACGTTTTATTTTAAAAATAAAAAAATGTATTTGGTTTAAACACTTCTAAGTTGCAGTAGGTTTGGTATGCAAAATTCTACTCGGAAATTCTTATAGTAAATTACTTTTGTTCGCTGTTATTTGGTGTATAACGGATGATTAACAAATAAGAGTTTGAGTATTAAAATAGGTGGATTATTCTAATTCTAGTATTGTTTCCTCTTTGGCTTTTTATTAGAATGAATTTTTGTCAAAAGAAAAATTAATTAGGTGATTGCCTTAGATATGGAGTGTAAATCCAAATCCAGATAACAAATATAAACATACAAGCACTAGAAACTAAAATGGAAAACGGTTCGCTAGTGTATTCGGCTAACGTTCCCATAAAAAGAGAACCAATTGGTAGAGCTCCCAAAAATCCAAAAGTATATAGACTCATAACTCTTCCTCTAAGATGATTTGGAACAATTCTCTGAATGATTGCATTAGCTAAATTAAAAACTATCATAAACCCAAAACCACCAATAAATAAAGTAACTAATACTAGCGGAAAAAACCTAATAACAGAAAAAATGAAAAGAATAAATGGAAAGGAGAATAACGCATATACTAATAACTTCCCTCTATAATGAATATTTCCAATACTTGCTACAAATAGCGCTCCTAAAAAGGATCCTAAACCCTGAATCGCTTGCATAGAACCAACTGTGCTAGCATCCCCCTTTAAAATATTTACCGCCCAAGCAGGAACAAGAGTTACATAACCCAAACCGAATATACTTGATATAAAAATAATAAGTAGTAGAATTCTTACGGTTTTATTTTCATAAGCAAAAATAAACCCCTCTCTAAAATCATTCAAAACAGTTTTTTGTGATAATTTAGTATTTTCCCGCTTCGATGTTTTGATTAATAATAAAGCTAGAATCACAGCTAAAAAAGATAAGGCATTGATTAAAAAGCACCAAGCTGGACCTAAAAAAGAATATGTAATACCTGCAATGGCAGGACCTATTGTGCGAGCTAAATTAAACATACTGGAATTCAATGCAATTGCATTTGTTAAATGATCCTGGTCCACTAATTCGGAAACCAATGATTGTCTCGCTGGAGCATCAAATGCATTTGCAATCCCAAGAAAAAATGACAATAGAATAATATGCCATGCTTCAATTTTTTCAATATAAGTTAAAAAGGAAAGTATTATAGCAAGAATCATCATTACCACTTGTGCAATGAGCAAAACATTTTTCTTTGAAAAACGATCCGATGCTATCCCGCCGACTAACGTTAAAAGAGAGGGAAAGCCGGATGCGAATCCAACATAACCTAAATAAGCAGGAGAATGCGTTAATTGGAATATTAAATATCCTTGCGCAGTAGCTTGCATCCATGTTCCAATCAGGGATGCTAATTGACCTATAAACCAAAGTCTATAGTTTCTGAAGCGAAATGCACCAAATAATTTCAAACTGTAAAAGCCTATGTCTTTTTTAGAATATAGTTCGAATCCAAAAATTATCTTTCATTGCTTTAAGGGATTCCTCGCAGGCACCAATGAATTTTTGCACTTCATATTGACCTGCGAATTTCTTTTTTAATTCCATATTAATTAGGAGCCATTGTTGCAGGGCGATACCATAATCATTTAAGTCCTTTCGTTTTAGAAAGTATGCCATTTCTGATTTCTCTAGTTTTGCAGAATCCCACATAAGTAACTTATTTCTTTTCCACATCTTTACTAATTTTAACATAGACCTAGCATTTCGAATCAGATCTAATTGTTCTTTTAGTTTGCCAGTTTGTCTTTGATTTGTTTCTGGATCATATAACAATGAGTAACCGTATTCAGGATCTTCCGCTCTTCCTGATACAAAGTCAATATCATAGTCTTCGCTTATTGTGATTCTATAAAGAAGTCCTAATGAACGAGTTTCAAATTTCTTTGAGACAAGTTCGAAAGCATATTCCGCAATTTCTCGAATATGATCTTGTAGGTCATAAGGATAATAGATATGAATATCCATGTCTGCATAAGTATTTATATCTATTCGTTTTTCATAGACACCCCCGATGTAGATTCGGGGTCCGAATCTTTTTACGGGGGATAACGCCTGTAAAACTCCATCAAATTCTTTTTTTAATTTCATGAGCTTATTTGGCTCAATTCTTTCTTTAACAGTTTGAACTAAGAAATTGTGGAGTTCTGCTGACATTTAACTTTTTTTAGATTCTTCCGTCCATTCGCATTTATAAGTTTCGACTAAGAAATTGTCTAACTCATCTGCTTTATTTGCCAGTTCGCCTAAATTCTTTTGGATTTGAGTCCTCTTGGAAGACTTTAAATCGGATAGATGGGTTCTGTAGGAAATATAAATAACTCCTTCATGAATACCTAGAAAGAATGGGCTTGTAGGATTTGTTAAAATATATTTATAAACTTCTTGTAGATTTGTTTTTGGAAGTTTAGCTAGTGGACTAGTTGCAAATAAAAAGCTATTTCTATAAACAAAGTAACGAACTAACGCACTACCTCTGTGAAATTCCCAGAAATCAACTCCACGTCTTGCGACAACAGGATCAATGTTTAATTCTTTGAAGACTTCCTCAACAAATCCAGCCATTTCAGTTTTTGGTTGTTCGTTAAATAATTCTTTTTTAAGAACAGCTCCACAATTTGCACAATTTTCCATTGGTTCATGTAAAGCATAGTTACAAGAAGGACATTTTACTGCATACGCAATGTTTGGATTTAATTTGTAAGCCTCTAACTCATCGATGACATGATCAATTGGAAGCGCAAAACCCATATTATCCGCTTGAGTAAATTTACTAGTTGTAACTCCAATAATTTCCCCATTCATATTTACTACGGGTCCGCCGCTGTTACCCGGATTGACTGCTGCATCCGTTTGAATGTAAGCCTGACCATTTAGAAGTTGTTTAGTCGATGATATGATCCCTTCTGTTATTGTGAAAGGCATTCCAAATGGATAACCAAGAACAGATACTTTATCTCGATTTTTTATGCTATCTTGTCTTTTAAAGCTAACACCTGGTAGAGTGCTTAAATTTTTCTGCGGTTTAAGAAGTGCAATATCGATCAAAGGGTTAATGACAAGCACATCCGCGGCAAGGGTGTTTTTATCCTGCATCTCTAGTGCTACTTTTTTGTAACCACTTACAACGTGGTAATTTGTAATTACTAAGTCGTAGTCATTCACATAGAAACCTGTTCCACTTCCACTTGCTGTGTTGATTTTGATAATGGCAGGTATAATTTTATCGATATCGCTCATAATAGATCTCCCAATTCTTTTTTGAGTAAGCCGGTTATTTTTCCAAAAATACTCTTTGTGACTGTTGATTTTATTTCACGAGAGCTACCTGTGGATGAATTACTGTTTGTGGTTACTCCTAATTTGCCCGTAATATCTTCCTCTGGATTTAAATTCATAATTTTATTTACAGAGTCATACAAAGCTTCTGCGCTTGTCTTCCAATCCTTACCGCCTGCTTTTTCTAATGCTCTATCTAAATGGTCTGTTATTTCTTGAGGAATTGCATTTTTATAGAATAAATCATAGATTAAAAATAAAGCTGAAACAGTTACATTCATATACGATTTATTTCCCATATCGCCTGTCATTGTTTCATAAGTGTTTCTCATAAAATCTTGAATATATGGCAACTCCCCTCTTTTTTTAATTGGAATTAAAAACTTAGGATGAAAAAGGCAAGAATCAAATTTAGCTCTATCATAGGAAAGAAATTCTTGCAGTTTAGCCTTTGTGTTTGCGACTACCGTCTGAAGAGAGTCATTTGCGTAAAGCATTCCACGTGTTTCACTTAATTTAGAACCTAAGATCCCTTGAGGAGCAATCACATAGTCTATTTTTAAAAACGTTGTTTCTAGTGTGTCACAAGCTAAACCGTAGAAGCGCTTCATTTCAAAATAGTCAATAAATGAAATTCCTTCTTTAATAATTGAGTTGAATTTTTGATAGGCTAGATCTTTTTCTGCTTGGCTAAATACTTCTAAAACTGGTTGGACTACGTATTCAGTTTTGAATTTTTCAGCAAAAACATCATCATAATAATCTGCACAAAAGCAAATTTCTTCTAATAGAGAATAGATTTTGTATGGTTCGCAGTTTTCTAAATTATCTTCATATTGAATATAAAAATCATTTCCACGTAAAACAATTTGTCCTAGAACTAAGTAGGAAAAATTTAATTCTGCAATTTGACGCATCATACCAATTCCGCTCCCGCCTTCGGGAACTTTTAGAAAGGGAGCTTCTATCGAATACTTTTTTGAATCTAGCTTTATAGAAACGATTACAGAACCATGAGGTATTTTTAATTCAATTGATTCCGAAGATTCATTCGGAATTGTGATGGTGCTGTTTACATAGCGTAGTAAATTAAAAAACGACTTTTTATAGTCACCGCTATCGAAGTTCTGAACGGATTCATACCAATACGGAGTGGACGAATTACTTCTTACGAAGTTAATTGATTTATCATAGGTCAGGGATTTCTCCATGTAAGCCTCTTTTGTATATGCAATAGTGTTAACTATTTTTTTTTACAATTAAAAATGCAATGATTTTCTAAATTGAATGATTTTTTTATAAAAAACACATTTTATTTTTTTATAATTTGAATATCTGAGCGAGAGGAACCAAAATTTGAGTCTATGATTCTGAGTTTTTTTATATCAAATCTACGCAAGAGAATTACATTCTTTGCGAGCGCATAATAAGCACTAACCTCATTTTCTTCCGTGCCAAAATTCTTTTTGGAAAGATATTTAAAAAAGCGAATTCTTTGATTTTTTTGTGCTTCTTCTAGGAATGCTTTCTCGTTTAAATTTACTGGTTGATTTGGACTCCAAGAAATATACCCATTCTGAATTGTTTTATTCCGAAGTGTAATTTCAACGGAAGCGATTTGATAGCAGTATGTGCAGTTAGCCTCAACTGGTTTGCCGTAAAAAATAGTTACTAAAAAAGACGTTAGTAATATTACTCTAATAGTATTCATTGGTATCTTCATTTGGAATATGATTTCCATCTTTTAAAGCGAGCCATTCTTGGAAATCACAATACGGAACTGAGTTCTCTTTGTAGTCTCACCTTCTTTTGCATGAAAAGTAGTGTTCTAGAATCTTTTTGTTCTACTATAATTATGCCGAACATCAAAATTAACTTCTCGTTTTTGAATCACAAATAAGTGTTTGGTTTAAATACTTCTTTTCTTAGTATTCTCACACTGGAGCATGTTCGGTATACTATATGCTTCTCAAGTAAAAATCCTTTTAAGAAGTTTCATTTTTTATTTCGTATATATACTTTTTAATGGAAGCTAATCTATACTCAATCTCTTCAATCATTGGGATTTTTTCCTGTGTGCCCAGCCAATAGCTGAGATCCAAACGATAGGCGCTTTAAATAAATAAAAATAGGATATGGAAATTTTGCAATACCAGTCCAACGAATTTCATCCTCATAGGCAGAAAGTGACTCTCGTTGAAATCGATAGCGGTTTGGCAATCAAAGCCTCAATTTCTTTTAATACTTGTTCTTTAGGTATTCCTATTTCTAGATTTAATTTGAATTCACAGATTCCATTTTTCAATTCAGATCTTTTTTTCGAAGGAATAGGAGTTGTCTTCAAATGATGGATAAAGTTTTTTTGGATATATTTTTGGAAATAGAAAGGAATTCGCCAAATTCAATGACGAAATTTTTTTCATTTTCAGAAAGAAAGCTAGACTTGGAATTCTTTTTTATAAATTCACTTATTGCAAAGCCTTGCAGCACAACGGAAAAATTTGGATACTTGAATTTGTAATATAGAAATTCGGAAAGGCTTTGAATGACATCTACTTGAACCATGAATTGAGTTTCTTTTTTTAATCATGAATGTAAGCTTTTTTGGGCGGCTAATAGCAAAGATAATGCCATTCGTATGAAAATCACTTGCCGATAGTCTATTTTCTGAAATTTTGGATGAATGAGCCAGATACAAATCACTTTACCCGATGGAAGCATTCGAGAAATAGAAAAGGGAACTACTATTTCGGATTTCGTCTCCAAGATGAGCATTTCTTTAGCAAAGGCAGCCCTAGCCGCAAAGGTTGATGGACTGCAAGTAGATCTATCTTATGTATTAGATAAGAATACTCGCCTAGAAATACTTACCTATGCATCAAAAGAAGGAAAGGAAGTTTTTCATCATTCTTCTGCTCATTTACTAGGAATGGCAGTGCAACGTCTTTGGCCAGATGCGTTACTCACCGTAGGTCCCGTTGTGGAATCAGGTCCTGGATTTTTTTACTATGATATAGATTTTCCATCTGTAACTATTACTCCTGAAGATTTACCAAAGATCGAAAAGGAAATGGAAAAAATTGTAAAAGAAAATCTAACCGTTAAGCGCACTGTCCTAACAAAGGAAGAGGCTATTCAAAAATTCAAAGAAATGGGTGAAAAGTATAAAATGGAACTTATTTCTGGTTTTGATTCTGATACAGTAACTCTTTATGGGCAAGGGGAGTGGTTTGATCTTTGTCGTGGTCCTCACGTTCCAAATACTGGCGTTTTAAAAGCATTTAAGTTAACCGCAATATCTGGAGCTTATTGGAAAGCAAATAAAGACAATGCAATGCTTCAGCGAATTTATGGAATATCATTTCCATCTAAGAAAGAATTAGATGAATACTTGTTTATGGTCGAAGAAGCCAAAAAAAGAGACCATAGAAAATTAGGAAAAGAATTAGATTTATTTTCATTTCAAGAGGAAGCTCCCGGATTTCCTTTTTGGCATCCTAAGGGAACGATTCTTTGGAATAATCTCGCGAATTATATTCGCTCTGAGTGCACGAAAAGAGGTTATCATGAAATTAAAACTCCAGCGATTTTAAATTCTGAACTTTGGAAACAAAGCGGGCATTGGGATAATTTCAAAGAGAATATGTATTTCACTGAAATTGATGAACAAGAATTTGCAGTGAAGCCTATGAATTGTCCAGGCTGTTCACTCATCTATAAATACCATATGCATTCGTATAAAGAACTTCCAATCCGTTATGCGGAATTAGGAACTGTTCATAGACATGAATTGAGTGGAGTCTTGCATGGACTTTTTAGAGTGCGTGCTTTTACTCAAGATGATGCACATATCTACGCACCACTCGATCATTTAGAATCAGAGGTTACTGACCTCATTGATTTTACTTTTTCTGTATATAAGAAATTTGGTTTTACTGAATTTAAAACCTATATCGCTACACGTCCGGAAAAATCACAAGGGCGAGATGAAGATTGGGAAGAAGCTACTAGTGCTCTGATTCATGCCTTAAAGCAGAAAGATATAGCTTTTGGAATCAAGGAAGGAGAAGGTGCTTTTTACGGTCCGAAGATAGAATTCAATATCAAAGATAGCTTAGGTCGTATGTGGCAATGTGGAACGATTCAAATTGATTTTTCTATGCCTGAGAGATTTGCTTTAGATTATACCGCAAGCGATGGAAAGAAAAAACGTCCAGTTATGATTCATCGAGCTATCTATGGTTCTCTTGAACGCTTTATTGGTATTCTAATTGAGCACTTCGAGGGTAAATTTCCATTTTGGCTTTCTCCAAATCAAATTCGAATTCTGACGGTAGCAGAACCGCATAACGCTTATGCTATGGAGCTGCATCATCTGTTCTTGTCCAAAGGAATTCATTCAGAGGTAGATACAAGGTCTGAAAAAATTGGATTTAAAATCCGTGACTCAATTTTAAAGAAGGCAAACTTTCTTTTAATATTAGGCGACAAAGAAGTTGAAAGTAGATCTGTTTCTGTTCGCCGATTGGGCGAAGAAAAAACAACTACCTATCCATTGGATGAATTTTTAGCGTTAGTGGAAAAAGAAAGACAAGTTTAGGTTCAATTTTCGCAATATTGTTCTTAGTAATTTCTAGCTAGACATAGAAATATTGATTCTGTTAAGCTAGGATTTCTAAGAACAACAGTCGATTTTTAAATACGGAAGAAATCATAAAATCAACAACTGTAAGTATTTAGACCAGTAGGATGGAGAGCGAAAAAGCAAAGTTTGGAAAGTCCGACTCTAATCCATCGCTTTCGATTCCTTCATTCGCGCTTTCGAAGTAAATTAGACTCCATCCTATGAAAGATATATTACTAAAATTTTTAAATAACACAAGTTGTTTGCCAAACATAACCTTTACATTTTATGAATTTATATCTAGATGGTAAATGATAAACCGTTATGAGATTACTTATTGTATTTCTATCGTTTTTTTTATTTTTTCTCACACAACTGAGTGCCAATGAACCAATTCTTTTAAATGATCAATCTGATATTCTACATATTGATAGAGGCGTATATTATTTAATAGATAAAGATGGAAAGCAATCGATAGACACGATTGTGAATGAAAAAAATCTTTTAGTAAACCAAAAAAATACTTTGAACTTTGGTTATTCTTCAGATCCAGTTTGGATAAAATTACCGATTCGAAATGAAAGTTTAAACGAGACTAGGTGGCTACTGGAAATTGCTTTTCCTCCCTTGGATTTTATTGAAATATACATTCCTTCGGGTGATAAATATATCCAGAAAAAAGCGGGAGATAGATACCCTTTCTGGAACAGAGATTTTTATTATCATCACTTGCTTTACTCTATCGATCTTCCTTACGGAGAAGAAAAAAATATTTACCTAAGAATTCAAACTACAAGTTCAAGGTATGTTCCAATCATAATTCACAAATCGAGTCAGTTTGTTAAAAACGTCATGCCTATTGAAATACTCCATATTATCATTTTTGGTTGTATGTTTGTAATGATTTTCTATAATCTTTTTATTTACTTTGGAATTCGTAGTAATCGATATTTGCTCTATTCGTTAGGAACATTCGGATTACTTTTGTATTATTTCGCTGTGACTGGTTATGGATTTCAGTTCATTTGGCCGAATAGTGTCTTTATTCAACAGTATGTCATTGTTTTCTCTGTTTCTTGGGCAGGAGTTTTTATAACAGAATTTACAATACAATTTTTAGAGCTTAAAAAAAGAATGCCTCGAATTGTTATAATATTTCGTATATCGCAAATACTTGCTTTTTTAATATTTATCACTGTTTTTATTTCTAGTCGTTTGGCAAATACAGTTCAATCTGTTGTAGCTAGTCTAAACTCATTATTATTTTTACTGGTTGGGATTATTGTTTGGGTTAGAGGATATAGATCTGCTCGATTGTTTGTAATAGGTTGGTGCATTTTCTTTGCTGGAATCATATTGAATTCAATGCGAAATTTAGGATTATTTGAAATAGGTCTTCAATCACAGTTTTTAATGGAAATTGGAACAGTATTTGAATTGATTTTTTTGTCACTCGCACTAGCTGACCAATATAAATTAATTGTTGATGAAAGTAATCTTATGCAAAAAGAAATTTTACAAATGCAAATTAAATATTCTGAATCTTTAGAAATAAACGTTAGGCAGAGAACCGATGAACTAAATACTACTCTTAAATCAATACGTGATGACTTATTAATAGCAAAACAAATTCAGCATAATACTCTTTTAATTCCTTATAATTTAATCGATCAAATCGAAATAGTTCCAGTCTATCTTACCATGTCAGAAGTTGGTGGTGATTTTTATAGTGTTGATAAATTAAATGAAGATACCTATCGTATATTTTTAGCCGATGCAACGGGTCATGGCGTGCAAGCCGCTTTGATTACAATGGCGATTAAGGGATTGTATGATAATATAAAGCAATTTAATGCTAAGCCCTCTGTAATTTTAGAACTCTTTAATAGTGAATTTGTCCAAAGATACAAGTCATTAAATACATTTTGCACAACTATTATTCTTGATATAGATACAAAGAATAGAAAAATAAAATATGCATCGGCTGGACATTCTCCTTGTGTGTTATTTCAAAATAAAAAACCAATCCTTTTGGAAAAAACAGGAAAAATAATTGGAATAACCCAGAATCAACGCTATTCCACTATAGAATATAATTTTAATTTAGAGGATAGATTGTTTCTATATACAGATGGATGTTTTGAAGAGTTTAATGAAATGGATGAAGAGTTTGGAGAAATGAAACTTTTAAGTTCTCTTGTGAATACTCTTGATTTGCCTCTAAAAGATTCAATCCAAAATTTACTTTCTGAAATTAGAACCTTTATTGGTTCTAAGGAAATGAATGACGATATAACAATTCTTGGGATTGAATATAAAAATAATTAAGGTATAAATTCAATTCTATTTAGTGATAGAGATATCTTTGTAATATTCTTGCTTTATTCTTTATATCTTAATCCAATAGATCTAGGGTGTAAAAATGATAAGGCTCTGGAATAAAATAATCAATATTGGTATAGATGAAAATATTGATCCTCTTCGAAAGAAATCAATTCAATTAACAAATGGGATTTGTTTAATAACAATTTTCATGGGTATGAACTTTTATCCAAATGTAACTCGTTTTTTGCCCGAGACTTTAACTTTATTTATTATATTAACTTTTGCTTTGCTGTTTTATATTCCGACTTTTATATTTAGCTACTATCGCTTTCACTTAATTGCAAAAATTCATCTTTTGATAATGGCTAGTATTAATATTACTACACCAGCAATACTTTTAGGCAAAGGACAAAATTTTCATTTCTACTTATTGACTGTAATTGGAATTTCTTATTTTATTTTTGAGGCTAAGGAAAAGATTTATCAATACTCTATTATCATTTACGTTTCCATTTTATTTGTAGCGACAGATTTATGGCTTATGACGCATAAGGCAGCTATGTCTTTTCCTACTGAGTTTTTATATTTTGCTGAATTGAATAATGACCTAGGATTACTTATATTTATACTTGGTTTTAATTTTTATATTTATTACAATTATACAAAGGCAGAACTTGCCTTAGCAGAAGAAAAGAAAAAGGTAGAAGAAGAGAAAGCCAAAAGTGAATCTCTTCTTCGAAATATTCTGCCTGATCCAATTGCATTGCGATTAAAAGAAAATAATTTTCCTATAGCGGATGGATTTAATAGTGTTACAATATTATTTGCAGACATTGTAGGATTTACACCTCTTTCCGAGAAAGTTAGTCCAGATGATTTAGTAATTCTTTTGAATACTATTTTTTCGGAATTTGATTACCTCACAAAAAAATACAATATTGAAAAAATAAAAACGATAGGTGATGCTTATATGGTTGCTTGTGGATTGCCTATACCTGATACAGAGCATGCGGTAAAAATTGCTAATTTTGCTTTAGAAATTAGAAATCTAATTCAAAAGCTGAATCAAACTCATAATAGAGATTTGAGTATACGTATAGGAATACATTCAGGACCAGCTGTTGCAGGTGTTATAGGCATAACTAAATTTACGTATGACGTTTGGGGAAATACTGTCAATACTGCTAGTCGTATGGAATCACATAGTCTACCAAATAAAATCCAAGTATCGGAAGCAACGTATCAATTATTAAAACCTCATTTTGAAATGCATGAGAGAGGAATGATTGAAATAAAGGGGAAGGATCCAATGAAAACGTATTTGCTGGAAGGTAGAATTTAATTTTTTCAAATTTGCAATTTCTTTTGTTTATAAGGATATGAATTCAATGAAAAGTCTTTTTTATTTTTTAATTCTATTTATCGGTTATTTTTCTATTGAAGCACAGTCTACGCCTACACACAGCATACGTGGTATGTATGGAGACAGGGCTGCTGGGATGGGTGGAGCTTTTGCAGCTGTATCTGATGATCCCTCTGGTGCCTTCTACAATCCAGCGGGATTGGGTTTTATATCAAATACAAGTGTGACAACATCTGTTATTAGTTATAATGATGATAGGCAGTCTTATAATAATTTTCCATCTTATGGATTAAGTTTACAAGGTAAATCAATGGGTATTACTTCCGGTTTTATAGGAAGCGTTAGATCCTTTGGTAATTTTAAAGTAGGTTTTACCATTGCAAGTCCGACGAATTATAATGTTGATCAATACAGCAATTCATTCAACTCTCTTGGAAATACTACAAATTCAGTAAAGTTAAGATTAAGTGAATCTCTTTCTACTACCTATGTGGGTCCAAGTTTTGCCTATATGATAAATGAAAAAATTTCCATCGGAACAACTTTCTTTGGTTTTTTTGAAAGGTATAGGTCTTCACAAGAGATATTGGTAACGGCAAGTGATAATACTTATGTGAATCCAAGCACAGAATCTTTACGTGATTCTCGTGGCTTTTTGCCTATCATTGGAATTCAATTTATGCCTACCTCTAAATTTTCTTTAGGTCTATCGATTCGTAAACCGTTTACAACTTCTGGTTATGAGAGAGATTTTACTCGCCTCACTGCAAATAATACAAATGCAAGTAATATTAATTTTGAAGATAGCTCAAGTTCTAGGTATGGCGCAGTGATTGGAAATCCTTCTAGTCTAGGAGTCCCTAACAATCAAACATTATTTTTAGGTGGCAATTCACAAGTAAATGGGCGTGTTCCGGAACCTAAAGAAATTAGGTTTGGCTTTGCATGGTTTGCTTCCAAACGCTTTCTTCTTTCGGCTGACGTCATTTATACCAGTGGCTATCATTTTAATAAATATTTATATAACTATGAACCGACAAAGAGAATTTTTGCATTAACTGACAATAGAATTCGTGCTTTGGATTTAGAACCAGTTACAAATTTTGCTGCAGGTTTAGAATATTATCTTTTTGAATTTCTAGCGATTCGTTTGGGATATTATACAAATTATGCAAATGCAAAAAATATAAGTTGGTTTGAATCTGCACTAAAAACTTCAATCTCTTCTGCAGCGCAATTTGTAACTCAAAATAATGGAAATACGATAGTGGTCGCATTGAATGATTTTAGACCTTCCATTGATCGAAATGAGTTTGTAAATCTAAGAGGTATTACTTTAGGCTTTTCTTATGAAACATCAAAGGCAATTTTTAGTATTACCTATATAAATGAAAGCGGTAGGGGAAATGCTCAGCCTGTTGAGACAATCCTACCTGCTGCCTATCGAGTTTATAATGATAGAGTTTATATTGGGGCTACAATCAAACAGGATTAGAGTTTGGTATATGCATATTTCGAACAAACTTTTGATGATTTACTCTATTTTAAAAATATATTATATAAAAGAAATTCTATTATTCAATCGGAGTAATTCAGTAAGATGAAAATTTCTCCTGAAGGTGAATGAACTAGATATTTATAGAAATTCCTACTCTGATCGCATGCTGAATTTAAATTAGAATTATAATAAGGTGAGTTGGTTATTTTTAAAAAGTTTTCGCAATATTAAATTGCGGATAATAGATATTTGCCGGACTGCACTAAGAGCACAAAAGAGTAAAGAATTTTATTTTAAGAAAGCATTTTTCGATTAAGGATTGGATTTCAATTCTTATTAGTGAAATGAATCTATAAAGGTTATAAAGAGAAAATTCTTTATTTACTGGTCAGCAATCCTTTTTATAGGAGAATTGAAACTTATTAACGTTTATTTTTAAAAGTATAGAAAACCTAGGCTTTTTATTTAAAAATGCCTCTCTTCTTTAAAATGTAGGTTTGGGTTGATCCGATAGCATCGAATTCAATGTATTATTTATGTAGAAATCAAAATACTACAGTTTTTAACATAGATAAAAAACCTAGAATGGAACATAATCATTTAAAATCTGCAGATTTTTCTGATTCCGTGAACGTTTCTAATTCAAAATCGAGTACATGACAAAAAATTTCTTGAATTTGTTTCTGTTCTTAAAATGATGTTAATCAATCCGGAGAATGAATGCATAAAAAGCCTAATATTAGAACAAATGACAAAATAAATACACCTCGAATTAATGAACAGATTACAGGACCCAATGTTAGATTAGTAAGTGATACTGGTTCTGAGGTTGTCACACTTGAGAATGCTCTGAAAAAGGCTGCTGAGGAAAATTTAGATTTAGTTGAAGTGTCTATTGCCCAAGATATTCCAGTTGTTAAGATTATCGATTATGGTAAATTTAGATTTGAGCTTTTAAAGAAAAGCAGAGAAGCTAAAAAGAAACAGCATGTTGTTACAATAAAAGAAGTAAAGCTTCGTCCTCGTATTGGTGTTCATGACTATGAAATTAAAAAGAAGCAAGCCATTGAATTTCTTCATAAGGGTGATAAAGTAAAAGTCACTTTACGATTTAAGGGTAGAGAAATGGCACATGCAGATTTAGGTATGAATGTAATTGTAAAAATAATTGAAGATTTGAAAGATCATGGGACTCCGGAAAAGTCTCCTGTGCATGATGGGAAACAAATTGTGGTTTTAATTAACCCAAAGTAAATTAGGAATTTTATATTTAGGAAACAAGAATGCCAAAGTTGAAAACAAATAGAGCCGCTGCAAAAAGGTTCAAATTTACAAAAAATGGAAAAATAAAAAGAGCAAGCAGCTATGCTCGCCATAAACTTTCAGGAAAATCTCCGAAAAGAAAACGTAAACTCGGTGGAACAACTGTATTACCTGAGTCCGATATGGGCAGAGTAATCAAGTTATTACCATACGGAGGAAAATAATGTCTAGAGCAAAAAACGGAACAATTCACAAAAACCGAAGAGTTAAAGTCCTCAAAGCCGCAAAAGGGTTTAGAGGAGGAAGATCTAAACTATTCAGAACTGCAAAAAGTGCAGTAATGAAAGCTGGTCAATGGGCATATAGAGATAGAAGAGCTAAGAAAAGAGATTTCAGATCTCTCTGGATTGCACGAATTAATGCTGCTGCAAGAGAAAATGGAATTTCTTACTCTAAATTCATGAGTTCTCTTAAAAAACTGGGAATAGACATGAATAGAAAAACTCTAGCAGACATTGCCTACAATGACAAAGAAGTCTTTGCTGCTATCGTAGAAAAAACAAAGCTTGCAGCGTAAAAATTTTTTTTATAGTTGCAAATACTTTCTTTTTAGTGTGATATGACCGAAATTAATTTAGGAGATTCCGTATGATTTCACTCGAAACAATCGAAGAGCTAGAGACTAAGATAATGAAGGCACTTGAGTTGATATCAGACTTAAGAGCCGAAAACAATCGTCTTGAGTCCGATAATGAAACTCTTAGATCAGAAAATGATCAGATGAAGTTAGCTATGGAAGAAAAAGAGCGAGAGGTTGCTTCTCTACGGGAACAGCTTGCTCAATCCCTAAAAGAATTAGAGGAATTTAAATCCAAAGAAAAGAAATTAGATAATAAAATCAATGACATGATTAGTCGATTAGATAATCTATCTTCTTTTAAGACGATAGATTCATCTAGTAGACCTAGTTCTTCGGCAGTGGTGCAATCCGCTTCTACGCCAGAACCTACACCTGCTGCAACTCCAGTAACAAATAATAGAGTGGAAGAAAGAGAACCTTCTGACTTTGAAGAAGATAACGATGAAATCATTTTATTAGATGATGATGAAGATGAAATATCAGAAGCAACGAATATTGTTGTTGAAAAGGCACCTGAAGTTTCACCAGAACCTGTCGCTGAAATCAAAGAAGAAATTGCGCAACCAGCAGTAGAATCATCTCCAATATCTAATCCACCTGTAGACGCCTCTCCTATTCTCGATGACTCGGATGATATCATCATAGATGAAACAGATGATGACTCAATCAATGTATTTGACTCTGATGACGATGACGACTTCCTTATTATTGAGGAAGAAGTAAAATAAGCCCCAAAATATGGCTTCTCCTGTAACAAGAACAGAAGTAAATATCTTTGGATCAACCTATTCAATCTCTGGAGAAACTGATCCAGAGTATGTGCGTAGATTAGCAAGCTTTATAGATAACAAGATGCGTGAACTGTCTGCATCTCTTCCGAGTGCAAGTGTTCAGAAACTCGCAATACTAGCCGCCCTCAATATAGCAGATGAGTTTTTTCAATTCAAAGAGTTGAATACGGAAGATGATATATCAAGACTTTATGAGATGAAAACTAAGAAATTGATTTCGATGCTAGATGAAGGACTGATCGGAGATATATACTAATCGAATCTGCTTTTTCTTGGCAAAATACGGAAACTCTTTACTCCAACATTTTTCAAGATATTTATTGGTCAAATCAAGGTGGACCTAACGAAAAAGAACATGTCTTTTTACATGGAAATAATATAGTAGATAGATTAAGTTTAAAGAAAAAGTTTTCCATATTTGAATTTGGTTTTGGTTCAGGACTAAACTTTTTTATTTTAAGAAAACAAATTCGTAAAATGCGGATAACTTCGCGTATCTGCTACTATTCTATTGAGAAATATCCTCTACCAGTAGAAATTATTCAAACTATTCTAAAAAAACTAGATCATTCTGATTTTGATCAAAATGATTTTATATCTTTTTATTCAAAACTCTCAAGTGGATTCAATTCTATTTATTTTCCAGCGGAAAATTTAGAATTGGTTTTAATCATAAATGACGTTATAGATATTCTTCCTACTTTTCATGCAAAAATAGATGCATGGTATTTAGATGGATTTTCTCCTTCCAAAAATCCAGAGATGTGGACAAAAGAAATATTCTCCTTTATAAAAAGAAATTCAAAACAGGATGCTACTTTTTCTACTTATACTACTGCAAAAATTGTCAGAGAGGGTTTGTCCGAAGTTGGATTTAATATAGAAAAGTCTGTCGGGTTCGGTCAAAAAAAAGAAATGCTTAAGGGGCAAATCCCTATTAGCCAGCAGAAAATAAAAGATAAACCTTGGTATCGCTCATCAAACTTTAAATCAAATTCTAAGAATGTAATTATCATCGGAGGAGGACTTGCGGGAACAGCTTTAGCTTTCGCACTTTCTAGAGAAGGATATCATTCTACAATTCTTGAAAAAGGAGAATCGATTGCATGTGGCGCTTCTGGAAATCCAGCTGGTATGTTTGCACCGATTTTAACTGGTGATGACTCAGAACTAATGGATTGGAGTCTTCATGCTTTTTTCAAATTTGTAAAATTTTTAAAGGAAATTGTAGGTGATTCATCTGAGTTTTATAAACAAGTAGGAGTTGTTCAAAAATTAAGTGGAGAAGTAGAATATAATCTTTATAAAACGATAGTTGAAAGATTGACTAGTTTGCAAGATTTAACTGATTTATATAATCAAGATGATGAATATTTTATACGATTTAAAGATGCAGGTTGGATAAATCCTGGCAAGCTCTGTGAGACTTATATAGAACTAGCTAGAGAATATTGTAATGTTAAATTGTATGCTCAAGTCAGTAAAATTGAATCCATAGAATCAGGTTGGAAAGTATTTTTATCTTCAGGAGATACGCTTTCCTCTGAAATAGTTGTGCTTGCAAATTCTTTTTCGATACAAGAACTTCTTCCTTGGTTTCATTTTTATAATAAGGTGAGAGGGCAAATTGTTTTTTATCCTTCCGCGAATATTGCATTCAATCTTAAGAATGTCTTTCTTCATAAAGATGGATATATGATTCCAAATATAAAAGATTATAATGTTATTGGATCAACTTTTGATCCAAATAACTCCTCATCAGATCTTAGTATAGAGGATAATCTCCATTTACTGCAAAAACTTAAGAATCATTTTTCTGAGATAGATATCCGCATGGCTGAAAAAATAAATGGAAGAGTTGGCTTTAGAGCGATGACGACGGATCATTTACCAATCATTGGACCTATTCCTGATTTAGATTATTTCAGTGAAGTGTATTCTGATTTATGGAAATCAAATATTTATAAAGACTACCCGAATGGTAAATATCTTTCAGGGCTATATTTGAATTGTGGTCATGGCTCAAGAGGTATATTGAATACATTTCTTGCGGCTCATATTATTACATCTATGATTACAGGCAATCCTTCTAATATCAAACAAGAATTATTAAATAGGATACACCCGGCTCGATTTTTAATTCAGTCCTTTATACATAGAGAATCTTTTCCTAAATAAAATAATATTGGCAGAAATATGAAAAATTGCAAAATTCTTTTCCTTATATTTACATTTGTAACTTGTATAGAGAATAATGGAAATCGCTTTAGTGAAAAATTTAAATACTACTATCCGAATGAAGAAAAATTTCAATCTTACATACAAGAAGTTTCCAAAAAAAATAATATTGATTGGATGTTTGCAAAGGCTGTTATAATCAAAGAATCTCATTATGCTGATCATTTAGTTTCACAATCGGGTGCTGTCGGTCTTATGCAACTAATGCCACGAAATGGATCCTATACCACTAACGCATTTGTGAATTATATGATTGCTCGCAAGCAAAAAAGAGATAAGGATGGTAAAAGAATTTATCGAGAGAAAACAGTAGAAGAATGGGGGCGATTATACCAAATTGAGCTTCAGACCCTTTATGCGACCAATCGAGAGAGACCTAATGAACTTTATAAATTAGATAAGCGATTTGACCCTGAATGGAATATCAAGGAAGGAATTCGACAACTCGCAGCAGAATATCATTTCTTTTTATCTAGAAAGCATACAGAATATGAAAGCATGATACTCGCAAGTGCTGCTTATAATGCAGGACGATTTGCTGTAATGAAATCAGAAAGAAATCCGAAATTCGATTCTATCCCCATTAATCGAGAGACTGAAAAATATATTGGATCGATGTTAAGAGTTTTTGAGGCATTAAAAAAGGGAGAAGGGTTTATTCCGGAAAATAAATCTTGGGTTTTATGGCTATAATTGGATTAGCCCATATATTCTATACCGACAACCGTTATGTCATCTCTGATTCTTGCGTTGCCAACAAAATTTAACATTTCAGAATATAGATTATCAATCGATTTTTGAAGACTTTCCGATTTGCTTTTTTCTAGAACGTCAATTACTCTTTCGTCACCAAACTGATCTTGTGCTTCGTTAAACTCCTCAGCGATCCCATCTGTAAATAAATACAATCTACCAGAGTTGAAATCTTTAACCTCTTCATCGTATTCAACATCTGAAACCATACCAATTATATTGCCTCTGTGAGAAAGAATCTCTAATTTATTTTCATTGATTAGAATTTGAGGTGCGTGACCAGCTGAGGAATACGTTATACGATCATAGATAGTATCTATATCAATTATAAAAGCAGTAAAATAAATGTGCAACGATTTATATTTGTTAGAAAAATTATCATTTAGGTATTTTAAGATTCGAGCTGGTGAATTTAATAAGTCTTTTACACTTTCATATTCACTTTTAATTGCCATTGTGATTAACGCAGCCTGCACTCCATGACCAGTTGCGTCTGCGATAAAAGCTCTCACTAATCCTGGCTTAATTTCTTCTACATCGTAATAATCTCCACCCACGCTTGACACTGGTTTATATAGAGTAGCAAATTTTAATTTCTTAATCCTATCTAAATTATTAGGTAGAATATTTTGTTGGATTTTTTGAGCTGTAGTCATATCTTTTTGGATTTCTTTTAGAAGTTTTTCTGTTTTTTCCTTCTCTTCCTGTGATTCTCTTTGTGCAATCCAAGCTATACCTGTTTCAATTTCCGCTGTTTTTTTTGCCTCTTCTAAATCTTTGGTTCTTTCTCTGATTTTTCTTTCCAGTTCATCAGAATGATGTCTTTGCATCAGAATAATCTGTTCGTTGACGCTGTAAAATTTAGCTGCTAACGCAACTGCGATGGATAAAACAAAAACCAAGAATGCTTCTGGCAACAAATTGATTGTATTTACAAAATTAAAATAAATAAGAAGACTATTTCCAAAAGCCAGCAATAAAATCACAAGACCGATCCCAATAATTTTAGCACGATCCTTTTTTTCATTAATGGCTCTTATAATTAGAATGGAGACAGAGATTGCATAAGGGACACCAATTAGCAGCTGAACTGGTTGACCATATTGTGCATAGATTTTAAAAATATCAATTGAGAATCCAGAAAATAAAAATAGAACGAACGCACTACAAACAATGTAATTCAGAAATCTAACAAAGAAAGAAATTCTATATTCAAAAAACGAGTGAACGAAAAAAACTAAAAACATTGGCATAATTCCAAAGCCGGAATTAAAAAAATAAAAGTGAAACCAATAAGAACTATTTGCCCAATAGGTAAATCGGAAGTAGCCAGTATTCAGTGTAAATGCAAAGAAGCAAGCAACTGAAAAATAAAAATAACTTAGATCTTTTTTAGATCCCAAAAATAAAATCATATGATAAAAAGCTACAAATAGAAAAACCAAACCAATTGCAGCATTCCAACCGAAGCTTCTATAAAAACGCTCCTTGATTTTTACTTTTGGTCCAATTAAAAAATTTCCACTTGATCCAGCAAAACCTGCGAAGTTGCAAACACGGATAGCCAAAGTATTTATATCATTTACTTGGATCAGAGAGTCTGGAATATGAACGATATTCGCTCTACTGTCGTTTACTACACATTTGCCGCTAAAATCTATTTCACCTTCACCTGAAATTTTTACTCCATTCAGGTAGAGTTCATGGGCATCTGTTATGGATGGAGTTATGATAGAAATTTTTTTGCCACGCCAATTCTCGGCAATGAAGATTTTTCTTCTATACCATCCAGTATTTATATCTTCAATGTTCTGCTGACGCCAAAGTCCTGGGATAGAGATTAATCTAAAATGAGAATCATCTATATTGGGTAGGGAATAATCGATATGATTGGATTCAATAAATTTCCATTGCCCATTTAAATTATAAATCTCATTAGAATCAGTTAAATCTATAGTATCTGCATATAGATTTATCGTTATAACAATCGATAAAATTACACTAATGAGAAATTTCATTCCGTAAATTCCCTTGTATTTAGAAAGGATGATAAAATGTATATAGAATACTTATTTTGGTCAAGAAAAATAACCTTCATTTTTTACTGCTTGCAAAATGACAAATATCAGTAGGATTGGACTTGCAAACAAAATATGAAACAACTCGGCGTTTTAAATTCAATATTCTTAGTTACTACCTCTGTGGTCGTGGTGGTCGTGGAATATTCATATCATTCGCCGTAGAGTGTAATTTTACATACTTAAAAGTAAAAAGCCTCCATCGGCGAAAGCTGGTGGGGGCTTTTTTGTTTTTAAGGGTCTTTGCAAAGGAGATTTTTAAAATGTTAGTATCAGGAGCTGATATAATTATTCGTTATTTAGAAGAGATTGGGATTGATCTCATCTTTGGAATCCCTGGAGGAGCAAATCTACCGTTATATGATAGATTAGCAAAAAGTTCTATTCAGCATATATTGGCTAGACATGAACAGGGAGCGGCTTTTATGGCACAGGGATATGCAAGATCAACAGGAAGAGTTGCTGTTTGCTTTGCTTCTTCTGGACCTGGTGTTACAAATCTTTTAACTGGAATTGCAGATGCAAAAATGGATTCAATTCCGATTGTAGCAATTACAGGACAAGTTCCTCTTTCTTTAATAGGAACGGATGCTTTTCAAGAGATTGATACATATGGACTAACGCTTCCAATCACGAAGCAAACATATTTAGTAAAAAGTCCTGAAGAACTTTTTCATATTTTACCTGAGGCTTTTAGTATTGCAACATCGAACCGACCCGGTCCTGTTGTGATAGACGTTCCCAAAAACATTCAAAATGAAAAAACACTTTCAAAAAATTTTTCTAGTCAGAAAATAAAGAAAGTTCAGTCAGACTTTGACTTAACTCGATTAGAAGAAGTTGCCTATGTAATTGAATCTTCTTCCAAACCAATTTTATATGTTGGTGGAGGAATGATTCAATCAAACGCAAGTCCATTGTTAATGGAGCTATCTGAAAAACAATCTATTCCTATCGTTTCTACACTGATGGGCTTGAGCTCTATTCCATTTGATAATCCATTTAACTTAGGTATGCTCGGTATGCATGGTGCTCCTTATACGAATTATCTTCTAGAAGAATGTGATTTGTTGATTGGATTAGGGGTTCGGTTTGATGATAGAGCAACAGGAAAAGTAGAAGAATTTTGTAAGAATGCAAAGATTATTCATGTGGATATTGATGCATCGGAGATAGGTAAAATTAAAAATCCAAACTATTCTTTTGTTGGTGATGTAAGAGAATTTTTAGAAAAAATAAATCCACTCATTTCTAGGAAACCAAGAAACAATTGGATGGATAGAGTAGAGGAATGTAAAAATGCATATCCTTTAAGTAAAATCTCTCTAAGTAAGAATAATCCATATCGAATCATTGAAATGATTGGTGAATCAGTAAACGAGGATACAATTATCACAACCGATGTAGGGCAGCATCAGATGTGGGTTTCTCAGTGTTATCCCTTCAAAAAAACAAGAACTTGGCTAACATCCGGTGGATTGGGAACTATGGGCTTTGGCATACCAGCAGCCATTGGAGCTGCCTTTGCAAATCCAGAAAAATGCGTTATTTGCTTTACAGGAGATGGATCCATACTAATGAATATTCAGGAGTTGGATGTTATATCTGAATACAACTTAAATATAAAGATTATTCTGTTAAATAATAATCATTTAGGTTTAGTAAGACAACAACAAGAACTTTTCTACAAAGAAAATTTCATAGCTTCTAAATATCATAAGCCTGCTGATTTTGTTAAAATTTCCAAAGCTTTTGGAATTGAATCGGATAGTTTAGAAGAGAATCAATCAGACTATTCTGGAATATTGAATCGATTAAATCAAAAAGGAGCATATCTATTAAACATTCCAATTGTAGCAGAAGAAAAAGTTTTACCAATGGTGCCTGCTGGTGCTGCCAATCGAGATATGATTTTAAAAGAAAAGATTTCGATGACTTAGAAATGAATTTTGTAAGAAGAAAAGGAATGAGAAACTGATTCGAATGTTTTCTTTTTTTTATAGATTGTATTGCTGTTCGTTTATAAAAGAGTTCCTTTTCTTCGCATTTCATTCACATAAACCTAAAATCATCAGTGCGAAACACATTTGGACGAATCGTTTTCTAAAACTCAATTATTTTAGATAAAAACCAGAATTGTTGAAGTATCAATTTGATTTGTAAAAAATATTTGAATTAATCTGAATGCATTAAATCTTAATCGTATGAAATTTAACTCTATTCTTTATCCCATAATATTTGTTTCTTTGCTTCTCTGTCAAAGTGTATACTCTGACAATTTTTTTACAGGCTTTTTTGATACAGGGATAACTGAATCGGCTTTATGGAAAACTTTGAAAGATCCAACACTTCGAGAAAAAGCAATCCAAGAAATAAAAAAAGACATTCATAAGTATGTAAATCTAATCATTCGTCTGTATAATAAAGGATTAGAAAAGGACGATAGAGAAATGCTGATTGACTTAATCAGCTATTCCAAGAATCAAACGGGTGAAAATTTTCTCAAAACTAACGTTTCAAATAAAGCCTCTGAAGATCGAGTTTTTAGTTTTAGAAAATATATGCAAGATTACAAAGTCGACCCAGCTTTTATAAAAGGTCAATTGGATGATAAACAGTTAAGGCTTTATTCCCTTGCCTATATAGTGGACCGAGGTAAAAAAGAGGACTATGAAGTATTTCAGAAGATTATTTTTAATGCAAATGCTCCAAATGAAGAAAGAATCCTTGCTTTGAAAGCGGCAATGCTTTGGGCTTCTGAAATTGCTAAAAAGGAAATTTACTTATTTATCTTGCAGAAAGGGAATGAAATTGTTGTCGCTCCGTCTATCATGATTTTCGAAAATATTAAATCTGATGAAATTAGAGAAGAACTATTTAGGTATTCAAAGAAGGGACAATCTCAAATTACAAGGAGTAATGCTTGTTATGCGCTAACGTATTATGAGACGGATCAAGTAATTCCATATTTAATTGTAGGTTTATCGGAAGAGTTTTTATATGAAAAGTTAACAGGAATAGATATATTAACTGGCTTGATGAGTCTTGGGACATCAGCACTCGCCAAAGGTCTCCCTCTTCTACAAACAAAAGCAGAATTTGAAAATAGAAAAATAAAGATAGCCGAAACATTAAAGAAATTAGCAAAAGTGGATTATGGAGTTTCTTATCAAAAATGGTTTGATTGGGCAATTTACAATGGATATACGGTCAATGGAGTCAATCTAATTCACTATTTGTTTTCTGGTTACCCGGAAAAAAGAAATCTTGCGATTGATAGTGCAATTAAATCACTCGGATATAAAGAAACAAAAGAATATTTTGATTTATATCCGAATAAAACACAGACTGAAATCGTTTTAATGATTGCTGAAGAACTATTAAAAACAGGAATTCAGCAAGATGAAAAATACTAAATGTGATAATTGATATTGCTACATCTTTCGCAGACATCATTGGGAACAAATCCCCATTTCATTAGATAAGAGAAGATGAAGCAACCTGCACAAAATCCGAAGAAAGATTCAAGGAATGCAAAAAAAGAAAGTATTCCAAGTGTGATTTTAAATTCGAATATATTTTGGCTGAGTAAGAGGATAAGCGCTGTTAGGCTAAAAAGAAATCCTATAAATTGAGCAAATCTTTTTGGTATTCCGGGAGTTGGTTTGTTTCCGATTTTTAAGAAGGGAATAATTATATCTAATGTAAGTCTAGCAAATGGTTCGAATTTTGGTCCATATAAGACTCTTGCTGTAAACCCGTAAAAAAGTAAGGAAGCTAAAAAAATGGATTCAAAGTAAATAGCTGATAGGCTGATTATCACTACAAAGAGTGCTACAATGCGAGCTGCATTTTCATTTACGATTTCAGGAAAGTTACCAATTTTGATCATAATAGTTCCTACAAATTAAAAATTGTATAATATAACGGAAAAAAATCTAATATAATACATGATTCATGAATGCCTTCTCTGAGACAAGAAAAAAACTAGATGAAGGTTGAAAGACTAACTAGTTTTAAGGAAAAACCTTTTTATCCTCTGGAATTGAATATTGGTTAAGAATAAAATCAATTTATGTCCCAAGTATATTTTTTTACATGAAATGTAGTTCAGGTGTCTAAAGACTGTTAGAAAAGGATTATGGATGAATCAGAAAATACAGAGTGAATCATTTAATATGTATGCGTTGCGCATTTTGGAAAAATTTGCAGAATCGGATGGAGTTGAATTTGATTCAGTCAAAACTCTTACAGAGATAGAGTCCTACACACGAAAAAAAAAATTAGACCAAACTAGTTTAAACCTATCTGATTTAGTTAGCATTGCAGAAAAGCTCAAGATTTACTTAAATATAGAAATTTCCCATTGGAATGATATAATTCAAAAAGTTTCTCCTTCTTCACCAGTGGCTATTTATCTAAAAGAAGAAGGCTGGCTTTTTATACATGGGGTCTTCGGACCTTTGGTTCGATGCACGAGAGTAAGTGACTCAAGCGTTTTTTGGACTCTAAAAAGAAACATTGTAAACAAAATTCAATCTAGTCAGGATAATGGAGATTATCCGCAATGGCTTATACTAAAGAAAAAATTTAGCGTTCTAGGAAAGGATTATCATTCTAGTCATGATTACTTATCATCCATTTTTAGATTTATCAGGATTGAAAAGAAAGATATTTGGGCGATCGCAATTTACTCTGTTGCGATTGGATTGTTTTCACTGATTATTCCAATGGCTGTTCAATCTCTAGTGAATATTTTAAACTTTGGAACGTTATTTCAGCCAGTATTAATTTTAACACTTATAGTAATTATTGCTCTTGGATTTGTGGGGTATTTAAATGTTTTGCAAGCATACGTAGCAGAGCTTATTCAGCAGAGGCTATTTCTGAGATTGGCGGCTAACGTTGTAACTTTATTGCCAAGAGTCAATTATGCTAGTATGAAAAAATACTATGGATCAGAAATTCCAAATTATTTTTTAGATATTTCGATTATCCAAAAAAGTGCTACTATATTACTCACTAGTGGTCTGGGAATTTTTTTACAAACTATTATAGGCTTATTGGTTTTGGTTTTATACCATCCAATTTTTATTTTATTTAATGTAATTATTTTGGGATTTGTAATCGGAATAATCTTTTATTTAATAGGATCTGTTGGTATTGAAACGAGTATAAAGGAGTCCAAAAGCAAACATAAATTAGCTTCTTGGATTCAAGAAATGAACTTTCATCCAATGATGCTTAGATCTGCAAATTCAAGAGAATATGCAACTCTAAGATCTGAGAATTTAGCTCGAGAATATTTAACCGCAAGAAGAAAACATTTTAAAGCATTGATTCGCCAGATGATAGGATTCGTATCCTTGCAAGCATTGGGAAGTGGTTTACTCTTAGGCATTGGCGGTTGGCTTGTTATTAAAGGGCAAATTACTTTAGGTCAATTAGTTGCCTCAGAGATTATTGTTTCTAAAATCTTGGATAATTTTGGAAAATTAACAAAGTATTTAGAAAATTATTATGATTTGTGTGCGTCAGTTGACAAAGTAAATCATTTACTTGACTTTGAAACGGAAGTAGAAGGTGATTTTACTCCGGAGATACAAAAGGATACTCCAATTTCAGTTCATGTTGAGAATTTGAATTTTAATACTGGCGATATATGGATTGAGAAATTTACTGCAAACAAAGGAGAAATCATTCAAATACAAGATGCATCTAAAGTTAATGCAATGAAGTTCATGGAAATTCTGAATGGTTTAAATGTGATTGAAAGCGGCAAACTAGAGTTAGACTCTTATAATATTAAAGATATAAATTTATCAGAATTAAGAAATCATGTTTTACTTCTAAGAGACTTGGATATATTTAGTGGAACTATATCAGAAAATCTGACCTTAGGAAAATGGAGTTATGATCCAAAAGAAATTAGGATGGCACTCGCAAAAGTTGGGTTAGATGGAAAAGTTGATCAGCTCCCAGATGGCATTGCAACTGATATTCTTAGAAATGGATACCCATTTCGAAAAGAAGAATTGGCTCTATTTTGCATTGCTAGAATTTTTATAACTAAACCTTCGCTTATTTTAATAGATAATATTTTAATTTACTTATCTAAAGAGTCTCTCCAAAAAGTTCTAGGATTGTTAAAAGAGTGTAAAGATTTTGCAACAATTATCATTGCGTCTAACTTGCCTGAGATACAAAAACTTTCAGATAGAACTTATATTTTTAAAGATCAAAACTTAGTAGAGAGTAGGAAAGAGAAAAATGTCTAAATCGGAATATTCAAAAAATAACATTCAAGAGGAGAATCTATCATTAGATCGTTTGATTTCAAAATCTTATTCTTTAAGTAGAACCGCCTCGGTAATTTTCACTTGTTTCTGTATCTGCATTCTTTTGATGTTTATTTTGCCATGGCAGCAGACTGTGTTTGGAACAGGTAGGGTGGTTGCCTATGCACCTTTGAACAGGCAGCAATTTATTGAGGCACCCATTGATGGAAGAATCGTCCATTGGCATGTAATGGAGGGGACGCAAGTAAAAAAAGGGGACAATATTGTAGAAATATCGGATAACGATCCACAATTCCTTGAAAGATTACAAGAAGAAAAAGCAGCGATTGAATCCCGTGTGATTGCCATTCAAGCAAGAGCAGAATCCTTCAAAGCAAGAATAAAGTCATTAGAAGCATCTATGGATAGTGGTGTGTCCGCGGCCAAGTCTAGAACTAGAATGTCTGGTGATCGTGTTGATGCAGCAGAACATGCAGTGGAGGCTGCTGAGGCGGTATATAAAACAGCTACTTTGAACCTCAATAGACAAAAAAGTTTAGCCAGTTCAGGATTAGCCTCCGCTCGTGCTGTAGAAATGGCAGAAGTTGAATCAGCAAGAGCGCTTACAGATTTGAATCGAGCAAAGGCTTCTCTCAGCGCGGCAAAATCAGAAGCAGTTGCTATCCAAGCTGATCAGTTTAAGGTGGGAACAGATGCAACTGCTTCTATTGCGGATGCGAGGGCGTCTTATTCTGCAGCGTTAGCTGAATTGGCAAATGCTAAAGCAGAGCTACCTAGAATTTCTGCACGACTTGCAAGACAACATTCACAAAGTGTTACAGCACCTAGAGATGGAACTATTATGAGGCTCATTGTTTCTCAGGATGGAGAAATGGTAAAGTCAGGTGAGCCCCTTGCAGTATTGATTCCAGAGAGTGCTGATAGGGCAGCTGAAATTTGGGTCGATGGAAATGACATTCCGCTTATCGTAGAAGAAGCAAAAGCACAGGTCCAATTTCAAGGCTTACCTGCTCTTCAATTCAGTGGTTGGCCTGGAATTTCTGCGGGAACATTTTCTGCACGTGTGATTTTAGTTGATAATACTGATAATGGAACTGGTAAGTTTAGAGTTCTTGTGAAACCTGTTTCTCCTTCTGACTGGCCAGAGCAGGGTTTTTTAAGACAAGGAGTAAGAGCGCATGCCTGGATATTTTTAAATGAAGTTTCCATTGCTTATGAGCTTTGGAGAAAGTTCAATGGCTTCCCACCTGATTTACCGTATACTTCAAATCTAACTGATAAAGCAAAGAGCCAAGATAAAAAGGATTCGAAATGAAATATCAATTTCAATACCTTATCAAAGTTTTTCTGTTTCTTTGTTTGTTTGGTCTAGAAAGTTCCGAGCTGGAAAAAAGTAAAAAAGAAAAGATGAAAGTCAGAAGCGAAATTGTAAAAGTTGCTTTAAATTCCAAAGCGGATAATTTATATAAGCCTCTCACTCTAGAAGATTTAATTTCAAATATCAATGAAAACTTTTCTTTGTTATTAGCCGCATTTCAAGACATTGCAATTGCAGATGGAGAGCTTCTAAGTGCAAGAGGAGCTTTTGATGGAAGTATTAAAGCTAATGGAACAACTGCACCAACAGGATTCTATTCACATAATAGAATGGATATGTTAATTGATCAGCCAACAACATATAATGGTATGTCTTTTTTTGGAGGTTATCGATTAGGGAGAGGATCATTTGCTCCTTATGATGGTAAGTTAGCAACCAATTCACTTGGTGAAATCCGAGCCGGTGCAAAAATTCCGCTCTGGAGGGACAGACCTATTGATAAAAATCGAGCTGCTATTAAACAGGCAGAAATAGGAGTAAAAATTGCAGATTTATCCGTTGCACAACAGAAAATCGATATTATCCGCAATGCAACTCTTAGGTATTGGGATTGGATTGCTGCTGCAAGAAAATATATAATTGCGAAAAATTTATATGATATCGCACTGGAACGAGAAAAACAGATTTTGAAACGAGTGAAAGCTGGAGATATACCGCCTATCGAGCAAGTGGATAATGAAAGAGTATTACTCCAAAGGGAATCTTTTTTACTTGGATCAGCACAGGCTTTAGAGATCGCTTCTAATGAACTTTCTATCTATTTAACGGATGCAAATGGAAAAGCGAGAAGTCCCAGAATAGAAGAGATTCCTGAAAATATTTTTTCTTTGTTTGAGGATATAAAAGATAATAACCTAGAAAAAGAAATTGAACAAGCGCTTATTCGAAGACCTGAACTTGAAAGATTTAAGGCACAAAGAGACCAAAACCAAGTAGATCAGGAATTAGCAAGAAACCAAATGTCTCCTGGAGTTGATATAGTAATTGCTGCCTCACAAGACTTAGGAACAGGAAGCGTTACTCGTAGTCGTCCTGAAGTCGAAGCAGCGATTGTTTTAAATGTTCCTCTTAGAACTAGAACTCAGCAAGGTAAATTGGATTCTGCAAGTGCAAAGAATGAAAAGCTTTCTAAGCAAGAGCAGTTTTTTAGAGATCGAATTTCTGCGGATATTCGAAATACATTTACTACAGTAAACGTTACCCGTCAAAGAGCTGTTTTAGCGCAAAAAGAATTTTTACTAGCTAAAAAATTAGAGGAAGCAGAGAGAACTCGTTATGTTATGGGAGAGGGAACGTTACTTGTTGTAAATATTCGGGAACAAACAACTGGAGAGGCTGCAATAAGAGAAGTTGATGCGTTAGCTGATCATCATAGAGCAGTAGCCAATTTTAAAGCAGCTATAGCTGATGTGTTAAAGAAGAAAGATTAACTTGATATATACTTTAAATAAGCCATTACAAAATCGTCTAATTCTCCATCCATAACCGGTTGAACATTGCCTGTTTCATGATCTGTTCTGTGATCCTTGATTAGGTTATAAGGATGAAATACATAACTTCTGATTTGAGAACCCCAAGCTATATCTTTTTTCTCACCCGATTTCTTTTGATTTTCTTCTTCTGATTTCTTTTTTTCTAATTCATAGAGTTTAGCTTTTAACATCTTCATGGCAGTAGCTCTATTTTTAATCTGAGATCTCTCGTTTTGGCATTGCACCACTATTCCTGTTGGAATATGAGTCATTCTAACTGCTGAATCTGTCTTATTAACGTGCTGACCACCAGCTCCGGAAGAACGATATGTATCTACTCTTAAATCTTTCTCTTCTATGACTATATCGATATCATCCTCTAATTCAGGGGAGACATGGACTGAAGCGAAAGAAGTATGCCTTCTTTTGTTTGCATCAAATGGAGATATACGAACTAAACGATGGATCCCATTTTCTCCTTTTAAATATCCAAATGCGTATTCTCCTTGGACGTGGAGAGTAACGTTTTTTAGACCAGCACCTTCTCCTTCTTGATAATCTATAATATCTACACGATATCCTTTTTTTTCGAAATATCTAGTATACATTCTGAATAAAATTTCTGCCCAGTCTTGGCTTTCTGTTCCACCTGCACCAGGGTGAATATTAAAAAAAGCATTATTATAATCTTCTTCGCCGCTTAATGATCCCAGAAGTTCTAGCTTAGTAAATTCCTCTAAAAGTCTATTATAGTCATTGTTCAAAGAAAGGACTGTAGATTCATCCGATGATTCCTCTAACGTCATTTCAATTAAATCTGGAAAATCTAAAATTTCTTGTTTAATTGCAAGCCAAGGTTCTAATTTCTTTTCGAGAGCGTTTTGAGTTTTAGATATTTCTTGGGCTTTATCTGGATTATCCCAAAATTTTGGATCCTTTGCTTGCTCTTTATAAGAGGCTAATCTATCATAGTCAGTTTGTAGATTGAGAGATTTCCATCTCGTCTGAAAATTTTCTTGGAGTTCTTTGCTGACTTTTAATAATTCTTTCGCTGGTCTAATTTCCATGGATGCACCTCTAGAAAATAAAAAAGGCATTTCAAGGATGTGTCCTTAAAATGCCCCCTATCTGAAGTTGTTTTTTAATTCAGGATTGGTAGAATAATTCTATTAAATTATTATCAGGATCTTTAAAAATAAGAGATTCGCCTTTTCCTGCACTCTCAGGACCTTTGACGATTTTTATTCCTTTTTCTTCGATTTCAGAAATTGCTTCTGTGAAATCATCTACGTCCAAAATGAAACTCAAAACTGGAGTGAGGCTTCCACTGAGTTGATTTTCAACTTTATCTACTTGCATTAATTTAACTTTGATTGGATCAAGAGTCATTATTGTATATTTTGAATTGGAATCATCGAGGATTTCAAAATCAAATAAATCAGCGTAAAATTTAGCTGAAGCTGCCAAATCTGTTACAGCTATAGTTACGTGGTCAATTCCTTCTACTATTATCATTCCATAAACCTATTTGTTTTTTTACCAGTTTGGTTGAAAATGGCACGCTGTCCATTGAAAAATGTTTTTACATCACAAATAAGTGACCCAATCAGATCCGACACTCATAATGGCTATTTTAGTTTCACTTGAGAGGCTAGAGATTGTTATTTCCTTCTCAAATGCTTCTGCGGTTATTAAAAAAGTATCACCCTGCTTAAATTCTTCTCTTTCAATACTACATAAACCAGAAAGTATATGAATAATTAGAAAAACATTTTCTTTGCAAAATCTAGGGAGTTTACTTGTTTGGGAAAATTCTAAAATTTCGAACCTAAATTTATCATTTGCGGCTAATAATTTTCTTTTTCCGTATTTCCAATCTAGAAGGATAGGAGAAATTTTTTCTTGTCCATTTGATTTCTGAAAATTCAAAACATCCAAGGCTTTTTGAAGGTGAAGTTTCCTCGGTTTTCCGTCATCACCTAACCGCCCGTAATCATAAACTCTATAAGTAGAATCTGAGGATTGTTGGACTTCTAAAAGTAGATTTCCTGCGCCAATTGCATGCACTGTTCCAGGGTTGATCATAAATGCATCCCCGGATTTTGAATGAAAGGTTTGCAAACATGATTCAGCGCGGTTACTTTGAATTAGACTCTCATACTTTTCTCGATTGAGTGATTCGGAGAAACCGCAAACGATTTCAGCATTTTGATCTGTTTCTAAAATATACCACGCTTCTTTTTTTCCAGAACTCTCTGGATCTTTGGTATTTGCATATTCATCATCTGGATGAACTTGGACAGATAATTTATCTTTAGCATCAATTATTTTTACAAGTAGGGGAAAATCTTCATTATCCTTAAAGACATTTCCAAGAATTTTTTCTTTGTTTTGCTTGTATACTTCTCGAAAGCTTCTACCTGCAAATTCATCATTTGTGATGATCGATAAATCGCTTCCATAGTCTGATACTTCCCATGACTCGCCAATGTTTCCGTCTGGGATTGTTCTAGAGAGGACTGATTCCATTTTTCGTCCTCCCCATATTTTATCTTTGTATATTGGTTTAAATCTCAGAATTTTTTGCATAATTTTAATTTGGTAATTGAAACTCTACTATTAAAGGAAGATGATCAGAGATTTCTCTTGTATCCTTTTGTCTGACTCGATAGGACGTAGTTTTAAGACCATCCGAGTGGAAAATATAATCAATCGTTCTATCTGCTTTTCCCTGTAAGTCTGGATCATTTGCTATATGGGTATAATAGCTTTCTTTGTCTTTCCCGCCCATTGCTTCTAGGGGCACAGCAGATTTAAAGGAATCAAATAAAACCGATATCTCCGACTTGGGGCTGTAAAACTCTTGGTGTGTTTTATAGAGAGTAGATAAATCAAAGTTAGGTGGTAGTAGGTTAAAATCTCCACCGATAAACCAATCTACTTTTTCTGCATTTCGTTGATTAAATAGATTTTTTAAATATTCAATCTGTCTTTGCATCGTATCATATCCATGAGCAAATGCATCCAAGTGTGTGTTCATGGCAGAAATGTATTTAGAATTGCCTATCGGCATCTTTGATTCTAGGACTGCTCTCTTTAAACCAAATTGTTTTGTAATAGGATCAGCCGGAATGATAGCTAGCGCATGACGCACGGATGATTCGATTTTATACTTACTGATGGTAGAAAGTTTTAATCCTGTTGAGCCTTTAACCCTTGGATGAGGTAGATATTTATTTCTCCAATAGAATGCGGAGGAACTGCATGTGTATTCGTTTGGTAGTAATTTCATTAGCTCAACTAATTGATCTTGGTTGTCTGTTCTTTTTGCATCCTCATCCATTTCTTGTAAAAGTATGATATCTGGTTTTTCATCTTTTATAATTCTTGCTACTTCCAAAAGAGTTTTTGTAATTTCTGAAGGCTCAGGTCTTTCGTGCGGTCCGTTGCCACTTGGAACGTCAAAGAAGAAAACATACTTTTTGCCCGCCATAAATTGAACATTCCAGTTTAAAACTTTTATTGTTTGTCCCGGCTGTAGAGTAGGTGCATTGTCTTTACAGGTAACTTTTTCTTGTTGTAGATCAGATGGATGATAAGTTAAACTATAAACCAAAGCTGTTACACCTAGTATAGCAACTATTAATATGGCAGATAGAGTAATCAGTATCTTTTTTAATATATGCATGTATTTCCTCGCGTAAGAACAAGAACTTCAAAAAATAATGTTTTTGTAAACTGTGAAATTCTATTTGGATTTTCTTTTTTTGATTGAAAGGAGTAAGACATAGTTCTCCAACAATTTTAACAAATGGAAAAATTCCAGATTGCTTAAGTTTGAATTAAAGAATTTGACAATAAAACTTACTGCAACTATGTTGCATAAAGAGGAATAAAAATGCTAACTAGTTTACGAAAAAATTTTGAGAATTTAGATTCAGTCACTGCTATTGGTATTTTTCTTTCCGTCGCTTGTGCAATCCATTGTATGGCTCTTCCAATTTTACTGTTTATTGCTCCAATTACCGGATTTGTATTTTTTGAAAATGAGATCTTAGAATTCTTTATTCTAGGTATTTCTGTTTTGATAACTGGTTTTAACCTTTATTCCAATTTTAAATATCATAAAAGTATACAGATTATTTTATTATTCTCACTTGCGGTTATTTTAATTGTTTTTGGTAATTTTTCTCCTGAATATTTAAAGCCTTGGATGGATGCGTTTGGCTCCTTTTGTTTATCTACTACCTTGTTTTGGAACTTGCGTTTAACGCACTCACACAGCGAACATTGTAGTCATTAATCCTTATTCTAAATTTAGATTCTAACACAACTTATACTAAATAGACAAGTGATCTTTAACTTCTATCTTTTGTGTAAGGTGAGATTTTAATTTGAATTTCAAATATTTATTTTCGATTCAATCTATATTGTAACAAAAACAAAATCAACTGATTCTGGATCTTCTATGAAAATCGATACGTCCGAAATTGCAAAGAATCAGTTGATTATTTATCATTGTTATTCAATTAGGAAAATTTTAGCAAAATCTTTTTCGCGTCTTCCTTCTGGAATTAGATTCGCTAAATACTTTGCTCTATCTATGTCATCCATTCTAAAATAACAATGGGCAAGATTGACTAAATTTCGCACATGAGATGGCTCTCGTAGACGAACTCTCTCTCCCGCTTTAATTGCATCTTTGTAGTTTTGTAATTTTTTGTAGGCATAGGAAAGTAAAAAAATACTTTCAGTATCTGATGGATTTAGAAGTAGATAGTCTTCTGCTAAGACAGCTGCTTCAGAGAAATTCTTATTCTGCATTAAAGTTTTAATTTTATCTCGGGTTGTTTCACTATCAAATTGTGCTTCTTGGCTAGTATACTGAATACTCATGAGAGATAAATCGTCAGTAATTTCTCCTTGTTTATGAAGTAGGTCTACTATCGTATGTATGTTACCATTTGCTTTTTCGACAGTTCCTAGGAATAAGGTATGATCATAGTTTAGGCTTTTTTCTCCCGTTTTTTCATCTAAAATTATTATATCATCTCTTCCATCAGAACCGTTAATTACTATATCTCCATCTTTCATTTGAAATGTTTTTACATAGATGTAACTTTGAGCGACTTCTGTTCCAAGCTTTCTAAAAATGAAATCTTCATCAATAAAACTAGCTTTCCCATCTCTATAAATGATACTAACAGGATGTTCTGCGTTTATAAAATACATAAGTCCAGTCTTGTTATCGATAAGCCCGATTACTATGGATACAAGCATAGAACCCTGAAAGCTTTCAAAGACTTTGTGTAGTTCGATAAATGCATTCTTTAACCACTTTTCTGGATATTCCTCTTGAACCGTTTGGCTTAATTTTGTTCTTTCTAATATGGAATCAAAAACAGATCCCATTACAATTGCACCACCTGCACCTTGCATAGATTTGCCCATTGCATCTGCATTGAAAAAAACAGTCATATTTCTATTTCGCAATACTAGACTTTCTGCCCTGCACAAATCACCACCTAGATCGGACATTTTATTTTTGAATTCAAAAGTCTTTTTTTGTTTTACTATAAAATCAATGAGCACTTGATTTTTCTCTGCTCGATTTTTTCCTAGCGGTTTGATTAATAAGGATGTTAGGAAATAGTCTCCATCTTGGGACATTTTTAATTTTTTAACATGCTCTAAGCTTTGGCTTAACTCTTCCGTGCGTTGTGCGACTTTCATTTCTAGGTTGGAATTCAGTTCTTCCACTTCCTCATGCAATCGAACAGACTTATTTGCGAGTATGATGGCAAGGCTGGAAATAAAAAAGAAAAATGCATAACCCATAATTTTAGGAAAAACAAAAACTCCTCGTGTGCTTAAAATATCCACAATGACAGCAATGAACATAACAATTACGCCAGAAAAAATAAAAATAGCATCATGGTTTTTCTCTCTCATTCTTTTTATTAAAAAATAAAAAATAAAAATCATGTAGATGATCCAAATAGGTTGAACGATCATTGTATTGATGATGTTATAGTGTCGAATGTTTGTAAAAACCATTTCGTAAATAAAAACAGTAAATAGAATTCCATCGCATATTTTCTGAGGAAGTTTCCATTCAAAGTTAAATAAATGTCGAATGAAATGAGTAAAGACAGGGACAATAGTTGCAATAACTATGTATTCGCTTTTTTTCATTAGGACAAAGTCAAAGTTAAATTCGTTTCTTAATTGGTTACGCATAATTTGATAAATCACAAGCATTACAGTGAAAATACCAAAAATAAAATTTTCTTTTTCTTTTCTTCTTCTCGCAAATAGAAATAGATAATAAATTCCAACGACTAAGTATATCATTAAAAGAACAAGCTTGACGTATTCAAAGTTGATAAAACTTTTTTCGATTAAACGGACAGGTCCAATTTCTGTTTTGTCTTGGTCGATTCCCATAGTATCATAAAAATATTCTTCTGCTTCAACTAAGATTAGATTTTCAGCTCCTTTTCTAATTATACTTGTAGGAATTTCGTAAATACGAACTTTATCGTAGGCAGATGGATAATTTTGTCCAAACTCACCAGTTGCTCCAATTAGAACTCCATTGAAGTAAGTCCTATCTCTATCACTTATCGTTCCAAGACGAATCCCAACAGAATTTGTTTGAATTACATTCGGTAGGGTTACCGATTTAGCAAGCCAGATTTTATGAATGTCGGGTTTGTTATAATTAGTCTTAACAAAACGAGAGGGGACAATATGTGTTATCCACTCAATTGCATTTTCCCCATTTTCTAAATACTTGCGGCTGAACTCATCTGGATTTAAATCGGTTGTGGAAACAAACCAACTAGATTCTTTACTAGAATCAAGACTTGTAATTTCCTCTAAAGACTGAATGATTTGTGTTTTAAATTTTTTTTCTGACTGAGAATAAATTTGAGAATAAGTAAGAAGAAATAAAACAAGTAGCAATATTTTTTTCATGAAATTACAATCCTGATTTTTATCTGTGATATTGGGAAAAATTGTAAGTTTTCATGTTTTTTTAAATTGGTCAAACTCTAATTCAGAATTAACAGAATTAATTAGAAAAATTGGATGCAGATGAACACATTTTTGGAACTTAAAAATTAAGCTCCTGTGAAAGCGGAAGAAATATAAGATTTGTTCGCTTATATAACTTTTTTGCCAATGCTATAATCTCAATTTTAAAAAGTTAGAATCGTTTTGTTTAAAACAAAGTCACTAAGGATAGATAGCTCTTAACTGACATAAGTTATTTATAAGATTCAGAGTCTTATATTGAAATAGTATTTTTATAAAAATACTATTTCAATCATTCTTAATCTTTTCGATCGAATTTGTTTTTTTAGGGAATTTAAAAAAATCCTATAAAATTAGTTTCCTTTTTCTTCTTAGGATTTCCAATTTACTCAATTTTAATAAAGCTGAATTTTTCATTCGCAATGGGAGATGGATTATTTTCTTTTTGCTTTGAAGATTCATTTCCTTGCTCTGGCTCAATCGCTTCCTTTTCAGATTCTTCTAGAGTGTGAAGTATTAATGCCATCATTGATTTATTTAGAGAGTTTTTATTGCCTTGAATCATCTTTTACTCCTTTATGGATAATGAGAATCAAAATCAACAATATTTGTAAAGCTTTTATTTCTTTTTTTTAGAATTTAGTAAAGGCTCAATTTTCCTGTCCAATTGGTTCATTTAAAAACAGGAATGACTTATTATAAAGATAATATTTTTTGGAGTTAAAGATTTAGCTTCTTTATTGAATCGAGAGGATATAAGTATGGTAAACATTGGAACTCCAAAATCAAAAACAGCAACAAAGCTTCTATTATTAGGTTCCGGAGAATTAGGAAAGGAAGTAACTATAGAGGCACAGAGATATGGAATTCATGTTATGGCTGTAGACAAATACCCAGACGCGCCAGCAATGCATGTAGCCCATGAATTTAGAATTATCAATATGCTAGATGCAAATGAGTTAAGAAAGGTAATCCATGAGTTTAAACCTGATTATATTGTCCCAGAAATTGAAGCTATTGCAACAGATCTACTGATAGAATTGGAGAAAGAAGGTTTCAATGTAGTTCCGACAGCAAAGGCTGTTAAGCTTACTATGAATCGAGAAGGAATTCGAAAATATGCATCGGAAGAGTTAGGAGTTAAAACTTCTAAGTATTTCTTCGCCGCAAACAAAGAAGAATTTTACAAAGTGGTAAAAGAAATCGGTCTGCCTTGTGTTGTTAAACCAGTTATGAGTTCTTCTGGCAAAGGGCAAAGTGTCATCAAAGATAAAATGGAAATAGAAGAGGCTTGGGAGTATGCTCAAAAAGGAGGGCGTGCTGGTGGTGGAAAGGTGATTGTGGAAAGTTTTATTGATTTTGATTACGAAATTACTCTTCTTACAATCAGACATGCTGGCGGGACAACTTTCTTAGATCCGATTGGTCATTTACAAATCAATGGTGACTATGTTGAGTCTTGGCAACCTCAACCTATGTCGGATGTCGCATTAAAAGAAGCACAAAGAATCGCAAAAGTTGTGACCGATGGACTTGGTGGTTACGGACTGTTTGGTGCTGAATTTTTTATTAAAGGCGACACAGTTTATTTTAGTGAGATTTCTCCAAGACCACATGATACTGGAATGGTAACGCTGATTTCTCAAAACCTTTCTGAATTTGCGCTTCATGTTCGTGCTATACTAGGACTTCCAATTCCAAATATACGACACTATGGATTTGCTGCGTCATGTGCAATATTAACAGAAGGAAATTCTGACGAACCTATTTATGAAAATATAAATGAAGCTCTTTCTGAACCAGACACAGCTCTACGTCTATTTGGTAAACCAGAAGTAAAGGGTAGAAGAAGAATGGGTGTAGCTCTCGCACTTGGAGATTCTTTAGAAGATGCAAGAAGAAAAGCTGTGAAGGTTGCTGACGCAATTACAATCAAATTGTAATTGACTTGACCTAAGAAACTCTATTGTAAATATGGAAACATCCGAATGGAGGAAGTAGGGTGAAAGTCCCTCGCTGTCCCGCAACTGTAAAGCCAGATACTCCTCTTTGTGTTACTTTCTCGTGGAAAGGAAAGTTTCATTGAAAGATTCTTTTTAGAAATTCAGATTTTAATACAGCTTAACGTGCATTCGATATAAGAATATTTAACCACGGATAGACACGGATGAACACAGATAAGCGCGGATGGTTTGAATTATTATTATTTTATCCGTGTTCATCGGTGGTCATCTTTTAAATTTTTTGTTACGTCGAACTGGCGTTACTTAATAGGCGTTGTGTGAAATCTGTTTTGTTTTTATGTATTAAAAACTTATCTAAAATACTCTTTCTTGCGTAGAGGTTCGTATAACTCCTTCAGGAAAAATTTTCTTGGAGAAAAATATGTTTAATAAAAAAAGTTTAGTGGTTACTCTTTGTTATGTGGCGCTTTTAGTTGGAAATTGTCAAAATGTTTCAAAGACAGATGAAGCTGATAAAAATAATGCGTTACTCGCTACAATTGTGCAAACACAGAATCTAAATGCTGCGAATTTAACTATTGCAACATTAAATAATAGTCAGTTTATTTTGAATGGTAGTTGGAATAGTTTTACTGGAAATGGAACAACTAGCAATACTATCGTTACAATTTCTGCTAAATCGGGTTCTAATGGAGTTATATTAAATGATTCTTCTGGTTTTGGTGGTTATAGCTCCTGCGCTATTGTAACAGCCTTTGATAATTCTGCGGGTTATTATGTTAGTCAGAATCCAGAGAATAATGGTGGATGTTTTGCTGGTGATACAAATAAAGGAAAGTTCTTTAAAACCATATTCTTTGCAGAAGGAAGTAAATACTGGACATGCACAATTAATACTCCCGTTGCGACATCAGCGTTAGCTGTTGCTGTAACGGATAATACAACAAAAACAAGTCCAGGAACGACAGGATGCGGTGGGTTTTCGTGGAGTAGATTAGAAAAGAGATAATGAGTTTAGGACTATTCGGTAAATTTTTTAATGTGCATAAGTCTTAACATTTAAGAAAGCACCGATCGAGCTTTTCGCTTAGGGGACTCTGCAAAAGCAAGAGCTTCATCATGAAGTGCACGAAGGTTACGAAGAATAATTGTAAATTTCTTAGGAAATTTTCATCTTCGCGATCTTCGTGCAATTCGTGGTAAGATTTTTTTAATCTTTTACACAGTCACCCGCATTAATCGCTATCTCTACTATTGCTTTTAGCAAGGAGAATTAAAATGTATCAAACCATAATCGTTTTAGCAAGTCTCATTAGTTTAATAAATTGCTCAACAAATAAGTCGAGTAAAGGAAATTCATTGTTAGCCGCTGCATTGCTCCTTTCAAACTCTAGAGCATCGACCTCAGTCTCATCTCAGGTAACGATTCCAGCTGATACAGCAGATACGGTTACATCTGCGCCTGGAGATACAGGATCAGGGTTTCAAGACAAGACAAAGGCGATCAATGGAGTGAGAGGTGGTGGATTCTCTACTGGTTCGACTGACGTATTTTCTTTAACCTCAACTGGTTCTTCTGCTTCTATTGTTTTAGAATGGAAAGGTAAACGAGTGTTAAACGGAAGTGGAATTGATTTTATTGTTTTTGAAAATCCATTTCAGTATAATGGAAATGCTTCTTCTATTTTTATGGAACCGATTATTGTGGAAGTCAGTCAAGACAATATAAGTTATTGCGGGTTCTCTCCTGATTATACTTTTTCCCCTGAAACAACTTACAGCACAAATCCTACCTACTGGAAAAGATTTGCGGGGATAACACCTGTTCTCTATAATGTCGAAACAAATCCACTTTCAGGAAATGATCTTTATGATATAACAAAAACTGGTGGAGATGGTTTTGATTTAGATAATCTATCTGGAGCAAATGATTTTAATATTGGTTGTTCTACGACGTTACGCGACAAAATTAAGTCTGAGGGGTTTGTTTACTTACGATTAATCTCTGCAACGGCAAGAACCAATGCGGATACAGGATCAAATTTCCTACAAGATACAGGTGCGTTTGGGGGTGGTCCGGATATTGATGGAGTAATCGCTAGATATAGAGCAACTAGGTGAAAAATGGAATCAGAGGAAAATAAAGACGAACCACGGAAGTATCCAAATCTATCACTCGATGGAATGTATTATCAGTCTGTTGCGAAATAAGAAAAAGGGTTTACAGAATAGATTTTAATAAAAA
>DAORDH010000007.1:132932-162658 GCA_035345875.1 Leptospiraceae bacterium | reverse complement strand
GATAATTCTAATGAATGAACAAAATCAATAGCCTGCGATAGCTCGACTGTTGGAGAGCTTATAAGGCGATGGGTGGGCAAACCCTCCGTTCCTTCTCTTTTCCTATTCGGGGTCAGTTAGAATGAAATCAGGTGATTAAGATGATTGAGAAAAAAAGAAGAATAAAAAAATACGCGATTAGAGAGTGGAGCGAATACCAAGGACAAATGAACTGGTATGAAGCAAATAAAATATCGGAAGAGTTAGGGATGAGACTCCCAACGATAGAAGAACTTAAGTTCGCCTTCCAAACAAAAGAAACGAGCAGTTGGAAAAAAAATGGTAAATGCTATTGGACTTGTGATGAAAATGATTACTCCAAGAATTATGCTTTTGCTTTTTTTATTGATAGCGGTATTATCTTTGATTACGATAAGACAATCAATCTAGACGTTCGTTTCACAAAAGATAGATAGATTTAGAGATTATTTTTAACTGATTTTGAATGAGAAGACTTGCTAATTTTTAAAACCCTCTCTAGGCATAGAAAAAGCGTGGATTTCTCCACGCTTTCTAAAATCAAAAGTCGAATTGTTTAGACTTCTGAAGATTTTCTGCTGATCCAGAAACGTCCTGCAAGTATTGCTCCTACTAAGATGGCGATTGCAGCAGCTGCTGCTCGAGCAGAATCACTAGATGCAGTCTTAGAGATGTAAGCCATTAAGCTACTGTCTCCAAAATCACCGAGTGCAACTCTTGCAGTTCCATCATCTGCTTGACGATAAACTTGGATCGGTTTATGCCAAAGATTTGTTGTGTCATATCCACCTACAGTGATGTAAGTATAGTATACACTGTTCTTGTCTTGAACAACCACAGAAGACTGAATTCTGTTGTAGGTTGCATCTCCAAATCCTTCTTTGGAACCACTTGGTCCTTCTTGGGTCCAACCAGTATTTGTAATATCACTCGATGTTCCCACTGCATTTCTATAAACTCTAAACCCACTTGGAGAGTCAAAGCCTAAATAAACCATTCCTGTTGGAGAGATTTCAAACATGCTAATTGCTATGTTATCAGACTTAGAACTGTCAAAGCGTGTTCCATTGGATACAGCTGAGTTAGTAGTAAATACAAGTGACCAGTCAGTTGCGTTACAATACTTGTTTCCTGTTGTTCCAGCACTTGGAGTAGAACAAACATAAACTTCTGCATAATTTGGAGTTTTATTTCCTTCAGTAATTGCTCCATTTGAGTGGGAGCTGTTGAGAGAAACGTTACGCGCTGCATAAAGTTTACCATTGTGAACTTTTAGGAATGGAACCCCTCTTTGTCCTGGGCTTACCTTTGTTAAACCTTCTGGATAAGAACCTCCAGACTTGATACCTGGTAATACTAGGTTTGTTTGTCCGAGTGTTTTCATAACTGCAGGCTCAGATGTAACAGCAGAACCGAATGCAGTTAGGTCAGTCGAAGAAGCAATACCAACACTGTTTCCAATGTAGATACGTTTTGCTTGACCACTGAATGTTACGGATGTGAAAGAATCTACCCCGATTGCATCGGCAGCGTTCACATATCCAGCTCCAGTTCCAGTAGGTTTACCAACAGGTGTTGCATCTAGGTTTAAGTTGTTTGAGTTATTGTTTGCATCATCAATATTCGTGATATTTCCAGAAGAGAATGTCACTGGCATTCTAACTAAGATAGGAGCTTGTGTTCCGTGATCGGATGCATGTCCCATATAAAGGTTGTTTGCATCTGAGAAGTATGCTTGGATACTCTTCGTGTTTCCACCACCAGTGAAAGATCTGAGAGCGAATGCCATCATATCTAATTGGTTGTCTGTATCTTGTGTTACATATGCGTTAGTAGCATTGTTAATCATTGGACCGACAGCAAGAATATCTCCACCTGTAAGGTTAAGAGAAGTGTATCCTACTAAGCCTTCCTCATAGATACCGCCAGAATATCGAACACCGGATCCATCTCTATCACAACTGTTGTTGTTTGATCCATCAAATCCATATCCAAAACCTGTTGTGCTTGGACAGTTGATTGTTAAAGACTTCCAAGTAGCAGATTTCATTTTGTATGTATTGGATACTACGTTACTTCCATCTGTATCAAAACGGAGAGTAGTGTTGTTATACATATTTGGTCCAACATACACTTTAGATTTAAACTTGAATGTAAATGCGAATACAGAACCATCTGCAAATGGATCAGACATATACCAACCATCCGCAAAATCATTAACTGCAGTTCCTTTTCCAGTAAAGCTAATTCTGTCTTTTGGATTTCCTACTAATGTCTTAGATCCTGCTAAGTCTGTAATTGCATCTGTAGATCCTGTATCAAATCCAGCAGGTGCTGTGCTAGGATCATCTTGGATTCCATTCGCTGCTATGATAGTATAGGCGATACCACGCATTGTTGATCCACTGATTGTAAAGGTTGCTACGTTATCCGAAACGGAAACACTACTGATTGTTCCGAGGGATGGATTGATGTAGTATTTAGCAGCACAAGAGCTAGAATCAGCACAAGCCCCAGATCCTGTTCCAGAGGAAGCTACTAATCTAGAATAGTAAATTTTGATTTGAGAAGTTGAAGATGCTTCCGCTTGGATAATTCTCATTTCATCGTCTGCAATAAATGTAAGCACGTTTGGAGAGCTTAGGCTATTGCCTGCAATATCCTTGATTGCTTGACCACCGGAGAATGAACCGTTATCCGCTGTTATTGTATATTGTGTTCCAGAAGTAAGTAGAGATGTAAGGACAAGTTTATAAGTAGTTGAAGTTACTTTAACAACTGATCCAATTGTTGCACTGCTTACTGTATAGTTTGCCGCTAAGTCAGCAGCATTTACTCCACCACCAGATTGAACTGATTCGGAGAACTTAACTAAGATAGTAGAAACATTTGCTCCGGACGCTGTAATGTCGGTTGCAATAGCTAAATATGGAGCTGTTGTATCTGCTACACCAGTGTTTGGAACGTTAACTGTTAAAGTAGATGTGTTACTAGTTACTGTTCCTCCGTTTCCTGTTACAATTCCATTTACGCCATTTGCTAAAGTTGCTGTAATTCCTGACGTTCCAACATCAATACCGTATGCAATCCCTTTGTCCGCAACTGCGTTACTGATTGTTGCAACAGAGGTAGAGGCAGAATTCCAAGTTACAAGAGAGGTTAAGTCTTGAGTGCTTCCATCTGAATAAGTTCCAGTTGCCGAGTATTGATTCGATGCACCATTATCAATCGAAACACCACCGCCAATTGCAATGAAAGAAAGTGTTGCAGCTGTTATTGTCAAAGTAGAACTGTTGCTTGTAATTCCACTGAGTGTAGCTTGGATTGTGCTTGATCCCATCGCAACACCTGTTGCCAGACCTTTTGTTCCAGTTGTGTTACTAACGGTAACGTTAGGTGTTGAAGAAGAACTCCATGTTACTGAAGTAGTTATATCTAATGTGGAACCATCAGAGTAAGTTCCAATTGCAGTAAATTGCTTTGTAGTTCCTTTGGCAACCGATGCATTTGTATCAATTGCAATTGATTGAAGAACAGCAGCAGTTACAGTTGCGGAAGCAGTTCCTGACTTACCGCCAGTAGAGGCTGTGATAGTTGCACTACCGACTGCTACAGCTTGTGCAAGACCGCCTGTTGTTACAGAGGTATTTACAGTTGCAATTGAGTTATTGGAAGAAGACCATACAGCTGAGTTAGATACATCAGCAGTTGAACCGTCTGAATAAGTAGCTGTTGCTGTAAATTGAGTTGTAGTTCCCTTTGCAAAAGATTTGCTAGATGGAGACACGCTTACAGAAGATACAGTGAGACTTGCTGATACTGTAATATTTTTAGATCCAGTGAGACCTAAATAGGATACTTGAACAGTATTTGTTCCCGCAGCGATCCCTGTCACAATCCCTTTGCTACCAGTATTGTTATTCACAGAGGCAGTTGTAGTGTTTGCTGTTGACCAAGTTGCTTGTGTTGTGATGTCAGAAGATGTTCCATCTGTATAGAGCACACTTGCGTAATAGTTTGTAGTTAATCCTGCTCCAACAGTTGCTGCTCCAGTAACAGTAATAGAAGATACGGCTACACTTGTTAATGCAGTATTTGTTGTGCTTGACCCACCATTCGAAACAGAAGGGAAAGTAGAAGGAGAAGTTAAAGTTGCAGTGATTGTGGACATACCTACACTAGAACCACCTGTTCCTACTCCAGTCTCTGGGTTAATGGTTACACTGGAACTATTGCTAGAAGACCAAGTTACCAAAGAACTAACGTCTTGTGTTGTTCCATCTGAAAAGATACCAGTTGCGATATACTGAACACTTCCACCGGGTGTTAAATTAGGCACCGAGGAAATTTGAATCGATTGTAGTGTTGCATTCGTAACGGTTAAATTTGCATCGCCCGAAATAGATCCGGATGCTGCACTTATAGTTGCAGGAGATGAGGTCGCGGATGATCCTAGAAATCTACCTTTTTTTGAGCTAACATTTGATACTTTGTCTGTTTCTGTTTTTACACTCCAATCACAGTCTTGTGTGATGTCTTTTGTTGTCCCGTCTGAATAAACGCCTGTCGCAGTGAAATTTGCATGTGTATTTAAAGCAATTGATGTAGTTTCTGGTGATACACGGATTTGTGACAGTGTGGCTCCTGTTACATTTGTGCTAGCATTCGCGTTAGGCGCATTTACTGAATTATTCATCGAGAAAGGTAAATACTTTTTTTCCTTCTTTGAACATCCTATCGCGAAGACTAAGCTAGTTATAACTAAGAATATTTTTATTCTCATAGTCTTTGTCTCCTTTATTTTTACAGCTCATAAAATGAAATCATAGAATCTAAATGAAAATTGATTCACGAAAACATTCATGTTATGTTGCTATAAAGGAAAAGACTAAAGAAAGAATACAAAGCTTCAACTATAAAAAAGATATTTTTCAATAAACCAAGAATTTTGCCTTATTGATGTATTTTTACTATATGAATCTTCGATAATACTGTGATATTCTTTTATTAAAATGCTGTGCCCCCAGAGAATAATATCATCCTCTCGTCTTTAGCAGTGAATTGATTTGTTGTGCTATCTAAAACCCATCGTCTTCTATCTTGTAGCTTTATAGTAATAGGACCTAGATTTATTGCTACTTCTATTGCGCCTTGCGCTTTATCATCTAGTTTAAATGCTTCTTTTGATTTATCAAAACCTTTCTTTGTATAAAAAGCCGATAAGCGAAATAGGGTTCCAAATGGTATATAAGCACCAAGAAAAACTCTGGAATTATTTTTACCAGTATAATCTTCATAATTTGCTTCAAACCCAACTCGATAGATATTCACGATGAGAGTATTATAATATCCTCTAACGGTTGGACCATCGACTGGTTTATTTTGAAGAAACTCATATTTTGTATAAGGGAAATTTGTATCTAAATTTGCTTGGTATCTTTCGATTTCGTAAAAAGAATCAAAATACATTGGAATATAATTTGCACTCATCACTCTGTATTCTGGACGAATTGTTACATTGATATCTCTTGGACCTATCTTTGCTATGATTCCATAATGTCGTCCTATAGCATTTTGAACGTTTTTGATTCGATTGTAATCTGCATACGGAGTTAATTCAAAAGTATCAGTGCTAAAAATTTTAAATTCTGCATCATATCCTTCGATTCCTTGTCGTTTGGTTGATTTTACTTTTGCATTATTGTCTTTATCAAATCGAATGCTTCCTGTTGTATCTACATCGAGTGCTGTGGGAGCCGTTCCGTCATAGGCAGAAGTAAACCCAAGTGCAAATCTGTTTAAGTCAAAGATCTTATTCGTAGGTGGGGTTTCCTCTTTTTCTAGATTTCGCTCTTTTTTGGGAGCAGTTTTTTCTACTTCTTTCTTTTCTCCTGTTTTTGGGTCTGTCTCTACTTCCACATAACGTTCTACTTCCTCATTGGAGTTAATTTCTTCGTTTACTTTTTTTCTGCCAACATCATCAAAAACATTTCCATTTGCGACAAGCATGGCTACATTTTTCTTTCCTGAGAACAGGTCCATTATTCCTGTAATAATCCCGAAGGGTCGAATATAAGCACGACCTGCGTTTACTTCTTTACGATCGTAAATTGAATTTGTAAAGACCTGAACACCGCCGTAATCTGTATTAATGTCAGCCATTACTCCTAACTTATATACATCAATTCTTTGGTTGTTTACATAACGATTCACAATAGTTCCATGCCCGATATAACCATCATACATTCGACCTAGAAAAAGAGAGTAGGTGATTTCTTTCGGTTTATAGACTCCGAAGTTTCCAATCCAAAAATTATTTAAAATTCTTTGATAGTCTGACTTTGAATCGTAATCGATAGAGCGAACTTGGCCTATTTTAGAGCCCGGAGTTTTGGGTTCTGCGTCGTATAGAAGCAAATTGACCGGAAGCTGCATCGAGAAGCCCCACTTATTATTAAAATTCATATTGAGTCCAGGGGCAAGATAGAGATAGGTATCTTTGTTGTATTGATTTATACCAAAGTCAAAAGTGATTGTATCGCTTGTAGGTCTACTATTTACACCCGGTGGAGTCCATACTTGTGCAAATAAGGCTGGAGACCAAAGCGCTACCAATAAAAGTAATAAAAGTTTTTTCATAGTCAGTCTGCGAATCGTATAAACAAAAAAAATTTTGAGCAAGACTTAAAACGATACTAATTTGAAAGAACTGAGCAACTAAAAAATAAATATTTTTGCAAAAATTAAAAATCACTTGCATGTTAAAGAAAGGCTGACTGAATTACACTGATAATTATAAAAATTTCTAGATGAATTTGATTCTACAACCATCAAGAGATTAAAAAAATCCAACAAGAGGTAATGATGATTAGTAATAACAATGATAAACTATGGGATTTAATGGATAGAGAACCAATCATTAATAAAGAAAATCTCGAAAGAGCATTTGCACATCATTTAGAATATACGGTCGGTAAACATAGAAATAATACAAAAAAGCAAGATATTTACGAAGCTCTTAGCTTTACAGTTCGCGATATTATTGTAGATCGTCTCAATGAGACTCAGTCCAATTATAGGGCAAAAAATCCTAAACGTGTCTATTACCTATCTCTTGAATTTTTAATCGGTAGAACTTTATCGAATGCAATGATTAATCTTGGAATTCAGAACTTATTGGAAGAAGTATTAGCTGATTTTGGGTATGATTTACATGAAATAGTCGAATATGAACCCGATGCAGGATTAGGGAATGGGGGTTTAGGTCGATTAGCCGCATGCTTCATGGATTCTCTCTCTACTTTAAATCTACCTGGATACGGTTATGGCATCCGCTATGAATATGGAATCTTTAACCAACATATCGAAAATGGCGCTCAAATTGAAAAGCCAGATGCTTGGCTTCATAAAAGTGGAAATCCTTGGGAAATTATTCGACATGAGGTTGTGTATCCTGTTCATTTTTATGGACATGTGGAAACTAGAATTGACCCAACCGGAAAACTCATGTCTGTTTGGATTCCACAAGAGACTATTATCGCAGAAGCACATGATTATTCGGTGCCTGGCTACAATACAACGACTGTAAATAATCTTCGTCTGTGGGTTGCAAAGGCTTCAGAAGAATTTAATTTCGATTATTTTAACCATGGTGATTATTTAAAAGCAGTAGAAGATAAACAAAAGACAGAAAATATTTCCAAGGTTTTATATCCAAATGATACGACTGAGCAAGGAAAGATTTTACGCCTCAAGCAGCAATACTTTATGGTTGCTTCCAGTCTTTTAGATATTATAAATCGTTACAAAAGATTTAATACAGACTTTGATCGTTTTCCAGATGAAGTAGCAATCCAATTAAACGATACGCACCCAAGTATCGCTATCCCTGAGTTAATGCGTATTCTAATGGATGAGGAAAAATTAGAGTGGGGTAAAGCTTGGGATATAACTACAAAAGTATTTGCATATACCAACCACACAGTTTTGCCAGAAGCGTTAGAGACATGGAAAGTAAGCTTAATTGAGTTCTTGCTTCCTCGTCATGCACAGATTATCAACGAGATCAACTATCGCTTTTTAAACGAAGCACGTTCAACAGGCAAATTAAATGATCAAGAAATCACTCAGGTATCTGTTTTTCATGAAGGACCTGATAAACTTCTTCGCATGGCAAATCTATCTGTTATCGGTAGCCATAGTGTAAATGGGGTTGCTGCACTTCACTCAGAGTTGTTAAAGACCTTAGTATTTCCTGGCTTCTATAAGCTTTGGCCAGAAAAATTTAATAATAAAACAAATGGAATTACACAGAGAAGATTTTTACTCAAAGCGAATACACAGCTTTCATCTCTGATTGCAAGTAAGATTGGAGATGGATTTGCCACAGATTTAAAGCAGCTGCGCGGACTAGAGGCATATGCAACAGATCCAGATTTCGAATCGGAATGGAGACGTATAAAAAAGGCAAATAAAGAAAGACTTGCAAAAATTATTTTAAATGATACCGGCATCGTAGTGGATGTAAACTCAATTTTCGATGTGCAAATTAAACGTTTTCATGAATATAAAAGACAATTGCTCAATATTCTTCATGTAATTGCATTATACATTCGAATACAAGAGAATCCATACAAAGAAATTGTTCCACGCACTTTTATTTTTGCTGGTAAGGCGGCTCCTGGATACTATATGGCAAAACTTATTATTCGTTTTATCAATGCGGTTGGTAACATTGTAAATAATGATCCAAAGGTAAATGGTAGAATCAAAGTTGTATTTTTACCAAACTATCGAGTGTCACTTGCTGAAAATGTTTTCCCCGCGAGTGATCTTTCAGAACAAATTTCAACTGCTGGAACAGAAGCGTCTGGAACGGGTAATATGAAGTTTGCGTTAAATGGAGCCTTGACCATTGGAACGTTAGACGGAGCAAACGTTGAAATTATGGAAGAGGTGGGATCGGAAAATATTTATATCTTCGGGCTCAAGGCTCACGAAGTATTAGATATTAAATCGAGAGGATATCACCCAATGGAATACATAGAAAGAAGCAATGAGTTACAGAGAATTATGACTCTCATCAAAGAAAACTTTTTCTGTATGTCGAATGCAAATTTATTTAGACCAATTTATGATAATCTAGTTCATCAGGATAATTATTTACTCATGGCAGACTTTGATTCGTATTCAGCTTGTCAGAGAGTTGTATCGAGTGAATTTAAAGATCAGAACCTTTGGACTAAAAAATCTATTTTGAATGTTGCGAGAATTGGAAAGTTTTCTTCTGATCGAACCATTCAAGAGTATGCAGATGAAATTTGGAATGTGAAACCAGTAGAAGTGAAAACCCCACCATTAAAATATACAATACATAGAAAATAAAGGAAGTGAACATGTTGGAAATGTTAAAGGAAGTCAATGAATTCATTGATAAAAGAGAAACAGACGGGAATCTGGATAAGGCAATTAATAAGCTTTTAGAATTAAAAGCATCAAACCCAGATATGGATATTATTTGCGGTAAACTTTCAAGTGCTTATTTTTATAAAGGCTTATTTGAAACTGCAAATTCAAAAAAACAAGAGCTCTATTATGAACATGGTGTGAACTATGGAAAAGAAGCGATTACCATGAACCCAAAAGCTATTTATGGGAATTTCTGGTATGCTTCCAACGTGGGAATGCTTGGTCTTTGCCGAGGTATGATGGCATCCCTTTCTTCTATTGACCCAATGAAAAGAAGCTATGAAATCGTTCTCAAAGAAAATGAAAAATTCTTCTTTGGTGGTCCTCATAGAGCACTTGGTAGAATTTATCACCAAGCTCCAGGCTGGCCGATTTCTGTTGGAAATAAAACAAAAGCACTCCAACACTTGGAAAAAGCAGTCGAATTAGGACCAGAATTTTTCAATAACCGACTCTATTTGGCTGAAATCTACATCGATATAGGACAAAAAGCGAAGGCAAAAGAGCAATTAGAATGGATGATGAACCGAGAGCCAAAACCAGAACACAGAATTGAGGATATCGGATACAAAGAAAAAGGAATTGAAATTTTAGGAAAATACTTCTAAACTTGACTTTAAATCCAGAAAAGTCTTGAGATGTAAAAGATTAGGCAATATCTTTTTTACTAATTTGAAGCAGACTCAAGATTTTTCAATGGACTTATCAGTATAAATATTTTCAATAGAATTGCAAAGCAGAATCAAATATGGTTAAACCTAAAGGTTATTTTATATGTGTCGATGATGAAGTATCGGTTCTTGAAACACTTCGAGAACAATTATTACAACGATTCGGGGATACTCATTATATAGAAGTGGCAGATAGTGCAGAGAGTGCGCTCGCTTTGATTGACGAAATTCACAACAGTGGAGAAGTAATCGAATTGATTATTTCCGATCAAGTGATGCCAAATATGAAAGGGGATAGATTTCTTGAAGAGATTCATAAGAAACTACCTGATGCAATTAAGATTCTGCTTACTGGGCAGGCAGGACTTGATTCTGCTATACGAGCTATCAATCATGGAGGACTCAGTCGTTATGTGGAGAAACCATGGGATATAGACATGCTCAGCGAGGACATAAATGAACTTACCACAAAATTCAGACAGAATCTGGAAAACTTACATATGCTCAATGAACTCAATAAAAAAATCCTCGAATTGGAAAGAGAAAACGAGGCTCTTAAGTCTTCCCACGATTCAGAATAGTATTTTTGTATTTGTCTTTTTATTCCACTTTTCCCTGTTTTCATTAGATGTAAAAAAGAACGACTCTCCGGGGAGTGATGTAACTCCTTCTAAAGTTGAAACAAATAAATCTCCACTCGATTTAGATGAAACCGCAGAAGGTCTCCGAGATGTCGAGAAATCAGGTGGATCAGATTCAAGAAAGAAAATAAAAAAACATAGTCTGACTCCAGAACAATTAAAAAAGAAAAAAGAAGTTATCGAAAAAGTTTTAAAATACGGATCTAATAAAGAACGAAAAGAAGCAATGCGAGAACTATCGCATTTGACATCCGAAGGAATCGATGATTTAATAAAGATTGTCTCCGATACTCTGGCAAATGATTCAGATAATGGAATCAAAGTATCTTGTCTAAGAACGTTAGCAGAATTAGAAGCCAAGAGCGAATCCAAAAATATTGTTGAGGCAATGAAAAATAAATCAGATGATGTAAAAGATGCAGCTATACATGCAATACAAAAGCTCAAAGTAGAAGAAGCATCCGAAGAATTAAACTCTTTTTTAAAAAATCAAGATTTTACAAAGAGTAGCACTTTAGTTTCAGCAACGATTAATACACTTTCGGAGTTGGAAACTGGTAAAAGTAGTTCTGAGTTTTTAGAAAACAAATTTAGAGACAAAACTACATCACTCGATTTACGTTCTAGCATCGCATTATATTTTGGAAAAATAAAAGATAATAAAGCTGAGTCTGCTCTTTTAGATGTTTCGACTGACGACTCTGAAGATATTACTCTCAGATCTTATGCAGTAAACGCACTTGGCAAAATGCATTCTCCTAGAGCGGTATCCGAACTACGAACTATGCTTTCAAAGATTAATGAATCAAAAAGTAAAGCTGATATTAAAAAATATTCTGGGCTTAAGCTATATGTAATCAGCGCTCTCATCATGCTTGGAGACAAAGACATCTTAAAAGATTTAATTGTATATGCAAAAGATGATGACCCCGCGGTGAGACTCAGAGCCATTAAACAATTGGCGGAAGTTCCTGATCCCACAGTAATTGAATTAGTAGAATACAAAGCACAAAGAGATCCAAATCGTAAGGTGCAAGAACTAGCTAAGAAAATACTAGAAGAATGGAAACAAAAAGGCGTGGTAGATACAAAGGGACAGATGAAAAATTCAACCTCAAATCCTGATTCTACTTCCCAACCTATAAAAGATAAAAATGAAAATTTAGTAATTCCAGCAAATCGATAGGAGAAAGCGTCATGAACAAATTCTTTTTGTTGTTAGTTAGTTTCTTTTTAATTTCTGCTGATACGATTGAAAAATACCAAGGTGATATATCCCCAAAGGAAAAAAGAATCAGACAATACAAAGAAGAAATTGCTGATCTATCTTATTCATTTCCTGAACAATTAAAATTATACTTCAAAAAAACATACAGCGACTATGCAGTTTTTTATGATAGGAATGGCGATGAAGTTTATTATCGATATAGAAGGAATCAATTTGATTCAGAGGGTGATCGAAAAATCATTGGGCTATTTTCAGGACAAGCATATCGTGTGCGAGGTGAGTATTCAGGTGTAGCTCGTTTTACAGATGCGGTTAATGGCAATTTGCTACCATTTCCCGTTCTCTATTTAAAAACAGAATCGGATCGATTTTGGTCTTATGATATTGTTGAAAAATATGATGTTTTAAAGTTAGAACATTTGAAAGATCGAAATACCATTCCTGTTTACAAATTGATTTCCTTTGAGTCTACAGGTATTGATGAATTAATTTACTAGAATTTCTATGACATCTAAAAAGAAAAAATCTCTTCCTAAGGAGAAGCCTAATTTATTTGAAAAGTCGATTCAATCTTTTACAATTTTAGGACCTGTTGAAAATTCTAATATAAGAAAAATTGAATCAGAGGAAGGTCTACCTTTTCATTTGATCGTAGCCTTTCAAAAAGCAAAAGCAGAAAGCACTAAGGGTGCAAATTTAAAATCAAATTCAATCGATCACTCTGTGTTTGCAGTTTATGCAACTTCTAGATCAAAGCATCCGAGCCATTATATAGTAATGGGTTCGGTTGCAGGAGTGAATTATACCTATGTGAATCTAATCGGTGTTAGCCCCGATGGGAAAAAGATTGGTAAAAGCCAAATGGTTGGAGACTAAAAGAAAAATTCTATCAATCGATATCCTATTAAAAGTAAGAAAGCCTTACTTTTAATTCTGAATATTTCATAATTACTAGATAGTTTCAATCAAACTAATACTCTAATTTATAGGCTTCTACCCAATCTTCTTTTTCGGAAGCTGGGTGGAAAACATAAGAAGATTGAATGCCTAGTTCCGCAACTGCCGATTTAGTCAGTAAAATTTCTCCTCTTTTTGCAGTATCCTCTCCAAGTTTACTTGCTGCATTGACTTCTTCTCCAAAAATATCTGCATCTCCAATTCGTAGGATTTTTCCATACCCAATTCCTACACAGAGAAGCACTTTTTCGTGTTCTAGCTTATTTTCGTTGTATTCTTTTAAAGTTCTTTGCATTTTAACAGAACATTCAACTGCATCGACTACCGTGCGAAATATCAACATAAGGCTGTCTCCTTCCGCCTTGATTAGAAGACCATTGTGTTCATAAATAATTGGCAATAAAATTCTTTCTGACTCGAATATAATTTGTAAGAAATGAATGATTCCAAATTCAGCGGTGTTTCTAGAAAAGCCCGAAAGATCGGTAAAGATTATTGCCCAGTTCTCTCCGAATAAGTTCCAGATTTTTTTATCGATTAGTTCTTTATTCGCTCCCGGTTTTAATCTTTCCTCGATTAAATTACGAAGTCTTTCCTCTGATCTACTGCGTATGATATGTCTAATGTCTTCCATTTTTTTTCCTGCCTAGACTGAGATTTCAATCTTGAAAAATAATTTCCAGAACTTTTTTGAAACTTGGTCTTTTTAAAATTCAATCATTTAACTTAAACCTCGCTTATTCTCAGAGTCTCCTAAACAATGAGAATAGAGGTAAAATCATTTAGAGGTAAAATCAAAAACCCCATCCCAATCTGTTGGTGTATTCTTTTTTAAAATTCTAATTCGATCTAGGTAGATTTGAATAATTTTATCGGGGTAGTTTTTATGAATTTTTTTGAAGATTTTTTCTGCTTTATCAAACTCGGCCATTTTATAATGAAAGATTCCATTCAGGAAGTCGCTTAACGTTATATCCTTCATTGAAATCATTTCTTCTGAATCAGCTGAATAGACATCATAAATTACTGTTGGATTTTTTTTGCCTTTCACACGCACAGAATCTATTTCTCTATATTTAAAAATTCTTTGATTATTTATTAACTTGAGAGTGTTGTCAGTAATTAAGATGTTAGTCATATATAATTTATTTAGAGATTGTATTCTAGAAGCTAGATTAACCGCATCTCCGAGAATTGTATAAGAAATTCTTTTATGTGATCCAACATTTCCTGCAATTACATTTCCTGAGTTCATTCCAATCGTAACTTTTAAATTGTTGTTTCCAAAGCTATTTGTTTTGTTTAATTCTAAAAGTTTATTTTGAATTTCAATAGAAGCGTCAACCGCTAAAGCTGCATCAGATTCACTCGAAAAAGGAATCCCAAATGCCGCCATCGTCGCATCTCCAATAAATTTATCTAGAAATGCATTTTTACTCATTAGAATCTCTACAATGTGCGGGAAAAATTGATTTAGAATTTTTAATAACTCTTTGGGTGGGACTCTTTCCGAGAGCGATGTGAAATCAGCAAGGTCACAGAATAATACGGTTGCTAATTTTTCCTCACCATCGAGCGGGATATGATTTTCTACAATTTGTTTACTAATAACAGGAGAGACATATCTATCAAACAATCCAGTAATTTCTTCTCTCATTTTTCTTTCATATTCCTCATGGTCTTTTAAGCCGCCTGTGAGAAAGCCAATAAAAATCAATGCAACTGTTTCCATGATATGACTCAAAAACAATTCATGATGGATCGACTTAGACTGGAAAAGGGAAAACATCAAGAGAGCATGGAGTAGTCCGGATGTGAAACCTGTTAAAGTTCCTATCAAAAGTCCTCCATAGATAGAAGCAAGGATCACTGGTATATAAAATAAACGAGCGGTGACTCCAATCCAGAAATTGCTTTGAAAGTTAAAACTAAGCCAATGTAGGAAGGTAATCAGAAGGGAAATTAGAGCATTGAAAAAGAAAACTTTCCAGGGTAGTTTTTTGAAATGAGCTTGAATGTGATATTTTAAACTATGCGGCATACGGCTGGATTGAATTTAATCTATTCGATACTGAGATTCAAAACGAACATTTAAATCAACCAGAAAAATATTTCGTCCATTGCACCGATACTATAGACAGAAAAAAGACTTGAAAATAGGGATTTTCTGTGATTTCCTTTTGCCCCAATCGTCCTAAAAGGGGTTTATAGAAATCCTAGGTCGGAAAAAATGACAGGAAAGGGGTTAAAAACCTCTTTTTTTAGTGTCTACTTACTAAGTAAGAAGGAAGGCGTAATTGAATAAGATATTTCAAAAATTTGGAAGTCAGATGAAATTAGTTTTAATCGTGACTTTCTGGGTTCTCCTTTCAGGAGTTTTATTCTTTATTGGATACAATCTATTAGATAACTCAGCAGTGACTGGTCCAGATGGTAAAGATGGTAAAACAACCCAATCTGTTGGGGACGCAAATGGCAATTCTAAGAAACCAGAAGATAAAAAGCCAGAAGCTAAAGAAACAAAAGAAGCCGAGAAGAAAACTGAGCAAGAAGCTACAAATAAGGACAGTTTCTTAGATTCAATTGTTTCTTTTTTTAAAATAAAATCTGACTCTGCACCAGAGAATTCTACCCCAGAAGCAACCAAAGCAGAAGAGCCAAAGGATCTTCCCCCTATAGTCAAAGAAATTGATAAAGCAGAATTTAGATCTTCTACCTGGTTTTCTGATTACGAGGCTATGAAGAAAAATGTGATCTATTACAATGAGATTCACCCTTTTATCTACCTAATGAAAGGTGGGCTCACAAACACAGGGGAAATTTCCTCTTCTTGGAGTAAAACTTCTAGAAAAGAAAGAGTAGCAGAATTAAGAGCGCTCAATCCAAAAGTAAAAATCATTCCAACCATTTTCCGTTGGGAAAATCCAAAAGAAAAAATTTCTGAAAACATTGGAATGAATGGTAGAAACGATATCCGCGACAAACATATCAAAAACATCATAGAAGAAGTAGAAACATATGGATATGATGGGATTGATATTGACTATGAAGGAATGACTTGTAACAAAAAAGACAAGTTCGAAGAATTTATTGTTCTTCTTTCAAAAGAGATGAAAGCAAGAAATAAAATTTTATCGGTTGCAGTTCATCCAAAAACATCTGCTAAGAAGACCAAAGAAGCTAAATGTAAAGGTCTATCTCATACAATTACTCAGGACTTTGCAGAAAATTGGCGTGGACCAATGACACATGATTATGCTTTCTTAGCAAAACATGTAGATCGAGTAAAGATCATGGCGTATGAATTACACCCTCGTAAATATCGTAATCCAGGACCTGGACCACAAGCACCTAACGTATGGCTAAAAGAAATCATTGAATATTCTTTAGCTAGAATTCCATCTGAAAAATTATACATGGCGATTCCAACTTATGGATACGACTGGGCGCTAAATTGTAACGCAAGAGCTAAAGCAGTTTATTTTGATACAGCGCTCAAGATCAAAGCATCTAAGTCAATTCACTACCAACCAACTGATATCTCCAAGATTTTTGCTGAAAATAGTCGTTCAAAAAGCTGGAGAAATCTTTCTAAGTTTATGTACATTCACGAAAATAAAGTCTATGAAGATCCAAGTCTCTGGTATAGTTCAGAGGGTTGTGATCGTGTAGCTTTTTATATGAACCGTAAAGCTTTCGAAGATAAAATGACTCTTCTCAGAAAATATAAGTTAGCTGGTTTCTCTTTTTGGCAATTGCTTTCGGATAATGATCCAGAGATTAATGAATATTTGTCTCTACTTGTTACAAATAAGTTACCACCTGTAGAGAAAATAGATTTTAATCCAAACCAAAAAGCAGAAGAAGAGAAGTTAAAAGAGCAAGATCCATCTCTTCAAAAGACCAATGCTAAAAATGCAAAATCTGGTAAGCACATAGATAAAACCAGTATGTTGCATAAAAAATAAAGTCGATAGTTGCAAACAATTGTCAGCTCTGACATAGAAAAGGCTTCTCTTGTTCTAAAGAACGGAGGAGTCCTTGTTTTTCCAACAGAAACAGTCTATGGAATTGGAGCTGATTCCAGAAATCTTTCCGCCTGTGAAAGAATTTACTCAATCAAAAACCGTCCTAAAGATAATCCTTTTATAGTTCATGTAGATTCAATTGAATCAATGGGGAAAATCGCTGTTATTCCCTCTCATTTTAAAGATGCGATTGAAAGATTGACCCCAGGACCGATTACATTTATTTTCGAGAAAAAAGATGAATCCATATTTTCAACAGGTCTTTCTACTATTGGAGTCAGAATTCCTTCCCATCCGATTGCGAGGAAATTATTAGAGATATCCAAGACTCCAGTATCAGCTCCCTCGGCGAATTTATCAGGACGACCATCGATTACTCGATTCAAAGATGCAGTTTCTACCCTAATCAATAAGGTTGATATGATCTTAGAAGGGGAAGACTCTGAAATTGGTGTAGAGTCTACAGTCGTAGACTTAACGCTTTCTAGACCAGTCTTACTTCGTCCTGGAGGAATTTCTTTCACTCATTTGAATCAGTTTTTTCCAAATCTTCAGAAATACCAAGAGAGCAAGGAAAAGAATGCAAAACCAGCTAGTCCAGGTATGAAATATAGGCATTATGCTCCCGATGCGGAAGTTGTCCTAATTAGTCCTGAAGAGAAAATAGAAATGGAATCTGCTGCGTTTATAGGATTTAAGGAACAAAGTGTAAAATTTCAGCGTATAGTAAAAACCAATTTAGAATATATGCATCATCTCTACTCTTTTTTTATTGATTGTGACCAAAGAGGTTTTAGTAGAATCTATTGTTCTTTTCCACTTACAGATGAGTTTGAAGATGTTTTACTCAATCGAATTTATAAATCTGCAATGAAATAATTTTCTGATAAAAATAAAAAATTATTGTAACTCAAGGAATCTCAATTTAAATTTGAATTCGGATTTATGAAGCTAGGAATCATCACGAATACACTTTCCACTCGAAATGATGAATTGACTACTCATGATATTGCGTTTGCTGCATTGCAACGAGGTCATAGTGTCTATATGATGTCTGTTTATGATCTCTATTCCGATGGGAAAACCGTCTACGGCAATGTGCGCGTGATTCATAAAAAGGGGATTGATACTAGAGTTGATCTCACCCGTAATCTTAAAAATTTTTCTGAAGAAAAGTTTAGGCTCAATGATTTAGACGTATTAATGCTTCGCCATAAACATGAAACAGGGGACAAAGGGGAAACCTTTCATAAAACAGCCCGTGAATACGCATTTCATTTGCAAGAAGCAGGAGTTTTAGTCTTTAATGATCCGAGGTATTTGCCTTTTGTTTCTTCGAAATTATCTACGCTTAGTTTGGATAACAGTATTTTGCCGCCACATCAGTTGATATCTGGAAATTTTGAAGATCTTTACAAATATTGTAAAGATGTTTTAAAATATGAAGGAGTCATTAAACCACTCGGTGGAAAAGGTGGAGAAGATATCTATTTTACTGAAAAGAGAAATTTACGAAACAATCTCAAATCTCTTCTAAAACAAGGACCTGTTTTAATCCAAAGCTATATTCCTAATAATGGAGACAAAAGAATCTTACTTTTAGATGGAGAGCCTATCGCTTGGTATTTGCGTGTTGCAAATGATGGTGAGTTTTTAAATAATATTCATGCAGGTGGAAAACCTGTAAAATGTGATTTAACGGATAGAGATAAAAAAATTATTGAAGTAGTAAAACCCAAATTGAAAAAATATGGAATATTGTTTGCGGGTATTGATATACTCGGAAATTATCTAAGTGAAATGAATACAGAAAATCCAGGTGGAACTGTTCGTGCAGATAAGCTTGGTAATTTTAATTCGAAAGAAAAAATCATAGATTTTTTAGAAAAGAGGATCAAAAAGTAATTTAATATTATAAAGAAGAGTATAGATTAAATTTCCCTAATGGAACATTTAAATTAGGACTAGGGAATATTTAGAGTTTTATTCGAAACAAAAATGATCTATATGCTATCTTTTGCTATTTTACAAATAAAAAGGAGAAAAAATGAAAATTACTCTAGCAGGTATAGAATTTGATGATTTAAGAGAATTTACAAAATTTGTAAATGATCTAGATTTACTTGGAATTGTGCAACTCAGAGAATCCATCCGAGATAAAAAAGGTAATATTTTAATCAAAGACAATGTTCATATAAAAGAATCTGCATTAAAAAAGTTGGAATCTCTTTCGGGACAATATGAGTCAAAGTTTAAAGTGAATATGACTTCGGATGTAACTGGACGTATTAAGAAAGCGTTAACCGCTGAGATCATGCCAGGCATTCAAAAATCAAAAAATGAATTTATATCTATTCTTTATAACAATGATCAATCGAGTGTTGTAAGCACTGAGAGTTTAATTAATAGTTCTTTTTATACAAACGACCTTGTTCTTGTTTTATATAAAATTATGTTAGAGCAGTATGATTTCTTTCAGCATATTGTGAGCATGGGACTTATTTGCTTAGGAACTGTTGTCCAAAGAAGCTATAATATTAAACTCATTCACCGTTATGCATTCTTAACAGGCATGTTTTCGGACGTTATATTCTTTAACACAGACTATTGGAGAAAATCTAACTTAGATGATACTCTCATGGAGAGACTGGCAAAGCTAAATGCACAGATTGCACAAAATGTAAATATGCCTGCACAAATCGTATCAGCCATTCAAAATCATATTGTAAAAGGTGTCTATGTAGTGGATAAACCAGATCCAATGGATTTTAATGTTCTAAATGCAAATCCATTTTTAGAAAGTGTGCCTAGAGAAACAGGAGGGGGAGATGATTATGGTCTGGTGGACAATGAATATTTTGAAGAAACTGTAAAAATTCTAACAGAGTCTTTAAAAATCACACGTTTTATCAGTGAGACTTACAAACGAATCAGTGGTGGCGACAATGTAGCAGAAAAATTACTCGTTATGTTTTGCTATAACGTTGAAAAAGGAATCTTTGATAAAGGTATATCCAACCCAATGATCGAAAGATTTAGAGAATATGAAAAAATTGTAGCCAGAACAAGAAAGATTGCAGAGCTAGAAAATAGATGTATTCATATCCCTTCTGCTTGGGCTTATCCAAAACCAAAAGCAACACAGATTTTATGTAAAAATAAAGTTCTAGAATGTCCAAACTATGTAAGTGGATGGGACATCAATGTGGTAACTGCGCAAGAAGCTGTTGGCTATGTTGGAACAGCTTTAAAACCTGGGGCTTATCCAAAATGTAAATTAGAGAAAGAGCTTACAGAGCTAAAGGGATAATTCAATCTAAAGAGTAAGTATACCAAATGTCAAAAATAATCTAGAAATATTTTTGAGTCGCATTTGGTATACTGCGCATGCGAACGCATTCGACACTAAGAAGTCTTTAGACGAAACATTCTTATTTTTAAAATGGAACTTTTCTTTTGGTGTTCGGTAAAAGAATCTTAATCCAACATTCAGTAGAGAAAAAGGAATATATAGTTTTACTACATTCCTTTTTTTTGTATTCAGTGAGTTCTAATTCAATTGCTAGTCTTTTCTAATATTCTTGGAACTTCGAGCGGCTAACGTGTCAGAGACTTTCTGAAATAGAAAGGCAACAGCAAGAAAGTTGCTAAATCTATACAGAAAATCCCCAATTACTTAATTTCTGGTAAATCTGTTTTTAGTATAAAATTCTTGTTTTTATACTCAAAGGATTTTTCTCAATTTCCTCTTTTACTTGATCACCTAATTGTTTGTTAATATCCATAATCAAGTAACCTATATCTGCTGTAGTAGATAAGAATTGAGCTGTAATATTTGCTCCTAGATCTGATACCACTTTGTTGATATCTTTCAAGAAGCCAGGTTGATTTTTATGAACATTTAAAATTCGATGATTGTCTTTTAAAAGTGGCAATTCCACATTTGGGAAGTTAACAGCGAAAGATGTAGAACCGTTATTTATATAGCGAAGTAGTTTATTCGCAACTTCTAGTCCAATATTTCTTTGTGCTTCTTCTGTGCTTCCTCCTATATGAGGAGTTAGAATTACGTTTGGAATATTTTGAAGTGGACTTACAAATGGATCTTTATTTGATTTTGGTTCTTCTGGAAAAACATCAATTCCAGCTCCCGCTAAATGACCAGACTTCAAGGCAGCAGCTAACGCATCAATATCTACAACCCTTCCTCTAGATAGGTTTAATAAATAAGAACCCTTTTTCATTTTTGCGATTTCTTTTGCACCGAGAAGATTCATCGTATCAGGGCTTTCTGGAACATGGAAAGTTAAAAAATCTGCTTCTTTTAAAACGCCTTCATATGTATCAACGGGTTGCGCATTTCCGAGTGGAAGCTTTGTTTGAATATCATAGAATATAACTTTCATACCAAAGGATTCAGCTAGAATAGAAACTTGAGATCCAATATGACCATAACCTACAATACCTAAAGTCTTTCCTCTTACTTCAAAGCATCCTGTTGCGATCTTATTCCATTTGCCATTGTGAGCATCTCTTGATTGGTCTCCCGTCTTTCTTGCGAGAAAAATGATTTCAGCAATTACAAGTTCTGCCACGCTACGTGTATTGCTATAAGGAGCATTGAAGACCGGTATGCCTTTTTTTTCTGCAACAGATAAATCTACTTGGTTTGTTCCAATACAAAAACAACCGAGAGTGAGTAGTTTATTTGCATTCTGAAAAACTTTTTCTGTTACATTTGTTTTACTTCTAATTCCTAGAATATGAACATCTTTAATTGCCTCGCATAAATCATCTTCTAAGTAGGCATCTTTCATAAGCTTTACAGAAAAACCATCATTCTTGAAAAGATTAAATGCATTTTCATGAATGTTCTCAAGGAGTAATACGTTTATTTTTTCTTTTGGAAATGAAATCATAATTACTAATTTTCTATACTTACTATTCTTGTAATTGATTTTTTCATAGCGGTTATTAATTTAAAAATGGGAAAATTTTTAGGATTATAAAGTATAGATTTTCTGGTAGTTTCAATTTGTGGGAGTTTAGTAAGAAATGAAAAAAGGTTTTATTTTTGTTTATATTTTTTTTACACTCATTCTTTTTCAATGCAGTAGTGTTCAAGTGATTCCAGAACCAAACCTAGACCAAGTAACTGTTAAATCAGAACCTGTATGCACAGTCTTTACTTGGTATTGGCCTTTTTGCACACAAGGTAGGGCAAAGAGTTTTTTAATTAAAGGAATTTATAACAATTCAACAGGTGAGAAAAAATATTTTTTAGACTATCATCTCGATATGTTAGATACAGACTTACCTGTGGGGATCTCCGTTTATTTAGATGGAGTTTATTATAACTTAAAAAAAGTTTCAACAGATTATAGTGACATTCTAAAAATTGAATCCGAAATCAATCTAGATCTGATTTCAAAAATGAACTCAGCTAAAAATAATTTTTCTTTTAGCTATTCAAATCGAAAAGAAACACATAATTTTACATTAAGTTCTGGTGATACCAAGGATTTTTTAAAACAACTCAATGATGTTGTGAAAAGAATCAATGCACAGGAAAAATTAAAGATTGTAAACTAATGCGACTTATAATTCTATTTTGTTTGATTTTTATTTCCTGTAGATCTTTTCCGGGGAAGCGTGCTCTAAACCTAAGTTATACCAATCCATCGAACTGTGGATTTTTTCAGTTCTACAGAGATGGAAGTTTTCGTTATGACTTAGGATCATCCGAACAATGTGTGGATAATAAGAGTAAGCCCCGCATCAATGATCCAACCCTTGGCAATATTGGTAAGTATTCATTTGAATCTAAGACAGATGTTACACCTTATCTAATCCAATCCGATAAAGAAATTGATGAATTTAAAGTTCGTTTTGATGAAGACCTAAAGAATTTATTTGTAAAAAGGAAAGGTTCTTCCTTAGAAGAGAAATTTGGTAAGTTAAAGTAAATGAATTTACCAAAAGATATTTTAGATTTTATCGAAAAAAAATTTTTAGATACAGATACAATTTTAGATCATTTAGAAAGGCTCAATCAATACCTAGATGAAATGGATGTAAAGGAATCAAGAGATAGAATTATTCGTTCTATACTATTTCTCACTGCTGCGAATGAGGATTTATTTAGACAGTACTTGGAAATGACAAAGCTGGATTATAGAGATATTTTATATTTGGCAGAGTATGAGAACGATAAACAAGTTCGGAACTTTTTAAATCCAATTAGCGATTAGTAACTAATACCAATCCTTTTTTTAAATGTCTCCGGTTCATCTAAGATTTTTAGAATATAATCAGCAACATCTTCAACAGATATTCTTCTTCCTCCAAGAGGCAAATAGTCGTTTGTCGCTCGGTAGACTCCAGTTCTTTTCTCTTCTGGCATTTCAGGGGCGCATACTAATGTCCAATTGATTTCTTTTGTTTTTAAATATTCATAAATTTTCCAATTCTCTGCGGAAACGAGTTTAAAAATTTCTGGATAGTTGGGTCGATTCCTTCTAAGACCAAACTCTGAGTCATCTAAAATCCCAGCTCCTGCCACGCTGATAAGTCTTTTTACTTTTGCTTTTTCCATACAGGTAACAACATTTTCGATTCCTTTCGATAATACTGAATAGTCTGGCTTGGTAGATCTTCCACTCAACGCTGTTAAAACAAATTCCTTTCCTTGGATTGCTTCTTCAATTATTTGAGGATCTAAGACACTTCCTACTATAACTTCTAAATTTGGATTTGTAGATTTTAATTTTGATTTATCCCTTACAAGGGCTGTTACTTTGTAATTGCTATTCAAGGAGTATTGAACGAGTCTTTGCCCAACCCTACCAGTTGCTCCAATAATTAAGATTCTATTCATTTAGGATTTCGCAGAAACTTGGTTTCTACCGTTTTTCCTAGCTTGGCTCAATTCTTCTTCTGCTTCTCTCAGCTTTGTATCAAAACTCTGATTTTCAGAGACAGAGAGTCCTATTGAAATTGTATACTCAACTCTGTTTCCATTTGAGTTGATTGGGATGCTTGCAACTTTATCTCGAAAACTGTCTAGTAGGAGTAATGCTTTATCTCTAGTTGTATTTGGGAGAATCACTCCAAACTTTTTCCCTTCTAATCGAAAGAGTAAATTTTCCTTTGAAAAATGTTCTTTTGCTATGATCCCAAGTGAGTTTAAAATTAAATCTCCTGCTTCTTGACCAAAATCAGAATTTAGTTTTTTAAAATGATCTACTATAAATAGAGCAAGACCAGCGTTTTTGTCTGTGGTTAATATAGATTTACCTTTCTCTAGAAAGTATTTTCTGTTATAAAGACCAGTTAAAAAATCTCTATAAGATAGGTCTTTAATTTTTTCAAGACTGTCTAACGCATCTAAATTCATATTGATACGACAGGCAAATTCTTCCTTTGTAAATGGTTTTGTTAAAAAATCATTCGCTCCTATTTTTATAAATTTAGAAGAAATATTCTTTGTATCATTTCCAGAAATGGAAATAACAATCAAAGACTCTTTTGGATATTTTTCTCTGAGTCGGAGTGTAAGTTCAAAACCATCCATTTCTTTCATATTGTAATCGGTTAGGACTAATTTAATATCTGGATTATCATGAACTATATTGAGGCAGTCTAGACCATTCTTAGCTTCTAAGACTTGAAACATTTGAAGTCTTAGCAAGTCACTTGTTAATTTACGAAATAGGGGAGAGTCATCTGCTACAACAACCTTTGTATGACTGTTGCGAACAATTTGTCTGAGTAATTTGATTACATACTCCATATCTTCTTTTTTGGATTTGAATATATAATCTATAATGTTTTTTTCTAAAATTTTGTTTCTGATTTCATCATTTAGTTCACCAGTGATTACAATTACAGGAACTTTTTCCTCTAGCATATAATCTATATGTTCTGTTCCCTTTGCATCTGCTATATTTAGATCCACTAATGCTAAAAATATAGAATCTCTTTCTTCTTCTAATACTTTCTTTGCTTCCGAAAAAGAACTTGCAGTGATGGAATCAAGACCTAAATCATTTTTAATTCGAAGGGCAATTAATTTAGAAAAAGATTTACTGTCATCAATAATGAATATTTTATTTCTCATGGTATAATTGTGATTATCCTCACTTATAGGAAAGTTCTAGCATGCGTCTAACTGCTTTTTGTCCTTTCTCTATAATTTCTTTTTCTAGATGAATTTCATATTGTTCATAGATAAGAGTATCTCTGATTTTTTCGAGTGTAATTTTTTTCATATGTGGGCAGGTTTGACATGTAGAGACAAACTTCTTTTCAGGGAATTCTGACCTAAGATTATCACCCATTGAGCATTCGGTAATCAACATTATATTTTTTGCATCTGATTTTTTAATAAAATTAGCCATCTCTGCTGTAGAACCTGCAAAATCAGAAGCGTCCACAACATCGCTTTTACATTCTGGATGAGAAATAACAACTAGATCATCAAAAAGTTTTCGAGTATTTTGGATATCTTCTTTGGTATAGAGTTCGTGAACCATACAACTTCCGGGGTGAGAAATTAATTTTTTAGTTGTATGTTTTTGAACGTTAGATGCTAGATATTGATCAGGTAAGAATATAATCGTATCTGAATCGATAGAATTCACAATTTTAATTGCATTTCCAGATGTGCAACATACATCAGTTTCTGCTTTCACTTCAGCGGAACAGTTTACATAGGTAACAACTGGAACTCCCGGATATTGTTTTTTTAGTTCAATCACATCCTGTCTAGTTATGCTTTCTGCGAGTGAGCAGCCTGCTTTTAAATCTGCAATTAGGACTTTTTTGTTCGGAGATAAAATCTTAGCAGTTTCCGCCATAAAATGCACACCATTAAAGACAATCATATCGGCTGTCGTTTCGGCTGCCATCTTACTTAGATAGAGAGAATCACCAACAATATCAGACACCCCATAAAAAACGTCCGGAGTCATATAATTGTGACCAAGTAGTACTGCATTTTTTTCTTTTTTGAGTCGATTGATTTCTTCAATTAAGGGAAGTCGTTTTTCGATCTCAAATTCGGTATATGTTTTTTCTAAATGTTTTACTAGTTCTTCTGTTTTCATAGTTTTTTAAAATGGCTGAGTAGGGTAGGTTGCCCCAGTCCCCTTTAAGCCAGATTCCTCGCTTGCTCCGCTATTACATGTTGTCATACAAGATCCCCACGCCACAGATGCCGTATTAGAAGTAGACTTTTGTGCTTCTCGGTAGGACTTCGTGGTTGGATATTTAGAGGTTGTGCAGATTGAATTTGCTGCATTAAATAAGATCGCACAATTTTTCCAACATCCAAAGAATCCAATTAGAATAGAGTCTGTTCTTTTATCGCTTGTCTGTATACCACTTTTTATTCGAGAGATTTCTGAATCAGTGCAGGATACAGATTGTCCATCCGGAAGAGTAATACAGGTATTTTCTGCACTGATGAAATTAAAACAAGCCGCTTGAGTTGAAGATGTAGGAGATTGATTGTTTCTTAGGTAAATCAGTAATTGAAGCTGTTCTTGTCTTTTGGATGTATTGTCAGAGCCACCGCAGCTTGCTTGAAGCAGTGTTAGCAATACCAAAATTATCCCTTTCTGTTTTAAGTTTTTCATGTAGATATCATTTTTTTTGATTTCTATTCTTTGAAAAGCAAGAATTTTACCAGATTTAGATAGAGACAAGTGATAAGAAAGTTTCGATAATTAAAGAGATCTATGGAAAAGAAACACTATAAACAAATTGCTATATTTTTGCTCCTCCTCATGGTAACAGCGGGAGGTTTGTATTATTATTTCAAGGTATATAAAAAAAATCTAGAAGCACCTGATTATATAAATATGTCAGATTCTCTTTTCCAAAGAATAAAAGAAAACCCAGACTACTTAATTGCGGAAAACCTTTTAGAAATTAAATCTATGCCGCTTTTAGAATATCTGAGAACTAGAATTCTTTTTTACAGATACTCAGATCCAGACAACGCAAAAAAAAGAATTCAAACTGAGTTGGAAATGGATTTCCCCGGAGAGAGAGGAAGGGCATTAATAGAAATCTTAGAAGTTTACCTAAAATTAGAAAAGGGAATCGAAGAAATAGAGAAAGAAGATACGTTAGACTCATATGAAAAGATTCTGAAGATAGAACTTTTAAAGGCAGAACTCTTTGGAGAAAAATTAATGGTTTTACTTTTTCCAAGAAAAGATTCTGAAGCCATTGAGCGATTTTATGCGTATTCTGAACGTTATTTAAAAAAGCATTATACTGATATGCCAAGATCTAAAAAAATTCATTTAGGTAAGGCAAGACGTGAAATCTATGGAGAAGAGTATGATCGTATCTTTGCAATGGAGCCAATGCGTCGTCGTTTTGAGTTGGAACTAAAAATAAATGAACGAGAACTCAGTATTTTAAATGAATACGAAAAAAAACAAGCAATTGAAGCAATCAAAGAAAAATTGAACCAAGAAGAATAAATATTAATTTTTATAATATTTGCTAATAATCCTGAACCATAAAAATCAATAGCCTACGAAAGAGCTAGCTAAAGGAGAGCGAAAAAGCGATGTGTGAAAAGCTCTCCGCAGGTAGAAAACGAATCTAATGCTGAGAGGGTTTGTGAAAAATAGAGAAAAAGGATTGGTGACTTTTAGAATCCATACTTTTAATAAACCCTTCGACAATCTTAGGGCGACACTTTTACGCAGTCTCTAATTAGATAAAAGGACCAAAGGAGTTTTTTAACTGCTGCAATGGCATAGCTCCTGAGATTCTTTTAACTTCTTTTCCGTTCTTAAATAGTATAACGGTTGGAATGCTTGAGATTGAATAATGCCCCGCGATATTTGGCTTATCATCTGTATTGATTTTTATAACAGTTACTTTTCCTTTCCATTCTGCTGCAAGCTCTTGAATGACAGGGCTTAGCATCTTACAAGGACCACACCATTCTGCCCAAAAGTCTACTAAGATAGGTTTATCGTGTGTGGCGATTAAATCAAAAAAAGATTTAGGTAAATCTTGATTCATAAGTGAGTTAAAATTTTTTCTCCATGATTACTGTGTTTATTCCATTTTCATGAATATAGGTAACATGATCCATTAATTTTTCCACTAGATAGACTCCAAAACCACCTCTTCTTTCTCCTTTTAAATTTGCTTCTAAGGAAGGAGCGGGGACTTTGGATCTTTCGAAAGGAATACCCTTGTCCTGAATTCGAATGATGATTTTCTCCTCTGTAAATTTAATTCCGCAGTCAAAAGTAGGGTTTGGGAGTTTAGTATCTTTATAAGAATGCATTACAACGTTAGTTGCTGCTTCATCACAACAAAGAAGTATATCATCGCAGAAAAATTCATTTAGATTTCGAATCTTAATTGTTTCAAACACAAAATCTCTAAACTTAGGAATTGATGCATTGACAGCTGGGAATGTTTTTCTAAATTGATAATCATCATTAAATTTTAAAATTAAAACGGTAAAGTCATCAAACTGCTCTGAGGATTCAGAAAAATTGACTATTTCTGTATAGACTTCTTCGATGATTTGTTGTGGATGTTTTTCCTTTCGTTTTATAATTTCTTGAACAAATCTTTCTAAGCCAAATTCTTCATTGTCTTTATTTTTTTCTTCTACAGCACCATCAGTGTATAAAACAACCATATCGCCAGACTTAGGGTGAATCTTTCCACCAACGTATTTGCTTGTTGGAATAACTCCTAGTGGAGCACCAGTCCCTTTTATAAATTCATAGCTATCATCTGCCTTGATCCAAATTTGATCATTGTGACCAGCGGAGGCAAATTCTATCTCCATGATCGATGGATCATAGTGGATAAAAAATAAGGTTACAAACATCCCTGACTGAGAATCTTCATAAATCAGAGAGTTTGCTGCTTTTAATAAATCAGCTGGATTCATTTCGTGGTTACGACTGAGTGTTCGCATAACGGATGAACTCATTGCCATAAAGATAGCAGCAGGTAAACTTTTACCAGACACGTCTGCAATTAGAAAGGAAAACTGTCCATCTTCGTATTTATAAAAATCATAAAAGTCTCCGGATACATCTTTTGCGGGAACAGACTTTACACCGAGTTCAAAATTAGAACCTGTCGGAATTTTAGATGGTAAAATATTGTTTTGAATATTGCGGGTAATCTCAATTTCCTTCTGCATTGCTTTTTTTGCAATCATGTCAGCATTGAGTTTAATATTCTCATATCCTTTAATAAACTGAGAAGAAATTGTTTGTAAAAGCCTTAGATCATTATCATTGAAGTGTAGTTGATCTACACGATCGGATATACAAATCGCTCCAAATGGCTTTTGATTGCCTCCAACCAAAGGAAGAACAATAAAAGAATTTTTTAGAAATTTCTTATCTAGAATATCATCATCTTGCTGCATATAATAGCTATCTCTGAGCAAGATTCGATTGTCTATCATGGCATGAACAATGATAGAATCGCGAGGGAAAGTTTCTTGGGACTTTTCTTCTAGTCCATTCATATAAGACCAAAGATTTAGTTTTTCTTTAACAGGGTCTATAATTAAAATAACTGCATGTTTTGCATCCATCTCTCGCACAACGATTCGGATGGACTTTAAAATTAGATCTTCTTCATCTTTTGATTCTAAAACTGCTTTCCCTAAATCAAATAAGCTTCCTAGCTCACTCACTTTTTTTTCTAG
>DAORDH010000007.1:0-132832 GCA_035345875.1 Leptospiraceae bacterium | reverse complement strand
TTTTTTCTAGGTTATCTAAGAGTCTTGTTTTTTGAATGGCGACAGCGGCTGCATCGGAAAAGCTTAAAAATAGTTCAATATCACTGTCGTTAAAATTATTTCGATCAATTGTGTTGATACCTTCCATTACACCGATTACTTCATCGTCTACGATGAGAGGAGTTGCTATAATATTGCGAGTAGTAAAGTCGGAGGCTTTATCGACTACTTTGTAGACTCGATCATCATTTTGAGCGTCATTTATAATCATAGGAACGCGTGTAACGGCTACAGTTCCCGCAATCCCCTTTCCCATAGGAACTCGTATTTTTTGAATCTCTTCTTCTTTCTCGCCAGCAACAATATGAAAATATAATTCGTTTTTTACTTTGTCTACTAATAGAATAGAGCAGGATTCTGTGCGAAAAACACTTTTTACGGATTCCATCACATCTTTCAATAAGTTTGTAAGGTGACGAGATGAGTTAATTAGACCAGATACACGGATTACTTCTTTGAGTAAAAATTCAAGACGAGTATTTTTTTGGAGATTATCAGTAGAATGAAATAATAACTGGATGGCAGTTGTAAAATGTAAAAAAACTTCTCCTCTTTCAGGGAGAATCAGGGAATCTCTGAGTAACTCACTTAACGTTCTAGAATAAACAGAAATTAACTCAAAATCATTTGTAGAAAAATTTTCAAAGTGATTGATACCTGCGAGTAAGAAAACTCCAATAGCAGTTCTATCATCACCTAAGTAACAAGCAATATAAGATTGATCTGCAGTGATAGTAGATTCCGGAATTGCTCCATTCTTTTTTATTTGTAAGTTCTTTTTAGAGGAAAAGCAGTAATTTGCGATTAGCCGCTCCTCTCTCGAAGAAGAGCTAGATCCAAAACTTTTTAGATTATTTTCTTCATCTATAAAAAATAAATATCCTGTCTTGGCACCGACGTTTTTAATCGCTTCATTTAAAACAGAAACGAAAACATCGGTAAGATTTTGATTGCTTTCGATAGATGCAACGCCCCTTTGATTTTCTTGGAGCAAGGATGTTAAAGATGGTTGAACCAATTTAGATTAAGAGAAGTTTAGTTTGAGAGCTTCTTCTCTGAGCTGTTTATTTGCTGTTTCTAATTCTTTTATTTTTTCGAGAGCATTCATTAGTTCTTCTCTTGAAATATTGGAAACAATGTCAGAAGCTTGTAATGTCTGTTGTGCGTTTTTCATCTCAGAAGAAGAGTAGTCTATGATAGATTCATACATTTTTATGATTTGATCGGCATTGGAGAGTTCTTTCTCATTTAGTTTGAGAACCTTTTCGTAACCTTTGATTATATCACTTTGTGCAGCAACTTTTCTTTGTAGACTTTCGATTGTATCCATAAAATCACCTTTAAAAATTAAAAAGTTAAATTGACACATAGGAAGTATTTTTGACTATCATTTTCCTACGGGGATGTAGCTCAGCTGGGAGAGCATTTGCATGGCATGCAAGAGGTCGGGGGTTCGATCCCCCTCGTCTCCAATCCGAAATTACATCTTCCTAGGTTCTAATGCTTCCTAATAGGATGTCAATGTTTTTTTTGCTTGCTTGAATTTTTCATTTATAAATAGAAAATGGTAATAATCAAACATTTGAGGAAATGATATGGCTGCTAGAAAAGTTCTAAAATTAGGTGATCCAATCCTACGAAAAATCAGTGAACCAGTAACCGAAGATGAGACAAAAACAAAAGATTTCAAAAAACTCATCAAAGACATGTTTGATACAATGAAGTTTGAAAATGGTGTGGGATTAGCAGCACCACAAATTGGTATTTTAAAGAGATTGGTAGTGGTAGGAGTAGAAAACTCAGAACGCTATCCAGGAACACCTGATATAGAAGAGAAGATTCTCTTAAACCCTGTCATTACTCCTCTTGGTCCGCAAGGTGCAGGATTTTGGGAAGGTTGTCTATCCGTCCCTGGAATGAGAGGGTTAGTAGAGAGACCAAGTAAAATCAAAATGGAATGGTATGATGAAAAATGGAATCATCATTCTGAAATCATAGAAGGTTATAAAGCGATCGTTTTTCAGCATGAATGCGATCATCTCGATGGGATTTTATATGTAGATCGTTTGAAGGACACAAAACTTTTTGGCTTTACAGACGTAATTGATACACAGGGCAAAGAGCTAGATTAAGAAATATTCTTTGGTTCTTCGTTTACTTATTATTATCCTCCTCTTTTTGACTCATTGTCTTTTTGCAGAGGAGGAAGGAAAGGAAGACTTACCTTCTTATCACAAAGGCAAACTTTTACTTGAAATTGGTTTTGGAAATTTGAATTCCAAAATATCCTCTAAGTCAGACCCAAATACTCTGACTGAATTGTATTTTTTATACGATGTGCTTCCCTATCTGAACTCTACTGATTCACAGAATGTAAATCTAGGTATTTTTAAATATGGAAGTTATCAAAAACCAGTAGCAGAGAATTATAATGCAAGATTTGGAATTGAGTATGCCCTTTTAGATTGGTTTGGAGTCGGCATTTCTGGATCCGGAACACGTTTTTCTATAAAGAATATTACGCCTGGAGAATACCTAACGTATCCAAGTTATTTTATTTTACCTAGTTCGAGGTATACAAGTTCACCTACTTATACTGATTATATAAATTTATATAGACAAGATTTCCATGTGAACTTTGGAACGATAGATGTAGAGGCTAGTCTTCATTATCCACTCGGAAGTTTTGATCCTTATATTCGATATGGATATGGAATTGCCCCTGGATATTCTGGAGTCTATAAATCTTCTCATGTGGCAGGATTTCGTTTTTTTTGGGACGAGTCTTATATTCAGATTGAATATTTGCAAAATTTTCTTTATGGAATTGGATTTCATATACAACAGACTGATTATCTTTTAGAAAGAGGGTTTCGATTTGGTTTAGGATATTCTTTTTTTAACTGATTTGAAAAATTGAAATTCAATTCTTCCTACGATTCGCATCCAGTTGCCGTCGGGGCGATTATCAGGGGTCTCTCGAAATTATCGTTCTGCATACTCCCGATAGAGGATTTAGGGAGTGACAGCTTTATGGAATGACACAAAGATCCTTAACTGAATGACATTGCCCGATATTGCTTGGCGGTTGCGGCGATTTTGCCCATTTGCTAGGTCGCAAATCCAGCATCTCCATAGGGTCGGGAATGACGGTCTGAAGAATTTGTCAATTCCTTATACCGAATTCACGTTAGATGAATTTCACCTTGCCTAATGAGAGTTATAAATAAAATTAAAAAGAAAATAAAATGAATGGGAAAAATATGCAAAGACCAAATGAATTAAAACAAAATAAGAGCAAACAATTCTATTTGATTTACGTAATCGGACTCTTTACACTCACGTCTTGCGCGAGCACATTGGTAAATACCTTTGTTCGCTATGAGAGAAACAAAGCAAGTCTCACAAAAAAAGAAATACAAGTGGAAAATCATAAGATAGTATATCTAGAAGGTGGAGAAGGGGAAACCATTTTACTCATCCATGGATTTGGAGCCGATAAAGAGCATTGGACAAGGATGTCTAGATACCTAACGGACAAGTATAGAGTTATTTCCCCAGACCTTCCTCCTTTTGGAGAAAGCACAAAGTTAGATTCTGAGGATTATGGTGTTTTGCCCCAGGCGAAGAGGGTTCATCTTTTTACCCAGGCACTTGGACTAAAAAAATATCATATTGTAGGAAATTCAATGGGAGGACATATTGCCGGGGTTTATACATCTGAGTATCCGGATGAAGTTTTGAGCCTTGCTCTTTTTGATGCGGCAGGCGTTACAAGTCCGAATCCAAGCAAACTGTCCGAAAAACTAAAAGAAGGAAAAAATCCACTCATCGTATCGAATGAAGAAGAATTTGATGGACTCATGAAATTTTCCTTTGTAAATCCACCTTATATACCGGGCTTTTTTAAAAGAGAAGTAATGAAAAAGGCTGCGGCTAATAAACCATATAGCGAAAAGGTATTTTCTAAACTCATGCAGGATGGCAATGTATTAGAAAAAAGACTTTCAAAAATCAAAGCCAAAACCTTAATTCTTTGGGGCGATTCAGATAATATTATTGACGTATCCTCTGTCCAAGTATTTGAAAAAGGAATTGTAAATCATAAAACAGTTATATTGAAAGAATGTGGACATGCTCCGATGATTGAACTTCCAGAAGAATCAGCGAAGCAATATTTAAATTTTATTCAGAATTAGAGGATACTCTCTATTAGCCTGATTATGGGGTTTTAATTTTATTTTTGTTTTTATTTTTTCCTTTGCGAGAAGGGCGGTCGGATTCATCTTCGGTTGCATCGATGCCTTTCTCATTGTTGTTGCCTGTAGATTCTACTATAGACTGTTCACTTTGACAGAGTTCTTTTGCCTTGAGCCATTTGCATTTATTTTTGATTCCATCTTTGGATTCACATTTTCTTTGTGTTTTGAAGGTTGTGCAAAGATCTTCCTCTGCCAAAAGAGGAAAACCGAAAAGGAAGGTTAGTAGTAAAATTGTTTTCATAAAAAATCTCCTTGGAAATAACATTCTTGACTCAGTTCCATTGTTCTGCAATCTTATTTGAGTATGAATATCCTATATATAGAATGTTTTTCTAAACTCAATGTATTTCGCCTGCCTTTCCAGTTCTCAACTTTTTTAAAGATAATTCTTTTTCTTTCTTCGTTTACACTCCATTTGCCTCTCCTTGCCAAAGAGAATTGTCAAAGGGTAAATAATACTCCGATTGAAATTAGAGATTTCTTTATCAAAGATTTTACCATGAGAACTTTTATCATCCAGACTGAGGCAAAAGATCCTGAAACTCTGAAATCCTTTGTGGAATTTGAAGTAGAGGAAGGCGGTCGAAGCAGTGAACCAAAAGAGGACAAAGGGCAAAGGGTAGATTATCCAAAACTCACAGTCTATATCAATGATATTCCCTTTGAAGACATTACCCGAAGTTACAATACAATTAGAAGTGAAACAACGGAATTGAAATGGGAAGTGAAGCCTTCTAGAGATTTTGATTCCAAGGATGTTTGTGTCCTGATTAAGAGTGAATCTGGAAAAATACTAGATCGATTTCCATATAAAATTCCTGCCTCTATGAATGAACCAGGACAGCAACCACTCGTATTAGATATTCATCCCAAGGGCGGAACAATCGGCGATACAATCACTATGAAGGTGCAAAATCCAGGAAAAGATTTAGACAAGATTGTAGTTTACATTCTAAAGCCAAAACAAGAACAAGAGGGATATGTTTATTTAGACAAAGAAAAATGTGCTTTATTTCCTTTCTATCTCTCAGAAGAAAAGATTACAAACAAGACTAGTTATCATGAAATTAAATTTACACTTTCTAATTATCTTGCGAATCGTTGTGGATTTGATACAGAAAAATACAATCTATTTGAAAAGATGTTTGGAAAAGATATCAGTATTAAGCTTTCTATTAACGCACGCCCAAGTAAAATTGAAAAGCTAACTATCTTAAATGAATCCTGGAAAGGTTTTGCGGTTACTATGGGAGCTTTGATCACTTTACTCTTTCTAGGAATTCTTGCTTATTTTAGTAAGAAGATAAATTTCTTTCCAGACATTTTGCTCGATCCAGAAACAAATTCCTTTTCTCTAGCTAACTTCCAATCTTTTCTGTGGACGTTAGTATTGATGGGAAGCTATTTTTACATTGCAGTCTGTCAGGGGCTAATCCTTGGTAACCCCGAACTTCCTGAGTTTAATTTTTCACTCATAGGTTTACTCGGTGTGAGCTATGGTGGAATGATTGCGGCAAATTATGTTGATAAAAGAAAGAAGCATATGGTAATCAAAAAAGACAAACCAGAATTAAGGGATTTGATTTTTGATCCAAGTGGTGGAATTGATATGGCTAGAATGCAGCTTTTCGGGTTTAATTTAATTTGCCTACTTCTCTATATCTATTATCTACTCAAAGCAAATCCATTAAATGGTCTTCCTTCTATTCCAGAGACACTGCATACACTCCTTGGCACGAGCCAAGCAGGATATATTGGTTCGCAAGCAGTTACACAAATGATTACTCCAAATCCGGATGCAGAGAAAGAAAAAACAGAGGAAGAGAAGCCCGTAGAAGAAGTGAAGAAAAAGAAAAAATAAGCAAACTATGATAGAACAAATTCAAGTCTTAGAAAATATTTTAAAGTATTTAAAGGATCAAAAAATCGACTATATTCTTACCGGTTCTTTAGCTATGACATTTTATGCAGAGCCTAGAATGACAAGAGATATTGATATTGTTTTATCTATAGAAAATCTATCTCCCAAAAGCTTTACCCAATTCTTTCAGAGTGATTTTTATATTGATATTGATTCCATTCAAATGGCAATTCATTATAGAAAAATGTTTAATATTTTGCATAACGCTACAGGTTTAAAAATTGATTTTATAATTCAGAAAGAAAATGAATTTGAGAAACAAAAATTTAAAAATAAAAAAATGATAAAAATAAAAGAAACAGATTGTTTTATTATTTCTAAAGAAGATCTTATCATTCAGAAAGTATTATGGTCAAGAGAAAGTTTTTCCGAAATGCAATTCCGAGATGTTCGAAACTTAACAAGATTAGATTATAATAAACTATATGTCGAAGAATGGATTAAAAAATTAAATTTAGAAGAAACTTGGAATAAAATCTATGTATGATACAAGTCCAGAAATGGAAAAGATTTATCAAGATAAAATCATGTCCTTCTCTCCAATAGAAAGATTCTATATGGCATTTGATATGTTAGATACAGCAAAAGCATTGGCTCTCGCATCTCTTCCAAAAGATTTATCAAAAGAAGAAGTTCGTGTTCAAATGTTTTTACGCTTCTATGGAAATGACTTTTCAGAAATTGAAAAAGAAAAAATAATTTCTCATCTTAGGAATATAAAATAAAAGCGGCAAATTATTGTTAACTGAGTAAAAACCATTTGACACTAAACTGTAATCTTTGGAATAAATGAATTTATTATGCAAATTCCAGATTGGTTTCTTTCTATACTTAGATGCCCTGAAACTTCTAAGCCACTTCGTTATGAGAACGAAATTTTCATGCGTGGAGATGGGATTTCATACAAAACGATAGACGGGATTCCATCACTGGTTTTTCCCAAAGATTTAGCGGGACTCGATAAAGATTGGAATCTTTTTTATAATCTATTTGCTCCTCTGTATGATTGGAATGAAAGATTCTTTGGAAAACTACTGACTGGAGTAGATGTAGTAGAAGGTAGAAAAGAAATTATATCTCTTCTGGGCTTACAAAAAGGAATGCGAGTTTTGGAAGTATCTCCGGGACCGGGGGTATTTCAAGAACTGATCCGAGAAAAGATTGGTTCTGAGGGAGAGTTTGTGTCTGTCGATTTATCTCTTGGGATGTTAAAGCAGTGCCAGAAAAAACAAAGTAAAGTGAATACAATTCTACTTCAGGCTAATGGGAGTTATCTGCCATTTGCAGAAAATTCCTTTGATGCCTTGTTTCATTTCGGTGGAATTAATCTTTTTACTGAAAGCGATAAAGCAATTCAAGAATTCATTCGTGTTGTCAAAAAAGATGGAATTGTCTCTTGGGGAGATGAAGGTTTTTCGCCAAAACTTCCAGACAATTTTAAAAATAGAATACTAGTCAAAACGAATCCAGGTTTTTTAAAACCGCATCCTGTTATACCAGATTCTATTGCATCAGTTCAAGTCTCTGAAGTTTATGGAGGCTATGCCTATTTGGTGGTAGGAAAGAAAAGATAAAGGGCTAATAAGGATTTGTGTAAATGTTTATCTACACAAATCTTTTTTATAGATACTAACGTTTTTTAGAATTTAGAATTTCCGAGGAGAGCAACTCTTTCTTGGACATTTTTTTCTAGGTCTTTGCGGATTCCAAAAAAGAAAAGAGTTTCTGCAATTAAGAAGAGAGGAGCCATAAGGGCTTGGACTAGATTGTCTACAAGAGCAGGTCTTCTTCCTTCAAAGACATGACCGGTAAGCTGAATGACCCAACCAAAAATTTTTATCGCAAGAAAAATCGTAAGAGATTCCATAAAAGGAAGTTTTGCGGCAACATCCGTTGCATATACGATAGGCAAAGAAATAATCGTCATGATAGTAGCAAGTTGAACATCTAAAGTAAAATACCAAATCATTGTAATGGCAAATAGAACCCAAGCCAGAGTCACTGTGAACCCAGAAATCTCAAAGAGAGGAACCCATCCAAATGCGATGAGGGGAGAGTAGTAAACCATTGGCACTCCAAAAAAATGAGTGAGTTTGTTTCTTGGATCTTTGTGGTAGGCAGCGTAGCCAGACATTCTTTCTTCTAGTGTTTTCATATTTATATCCTTTTTGATTGATTGTATGAATCTAGAATAGCATATTTCTAAAAAACAGGCTTGTAAAAAACGGCTAAAAAGAGAAAAAAAGTTAAAACGGGAAAGAAAAGATGAGTGGGAAAAATTCTTATTTATATGTTTGGAGTGGCTTTGCTCTCTTTTACTCTCCCTCACTTGTAAATACTTCCCATACTCATTACGCGGCATCTCTGCTCCATAGTTTTGGAAATCCAATCGAGTTAGAAGGGGCTAACGGTGATAAACTGCATATGCAGTCTGTATTTCTTCCATCCAATTACCATCACAAGTTAAAATCAGATTCCCCTCTATTGATTTTACAAATCGATCCTGATTCGCCGGAATATGCGCCCCTTCGAAAACTTTCTGAGACCAAACCAACTGATATTTCAGGGAAATTAGAGTCGATCTTAGAAAGAGAAATGCAAACGCCCCTTAATTCTTCGAATGGGATTACACTCATTCGAAAAATTCTGTCTTATGTCGGAGAAAATGATTTAGAACAAAAGACTCCACATTCTAAGATTGACTATCGAATTAAAAATGTGATTCGGTATCTAAAATCACTCGAAGATCTCCCTCCAAAGATTCCTTTGTCTCTTCTTGCAAAAGAGGCTTCTTTGTCGTCTGATCGGTTTCGGCATCTATTTGCAGAAGAAATGGGACTTTCGATCAGACGTTATTTGCTTTGGCTTAGGATTCGAAAAGCAGGAAGCCTTTTACAAAAAGGATTCAGTTTAACTGATTCTGCTCATCATGCAGGATTTACCGACTCTGCTCATTTTAGTAAAACATTTAAACAAAACTTCGGAATCACTCCCTCCCTCGTTCTTGCGAGTGCAAATGTAAAAGTAAAATATTTTGAGGAATAGAGAGTCTTAAGATTTTTTATAAAAAAGATCGCGAAGGTGAGTTTTGTAATCTCTTCTTACTTCTTCCTGACTTTCGTGCTCTTCGTGGTTGATGAATGATATTAGCTTTCTATCCTCTTTAGGCGTTTCTATGTATGCATTCAATAAAAATCTTTCGACAGTAAATTCGAAATGGAAAATATGGAAATCACGCAATTATGAGTTCAATTCATTCATTACAATCTAAAAAGAAAACAGATGTAAATTATTCTGTTACATTCGCAGAGCATTCGGATACTGAATTTTTATGGATCAAGTTTTTTGGAGATGTATTTCCAACACGGATTGACTTTGAAAAAGAATTTTCACCAAAGACAAAGCCACTTCTGATGAAGTATTTAGATGGTAAAAAAATCCATTCTAAGTATGGAAATCTTTCCGAAAATTGGGAGTTATATAAACACATTCCCTCTTATCGCATTCAAGAGAATGGACTATCCCAACTCGGAAAGCAAATCTATTATATTTCTTTGAAATACAATTTCTTATTGGAAGTAACGATCACCTATACAAATACAGTGATGTTAGAGCTTTACTTTGTCGAGAAGACAAAGGTGATTGTGGACGTTATACGATTTCTAAAAGAATTCAATCGAATTACACAAAAAGAAAAAGATTATATTTCTCTTCATTTGCTTTCTATGAGAGAGCATGTTCCTTCTCTTGCCGCCATTGAGAAGAGATTACCACTGAGACAAATCAACATTGAAAATCATTACAATGATAGTTTTGAAATTGTGCATGCTAAAATCTTAAAAGAACTCGCAAAGAAAAATCACAAAGGGTTAATTTTACTCCATGGAGATTATGGAACAGGAAAGAGCACTTATATTGAATACTTGATTCAGAAATTTAGAAAAAAGAAATTCATTTTAGTTCCGTCGTATATCGCTGAAAAAATTGATTCTCCTGATTTAATTTCTGTTTTTACTCGTTATCCCAATTCTGTTTTTATCATCGAAGAAGCAGAGAAGTTAGTCAGATCGAGAGAACAAGATTCTAGTATTGCGGGGCTATTAAATTCTTCTAGCGGTCTTCTTGGAAATCTACTCAATTCTATTTTTATTCTTACATTTAATACCAATGAGTCGACTATCGATCCCGCACTTCTTCGAAAAGGAAGATTGATTCTCTCTTATAAATTTGAAAAGCTCACTGTAGAAAAAGCAAAGCAGCTACTTTCTCTTTTAGGAAAAGATGCAAACATCGATTCTCCTATGAGTGTCGCCGAGATTTACAACTTAGAAGAAAACCAATTTTCAAAACCCGATACAAGACGAATTGGCTTTGAGTAGAAGATGCTCTGAATTTTTCTTGCAAACTTATGTCTTATTTTCAAACTAGACTTATGCCTAAAGAACGACATATTGTTTCTCTTTCCGGTGGAAAAGACTCCACAGCACTTGCCATTTTTATGCAGAAAAACTATCCTACACTGGATGTGGAATATGTTTTTTGTGATACAGGCGAAGAGTTGCCTGAGACTTATAGCTATCTCGAAAAGATCGAAACCTTTCTAGGTAAAAAAATTGTTCGCTTGAGAGCTTCCCGGACTTGGGATCAATTTCTAGAAGATTTTTCTGGCTATCTTCCTTCTGCTCGAAGTCGTTGGTGCACTGCCAATCTAAAAATCAAACCTTTTGAGGAATATGTAGGAGAGGATCTAATTTATAGTTATATTGGAATTCGCTCGGATGAATCGAGAGAAGGTTATATTTCGAGTAAAACAAACATTACACCTAAGTATCCATTCAAAGAACATGGCATCGACAAAGAAGGCGTTATGCGCATTCTAGAAGAAAGTGGACTCGGACTTCCTGAATATTATAAATGGCGCACACGCTCTGGTTGTTATTTTTGTTTTTTCCAACGTCGTAAGGAATGGCTTGGTTTAAAAGAAAACCATCCTGCCCTTTTTGAAAAAGCCAAACAATATGAAACCTCTAATAAGGACGGATCTGCGCAAAACTTCACTTGGATCCAAGGTGGCACACTCGACCAGATTCTGAAAGATGAAGAAGGAATCAAGCGCCGTCATGACCAGTATGAATCACGCGTTAAGCGCGATCGCCAGCGCAAAAGCAAACGCCTCATTGATGTATTTAGCTCTGAACTTTCTTTTGAAGATGCTCTCAACATGGAAGATGACGCAGAAGGTTGTTTGGTTTGTCATGTGTAAGTTTTTGTAGTGATAGAAAAAATTCTTTGCTTTCAAAACAGAAAGAGGAAAAATGAAAGAGCCAGCTTATAAAATCGAGTATTTAGAAGCCGAAGCAATTCGTAGAATTCTTTCAACATTTCAGCCTGAGAAAATTATTCTTTTTGGATCTTACATATATGGAAATCCCTCCTATGATAGTGATTTAGACATTTTGATTGAATTCAAAAATATTCCTAACAAAGGAAAGCTAATAATCGATATACGTAAACAATTCAAAGATTTTCCTGTAGCGAAGGACATTCTCGTCATTGCTCAAGACGAAATTGATGCATACAAAGAAAAGAAATGGACTATTTATAGCAATGCATTGGAAAAAGGTAAGGTAGTATATGAAAAGAAATGAGGAATGGAAAGTATGGCTTCAATATGTTGACTTCTTCCTCCCAACTTCACAGTTTCTATACACTCTCTAGCTACTTGGTATAGTGGTTCGTATAGTCTTGGTATAGCCCTTCCTTTACTCAAACCGCTTTTTCAATATACCTCCCTCTATCAGAATCACTACTCAAATAACTTTGTTTGTGTTCTATCATTTCTTTCTCAAGGCTTGCTATTCTCTTTGCGGGAGAAAAAGATTACCACCGATTTACACCGATAAAGGATTCGATGGGTGATGGGGAGGTTATATGTGTGTAATTTGTTCTTTCCCTTATCAAAGTGATTTGGTTTTAGATTTTGATAAGTTGAATAGTTTTTTGGGGACAAACATTTTAAGTTTTTTCAAGAGAGTTGACAAACTATGTAACTCTTATAAATCTGTGCAGAATACTTTAAATAAATTTCATGAAAATACCATTAACAGCACTAGAATCAAATGTCGAGCCACTACCATCTATCAATTTAAGTTTTGATGGAATTGATCCTGTTCGAAGACTACAGGATTTTTATTTATCAAAGAAAGGCTCTCTTGTTATAAATACAGTCTTTCAATCTATCTATTCGCAAGAAAAAAGAAAACGCATCGCGGCAATTACTGCACCACCCGGATCTGGAAAATCCTATTTGGCACTTTTGATCGGATCTCTTTTATATAATGATAAATCTTGGAATAAAGAAATTCTATCAATATTAGAAAATCAAAATAAAACCTATCGCGATGAAGTTGAAAAAGAAATTGAGCAATATTCTAAATCAAATACACGACTCATTCCAATCTATATAGTTGGAGAATCTGACAATTTAAGAAGAACCCTAATTGAAAATTTATTGAGAGGCTTAGAGCAATTTGCCGCTCGCAATGATTTTTATGAATTGGCGTTTGACTTTTTTAAAGAAGACTTAGATTTACAAAGAAAATCTGGTGATGTGAAAAGACTCATATCCAAAGTAGGGGATACGTATTGTAATCCGGACGATTTTTTTACTGGCTATAAAATGATTTTGGATTTTTGTCAATCGTTAGGATTCAACGGATTTGTAATATTTAACGATGAATTTAATCGACTGCTTGCAAAAGACCAAGCTTTATCTTCTAAGGATTTAGATTTCTTACAAGATTTTGCAGAATATAATTTAAGACTTAAATCGACTATTGTTTTACATTATCTGTTACTCCATAAAGGAATTTCCCAATATCTAAACGGTATTTCTGTAGATCGTAGAAAGGAATGGTTAAAGATAGAAGGTCGCTTCTACCAAATACATTTTCAAGAAGAATTAGCTGACGTATATGGACTGATTGCAAACTATCTGAAGAGAAATACAAATTATAAAATCTCAAATGATAAAGATTCTCTAATTTTATCTCAGATAAAAACTGCATGGAAGATTAATCCATTTCTAGGAGAAGAAATTGGACCCGAATTAAAAGAGATTGCACACAGAGCCTATCCACTTCATATTTCTAATTTAGTAGCACTTCCACTTCTTTGTAATTTACTCGGACAGAATGAAAGAACTTTATTTGGATATTTGTCTGACGTTCCATCCCGCAAGAAAAAAGATTCTATGTATTTAGATGATCTCTTTGATTATTTTGATACTTCGATTGATAAACTTGGGTTAGATGATTCTTTGCTGACACGGTGGCATTATGGAAGAAATGCACTCTCGGAAGTAACACAAAAAGAAAAAACAAGAGTGATTAAGGCACTTACTATTCTTTCTGTTATTAATCGCCCGAATCTACTGCCAGCTTCTATTCGTTGGATTTCTTTTTCTCTCGGTTTAGAAGATGATACTGTTAAATCTATTTTGAAAGAGTTGAGCGGAGAAAATCTAGCTCTCTATCGAGAGGCTAACAAGACGTATTCTATCTACTATGGTAGCTCAATCGATCTAGCGCGCAAGATAGACGAGTTATTACCGACTATTTCTATTGGAACCATTGCACGAACTATTGAAGATATTTTCAGTTTAAGTCCAGTCTATGCAAATTCATACAATGCAGAATATTTTACATCTAGGTTTTATTCTCGTAAATTTATTTTAGAAGAAAATATTCGCGAGTTTATACAGTATAAAGCAGATGAAGAGTCGGAACCATTAATAAAAAATAAAATAGAAAATACAAAACATCATTTATCTATCCATTTAACAGAGATTTTAGAAAAAGAAGAAAAATCAGGCGCGAGTGGCGTGATACTCTATTTTCTTGGAAATCCAAATTCTGATATAGCACAAGCACTACGAACTTTGGTAGGCGAAAAGGATAAGAAAAACAAAATTCTATCTGTCTTTTCTGAAATTGCCTTTCACGAAATTCCTCTTTTAAAAAAATACGCTGCTTGTGTAAAACTTTCTGAAGATTTAGAACTAATTAGAAGAGACCCTCGGATAAAAAATGATACTAAGATTTACCTATCAGATCTACATGATAAACTTCATTTTACACTTCGATCTCTTTTTGAAAAGAGCAAAGCTAAGTTAGTTGGTTCCTATAATTTTGATGAATCAGAATCTCTTTCTCAGATAGTATCTGGAATATTACTAAAACGCTTTCCACATTGTCCGAAAGTAAATTCAGAATTTATTAATCGGGAGAATATATCTCCAATCATTCGAAATACAAGAAAGAAAATTTTAAGAGATATGATAGCAGGTGACTTAAGTCTTGGATCAAAAGAAAAAGGCTATGGTCCTGATGTAGCTATTTTTAGAAGTCTTTTTAGCATAAAATCAGTTTATAAAACGACAGACGGTAGAGTTCAGTATAGTTTCGTTTCTCCGGAAGATTATTTAGGAAATCATGATGAAGGACTTAGAAAAGTATTCGAGGCGATTCACAAGTATCTGCAGGAAGAGTCGGAACGAACAACTCTTGATAGATTGTACGAAATTTTAACCTCTGAGCCATTCGGTATGTATTCGGAGATGATTCCTTTTTATTTTCTTGCGGCTTTATTAGAAAAATCGTATTCCTTTTCCCTTTATGAAGAGGATCGTTATGAGAAAGAAATCAATTCTGATATTTTAGAAAAGCTACATGCAAATCCTAAAAATTTTAAAATTCACATTATCCGATCGAATGCATTATTAGAAAAATATCTAATGAAGATTTCAGAATTATTTGCTTCGAATGATGCAACACGTTTAGTGCAGGCAGGAGAAGCAAGACTAGAAAGAAAGATCAATGAAAATAAAATCTATAGATCTGTGCTTGCTATTTTGTATTGGTATACAAAACTTCCGGAATGCACACGACATACAAAAGATTTATCAAATGAGAATTCTAAATTTCTACAGATTATCTCTCATTCAGTGAATCCAGAACTTCTTTTGCTAGAAGAAATTCCTGAATTATTTGGATCCAATCTAGAAAGTATTCGAGAAAAAGATTTAGAACAATTTATTGCAAAATTAAAAAAGGCAAAACAAGAAATTGAAAGTCACTACAATCAATTGATAGAGAAAATAGCAGCAAGCACGCTAAAGATAATAAAGCCGTATATAACGTCTCAAAAATCACAGCATTCTCTCTCAGAAGCAATTTCTTCCTTTAAAATGGATAATGAATACAAATTAGAACTACTTCGTAAGCATGATTCTAGCTTTCAAAAGTTAATGGAGAGAATTCGTTCTAATTATGAATCCGAATTTGCTCTTCTTGAATCGCTTACTTCTCTTTTATGTGACGTTCATCCACGTTATTGGAAAGATAATACGATTCAGGAATATGAATTTAAACTTACAACCGAGCTTGCAAAAATTCATGTTGCGACTCTCATGTCTAATCCTGGAGAAAGTGCTCACATGAAAATGGATCGTATCTTACAAGAATATCGCTCTCTCAAAAAAGAAGAGCGGCAAATGCTCATTAACCGGTTGAAAGAGGAAGTGTGATTAATCTAGTTATTAAAATAAAGTGAAATACTTTCATATAACTATGGGTTGTTTCTGAAAGATTGAGAACTTCTAATATTTGATAATATTGCATTCATACTAGATAAATAGGAGAATTTTATGTATAGAATAAATTGGAAACCAAGTTCACATACAATTGCAGATTTAAGAGACTGGGATGACAATAAACTACTTGGAATAAGTCCAGAATATCAACGTAGAGAAGTATGGACTGATGCAGCTAAAGTAATGTTGATTGATACGATCATTAAGAATATACCGATTCCAAAAATATATATTAGTACTACAATAAAAAATGGAAAGTCTTTTCGAAGGGTTATTGATGGGCAACAAAGAATAAGGTCGATACTATCTTTTGTTAGAAATGAATTTTCTTTAAAAAAACCTTATGACAATGATTCTTTTAAAAATAATAAATTTTCTGATTTGCCTGAAGAAATCCAAGATAATATTTTAACATACCTAATTGATTTTAATGAAATATATAATACGACAGTCGACATTGAAAGAGATATATATCTGAGAGTAAATAAATATACTAAGGTTCTTAACAAACAAGAATTACGTAGGGCTGATTATCCAGGTGAGTTTTTAAGTCTTTCAGAGCAGTTATCTTTTGTTGAATTCTTTAAGGAGGCTAACATTTTTACATACGCACAAGTAAGAAGAATGCTCGACATTGAATTTATTTCTGAGCTATTAGCAATACAGTTGGAAGGGATTGCTGATAAGAAAGAAGGATTAGAAAAGTGTTATGAATATTATTCTGATATGGATAAAAAACGATCTGCTGAACTTAAAGAAGAATTCTTTAAAGTAATTCAGGAGATTGAAATTATTTTTAATCATGATCCTGTTAAGTTATCAAAAACTAGATTTAAACAGAAAGCAGATTTATATACTTTATTCAGTGCAATACTTGAGTTGAATAGAAAAGGTTTATTTATAACAAATAAAGATTGTAGTTTTCTTTTAGCTGACATTCAATTACTCGATAAGCATATTGCTCCAGAATCTGAAATAAGTTTGCTTTCGGAGTATGCTATAAAATGTACTTCACAAGCTAATTCTAATAGTAGTCGGGTGTATAGAAAAAACTTTATGCTTCATTTTTTAAAGGGAACCTATATCTCTGAATTTCCAAATGAAGAAACTATAAGAACATTTAAAAAAATTAAATATGAAATATTTAAATATATCGAAAATAGAAATATTTCTGATAATATAGATTCATACAAAATAAGTTGGTCACCAAATACTACTCAATATCAATTATCTAATTCTATTTTAATAGATGAAAAAGGGAACGTTGTATGATAGATCTATATTTTGATTATCAGAAAAAGAATGTTTTTAAAATTCCTGATTCAATATCACTAGAGCGTAATTCCTATGAAATTAGTGATAGAATTTCCAATGGTGGAAATGCAGTTGTGCATAAATGTTTTGATTCAATCGGTAATGAGTATGCAATAAAATTTTTTTTAAAAACTGAGCCTGTCAAAAAGAAAAGATTTCTTCAGGAAATTGAGGTTATGGAAAAAATAGATCACCACCATATTGTAAAGGTATTAGACAGTGGTATTGTTTCTGTTCAAAATAAGCAAGTATCGGAAGCCCCTTGTATAGTAATGGAGTTAGCAGATTCAAATTTACAAATGTTAAAGAACCAAAAAGAAATTCCATATTTTGACTATATCGAGCAATTTAGAGGTCTTTCCTCTGCTTTGGCTGAATTGCATAAATTAGGTATTCATCGTGATATAAAACCAGATAATATATTAATCTTTGGTGATAGGTGGGTGTTGAGTGATTTTGGACTATTTAAATATAATGAGCCGAATAATTTAAATCTAACTAATACAGATGAAATCCCTAATCCGAAAACTTGGCTTTCTCCAGAGGGAATTAATTCATATTATTCAACTGATTCGATAAGTCACGCATCTGACGTATTTCAGATGGGGTGTATTTTTTGGTATGTAGTTAATGGAAAGTATCCATTAGGAGTAGTAGAGAAAGATGATTGGAAAGGGAAAGAGAGTTTATTTGAATTCATGATTAAAACATTGTTTCACAATGTAAAGAAGAGAATAAGCAATGGCACTGAAATGCTACAATATTTGGAAGATTCTTTAATAGCATGAACCTATCCAAACTATTCTCACGAGCGGATGATTTAACAATACAAGAAATTATCGGGTATACGCCTGTTAGCCTCTTGCAGAAAGTCATGCCAGAAAAGGCAACTCCTTCTCAGTTGAAAAAACTTGTAGTTGAGTTATTTCATTGGGAGGGACTTTTATTAAAAGATGATACTAGAAAAAAAATCATAGAACTACTTAGAGAAGAAGAAATTCAAGATTTGTTTATCAAACTGGGATTGAAATCAAATGGTAATAAATATGAAGTTATAAATAAAATTAAATTTGAAAGAGGGTCAGACAGAGAAAGAATATTATTTGATTTCTTTGAAATTTCTGTTCCGGAAGTAGAAATAAAAAAAATTTTAAAGGCTTTCGAGGAAGCGGAGCCTCCCTATCCATTGTTTCCACATCAAAGAAAAGCTATACAACAAATGGAAGAGCGACTAACGACAAACGCAAAGCGAATTATATTACATATGCCGACCGGTTCTGGAAAAACTAGAACGACTATGAACTATATTGCAGACTATTTGCGAAAAAACGAAGGAGCATTGGTTATATGGCTTGCATATAGTGAAGAATTATGCGAGCAGGCAGTCAGTGAATTTAAAAAAGCGTGGGGATATCTCGGAAATAGAAACATCAATATACAAAGATATTATTCTAATATTCAGTGGCAAGATGGAATATCAGAAGGATTAGTTGTAGCAGGATTATCAAAATTATACAATACAATTCGCAATGGTAGTATTCAATTCGTTAATGATTTATCTGATAAGATATCTTTAATCGTTATGGATGAAGCACACCAAGCCATTGCAGAATCTTATAATACAATTTTACAAATATTAAGTCGAAAAGAAAACGTTTCGATTATAGGATTAACGGCAACTCCTGGTCGGAGTTATTTAAATATTGATGAGGATGAGAAACTCGCCAATTTTTTTCACAGAAATAAAATTACCTTATCTATCGAAGGATATTCAAATCCTATAGATTATTTAACGGATAATGGTTATTTAGCGAAAGTAACATTTGAACCGTTAACTCATAAAGGTGGATATACTATTACACAAGAGGATATTGCAAAGATAGAAAGAGAGTTAGATTTAAATGAAGAAATTTTAATTCGTTTAGGTCAAGATGAACTTCGTAATACTGCAATTTTATCTCGTTTAAAATCATTAATCCTTTATCATAAAAGAATTATTTTCTTTGCTGCATCCGTTAGTCACTCAGCCTTAATAGCTTTTATGTTACGAGCAATCGGTATTGAGTCTTATTCAGTCACAGGAGCTACGCCTGATAGTGAACGTTATAAAGCAATCCAAGAATATAAATCAGATAAGGAAGCTTCAATTGTTTTGTGTAATTATGGGGTTTTTACTACTGGCTTTGATGCTCCAAAAACTAGTTGTGCTATGATAGCACGACCGACTAAATCTCTTGTGTTATATTCACAGATGGTAGGTAGAGCAATTCGGGGTAGTAAAGCCGGAGGGAATGATAATGCACTGATTGTCACAGTCGTAGATACAAAGCTTCCAGGTTTTAGAAGTATGGCAGAAGCCTTTATGAATTGGGAAGATGTTTTTTAATATATATTATTGTAAACAATTAGGAGAAAGGTATGGCAGATAGACATGATATAGTTCCTCCTCATTTAGCGATTCAAGCGATGAGAGATAACGGTTACAAAAATACAGCGTATGCAATTGCCGAACTAATAGATAATTCTTTACAGGCAGGAGCAAAGAATGTTCAACTCTTATGTGGAGAAGAAGAAATTGATGGCGCCCGTAATAACCGGATAACACGCATTAGCCAAATCGCTATTTTAGATGATGGGCATGGAATGAACGAAGATGTTTTACGATTATCCTTACAATTTGGAAATGGAACACATTTAGATGCAAAGAATCAGCAAGGTATAGGAAAGTTTGGAATGGGATTACCAGCTTCTTCCATTTCGCAATGCACTTTAGTAGAAGTTTGGTCCTGGCAGGATGGTGTTGATAATGCCTTGTATACTTTTTTAGATATACATCAAATTAAGAATAAACAGTTAATAGAAATACCAAAACCTAAAAAACATAAAATTCCTAAAATATATTCTAGAATAGGAAAAGAGTTTGGTAAATCTGGAACGTTAGTTGTTTGGTCAAATTTAGATCGAATTCTTTGGAGAAAAGCAGATGCAATTATAAATAACTCAGAATTCTTAATTGGTAGGTTATATCGAAAATTTTTAGATAAAAAAAAATGCTCTATTAGAATGGTAGCGTTTAATCTACATGATTTGATAAATATAAGGATTGATCGATATGCTTTGCCAAATGATCCAATGTATTTAATGGAAAAAACATCTTGTCCTGCTCCTTTTGATAAAACTCCAATGTTTGAAGATTATGGAGATAAGGAATTAAAGCTACCTGTAAATTATAGAGGCAAAAAATATCCTGTTACAATTCGATTTAGCGTCGCAAAGAAAGAAGCAAGAAAAGGAGAAGGGGCGGGTAGTCGTGAACATGGGAAGCATGCGGCTCGGAACATTGGAGTATCTATTGTAAGAGCACATAGAGAGATTGAACTAGATAAATCTTGGACAATTCAGTATGATCCAATGGAAAGGTGGTGGGGGATAGAATTAGAATTCCCATCAGAACTAGACGAACTATTCGGATTAACTAATAATAAACAATATGCAACAAATTTTTCTCATCTTGCTGAGATCGATTATGATGAGATTGCAAAAGGTAAGCAATCAATTATTGAATATCAAGAACAATTAGAAGCAGAAGAAGATCCCATTGCACCTATTCTTGATTTGGGAAATAGAATTAAAAAAAACCTACATGCAATGAGAGCTCATATCAAGGCACAAAATGCAGGTGCTCATTCTACGCGGGGAGAGCGTCAGACGGAAGATTCACCTGAAGTTATTGCAACAAAAGTAACACGCGAACTTATTGAAGAGGGTTATTCTTCTAAGAATGATGATTTTGAAAAATTACCTGTAAAGGAAAGGATTGCAGAAATAGAAAAAGTATTAGTTGATCAGGGACTAGATAAAGAAGAAGCAAAGGAAATTTCTAAAACAGCAACAGATTATGGGTTAAAATATGTTTTTGCACATGCGGATATTCAAACTCCCGCATTTTTTACGGTTAGACCTAAAGCGGGAACAATCATTATTACTCTCAATACTGAGCATCCTGCTTATGATAATTTAATGGAAATATTAAATGAAGATACTACAAATGTGTCACGCGAAGATTTAGTTGATCGTTTATCTCGTGCAAGGGATGGATTAAAATTGTTACTAGAAGCGTGGGCGCGTTACGAGGATACATTGCCGGATGGGAACATCAAAGACAAAGCCCAAGAAGTTAGAAATGATTGGGGAAGAATGGCTAAACGCTTTATGACAAAAGAATAACATTTATGTATTTCAACGGCATTGATCTAAAAAAGCAAATCTTGGAATATGTAAAAACTACAGATTCAGTTGCGATCTATGTTCCGTATATAAAGGAAAAAGAGCTTAGAGAGATATTGGGGCAAACAAAGAATTGCCGCTATGTTGTAGTTCGGTGGGAACCCAAAGATATATTAGAACGAGCAAGTGATTTAGAAATCTATTACGTATGTAAGGAACGAAACATTCCTCTCTATAGAAATTCTAGACTTCATTTAAAGTTATATTTGGGAGAGGATAACGCATTATTAACTACAGCTAATATTTCAGCAAGAGCAATGAATGATGGGAAAAATGATAATTATAATTATGAGCTTGGAACCAAAATAGATAAATTAGATTTTGAGGATCGACTATATTTACAGACAATTGTTGATAAAAGTCTTTTACTCAGTGATGAGATTATAGAAGAAATAAAAGAACAATTGGCAAAGCTTCCTATAAATGAAGAGGGAATAGATTTTGAGTTTAAAAATAAGACAGAAAACAAAGACTTTTTATTATCTTCTCTTCCAATGACAGAAAGCATTGAAAAACTAAGAAAATTTTATCAATGGAAAGATGCTCCTACGAAAGAAGAGTATGAATGTTTGATTCATGATTTAAGTTTGTATGAAATCCCAGCAGGACTTGCTGAATATGATTTTATAAATGAACTCAAGAATAAGTTTTTTTCCCATCCATTTGTAAAAGCTTTTATTGATGAAATACGAAGCTCAGGTGGTGAATTATTTTTCGGAAGAGTCCGTCAATGGCTAGCGGCTAATTGTGCGAATTCTCCAACACCGAGAGCATGGGAAGTAACAAAAAACGTTCAAATTCTCTACCATTGGCTTTCAGAATTAAGTAATGGTAAATTTAGAGTAGACGTGCCGGGGACTCATTCGCAGAGGATAAGGATGGATTTATCATAATACAGTAATACAAATACAAACAAAGGCAACCACAATGAAAAACCAAAAATACCTAACAACCTTAAAATCCTTATTTGATCCCTTATCGAAAGAATGGGAAGCAACAAGTTTTGAAGAAAAACGAAAAGAAATACAAACGAAATTCGAAAAAGAGGAAATGAAAGACTTTGCACTAAGCCATTACATACAAGGATTTTCCATACACACATCAAATGACAAACCAATTGAAGATGAAGAATGGGATGCATTGGATAAGCCTCTAGTGGCTTACAGCAATTTACTCCTAGCAGTAGGTTTTTATTTGAATAAATATATAGATCCAGATTATAATTTCCCTAGGAAAGTGAGTGAAGTAAAAAAAATAGCGAAAGATTTAGAATCACTAAAGGATGAGAGAAAAAAAGAAACAAAAGAAATTAGGGAAGCAATCATAAAAAACTTCAAGGGAGATACACGTGAGTTTTTTGATTTGCCAGAGTCATCAGGACATCGACAGAAAATTCCAGTCAATATTCAAAAATTAAAAAAGTTAAACCAAGCTGGAATTCAACCCATAAAAATTTTACATCTTCATGTTTTTGATTATGAATCGATGGGAAATTATAGACATGTTGTTCTAGAGGCTCCCCTTTCTGCATTTGCTATTTGTTGGAATGGGAAGGAATTTTTGAGTGAATGATTATTATGAATGATTTAGTTTTATGATAGCAATCCCTACTTGTCCTAGAAACAGGCAGGGACTTGTGGTGAGTTTATCGAATCCATGCCTGTTCTCCTACTAATCGCATCACACTTAGTTCTTAAGTTGACGACATCCTAGGAACTATATAAAGATAGATTTTTTGCTTGCTAATATGTTGAATGAGTGAATCTTATTTTTAATAAGAATGTTAATGGATTGTAGATTCAAAACGAGGGAATTATGCAACTAATAGAAGAGAGAATTAAATCACTAACACCTGAATTACAAAAAGAGGTGATTGACTTCATAGATTTTCTAGTGAGTAAATATTCATTATCGCCAGACAAAAATTCCCCAAAGACAAAATCGGTTGGTGGTTCTCTTGAGAAGTATAAAAACAGTAAATTACAATCAAAGGAAAAAGGAGCTTTAGCGGAGGCATTCGCAGAAAAACATGAGAATCGCTGATGCCAATACTATCCTACGGTTTTTTCTAAAGGATAATTCAGAACAATTTGCTGAGGCCGAAAAAGTATTTGATTCAAAGGAAGAGATATTTATTCCAGACGAAATCATTGCAGAGGTGGTCTATGTTTTACAGAAAGTTTATTCAGTTTCCAGAGAAGAAATTAGAGCAAGACTGATTGAATTTATTTCCTATCAGAATGTAATTCTCAATGAATCAGATATTACAATAAATGCATTGAATGCTTATGCAACTTCTAATCTAGATTATGCAGACTGTATTGTATATTCTCATGCAAAGTCAAAAAGCAGTGATATCTTTTCTTTTGATAAAGGTCTTTTAAGTTTCTTTAAGAAAAATAAAAAAGACTAACCACATGAACCGCAACGGGCGTGATTTAAAAGAAGCAGTCTTAAACTTCGTAAGCGAATCAAAATCGCTAGCGATTTTTGTTCCATACATAAAGATTAATGCGTTAAAAGAAATATTGAGCCTAACAAAGAATTGCCGCTACATTGTGGTGAGATGGGAGGTAAAGGATTTACTTGAAAGAGCGAGTGATTTAGAAATTTATGAGCTTTGCAAAGAAAAAAAGATTTCATTATTTAGAAATCCGAGGCTACACTTGAAGCTTTATCTAGATGCGGATAAGACATATTTACCGCTATCAATCACGAAAAAGTATTAACCGGAGTCCTACAGCGTGTTAAAACAATGAGTCGCTGTGGCGGGTTTTCTTTTCTTTTTTGCTTACTTTTTTCTTTTCTCTTTCCATAAAAGAAAAGAAAAAAGTAAGATGACAATGGATAGCGGCTAATTGTGCGAATTCTCCAACGCCTAGAGCTTGGGAAGTAACCAAGAACGTGCAAATCCTCTACCACTGGTTCGAATTTCTCGGCAACGGCAAATACAAAGTAGACGTGCCGGGAACACATTCGCAGAGGATAAGGATGGATTTATCATAATACAGTAATACAAATACAAACAAAGGCAACCACAATGAAAAACCAAAAATACCTAACAACCTTAAAATCCTTATTTGATCCCTTATCGAAAGAATGGGAAGCAACAAGTTTTGAAGAAAAACGAAAAGAAATACAAACGAAATTCGAAAAAGAGGAAATGAAAGACTTTGCACTAAGCCATTACATACAAGGATTTTCCATACACACATCAAATGACAAACCAATTGAAGATGAAGAATGGGATGCATTGGATAAGCCTCTAGTGGCTTACAGCAATTTACTCCTAGCAGTAGGTTTTTATTTGAATAAATATATAGATCCAGATTATAATTTCCCTAGGAAAGTGAGTGAAGTAAAAAAAATAGCGAAAGATTTAGAATCACTAAAGGATGAGAGAAAAAAAGAAACAAAAGAAATTAGGGAAGCAATCATAAAAAACTTCAAGGGAGATACACGTGAGTTTTTTGATTTGCCAGAGTCATCAGGACATCGACAGAAAATTCCAGTCAATATTCAAAAATTAAAAAAGTTAAACCAAGCTGGAATTCAACCCATAAAAATTTTACATCTTCATGTTTTTGATTATGAATCGATGGGAAATTATAGACATGTTGTTCTAGAGGCTCCCCTTTCTGCATTTGCTATTTGTTGGAATGGGAAGGAATTTTTAGGATTTAATGATTAGTAAACAAAGCAAACCTTAAAAAGAAAGAAGCCAAGAAACACTAAAAGAGTTTCATTTTCAATTCTATCAAATAAAAAGTAAGATAAAAAAATCCCTCTCTGGGAAGAGAAACTAAGTAAATTCGATAAAGAGTCTGTCGACTTGACAAAGTCGTAAAGGATTATTATCAAAACTTGCAATTTTTCAAATCCAAACAAAGTTTTTAAAAAAACAAATAATAACGCTTGCCATGTTAAAAAAATTTTATGATGAATTGGATACAGCCAAGCAAGATGTTTTTCCCAAATAAAAAAGAGTTTTCAAGAATCTGTAGGTAGGTATATTGTAGACTATGCTAACAGTTAATGGTATTTTTGAAAAAGGACAGGTTCGGTTGTCGGAAACTCCTCATGTGAATTCTGGTACTAAGGTATTGGTTACGTTTCTGGAAGAGTCTTCTGAAAATAAATCAGATTTTACTGAAGATGATTTTTGGAAAATTATTTCTTTACTTGATTGGAAACAGTCCGAGTCAAAGTTGCAAATTCTTCCTTGCATTAATGCATTAACTCGTTTCACTGTTGCAGACATTTTTCAATTTGAAGAAATCCTAGCGGAAAAACTATTTTTATTAGATGGAAAAAAATTTGCCATGCACTTGGGTGAATTTTCCTATTCGAAAGATAAACCGTTCTCCGGAGATTTATTTTTATATATGCGTTGTTTTGCTATCGCTTCAGGTAAAGAGCATTTTCAAAAAGTTTTGGCAAATCCTTCCTTACTTGGATCGCAAAGTTTTGAATCGTTATTGTACATTGGAGAAAGAGCCTATCGCATTCTTACTGGACAGGAATTGTCGTACGTTTCAAAATTTTCCTACGAAACCTATTCCAATTTTTCAGCATGGGAAATGGAAAAACCTGTTTCTATCTATTGATAGTTAACAAATGGCAGAACACGGTAATTCTAATCAAAACGAAAGCTCTCACCATCTTTACGAGATAATCGATAAAGTTGACAATGATGTTGTAAAATATGGAATTTCGGGTGAGGAATTAACGCCTGATGGATTTTCACCTCGTGCCCAACGACAAGTGAATGCAATGAACACATTTGTAAAATGGATACGATTTTTTGCACGCATATTGGTGACAAATATATCGGGACGATCCAAAGCAAAAGAAATTGAAGAGGAATATATCCAAAACTACTACAATGCAAATGGAAGAAACCCAAGAGGAAATTTGTAAAAAAAATTAAAGATTAAATAACTAATACCAAACAGATCTAAATAGAATGTGGGAAACGAAAGACTTTATTAAATTACCGGAGCTAGACTAATGGCTAATGATAATAATCCAACAGAATTAAAACCTCCTAGGATCAATAAAATCTTCATCGACAAACAGAATATTTATGTATTATTTGTAGATAACACTATCAAGAAATATGATATAGGTCCATTGCTAGAAAAAAAATCATTTACCAAATTAAAAAATCTTTCTTACTTGAAAACGGCAAAGGTAGATTCCGGCGGATATGGAATAAGTTGGGATGATGAGTGTGATTTGAGTGAAAATGAACTCTGGACGAAAGGTGTAATTGTAAAAGATAGAGAAGAATTAGCTAAGCTTCATTTGTTATTTGTTGGAATGGAAAAGATTTTTTAGGATTTAACGATTAGTATTTTTGAATTAGATTTGCGATAGCAATCCCTACTTGTTCTAGAAACAGGCAGGGATGCCGACATTTTCACCTTGACAACATTTTTTAAAAGTTTTACTCTTTAGAGAGAAGAAGTCTATGAGTGTTTATACATTAATAGTTTTTACAATTACCATTGCCTGCAGTATCTATCTTATTGTTATGGGTCTCAGTGATTTAATTTCCAATAACATAAAAAAAGAACTTCGTAAATAAGCATCGAACTAACACGACTAGAATAAAAAACTCCACATGAACCGCAACGGGTGTGATTTAAAAGAAGTGAAACAAAACCAAGCATTGAGCAAAATCTAAATCCAAAAGAAATTTTACCATTAAGATAATTTAAACTTGACATTCAGATAATCTAAACTCAGACTTTAGATTATCTGAATGGTGATTTACTGATCTAGCGCGTGACGTAGGAATTTCTGGAGTAACTGCGAAGAAATGGATTCATGCACTTGAGACAAGTGGAGTGATTCATTTACTTCCTCCTTATTATAATAATCTTGGAAAGCGTTTGATCAAAGCTCCCAAGCTTTATTTTTCTGATACGGGATTACTTTGTTCTTTATTAGGAGTGCACTCGGAGGCGGACTATAAAGATTCTGTTTTGAATGGTCCAATTTGGGAAAAATTTGTTTTTACTGAAATTTTAAAAACGAGATTTTTTAAGAATGGATATAATCTTTTTTATTACCGAGATCAGAATGGAGTAGAGATAGATTTTCTATTGGAAAGTGCAAAAGAGATAACACTTGTAGAAGTAAAAAAGGCAGAACGACCTTCGGAGGAAAAATTAAATTTTCACAAAGTGGCACCTCTCTTTACAAAATGGAAACCGAAATGTATTCTTGCCTGCCCAGTTCCTGAATCTAGAATTCTTCGTTATAAAGAGTATAGTGTCTGGAACCCTGTGAATGTTGAACTCTCAAAATAATTTTCATTTGACTACAACCTTGTAAATTGTAAGTTCGACTTACAATATGCAAACTTATCCAAGAAAGGCTGAAAAATCAATTGTATTTGCATTGGAAAATTTTCCAGTTGTAGCGATTTTAGGACCTAGGCAATCAGGAAAATCGACTCTTGCGAAGGAGATTTTAGGTAGATTCCCAAATTCGATCTATCTAGATTTGGAATCTACAACGGATTTGGCTCGTCTCCAAAATCCTGAGCTTTTCTTCGAGTCGAATGCGAATCGTTTGGTTTGTTTAGATGAAATTCAACATACACCTGAATTATTTCCAGTGCTTCGTAGCATTGTAGATAAAAATAAAAAAAATGCACAGATTCTTATCTTAGGCTCCGCTTCTCCGGAACTCTTAAAGCAAAGTTCTGAGTCGCTTGCAGGAAGAATAGCATTTGAATATCTGACTCCCTTTACTATTTTAGAAGTAAGTGGGCAAACTGATTTTAAATTAGAAGAGCATTGGTGGAAAGGTGGATTTCCGCTCAGCTATTTAAAAGAAGATTCAGGTTCTAATCTATGGAGGGAGAATTTTCTAAAAACATTCATTGAGCGAGATCTTTTTCAATTTGGGATTAAAACAACTTCGTTGCAATTGACTCGATTTTTAACAATGATGGCTCATTCAAATGGACAAGTTGTAGGTAAATCAAAGTTAGCCGCATCTCTAGGAGTTTCTCACAATACAATTTCCCATTATATAGATATTTTTGAGCAAACTTTTTTCTTGCGAAGTCTAGAACCCTATTTTACAAATCTGAAAAAAAGGACTGTAAAATCTCCAAAAATTTATTTCAGAGATTCTGGGGTGCTACATTCTATGTTAAAGATTGAATCTTTTAATGAGCTTTTAGGTCATCCAATCTGTGGTAGTTCTTGGGAATCTTATTGTATAGAAAATATCCATGCAGTTTATAAAGGATATGAATTGAATTATTATAGAACAAGCAGTGGAAATGAAATCGATTTAATTCTTACGAAAGGACAAAGAAAAATTGCAGTTGAGTTTAAAATTTCTACTGCCCCAAAAGTAGAAAAAGGATTTTGGATTTCTCTTCAGGATTTAGAAATCGATGAAGCATTTATTATTTGCCCAATCCAAGATAGCTACCCAATTGAAAAAAATGTATCTGTATCTGGATTAAAGACTTTTTTGGAGAAGTATTAAAATGAAATTAAAACTAGCAGGACATGAAACTTTTTATCCCAGAGAGCATTGGCTCTATAAAGGGATGAATGAAAAAGCAGCAAAAATCCATGCGAAAAATACAAGAAGAGTCAATGAATTTTTTAAAGAATCAGAAGAGGCTAATGACGAGTATCCGACAGACTATATGGGTGTTGGAATTAACATGGTCAAGTCGATTCGGCATTGGGTAAATGCATTCGGGCTTTTAGAAAAAGATTCTCCTAGTGATTTTATTTCTCCTATTTTGAAACGAGATCGTTATTTAGATAAACTAGCTACAAGTTGGATACTACACTATCAATTGATTGGATCGGAAAATCCACCTACAACTTGGTATTGGTTTTTTACTCATTCTGATTTAGTTACATTTGATAAAGAGACGTTTATTCGTTCCTATAAAGAATGGATTGAAAGTTTAGATATTAAACAAAATTATTCTGAGAAGTCATTAGAAAATGACTATCAAGTTCTAACCGGAATGTATGCAAAGGAGGAGAATAAAGATTTATTTTATCCCTCACAATTTGCAAATCTTGGAATACTTTCCTACAACCCACATTATAAACGTTATACACGAAATGCAAACCCAGCCATTGATCCACATATTGTTTTGTATTGTATGCTTATGTTTAGAGATCGATTCTTTTCCAATTCAGAATCTCTTGATCTAGAAAACATTCGAAATATTCCAGAATCACCTCTCCGCGTTTTCAAAATAGACATTGATTATTTTTATGAAATAATGGAAAGAGTAACACCCAAGATTGCAAAGAAGTTTAAACTCTCCCGCACAGCTGGAATGAAAACAATGCAACTGAATTCTCTCACAAAACAAGACCTACTTTCTGATATTTATTCTATCGAGAGACAGGATAACTATTTGGATTAATCACCAATGATTTACTTTGATTACAATGCTACAACGCCGATTCATCCTGAAATCAAAAAGTTAATTCCAGAGTGGTTGGATCTTTATGCAAATCCTTCTGCGGTGCATACTGCAGGACGACAGGCGAGAGAAGCACTCGAAAGAGCAAGAAGAGAAATTCTAGAAGATTTAGATTTAGAAATTTACAAACTTGCATTTACTTCGACAGGAACAGAGGCAAATTTTCTAGCTTTCAATTTTTTATTGCAGGAAGAAGCAGAAGAGGGAATGCAAGTTTTACTTTCAGCGATAGAGCATCCTAGCATATATAATTTAAAAACTCTCTTAAAAGAAAAAGGATATCTAGTGAGATGGATACCGGTAGATCAAAATGGTAGAATTGATTTGGAATTTCTAGAAGAGCATTGCAATGAAGAAACAGTTCTAGTTGCGGTAATGCTTGCAAACAATGAAACAGGTGTGATTCAGCCTTTAAAAAAAGTAAGGGAGATTACAGATCAATTTGGAGTTTATCTACACTGTGATGCAATCCAAGCTCCAGGAAAAATGAAATTTAATTTTTCAGAGATAGATGCAGATTCTTTTTCTTTCTCTTCTCATAAAGTTTACGGAATGAAAGGAGTCTCAGCGGTCGCCTATCGTAGTAAGCCAGTGCCTATCTTTAGAGGAGGAGACCAAGAGAAGGGAATAAGACCCGGAACCGAAAATCTTTTAGGTATTCTCTCTTTTGCAAAGGCTATTTCACTGATCAAAGAAAATCAAAAAGAGTATCTGAATCTCCAAAGAGAGAATCAAAAAATTCTAGAATCTCGTTTGAAGTCGTTGGGTGCAAAAGTGGTTGGGGAAAAAGCAGAGAGACTTTCGAACACCAGTTGTATAACGCTTCCTATCTCGAATGAAAAATTAGTAATTGAGTTAGACAAGCGGGGATTTGGAGTTTCAAGAGGTTCCGCCTGCCATGCAGGCTCATGGGAACCGAGTTCTGTTCTTGTTGCAATGGGGATTTCTAAGGAAGAAGCGAATCAAACAGTGCGAATTTCGACGGGTATTTTTACTACAGAGAAAGAAATTCAAAGCCTTTGCTCTGCAATACAAGAAATTTTAGCAAAATATTTCTGTTAGAGTTACCGACCGCTTCTAAAAAAATATTGACTTCTTAGGATAGATTGAGCAATTTTTTTCTAGTCGTTAAGTATTAGGGTTTTCATTCACAATTGTATTTTGGAATCTGCTCATTACGTTCCGTTTGCAAAATCAATGAGCTCTTTGACCTCTTGAATGCCAGTAGAAATCTAGGAAATATAAATGAAACTAGTAATTGATAAAGAAAAACTAAAAGAAATCCAAGAGAAAAACCATACAGAAAAAAAATACACTGTTTTACTCGTGGATGATGAACCGGCAAACATAGAAGCGCTCAATATGATTCTAGAGGATAAATACAATATCATAAAGGCGTATACAGGCATGGAAGCGCTTGCTTTTATCAAAAGCCAAGCTGACCCAAGTCGAATCAATCTAATAATTTCCGATCAAAGAATGCCTGGCATGACAGGAGTAGAGTTTTTAAAGCAAACGATTCCAATCATTCCGAAGACCGTTCGTATGATTTTAACAGGTTTTACTGATATCAATGATATCATTGATTCTATTAATGAAGGTCAGGTTTATAAATTTCATACAAAACCAATTGAGCCTAAAGATTTACTTGTTTCGATTCAGCGTGCGTTAGAGGCATATGAATTAGAAAAACAAAATATAGTTCTCATAGAAAAATTAAAAGAGATGAATGAGAACCTAGAGCAATTGGTAAGAGAGAGAACAGAACAACTAGAAGAATCAATGCGCACTCTACAAAGACAAAAAGAAGAGCTAGAATATTTGTCTAATTTCCAAGACACACTTGTAAATGAGTTAGAGGTTCTTTCTATCACTGATCCACTCACAGGTCTTGCAAATCGTAGATGGTTGGAATCTTTCACACAAGAAGAATGCGATAAAGCAATTCGCAAGGATAAAAAGATTTCAGTTCTAATGCTAGATATAGATCATTTTAAAAAATACAATGATTTCTATGGACATGCGATGGGAGATAAATGTATCAAAATTGTTGCAGAATCAATCAAGAAAAATATGAGGAAAACAGATCTTGCCGCTCGCTATGGGGGAGAGGAATTTTGTTGTGTACTTCCTCATACAACACAAGAGGAAGCGATTCAAATTGCAGACAATTTGATTCAAACGATTACTAAAGAAGCAGTCCCTCATGAGAAGTCGGATACAGCGTCTATCGTCACAATCAGTGTTGGCGTATTCACAACTATGCCGCAGGATAAATCTCTCTGGAAAGAACTTATTTTAAATGCAGATGCAAATCTATACAAAGCAAAACAAAATGGTAGAAATCAAATCTGGTTTAAAGGTTAAATAGATTGGTGTAATGCCTCACAAAAGTAAAAACAAGTCTGGTTTAAAAAAAATACTCATTTTAGACAAAGATCTTGTATCAAAAGAATTTCTTGTAAAAAAAATATTAGAAAAAGGTTATGCAATCGAGGAAAAGATTCCTTTTGCTTCCTTGCAATTTCCGCCTAAGCTCAATCCAATCGATCTAGTGATTGTGGAAGAGGTGGATCGAGAAAATTTCCTATCGAGTGAAAATTATAAAAAATTAAAAGAGAAAGAAATACCTGTATTGTTTCTCTCTCAGAATTTATTTTCAATGGAGTCTGATCTCATTTTTGATATCTTGCTGAAACCGCTTCGCGAAGAAGAAGTGGTTTTTAGAGTAGAACGGCTCATTCATATTAGCCGTGACATGTCTCATCTAAAAAAGAAAAACGCAGAATGGGAAGTAGACATGAAAGTCCAACATCTCATTGAAAATGAACTTTTGGAGAAAGAGAATCGACTCGCAACTATTTTAGATAGTGTGGAAGCATATATCTATATTAAGGATAGTCACTATCGTTACCAATATGCAAATAAGAAAGTAAGAGATTTGTTTGGAGAGACAATGGAGGATATTATCAATAAAGATGATTTTGATTTTTTTGATTATCCGACTGCCATTAATATTCGCAAAAATGATAGATTGATTATCGAAAAGGGGCAACGTATTGAAGAAGAGGAAGTCAATACAGGACTCAATGGAACAACCAATGTATTTTTATCTGTCAAGCTTCCTATGTATAGAGAAGATGGAACAATCTATGCGCTGAGTGGGATTTCTACTGATATCACTAAGCATAAACTAGCAGAAGAAAAATTAAAAAAGACCCTGGCTCAATTAGAAGAACAACATACTCAATTAAAAGCAACACAAGCACAACTCGTTCAAGCAGAAAAAATGGCAGGACTTGGAACGTTAGTAGCAGGAGTTGCTCATGAGGTGAATAATCCAACTAATTATATATCACTTAGTTCTAGAGCTTTAGAAAGAGATATTGATAAGTTTAGAAAAGAAGTCATTTCTCTTATGGCAGGAAGTGAAGATGAAATTATTCAATACTTTGAAGAAAACTTTTCTAAATTCCAAAAATCACTTTCGAATATACTAGAAGGAAGTGAAAGAATAAGAACGATTGTTCAGGATCTAAGATCTTTTTCAAGGCTCGATGAAGCAGAAAAAAAAGAAGCAGACCTCTGTGAAGTTCTAGACTCAACTCTTAGAATTGTAAAAACTCAATACAAAAGATCGATTAAGATTACCTCTCATTACCTTGTGAAGAGAAAAATAGAATGTTATCCCGCGCAACTTGGTCAGGTGTTTTTGAATATATTAATCAATGCCTGTCATGCTATATTACAAAAGCAAATTGATACCTTAGAACAGTTTAGCGGCAAAATAAAATTAACCTTACAAGAAAATGAAGAATCAGACGAATTACAAGTGGTGATTGAAGACAATGGATGTGGAATGTCAGAAGATGTTTTACAAAGAATCTTTGAACCATTCTTCACAACAAAATTAGTCGGGCAGGGGACAGGGCTCGGCATGTCCATTTCCTATGGAATCATTCAAAAACACAATGGACGTATTGATGTAATTTCTAAAATGCATGAAGGGACAACTGTTACTGTTAGCATTCCTTTTATTCGTAAGTAACTCGAATTCATTGTAAAAAGATTTAAAAGATTACCACCGATAAACACCGAGGACACCGATAAAACTATATGATAATTTAACGTGAGTTCGATGTAAGATATGTTTCTCTTGGTCACCCCCGAATTCCACCCGATGCTATTCGCATCCAGTACCGCCGGGGCGATTATCGGAGGTATCTAGAACTATAGATTCCCGATATCGCTTGACGGTTGCGGCGATAGCGGGTGGAATTTCGGGAAAGATGGTCTAAATAATTTGTCAAATCCTTATATCGAATTCGCGTTAATTTACAATCCTGCTGTATCGTTCAGTTATCGGTGCTCATCGGTGGTAATCTTTTATTTTTTTTTATTGTATCGCACTGGCGTTATTTAGGCGCAATTAAATCTGTTTCAAAGAAGAAACAGTGATTGATGTATTGTTTAACTTGCGTGCTAGAATTCTAGAAAGATAGACGCTATACATCGGAAACTTGCGAATTGTGTCCACCCATTCTTTCGCTTCGATAAATATAACTTGTGAATTTGTTTTGGCTTTTACAGTAGCCGTTCTTCTATGTCTAAGTAAAAATGCCATTTCTCCAATAAATACATCGCTTCTGTCTAATATACTTACAATTTTTCCATCGATCCAGGCTTCAAATTCGCCCCGAACAATAAAGTAGAGACCATTGCTTTTGTCTCCTTTTTGGAATAGTATATCACCTGCAGAAAGATCAATGATTTTATGTTCTTCTAGACCTACCGGCAACTTCATGTTAGCTGTATCATAGCTGATTTCAAGTGACACTTTATTCCCCGGTGGGTGGTATTGAATAGAATCGATGAAACATTTGGTCATCAGAATTCCTCTACCACTATAACCAGTAACGCTTAATAAATCTGTTTTTAGAAAGGATTCATAATCAAATCCTTTCCCTTTGTCTGTGATTGTAATTAAAATTTTGCTTTCTAAAAGTTCATATTCAAGTGTAACGACTCTCGTCGCAATCTTTGGATCTTTCTTCTTAATATCTACCAGTTCATTTATTTTTCTATCACTTGCAATCCATGCCTTTTTTTCTTCTGCTGTAATTTCACAATTACCGTGTTCAATTGCATTGATTAGCATTTCGTTTAAAGCAAAGATTACTGCGTATTTTTTTTGTGTTTGAATGAGTCCTCGATTTGAGAGGTTACTTGCGATTAACTCCGCGTAAGCTTTCACATCTTCTGTCTCTGATTGGATCACAAATATTCCCTTGTTTCCAATATCTTGAATGATTCCTGCTCTAAAGAGTAAGTTTTCATTTCGCATAAGAACAGAAAGTATCTTAGGCATTTGTGATACAATTTCGGAAGGAGAGAAAATGTAAAAGAAAGGAAAGTCATAAGCGGATAATTCTGTTTTGTCTTCTTTGATTCCAAAAATTCCAGTGTTACTCAGCCAATGATCATGTGCAATGATTTCAAAATTTTTTGCATTTGAGAAATCTGTATCGTCTAGATCAAAAATAGCAAACTGAGGCATGGAATATTCTAAAAAATGAATCGTTTCTGCTGGATCTTTGCTAAAAACAAATTCAAAATCTAAAAACACTTTATTGTTTAAAGATTGCTCAATCTTTTGAGCCATTTCTGCATTCTTGGAAAAAAATACGATCAGCATATAACAGTCCGCCTAGTTCAATTAGAAATCTAAGTCTTGGAAGGACAAGGCTTTTTTATGTTGAGAATCGTTCTATTTTTACTCTTGAATTTTTCTATGGAACCAATGAAACCTGAATCTACTGAATGAATTGAATTAGATTGAGTGTTCTTTCTTCTAAATTTTTACTCTTTTTGAGCTATAGATTTGATAGGCTTTTCTATTTGTGGCTAATTTATTTTTAAATTTTTGATACAAGGCAAGCATCAGATCTTTTTGGTTGATTTTTCAATTTCTAGATCGCATAACGTATATTAAAAATAAATTTCAGATATAAAAAATTCTTTCCTAAGAAATCCTTTATGAAAATGTATTCTATGAACATACTGATTTGTGTCAAAGCTTTCCATTTCTCTTTTTTTATTTGTTAAGTTTTCTACAGATCGAAGTAAATCCATCTTTTGGAATTTAATATATGTCTACAGTAGTATTAGAAACAAAAAATCTCAGAAAAGAATTCGGCAGTTTCATCGCAGTAAAAGACCTATCAATTCAAGTCTATGAAGGTGAAATCTTTGGATTTTTAGGTCCCAATGGGGCAGGCAAAAGCACTTCAATCGCTATGATTTGTGGACTCTTAAATCCTACATCTGGTTCCTTATACTTACAAGGAAAGGAAATTCTGAAATCAGATAAATCTCTTCGAGTTAGAGTTGGCATTTGTCCACAGAATATTATTCTTTGGACTAGGCTTACTTGTTTAGAGCAATTGCTTCACATTGCAGAGATGTATGAAATTGATTCGAGCCAAGCAAAAACTAGAGCTCTTCATTTATTAGAGGAGATGGGTTTAATCGATCAAAAAAATAAATTAGCAGGAACGTTATCCGGAGGAATGCAACGTAGACTGAATATAATTTTAGCTCTTATGCATGACCCAGAAATTATTGTATTAGATGAGCCAGAGGCTGGACTTGATCCACAGAGTCGCATCTTAGTTCGAGAGTATATCAAATCTCTCGCAAAAATAAAAACTGTAATTTTAACAATTCATAATATGGATGAAGCCGAAAGATTGTGTGATCGAGTGGCAATCATAGACCAGGGAAAACTTCTTTCTTTAGACACGATTGAAAATTTAAAAAAGAAAAATAGACAAGAGATTGTATTAGAACTTCAATTTGAATCCGAAAAAATTGCCATTGCGGCAAATCAAGTATTATCCTCTCGAAGCTCTATTAAAATACAAAGGTTTCACAATCAATGTATTTTGTCTGACCCGAATGTACTCGAACAACTCTCTGATATCTTACAAGTACTTAAGAAAAATTCTCTCTCTATTGTTGAAATGAAAGTAAGAGAAAATTCATTGGAAGATATATTTATTCAATTGACCGGAAGGAGGCTTAGAGAATGAAAACACTCAGTCTATTCAAACGCAATTTAATCTTGCAGTGGAGAGATTATTGGTCTCTCTTAATTACTATTTCCCTTGGTCCTTTTTTTGTGATTATCTATTGGATGATTTCGGTTGGATTTCCTTCTTATTACAATGTATTAATTGTTAACCTAGACAAAGGAAAGTATGGAGATTTATTTATCCAAAATTCAAGTTCTGACGAGCGCACAAAAGAAACAGTTCACATTCAAAAGATAGAATCAGTTGAGCAAGGTAAATCCATTCTAAAAAAAAGAGATGCAGATGTATTGCTTGTAATTCCAGAAAATTTTAGTTCTGAAATAGAGACTGCAATATCTAAATTAGATACAAGACCTGAAGTATTTTTTTATGGAGAAAAAAGTAATACAAGGTATTTAGTAGGGGTAATAACGTCCTTTTCGATTGTTGATTCCTTTATAAAACTGCAAACAAAAGCAAAAGATCCTTGGACGATGAAAGAATTTTTTATAGATGAAGAAAAAGTCAAAAGAACTGATTTCGAATTATCTATCCCAGGAATTTTTATTCTCTCTATTATTATGCTTCTATTTTCAGCTGGGATGATTATCGTTCGAGACATAGAAGATCACACTATGAATCGATTAAAACTTACCAAAATGAATATTTATGATTATGCAATTGCGATTACACTAACGCAAGTTTTAGTCGGAGCGGTATCAGTCTTACTTACTTTGGGACTTGCAGAGGTTTTAGGTTTTAGAATGGTTGGTTCTTTTAGTTCTATTCTAATTGTATTTTGTATTACCTTTATTGGAATCATTGGAATTGCTTTTATCATTGTGAGTTTTTGCAGAAATTCAAGTGTCTTTGTTATCGTAGGTCAATTCCCACTTTTTATTTTAATATTTTTTACAGGTGCAATGATTCCAATTCCTAGAAATCCAATTTTTTATGTGTTAGATCATGGAGTTTGCTGGAATGATTTTCTTCCTGCTACTCTAGCTGTTACTTCCTTAAATCGGATTTTCAATGATGGCTTAAGTATTTCTGAAATACTAACTCCTGTGATTTTACTCGCCCTCATTTCTCTATTTTATTTTTTAATTGGGATTACTCTTTTTAAAAAAAGACATTTGGATTTGGGGAATTAGTTTTTAAAATCGTTTCTTTTTGTTAGAAATTCTACCTTTCCCATTTGGTTGAATTCTGAGAGGTTTGGTGTTTTTGATTTACTAGTTGAAAAAAAAACTAAGCTTCGTAATTTATATACTTCTCTTGTAAAAAACCTATCAGGATTAGAGGCATACGTCTCTTATCCTATTAAAAATGAGTTAAATCAAATGAAAAAAAATATAATTGTTCTCTTTCTGATTCTTTTGTCCTTTTGCAATCAAACTTCCAATTCAAATCCGCCTTCCGTGAAAAAAGGTGTTTTAGATCTACGTTCCTTGACTTCTCTTGGAAAGGTCAATCTAGATGGAGATTGGGAATTTTACTGGAATTGTCAACTTGCATCGAATCCACAATCCTGTGTAAGTCGAGAAAATAAATATTTTGCCCAGGTTCCCGGAATTTGGAATGGGCTTGTCATTGATGGGAAAGAAATCTCAGGACAAGGTTATGCTTCTTATCGAATTCTCTTATATTTAAAAGAAACAGATACTCCAATCTCCATTCGATTTTTAGATGCGGCAACTAGTTATAATCTTTGGGTGAACGGCAAATTGATATTATCCAATGGAAGAGCAGGGACGGATAAGGAGTCAACTGAACCTAGATTTTTACCTATAACAAAAGAGCTGACGAATCTAAAACAAGAAAATGAAATCATTGTTGAGATTAGTAATTTTCACCATTATAAAGGTGGATTTTGGGAGAGTGTAACGATAGGCGATTCAGAGGATTTAAAAATCCACAGAGAAAACAAAGTTTGGATGGATGTATTTTTAAGTGGCAGTATTTCTATCATGTTAGTGTATCACATAGGTCTTTACATTCTTAGAAGAAAAGATATTTCAAGTATTCATTTTGCTTTATTTTGTTTTGTTGTCATGCTAAGACTTTTGGTTACTGGAGAGAGACTTCTCTTTTATAAATTTCCAAATTTTAATTGGGAGCTTGGGAATAAAATTGAATACGGCACTTTATATCTAGTGATTCCAACTTTTGCAGCTTTTATCATGTCTATTTTTCCAAATGAATTTTCGAATTTATTTAAAAAGATTTTTATTTCTATCTCATTGGTCTTAGTGGCTTTACTATTTGTTACAGATATTTCAGTTTACTCTTACACTGCGCTTCCTTGGGAAATATTTATCATTCTAGTTTGTATTTATGGTCTGTATTGTTTAGTGCTCAGCGTAATCCACAATCGAGATGGAGCTCTTGCATCTCTCGTTGGATTTTTATTTTTAATTAGCACAGTGATCAATGATATTCTATACGCAAATACTGTCATCAATACCGCCTACCTTTTGCCTTATGGATTATTTCTCTTTATCTTTGCTCAATCCTTTTTAATTTCTCTTCGTTTCTCTAAAGCTTTTCTATCAGTTGAATTGCTTTCTGAAAATTTACAAAAAACAAATGAAGCCTATAGTCGTTTTGTTCCCACTGAATTTTTAAGTGTATTAAATAAAACTAGTATCATAGATGTGAAACTAGGAGATCAGATTCAGAGAGAAATGACTGTAATGTTTTCTGATATTAGAGGTTTTACTTCTCTTTCTGAATCTATGACTCCTCAGGAGAATTTTAATTTTATCAATTCTTATTTGAAAGTGATGGAACCAATTATTTCAAATCACAATGGTTTTATAGATAAATACATTGGTGATTCTATCATGGCTTTATTTCCTGAGAGTGCAGAGCATGCTTTAAATGCGTCAATCTCCATGCTAAGAGAATTGAGAATCTATAATGAAGAAAGAATTCGAAAGAATCTAAGTCCAATTAAAATTGGAATTGGTTTAAATACTGGAAACTTAATGCTAGGAACTATCGGTGGAAAAAATAGAATGGATGGAACTGTGATTAGTGATTCAGTGAATCTTGCATCCCGTTTAGAGTCACTTACAAAAACTCTCTACATTCCGATTCTAATTTCGGAAACTGTTTATAATCATCTGCAAAACAAGGAACAATTTTCAATTAGAGAAATCGATACTGTATTTGTGCGAGGAAAATCAAAACCGATAGTCATCTATGAATGCTTTGATGCAGATGAGGAACAGGTTCGAATTTGTAAAAAAAAGAATCTAGAAAATTTCTCAAAAGGACTCATTGCATTTAGAGAAAATCAATTTCAGAAAGCAAAAGAATATTTTATCGAGTGCGAAAAAAAATGTCCAGAAGACTCGATCGCATTTATCTATATCAATCGTTGCAATGAAAAACTGGCGTAGTTGGAAATTGGTTTCTATCTGAACAAATAAAAAAGTGATTTTTATTACATTCCTTTTACTTCAGCAAAAAGGAAATCGCAAATAGAAAGTGGTTCCGATTGATTTGCCTGTTTCGTATGTAATTTTTCCTCCATGGGCTTCTAGGATTATTTTTGCCATATAGAGTCCTAAGCCGGTTCCATTTTTCTTTCCTTCTGTTACAAAGGCTTGGAAGATATTTTCTATCACTCGGTCAGGTAATCCGTTACCGTTATCCGCTACAGATAAAACGATTTCATTTCCATCTTTAAAACATTGAATGGAGAATTGAGAATTTGTTCTTTCTGCCATTGCTTCTCTTGCATTGTTTGCGAGGTTGATCAGAACTCTTCGAATTCTTTCTCTATCTATATTTAGAATGATAGTATCTTCTGCCTTCACTTTAAAATCAATTCCAGCATAGTCAAAATCGAGTTTAAGAAATTTATAAATGTCTTCTAAGAAATCGTTTAGATTTGTTTCCGTTAAAGATAGATTGATTTTTGTTTTGGTAAAGTCTAGAATTTCAAAAGCCATATCACCAAGCCTTTCGATTTCTCTCAGAACCATTTCTAAATATTCCTTTCTGTCTGTTTCCGAGATTTCATCTCCCATAGAAAGTTCTGTGTAGGCTCTAATTGTTGCAATTGGATTTTTTAAATCATGAACAATCGATGCTGTTGATTGTCCAATAATCGATAGGCGATCTCTAGACTCTTCTAATTCGATTGCTCTTTTTCTTGCTTCTAGTTCTTCTTTAAATTTTTCTGCTCTGTGTTGATTTTCGAGAGCCAGTTTTTCTGCTTTTTGCCTAGCTTCTTTTTCTAAATTGATGCGATTGGCAAGACCTAGAGAAAGTAAAATAAATTCAAATATAGAACCAATTTGAGCTCCATATTCAGTTAGAAAATTACTGGGAAGTAGACTCAAAGTTTTTAAAATATAAAGAGTGCCTCCAAAAAGAAAAAAACTCCAAGCAAAGAAATAGTATTTTGCAGGTTTAAAACCTTTTCGCCAAACGGATATACCAATTGAATAGGCAATTAGAATTGTAATTAATCCTAATAAAAGAACGAGTCTAATTGTAATGGAAAATCCTAGAATAAAATAAAGGAGAATGGAAATTCCGAAAATCCATTGGCTAATCTTTGTTAGCCTGTGCATTCTAGGAAAAAAGTCTTTTGTTCTAAGAAAGGAACTAGTAAAGCCTAAAATTGTAATTCCGAGAAGGCTTGAGTAGATAGAAATTCCATCATTGAATATAGGGTAGTTTGACCATATATGGGCAAGCCCAATACCTGTAACACCTGCTTGTAATATAAAAAAACTCATCAGGTAAAATACATATTGAAGATAACTTCTGTCTCGAATAGAAAGATATAAAAAGAAATTATAAAAGATCATTACAAGAATACAGCCAAAGTAAATTCCATAGGCAATCATTGAACTATTGACTCTTTTTAGAAAAGAATTTAAGTTATAAATTGTAATTGGAACTAATAGATTTCCTTGTGTTTCAATTCGTATATAAATCTGATATTTTGATTTTGGATTTAATTTTAAAGGAAATACGAATTGGTAAAAGCTAACGATTCTTTCTTTATAAAGGAATTTATCGCCCAAAATTAGATGGGAATAATTCTGATTCCCTTCTTCTAAAAAATAGAGATCAATTTTATCCAAAACAGGATAAGCAATTTCTAAGAAATATTCCATTTCCTTGTCAAGCGGATAATCTATATTAGCCCTAAACCAATAAGCTGATATCGTATGACCAATGTTGGGAGTGTCTGTTTCTGATTTTCGCCATACTTTTGTGTCAATTTTTTGGATCTCTTCAAAAGTTTTGGTTCTGGTTTGGTCTTCTAAAATTTCTAGATACTTTCCAATACTATATTCTTCTTTATTTTTCTCTAATAGGATTGGTTCTAACGCAAAAATTGAATTAGAAAGCTGAATTGAGAAAAGAAGAATTAAAATAAACTTGAACATAGAAATTGACTTCAGAATGAGATGCACTACTTTTGCATTTTGGTTTTATTTGCCAAGAAAAATACAAAATTCTCTATCTTCTTTTTCGTTGAATCGTTTTTATAATCCTCAATCTATTTACATAACGTAATTTCACAATTCGGGATTACAAACTATAAGCTACTTTCTCTATTTCTAGACTGGGAATTTAAAAAAGAGAATTTTATGCTATACAAGATTTGCTTCCAATTCATACTCTATTTTTGGTTTTGCAAAATGTTAAATTCGATTTTATTTCTAATTCCATTTTTATTTTTTATTCATTGCTCTACTTTCCTATTAGGAGAGAGACCAACTGTAAATCCGAAGGTTTCTAAATTTGAAAAGGATATCTCGTATGAACTAATTGGCTGGAAGGGAAAAGAAAATCGAATCAAAGCCACGAGTATCTTAGATACATTTGAAAAATCTAAAAAGTTTAAAAGTCTTAGTTATGCGAATTCTACCAATTCAGAGTGGAAGATTCAGATAGTTTTAGATGAATCCCCCCAACTTGCAATTCTTTTAGGAGAACCTGTGCAACCTGTTTCTTGGGTAGCAGAGAAAAGACCAGGACGATATACGCTTTATCTACTAAATCGTGTTTTATCTGCGGCAACCCGTCTTGTTCTTCCCATTTTTCAAGTAAGAGAAGAAAGAATTACCTTTCGTATATGGAAAGACAATCTGAAGAAGGGAGAATATATTTATCCAGTGGAAACAATTCGCGCGATCGGATGGATTTCATTTATTTTAATGTTCTACGACGATAAAAAAGAAATAGAATCGATTTATTCCGATTATACTTTGAAATTCTTAAATGACTCGGAGACTCTCTATGAATAAACTTTTTTCCTGCCATATAAAGAAGTTTTGTAAAAAGAGTTTTTTCTATCTTGTTCTGATGATTCATTTCATCGGTTGTGCTGGTTTCTACAATCAACCACAAATGTATGAAAAACAAAATCCAAACTTAACTTCTAAAAGCATACGCCTTGAATTTACAGGATTTTATTTTTATGAGAAAGAAAAGAAACTGTTGAAAAAGGAAATTCTTGAATCTGGTTTTATGGAAGATTCGAATTCATCTTTACTCTTAGAAGTGATTTTGGAAGAGAGAGAGCATACATACTCGCATCGATTTTTGCATTTTACAAATATGGTCGCAAGCCTTTTTACTCTTGGTATTATTCCTTTCTACACAATTACTGAGCACTCTATCACTTATCGTTACTTTGAGGGGAAAAAAGAAATCGCAAAGACAAAGCAAATCCTTCGATTAGATCAATTCAGAGGGTTATCTATGTTACCCCTTACTTTCTTCTTTTGGCCTTCTTCTGCTTTTGATCGATCGATTTTGGATTCTTGGAAATTGCAATGAGAAGAGGGATTTCAGTATTTGGAATGCGAGCTAAGGTTTTATACTTAAAGTAAAATTTCGCGAAAAGGAATGAAACTAGGATTGAGTTGGTAGAGGTGAAAGATATAAGAACTAGTAATAAAAAGTAAGATGAGGAAACTTTTTTTCTGTTTTATTTTTTGTAAGATTTCCTTTTAAACACTGAAGATCAAAACAGTCATTGGACGATTCGATACATTTTGTCTAGAAAATCCGTATAATATAAGAACAAGAAAGGGGAATTTACTAGTATCTAGACTGTTTGGTTCATTCGCAGACAGTTTCATTCGAATCGAAGTATAATTTTAAAGACTAAGTGCTCTAAAAATACTGATAACTAAAAATCAATTGCATCCATTGAGCCATGATTCTTTTTTATACTTGTTTTTCTAATTCTGTATCAGATTGTATTATAAGCTTAGGATATTATATGAATAGATTTTTATTGAGCACAGTGTTTTTAATTTCCATTTCTATTTTTTCAGAGGATATAGAAGAGTATGTGATAAAAGATAAAGATACTCTTTCTAAGATTGCAAAGGAAAAACTGAGTGATATGAATAAATGGAAAGAGCTTTTACAATACAATCAAATTGCCAATCCAAATATGATTCGTCCTGGGGTTGTATTAAAAATACCAGCGTATTTAAGTAAAAAACCAAAAATTGAACCGATCGCTGGATTGAAGGTTTTTCTGGGCGAAGTTCAATATAAACAGAATGAACTAGATTGGAAAAATGTAGAAAAAAATCAGAAATTTCTTGAAAACGATGTTGTTAGAACTAAAGAAAAATCTAGCGCTGAAATTGAATATTTAGAGCAGCCGTTAACCGTCATTCAGGTTAGGGAAAAATCAATCATTAAGCTGGAGAAGGCGAGCGAAAGAAGTTTAGATTTAAGACTAGGAAATATATTCTTAAAAGTATTGAATCAAAATGAAACAGATAAAATTAAATACAGAGTCAAAACACCTTCCTCTGTTGCGAGCGTGAGAGGAACAGAATTTTATGTTTCGGTTGATAAACAGGAAACTACACTACTTGGTTGTTATAAAGGATTAGTGGACGTTAACGCTCAGAACATAACGGTTAAAGTGCCGGCTGGATACGGAACTAAAGTTGTAAAAGGACAACCACCTCTTGAGCCTTTTAAACTACTAGATGAAATTATTCCGAAACCTGTAAAGGAGTAATAGTGATTCTTATTAAGTTTGTTAAGTATAATATATTTCTAACGATTGCTCTTTTTTTAATTCTTTTTTTTATAGGTAAGAGCTTTGCAGAAGATTCATTCATTCTGCTTGAATGGGAACCGAATGAGGGAGCATCACAGTATTTAGTTGAGATTTCAAATACAAAAAATTTTAGCACTATTGTCTATTCAACTAGGATAAATGAAACAAGCCTAAGAATTAATTATAATGATAAATATAAATATGGGCGAGTTGCTGGAATCGATAAAATAGGAGCCACTGGAAATTTTTCAAAGACTTTTGAAATTCAACCACGAATTGTTATTCCCAAAGCGTTACCTGAAACAGTGAAACCTATTGCGATTTCTGAGCCGGTCCCGATTCCAGAGGTGGAGCCAGTTTATTATAATCTGAGTGATATTATTAGCTTGGAATCAAGTGACAGGGAATCGGAAATTTTCTACCAATTGAATTCTTCTCCCTGGAGAAGATACATGACTCCATTTTATTTGGATAAGGACGGTCTTAACGAAGTATATTATTATTCTATAAATAAGCTAGGTAAAAAAGAGTTAATACAAAAGAAAACATATTTAGTCGATAGTTCCGAACCTGAAATTCATTTAGGAATAAAACACTACTTTGTAAAAGAGGATAATGTATACTTAACTGGACCGAATACAGTTATTACAGTAAATATTGTAGATTTAATAAGCGGAGTAAAATCATGGAATGCACAATTTGAATATGAAGATAAAATTATCCCATTAAATAGAGAAGAAATAATTTATATTCCTGCACATTTAAATGATAAGAGAGTTTTTCTTGTGGTCACAGCAGAAGATAAAAAAGGCAATATTTCAAAAAAATCGATTAGCTTTATTCATGATTCTGCTCCTCCTGAAATACAAGTGATAATGCCCAATTTGATCAATAGACTCTATACAAATGTAGGCTCTGAAATAAAGATTGCAGCGAAAGATTCAGGCATTGGATTATTATACATACATTGCTCAATCAATAATTCAGAATATAGAGATTGTATTAATCCTCTGACTTTAAACAACCCAGGAGAATTTATCATAAAAATTAAAGCTGCTGATTGGTATGGAAATGCTCGAGAAATAACGTTAGATAAAATTATAGTTTTAGAAAAAGAAAAAATTAATACAAATATTCACATCCAAAATATTAATTATATAAAATGAAAATAAATAAAAAACTTATAAAAATTCCTATTTCTTGGCAGGTCTTTTTATTTACCTTAATAACGACTCTTACCTCTATAATAGTTACATTGTTTATTTATGGATCCTATACTCAAAAATTGATAGAAGATGAAATCGTTAATAATTATTTAAAACAATCCGATGCTATTTTGACAGGTATAAATCCTGTTCTAAATGATTATAAAATAAAGATTAACGATTGTATTAAGAATAATCTTTGTGACCCATCCTATATAGAAGAAGTTCCATTATCTAAACGAAAAGATCTTACTCCAGAACAAGTTTTTTATGAAAAAGAGAATGATATAAAATTAATATACAATGAAAGTTCGGGGAGAAAATTTTTAATCTCTATTGATATTGTTCACACACTATTGATTGAAATCAGTTTAAAGTTTTCAGAAGAGATTTATCTGATAAATGCAAAGGGAATTGTATTATTAAATATAACTGGTAATGTGCCGTTTGGAAAATCGATTCTTCTGGAAAAAGAAACACTTTCTCAATTAAAAGCTAAATTGACTCAAGGTGCTTTTTATCTAAAAGAGAATGACATAACGTCTTTGTATGTCTTTCGAATCATACCTGAATTAGATCTTTATCTTGTTTATGGTAAAGCCCAGAGCAAAGTTTTTTCGGACATAAATAAAGTTACAGATTTTGCTATCATATATTTTTCAATTTCGATTCCTTTTACTATTTTACTGTCCCTTGGATTTTCTCACTTAATTAAAAAAAGAATTTCTAAGTTTTTAGTTAGAATAAAACGAATTACTTCCGGAAATTATTCCGAACGTTTGGATACAAATAGTATTTATTATTATGATGAGTATGTAGAACTTGCAGATGCTTTCAACAGAATGGTTTCTTCTTTAGAAAAGTTTCATTCTATGAATGTAGAAAAAATTTTAGAGATGAATGAAGAATTAGAAATATTAGTAAAAGAGTTAAGAGAGGCAAAGCAATTAGCTGATTCTGCAAATAAAACTAAATCTTTATTTTTAGCTAATATGAGTCATGAAATAAGGACTCCTATGAATGGTATCTTAGGAACTATTCAAATCATAGAGTCATCTTCTTTAGATGAAGAACAGATGAAACTTATTTCTATGATTAAAACGAGCGCAAATAATTTGTTAGCAATCATAAATGATATATTAGATACCTCTAAAATAGAAGCAGGTAAAATAGAACTAGAAGAGATCTCCTATGATGTTAAAAAATTACTAGTCGAAATTGTAGATTCTATGCGAATACAAGCAAAGGAAAAGGGCAATGAAATCGAATTGATTATAAGCGATTCCTTTCCTGAATATATTTTAGGAGATCAGGTAAGAATTAGACAAATACTATTAAATTTAATGAGCAATGCAAATAAGTTTACAGATAGAGGTAAGATATTTTTAGAAGCGAAAGTATTAGAGGAGGGGGATCCATTTCTCTTATCGTTTCTAGTTAGAGATACAGGAATTGGAATTTCTGAGGATAAAATAGAGAAAATATTTGAATCATTTTCACAAGCTGACGCAAGCACAACAAGAAAATATGGAGGAACAGGTTTAGGTTTATCTATATCAAAAAAGTTAATTCACTTGATGGGCGGCGAACTTAAAGTGAAAAGTAAAGTAGGAGAAGGAAGTGAGTTTTCTTTCCAAATTATAGCGAAGAAAGGATTTGCTATTGCTAAGACGTTAAGTGTTCAGAATTTTGAGAAAATTAAATGGAGGGATGATCTTAAAATATTGGTGGCGGAAGATGATCCTATTAATCAACGAGTTTTATCTAAGCTTTTACTTAAAATAAATCTTAAAGTAAAGATGGTTGACAACGGATACAAGGTCTTGGAGGAACTAGATTCGACTCTCTATGATTTAATTTTTATGGATGTTCAAATGCCCTTGATGGATGGAATCACCACAACAAAAGAAATTCGAAAAAAATTTTCTTTGCAATCACCTATTATCATTGCTCTCACTGCCAATGCAATGAAAGAAGATCAGCAAATTTGTTTGGGAGCAGGAATGAATGACTTTTTAACCAAACCATATTTTATAGAAGATCTACAAAGAATTCTTTTAAAATGGATAGGGGATGAAAGTAGAACATAAATTATATAGTCTAAGCAGGCATGCCTTATCAAATTAAAAGAAATCTATAAGTATAAATATTTTTTTCTATTTCTACTAACGTAAAAGTTTCTACATTTACTAAATTAGCTTTTAAAGAGAGTATTCAAACTAATCTTTCCCATTACATATTATACGTTTTGCCATGTCTATCTTTTATATTTGGATCGGCACCATATTCAAGAAGCAAATCGATGAGTTCAGAAAGTCCACCAGTGGATTTGGCGTGATTTAGAGCAGTGGCTCCATCTTTGTCTTGTAGGTTTGGATCTGCCTGGTTCTCTAAGAGAATTTTTAAGGCTTCTAAATGTCCAGTTAAGATACAATGGATGACTGCTGAATATCCATTTTTATCTTTCAAATTCAAATTCGCTTCGTATTCTATGAGTAGATTTAGATATTTTAAATTATAATTATTTTGAATGATACTCATAACTAACGTTTGCTCATCTATATGAATTCTCTTATCTGGATCTGCTTTGTTATCAAGTAGATACTTTGCTGATTCCCATTTGTCTTGCTCGATTGCAAATTCGAGAGGGAAACTTCCATTCGAAAAATACTCATTGATTTCTGAATTCTCAATTTTATTAAAATCGTTTTCTAGAATTGCTTTTTGGATTTTAGGTAAAAATAAATTTTTTAAAAACTTCATACTATTATTAGTCTATTTAAAATCCCGAAAAAGGAAAAAAGATTTAGATAGTAAAAATGAATTCGAATCATTCTTCAACTGAAAATTTTATTTTCAAATCTATTCAAATTATCTAGGTAAAAATGCCTGCTTATTTTATTGATTAGAGGAAAGAATTCATTTTTAAATAATGCATACAATGTTTGCCTAGATACTCAATATCTAAAAAGTAAGTTAGACTCGGGAAAGAACTTTCTAAAGATTTCGGGGGAAAATACAGAATAGCTCCATCTCGAAAAAAGTAAGGCATTTAGAAGAAAGAGAATAAAAAAACTTGACCGGATGAATATTAAAAATATTTAAGTGTATAGATCTTATCTATAAAAAATAAGGAATCCAAGCCGATGAATTCACTCTCTTAAGAGAGATAGACAAATATCTCTCTCAAATCACAAAAAATCTTTTAACAGGGAGAGAGACATGCTTGCAAACCTAAGCCTACAAAATATTAATTTTTCATATACTCCAGCGCAGGAAAATTTATTCAACTCACTCAATCTTCATTTTACAAATGGATGGACTGGGATTGTTGGACAGAATGGAACAGGAAAATCTACACTTGCGAAAATCATTTCTGGAAAATTAAAACCAAATTCGGGTCAGATTAAATATCCATTAGAAGAGAATCGAATCTTAATGACTGAGAATTCATTTTCTCGTATAGATGGTTTAGATGAATTTTGGGAAGATAGATTCTCTGGCTACTATCGTTCCTTACTAAAAATAAAAGATCATTGGATTTACTCTTGGGAGGAGTTAAGTTTTGGAGAGAGAAAGAGAATTCAAATTGCTGTTTCACTTTGGATAAATCCTGATATTTGGATCTTGGATGAACCAAGCAATCATTTAGACATTTCTGGGAAGAGAATTCTTTTAGAAGCCCTAGAAACTTTTAAAGGGATTGGTATTCTTATTAGCCATGATCGAGATTTGTTAGACGCTCTCTGCAATAAATGTATTTTTCTTAGGAAGGGAGAAGTTTCTATTTATTCCGGAAATTATTCGGAGAGTTTAACACAAGAAAGAGAATCTCAAAAATCGAGAGAAGTGAAGTATAAGATTGCAAAGAATAATTTAGAGAGAGCCAAGAGAAGCATTCAAAGCTTAAAAGAAAAAGAATTTTCACATTCCAATAGTCTTTCTAAGAAAAACATTGATCGATTGGATCATGATACGAAAGGAAAAATAGATCGAGCTAGACTTTCCGGAAAGGATAAAAAAGGGAGTAGGAAAAAAGTTGTGCTTGAAAATAAAAAAGTAGAGCTAGAAAAGGAAACTAACGTTCTATATAAAAAGGTTCATAGAATGGAAGGTTTTCAATTTCAATCTACTCCGATTTATAGAGATATTCTTTTTCATTTTACTGAACAGGATTGGAAACCTAATTCTGAAATTTCTATCTTTATACCTGAGTTATACCTAAAGCCTAATTCTAAAATTGGAATCCAAGGGGAAAATGGAACAGGTAAAAGCAGTTTTCTAAAGTATCTTTATGAAAGATTAAACATTCCTAGTTCTTTGGTGTTTTATTTACCCCAAGAAATTGACTCTCTTTATTGGGAAAAAATTCAAAATGAAATTCGACAGAAAAACAAGGAAGAGCTTGGAAAGATTTATCAAGTTATCTATCAGTTGGGTTCTATTCCAGAACAAGTATTCTATTCTAAAGATCCTAGTCCCGGAGAAAAGAGAAAGGTTTTATTTGGACTTGGCGCGATCCAAAAGCCTGCAGTTTTAATTTTAGATGAGCCGACAAATCATTTAGATTTACCATCTGTTCATTGTTTGGAAGATGCGTTATCCGAATATGATGGCTGTATTGTTTTAGTAAGTCATGATGAAAAGTTTTTAGATTCTCTAATTAAAACAAAATGGATATTTGAGAGAAATCAGAAAAATCAGATTTATATAAGGAAATAAAAATATTTCTAGATTAACTTTCAATAGCTAGGAAGATGATCCTTTTAAAAGGAATGAAATGTGGTCTGATTCAAAAAGGAAATCCTGTCGTATGAAAAAATATATTTTAATTTTAATCTTATTTCTAAACCAATGCGCAACTCTTTTGTCTATACCATCTTGGTATAAAAAAAATACAGCAGTATTCTACTCGGGAACAAGGTGTGATGTAAATCTTTTGATAGAAAACGATAGTGGAAAATTTGATCCAATTTATTTAATTGATCTTCCTTTTTCATTTTTATTAGATACTGTGTTGTTACCAATTTCTATTCCATTTGCTTTGGTAATGGTTCGTCATCACGGAGAAATTGGATTTGCCCCACCCTGTGTTGAATAGAAGAGAAGATTTTCTTGTAATGGTTTTAGTTTTCGGACAATCGATATTTTTTTAAAGTTGATTCTATTTCGGATAATACATTAAAATAATCTTTTTTCTTAAATGTAAATGGTCCAATTTCGGGATATTCTAAATTAGTTAAATCAATTTGAGAGTCTATTTCGCAAGTCGAAGGTTTTCCTCCAAGAATCCATTCATAACGACTCCCTTTAAATTTTTCTAGAATAGCATTTGATTTCCCACATTCTATCCAGAATTCAAAGTCTTCTTCCTCTAAGGCAGACCAAGTAAATTCTTTCATAAACGAAGTTGCCTCTGTTTCAAATCCAGATCCAAAGTGACGCCAGATAACTTGATCTTCTGTTTCTGCTAATTCGAAAGTAACACTTCCACAATTTTCATCATATCCGCATTCAGGACAAACAAATAAAGGAACTCTGTTGTATTTTAAAGTAAATGGAAACTTGAATTGTAGAATTTCAAGAACGTGAGTCGAAATTCCAAAGAATTGTTCTTCTCCTTGTTTCAGTTGCATTGATCCAACAATGTCATTTAGGTCAGCATCAATAAGTGAAGCAATAGAGTTTCCATTCACTGTAAAATCTATATAGCGAACAGGTCTTCTACTTATATATTTATTTTTATTTTCATCAAAGAAGATTGTGCTATTTAAACGACCACCAGGTAATTGTTCCCCAAGTCTTTCTCTAATTTGAAAACCTAAAATATCCATTCTAATTTCCTTAAAACGGAATTGTATTTGAATTTAATTTATAAGCAAGCAATTTTATTTTAAAATAGAAAAGAGAAATCTAATTCGATCGAGGTAAATCAATGTTATTTCTCAATCTATAAACTTAAAAAGTCTTGCATCATTCAAAATATAATTATAGTTAAATCAAAAAAGAAGCGGGAAGTAGATGAGTTTGTTTAATTCTAAAGAGGATTGTAATAGAAATTATTATAGATTTAAGTTTCTATTTATTTTAGTCTTCTTCCTTTTCTACAAATGTGGAGTTTCCATTACTCAAAAAGAGAACATTACTATTCCCCAAAATATGAATTTCGAAGTATTTAGATTTAATTTATTTTCAGGAGAGGTTGAAAATTTATTCGGAGTTAATATTGGGTTTAATAATAAAGTCAATACAATATTCGGTCTTCAGTTTGGTTTTTTAAATGATTTAAAAAGAGGTGTTGCTATGCAATTGGGAATATTAAATTTTAGTGATACTAATAAAAAAATTCTGAAACTTGGAATTGTTAATATTCTATTTCCATTTGATAAACGACTAGAAAATAATCAAGTTCCTCTCGGTGATAAAAAAAAATCTGATGTGGATCATATTAATTCAGGATTACAGAGAGACTCTAATTTCGGTTTATCACTCGGAATCGTTAATATAAGCGATAGTTTCAATATTGGCTTACTAAATATACAGGAGGGAGAATCTGCTTTCAGTCTAGGTGTTTTCAATTATGGCATAAGTGGATATCAACTCGGAGTTTTAAATTATTGCTCAAAAAGCTTCCTGCCTTATATGATCATAATAAATTTTTGTAATGCTAAGGACAAAGATAATCTATGAGTCAAATCTCCACTAAAATTGCAATTGCTCACATTCTTTTTGGTATCCTTGTGATTGGAGTCTGTCTAGATTTTCAATATTCCAAAGAGTTCTATTTGGATGGGAAATGGTTAAATGCACTTTTAAATTTTTTTCTTTTCTCACTCCCTTCGACTGAATCAAGTATTTACGAGTGGTTCTTTGCTCTCTTGATTACTATCCCTTGGAATTTATTCGTGTTTTTAATTTATCTATTCCTACTTATTTTGAGTGTAATTTTATTAAATGTATTGAGTGTTCTTTTAATCCTTCTTCCCGGAATCCCATCCATCCTTGGAGGAATTCTACATTTGCTTCGTTGGAAACCTGCTCTGAAAATTTTAAAAGTCTGCACTTACTTTTATGTTTTCGTATTTCCAATTGGGATAGTATTTACTTATTGGTGTTTGCATGAGTTTGAAAAAATACAGGAAAGGAATTCTAAATCATGATAGTATCTAGTTTTGCCATTTGGAATATTGATTTTAAACACTCAAGTCTCTCGAGTGACAATCGAATTTGGAAATTGCCCTCAAAGGAATTGAAAGAAGTGATTTTATACTATTTTCTTTTCGCAATTCTTTTGTTTGTATTTGTTGCGGGGGGATTTGTTGTTACGACAGAGTTTTTAAATGGTCTCTCTGATATTTTTCATTGGAACTTAGTGGATGCTTATAGAGATGCTCCTGAAAAATTCTTATTCAGACTTCTGGTTACGATCGTTACACCGCTCGCTTTTTTAGGAATTTATTTTTGGCCGATTCTACTTTCTCTTCGATCTAGTTTTCGTATTCAAGCAGAGGCAGGAAAATTATTTTGTGGTAAGAAAACTTTTCGCCTCATTGATGATGCTAAGATGCAACTTAGAAAAATGCGTCATGTTACACGGCATGGTTCTGGGATTGCTAAAATCCGAAAAGCTCATATTTTAGTGGAATGGAAAGTAGAAGATAAAAAGGGAGATTCCCATTTGATAGTCTTCTCCGAGGAATCCTTCGATGAACTTTCGAACTTTTTTCAACATGTTGCTCGGGTGAGCGGTATCCCTTTAGATTTGGTCACAAATCCATGAGACTCTTTTTATTGAGTCTAACTCGAAGCAGAGTGTTGGTTCTACTCAAAAAAAGAAATAAGATGATTTCTAATTCTAGAAGATTTTTTCTATTTCATCTTATTGATATGGAATTTTTATATTTTCTCAAAGAAAAAAATCTACGAATCTTTTCTATATCTTAAATTTAGTTGCCTGTAAATCTTTTACTATAAATAGTGTTTAATCGAGTTACCGCATCGAACTCGATCATAGAATTTTTAGAATAAAATTCGCAATTAACAATACATAAATTATTAGAATTGAGAAGAATCAGAAGATAAATTGTTATCTTGGCTTTTCCGAATGGAAAAATCCTTGAGCAGGATTGAAAGGATACAATGGAATTTGGAAATCCAATTCCATTCGATTGATTCAGTTAAAGTCTGTATTTTTTCTAAGTTGTGAAAATGAGAGTGCGTATTTTATAAGCGGATCAATCCAATCGATTTACACAAGGTAATTTCAAAATAAAAAGGATTTTTAAAATGGATTCTCAAACATACCAACAATTTTTGTTAAAAGGTGGAATCAAGGAGGAGGAAATCCCTTCTATTTTTAAACAAGGTCGATTCATGGTCTTCTTGGAGGGAGTGGCAGGCTTTTTAATTTATTTAATTGTGAAAGAAAATCCATCCCAGTTTGGCCACTCTGAATCGATTGATTTTTTAGAATTTCTTCTTCCCTCTCTAGAAGGTTCTCTATTGGTTATCAATTGGGCAACACTTCATTTTGCTCTTCTTTTCATTCGATTCCTTCTTTTTTTTATTTTGGGAAATAAAAATCGGTTTGTAACTAACCTACAAAAAATTTCTACCTTTCTTGCGGGATTTTATTGGGGAATTTCTTTTTTATTAGGGGCAAATGGTTTTGACAAAACCAATCTGATTCTATTGTCCTTGATTATACTTTTTGTAATTTCCGGCTGGTGCGTAACAACCGTTAGCTTTCGATATACACTATTATTTGCTATACCCGCCTTTCTTCCTGTCATTCTAACCTTATTTCTATATCCTTCTTATACCTCTCGAATTTATTATCCGGAGGTTTATCTTCTCTTTTTTATTTCTGTAATATTTGCAGCTTATAAGATTGGGAAAAACCACGATGTCCTCTATAGACTTGCTGTAAATATAACACGAGAAAAAGAAGAAACAGAAATAGCTCAGAAAGCTCTTTTTGAATCGGAGTGCGAATATAGAAATTTAGTTCAAAATACAAATGGAATTATAATTCGTTGGGATTCATCAGGAAAAATTTTATTTATGAATGCATACGCTCTATCCTTTTTCGGATATGAAGAAAATGAAATTATCGGAAAAAATATTTTAGATACAATTTTACCAGAAAAAGACTCCGCCGGTAGAGATATGCAAGATATGATCAACTCTTTCTTAAAAAATCCAGAGAGTTTTGCTGACAATGAAAACGAAAATAAGTTAAAAGACGGATCCATTGTGACTATACGTTGGCGAAATAGTATTTCATTTAATAAAACTATTTTATCTGTTGGGGTTGACATTACTGAAAATGTAATTGCAAGGGAAGAACTAAAAAAGAGAGAACAGGAATTATCGTCTATATTAGAAGCAATTCCTATGCCTGTCGTAATAACGCATTCTACAGGCAATCATTATCTTTATGTGAATGAGAAAGCAATTAATATGTTTAAAGTTCCAAGAGAGAAAGTAAGTCAGGTTCGAGTTCCAAACTTTGTAGTGGATCCCCCAAGTCGCGATGCTTATATTCAAAAGCTAAGACAAAATCCGGAAAAAGTTGTTACTGCCGAATTGCTTTTAAGAGATTTTGAAGGTAGAGAGTTTTGGACAATTATTTCATATGCTATGTTTAATTTTAGAGGAGAAATGGCAATTCTTGCTGGTATCCAAGACATCACAGAACAAAAGAGAGTAGAAGAAATCTTAAGTTCGGCTAGAAAACAGGCGGAAGAGTCAAATCAACTAAAAGATAGATTCATCTCTTTAGTATCACATGACTTGCGCGGTCCGATTGGTGGGATTCAAACAATGTCAGAGATGCTGATTTCTCCAGAATACAAAGATACAATTCAGAAGGAAGGAAGTATAAAGTTTTTAACCATGATAAATAAAACTTCAACTGGTTTGATTGAATTATTAAATCAATTACTCAATATTACTCGGTTAAAAACAGGAAGAATCATTCCAATTAAAAAACATTTAGATGCAAAGACGTTAGTAGAAAATATACATATGACTTTAAATGTTAAAATGGAAGAAATGGGTATTCACTTTGAGAATGAAATAGAATCGGGCAAAAGTATATATGCAGATCCACATTTACTCGGAGAGGTAGTCTCAAATTTACTTACAAACGCAATTAAATTTACTCCGAAGGGTGGAACTATATTTGTCGGAATGGAAAAGGAAGATGAGGATTATACCTATTTATGGATAAAAGATTCAGGAACAGGTATTCCGCCTGCTATTCTGCCTGATATTTTTAAACATGAAGTTAAAACTACACTTGTAGGTTTGCATGGAGAAAAGGGAACAGGACTTGGACTTCCCTATTGTAAAGATATTATTGATGCTCACGGCGGTTCTATAGACGTTAGTTCTGATAAAAACAAAGGAACATGCTTTAAAATTATACTTCCAAAGATACGTCCGAGTATTCTGATTGTAGATGACCTAGAAGCTCATAGAATAATTGCAAAGGATGTTTTTTTGAAATCAGATATTTGGGTTGATATATTAGAGGCAGGAAATGGAAATCAGGCTTTAAAAATTTTAGAAAATGTAAAACCAGATATAATCATCACCGATATTAATATGCCTGAAAAAAATGGATGGGAATTTATTTTTGAACTAAGGTCTGAATCAAAATGGAAAGATGTTCCTATTTTTGTTATGAGTGCTGATTTATCTGAATCAAATGATTTTGAAAACAAACAGATTGAGTTGGATATTAAAGAGTTTATTACAAAGCCAATTCGAGCCGAGGAATTGATTTCAAAGGTAAACCCATATTTAAAAAAACAAGTTATTTTAACATAGGTCAATGATTGTCTCACTGATTAAAAAATATGGGTGAACTGTGCCTATTATCTCTAATAAGTTTGAATGAAAGAATCTTTTTTAAAAAATCAAATAGAGAATTTCGCCTATCGATCTAAGTTGATTGAATAGATGAGTTTATAAAAAAAAACCGCTCTCCATTCACTTTCGATTTAAGCTCCAAAATGATTCCAAGTTTTGCATGAGAAGTTACGAAATATACTTTAATCTTAATTGTTTTCGAAAAATACAGTGGCTATTGGTTGTTAGCCACTCATTTACTTTCTGAAATGTTGCTCTTTTATGAAATTAGCTATGTATTTTCCTGCGATTAGATTTCCTTTTTTATTCCAATGTTGATCAAATGGGAAATGAAGAATCTCTTTACCATTTTCTTTAAATAATGGCAATAAATCTAAACAAGACATTTGATACTGATTGCAAATATTTGCGATGATTTGATTTGGATTTTCCAAATTAAAACCAGATGAATCTAAGCCATATAATTCTTTTGTAGCTTTCCATTCTGCTTCTGATTGTTGAAATCGCATTGGGTATATAACAAAGTGGACTTTAATTCCTGCATTACTCGCGTTTTTATGAATTTCAAAAAGTGTATTTCCAAAGTATTGAAAAAGTTCAGAATAGGTCTTCTCTGAATTTTTTAGAAAGGCACCGAATCCATTCATTGGATCCCAAGTAGGAATAGAACCAGGCAAAGGCATAGTCCAAATTCCTGTTGGTCTGTATAGTTTCACCAATTCCACAATACGAAGATCTTTTCGAATTGATGTTGCAGGATTCCAAACATTGTAATTAAAACTCGATTTACTATCTAAAGCTGTTAATGGTAGTTTTTCTTTTTCCAAAACTTGATTGTAGTAGGGATCATTGACGGGGTGATATTTGAAAGAATATCCTAACTCTATTGATTTGAGTTTGCTGTAGGTTTGCACTAAATCATTTCCCAAGCAAATTCCAACGAGTAAAACATCTGCATCAAATTGTTTTGGATATTGTTTTTGCCATTGTAAAATGGAATATTGTTCGAATAGACCGGCTGTAAATGTTTTGATATTTTTATTGTTTAATTCGGATTCAATTAATCCGCCTAACGTATAGGCATCATCAATTCTATATCCAACTGTAAAGCTATCTCCTGCTAGTAAAATTCTAAACTCATCTTTTGGTTTTGGATTTTCTAGTTCCCATTTACTTCGAAACCCTTTTGAGTTAATATTTATTTTTCCGAGTGAACCATCCCCAATTAAATAATTTGAATGAATGTTTTGTTTGAGATATCCTCCTTCTAAGATTCGAGTATTATCAAACAAACCCAAAAAATCTATGAAGCCTTCTTTTTTAAAAAATGGATTTAGATTCTCCAGTTTACCGATTTGTGGAAAGATGAGAGCTGGTTCTAGAATAGATAGAAAGACTAAGATGTAGGAGAGGCTTATCATTATATACCGCGAAAGATTTTTTATAATCTGAGACTGAATCAATGTTTCAACCCAAATAAAAATGAGTATAATAAAAGCAAAAATCCCTGTGTATTTTATATATCTAAAAGCAGGACTTCCAGTGAAGGATAAAAAAGAGACTGTGATGAGGAGTGCTAAAATCAAATATTGTATTTTTGAAATATTGGTTTTATACTTTGTATAGAATAAAAGTAATAAAATCCCCCAAGAAAAAGTTACTGTAAAAGGTAATAGTAAATTAAAATAGGATGTGTTTAATATCCCAGTCTCCTTTCCATAAACAAGAAATACAGAAACAACTGGAATTAGATACGAGATGGAAATAAAAAAAAGTAACATGATAGAGATGGCAAATTTTCTTTGAATATTCAAGTTTAAAATCCTTAAAGATAAGATGTAAAAAGTTATCTAGTATGCAAGTATTATTACTAAATAGATATTTTATTTTATTACACTTGAGTTGCGATTGAGTAAAATAATCTCAAGCTTCATTAGCTGATTTCTTTTATCGATTTGAATTTGATGATTTTATGAAACATCTTTCGAATTGTCATTTTAAAAAATAGAATTTTCTAAGAGTAGTGGTAAATAACAAGAAACCGCTCAGGAAGATAACAACGATTTACCAATAAAAATCATTCCTAAGTTTTTCGAATTCTCCATTCTACAATTGCTAAATTAATCAACCAGCCCGCTCCCATTGCCATATCTCTCGTTAGACCTGTGGGCAATTGACCAGTGGTAATTAACCATGGTAGATGAGTGATCACCTGCGTGCTTGCTCCTAGTCCGAGTGCATAGGCTCTAATCATCCAGTTCCCATGATCTCTAAACTTTTTATTTAACACTGTGTATACCGCTAGAATTAAAAACAAAGTCATTACAAAACCAACTAAGAGTCTTATAAAATAGAGTGTTGGACCATCAGTTTCTACTTTAGGATAGAACTGAGTCATATAGAGACCAGTGAGACTAGAAATAAACCCAATAGGAAGAAGCACTCTACCAATTCTTCTATGCCATTTTAAATTTGGAATTCGAAAGGATGGGATGATTTGAAAAATACCAAGTATACTAAATAAAATGGAGGAAACTACATGTAAGGTGATTGAAATAGGCGATTTCGTAAACCGAATGTTTTCGGGTTGAAATGCTTCAGCTGATCCAAGGTTGAAAATTCTTACAATGCCGGCGAGTGTTGGGACTATCACTAAAACAATGAGCCCAATCAATAGAAACCATTCTGATTTTTTTTTCATATTCTTCTCTAGATGGTTATTACTATTTTTTGTGTATTTTATTTTCAAGAATAATTTAATTAAAAGTTTTTTATCTCTGAGAGGAATGAGTTTGAGTAATTATAGATTTTTTTATTTCAGATAGAATTTGTTTACTTAGAAATCGATTCTATTCTAAATAGATTTCTGTTTTAAAAAATTCTTATCTATTTATATCAATCGAAACATCTGTGGGTGATGAAATCGCTCCTGATATTCCATCTGGGTTTATATTTCCATTTATATTTCTGGCATCATTAAAATATAAAATTCTACCAGCATTTAAGCTAGCAACATAAAGTCTATTGAACGGATAGACAAAATGAAGACCAGATGAACCATTCAAAGATCCGCTTGTTATGATTCTGTTTGCTCCAGTTGTTCCATTGGTAGTATCCCCTGAATCAAATACATGAATGCTATTTCCACTGAAACTACTAATAAATAAAATATTGTTTTTTGTATCAATTGTGATTCCAGCTGGTTGTGGAACAGAAGTTATAATTCGACTAGGTTCCCAAAGAGACCCATGTATATAAGTTGAGACTCCATGATACGCAAACACTGAATTAGCCCCATAGTCGCAGATATATAGTATATCTCTCTTTGAGTCTAATGCAATTCTTCTTATACTTTGACTAGATGGATGTAGCGCGGTGGAGGAAATCTGTGCAAAATCAGATACAGCAGTTAACGTTCCGTTTCGAGAGCTAGCATTATTGATTCTAAATATAAATCGATTCACATTTGAACTAGCTGTTGTAAAAAAATTAACAGAATAGAGTCTATCGTTTATGGAGTCAATTGCAAGACCTCCAATTCTTGTATTGGGTGTAACTGTGATTGTTCTAGTTACTGTATCTGTATTGACACTAGCATTTTCGTATACCCTGATTACATTTTCTCCTGCCGCTCCATAGCCCACATATAAGATATCTCTGTCTGAGTCGATTACTGCTGTTAGCATAAATGTGCTCACTGGTGTAAAGGATTGAATTGTTGAGCCATTCAGAGTTTCCGCATTCCCATATCTTTCAGAGCCTGTGGTAAGTTTTGAGTAATATGCCTTTCCTGGATTTGATTGAATGGTTGTTGTTATTGTATATGTCTCTGTAGAGCCGTCTATTCCAGTCACGATATAACTCACAGGAAATGTAAAATTATTTGCGGTGATTCCACTTGTCTGCGTCACTCCATTTACACTGACTTTACTTCCTGTTGTTGTAAACTTTGCAACTAGATTTGTTGCGTTAGTTCCAAAGGGTAGGGTTAAAGTTATTTTCTTCTCTGTGATATCACCCGTTATTGGGGGTGAGAGAAAAGAAAAACTAGTTAGTTCTTTTGCTGCGTTTCCTAAATTTCTTCCGAAGTTTGAACTAGCTTGCCCACAGTATGGGCTTTTATCATCTAATAAGAATTTAAGAAGTAGGTTTTTTTGGAGAATCTTGCTTTGGGGGTTACATGGGTTTTCATACACAGATTGACTGCAAAAGGTTAGAAGGCTGTAAATAATTCCAATCTTGAAAAGTCTCAGAATATGTTTTTTCTTTAGTTCCAAGTTTGGTAACCTCTACCTATATTTTGGGTGGAAAATGAGATAAATAATCAAGAAAAGTAAATTCTTTATCAAGATTCCTGTTTGTAGGATTTTTAAAATATGCCTAGAGTCTTATGAGTCAATTATAAATATTCTTTAGATCTTTATTTCTCCCTAAAAAATGATAAAAATAGGATGATAAAACTATAAATTGAAATACGATAGTGGAATGAATCGGTATTACCAATTAAGGGGTAAAGTTGTCATTTTTATTTAAACTTTACAACACCATTTGATTTCAGAAAATAGCATTATAATCGAGCTCGGTAAATACTAACTTTTTGAGTTAGAGTTTGCTTGCTTAGGTTGGAAAGAAATAGGTAAGCGTATTAAAAATGCAAAATATAAACTAGAATTTTGCTACCCAATCGCATTTATTTAGAATAGGTAAATGATTGTTAGTTGTTGAATTTTATTTTATCTGAGGTAAAAATTGGAAGAATTAAAAAGAGAGATTGAAGACTTAAAAGGAATTATTGCCTCCTACGAGACTTTGCATGAATTAAGCCAAAGAGAATTGGCTGATGCAAGACAGGCGATTAAAGGTTATGAAGCGATGCTAAATCTTTCTGCGGAAGAAAGAAAACAGTCCTACGAAACCGTAGATGCATTTAGACTTGTGCAAGAAGTTTCAAGACAGGAACTGATTGATGCAAGTAAAACGATTCAAAATATTCTTTCTATGGACAAAGAACTTTCAGTGGTTACCGATGTAAAACCATTGATGACAAAGATTTTAAAGTCTGCCATTCAATCTCTCTCAGCAGATCTAGGAATCATTTTTTTAAAAAAGCAAGGAGATCTAGTTCCTGTATTTTTTGAAAATATTACCGAAAATCAAATCACTATCTTGAAATATATTAAGTCATTGGTTAAAAATAGTCTGCATCTAGAAGGTGGGAAAGATAAGGGAGACTATGTTGTTAAACATGACAATGAAGAGAAAACGATTCATTATGTTTGCAATTCCTTCAAACAAGACGAGCGGGTAATTGGTGTTATATACTTAGAGAAATCAGCAAACGAAGTTCCATTTCATACAACAGATTTAAATACTTTAGAAGTATTCAGTTTACAAGTGTCTATCGCATTTCAGCAATCTAGTTCTAATATAAAAATCATATCTATGCTTCGTGAAATCAATCAAAAGAATCAAATCTTAGAACGGGCACAGGAATTAAATGTTAGATTAAGTCAGACCAAAGATGCATTTATCAAAAATCTTTCTTATGAATTAAAAACCCCACTTTCCTTTATACATGGTTTTTCTGAACTCTTACAAGGCACTGAGCCTATGAATATAGAACAGATTCGATCTCATGTTGAATCCATTTATTTAGAGAGTGAGAAGTTAACGGATCTTCTAAATGATTTACTCTTAATTACAAATCTAGAGACAGAAATCAAATTAAAAAAGGAAAATTTGGATATAAAACAAATTGTAGACTTATGTTTATCAAAGGTCATAGAAATCATAAAACGCAAAAAATTAGAAGTAAATATTGCAGTAGCAGGGGAAGTCTTTGCAGATCGATCTTTATTTACTAGAGTGCTAATGAATATAATTAAAAATGCAGTTTTTTACAATAAACGCGATGGTAAGCTTGATATTTTCTCTGAAAAGTTGAAAAACGAAATCAGAATAACAGTAAAAGATACTGGAATCGGAATCTCAGAAGAAAGTCAAAATTTCATCTTTGATAAGTTTTATAGAGCGGTTAACGTTGACTCTTATGAAGGAATTGGAGTGGGCTTATTTATTGCTAAAAAAGTTATCGATCTACATGGCGGATCTATTTCTGTTACGAGTGAGCTGATGAAAGGAAGCACATTTCAAATACGAATTCCACAATAGAATGATTGATTAGAAATAAGTCTTTTATTCGTTTTCTGTTATGATTCCATGAAAGAAAATTTCTGAGATTGTATGAACGACAGTGTCCATTGATTCTCCGGTTTCTGCAATGTAGTATGGAGTTGCCATTTTTTCGAATAGATTTATTAGAATATCCCTAGTAACTCGTTTATTGAGTTTTCTTTTTTTAAGATTGACTTCTGGTAAATTGATTAGTTTTTCAAGAATCAAATCGAATTCATTTTTTCTGAAATCAAGAAAGGATTTAATTAAGTCAGGTCTCTGTTTGTGTAAGTGTATCATAAAATTTTCAAAGTTTTTGCCATAGGCTTTCGGTAAATTTTTGAATAAACTTTTTACGGATAAAAGATAATTTTTATTGCTGCTTTGCAATACAGAAGCGAATTCATTATGCACTTGATTTTTAATATAATCCATGAGTTGATTTAAAAACTCATCAACACTTGGAAAATATTTATAAAAAGTTCTTTTACTTACGCCAGAGATATCTGCCAAATAATTAGCTGTTGTTTCTGTTATACCAGAAGATAATAATTTTTGATAGGCTCTTTCTATGATTTCTTCTTTCACTCTATACCTATCGTTCATTTCATTTTTCTTTCTTAGTATAAATCCTGTTCCTGATTAAAAACTGAGCTAATTTCTATTTGAGTCTTTTGATGATATTATTTTATAAAAGAAAAAACTTGACAGTATACTAATAATACAATAATAGTATACTTAGTATACAAGGAGATAAGTTATGAAACAGTCAAATCTTAAATCTATTTCTAGGTGGATTCTTCGAATTCATGGGATTTTATTGATACTTCTAGCATTTGGGAATACTTTCTTTTCCTGGAATGCAATGAATTCTAATCTAGAAGGTCCATTCCATTTTTTATTCTCAAATCACGCTGCCGAAATTGGGCTTTTGCAAGCCTATCTACTCATGTCACTTCTAGGTGGAGTTTTGATTTATGGATCCCTCCAAAGCGAATTCATGATTTTTGATTTTCTAGGAATTGCCGCTCATCTAATTCCATTGGTAACCTTATTTGTTTTAAAGTCCACGATCATAGCAAATATGGGTCAGGAAACAATTCTCTATAGCGCTTCTATTCATTGTTCCTTTATTTTAGTCGAATCCTTTTCAATTTTAATTCAAATAAGCACATCAAAATTCATCGGAGTCGCAGCATGATTACTGGACAAAGAATTTTGCGTTTTCATGGAATTCTTTTATGCATAACGGGAAGCTTGTTGTATATGGCGACTATCGTAGGAAAACTTTATAATCTTGGTATGTTTGCTTTTTTGGCAGGCAATCCAGTTGCATCTATAGGTTTTCAAGAAGCCTACGCACTCATTTCAATTTTAGGTGTAAGTATTTATTTAGGATCAAATCTGAATGATAGATTTCATCTACATATCCTCGCTGCTTTTATACATGTATTTCTGATATACATAAATATTTCCCATTGGAGTTTCTATACAAAATTAAATATTCAAATAGCAGGATATATTTCAACGAGTGCTCATTTTCTATTAATGACTTTAGAAAGTTATTTTGCAATGTTTACAATAAAAATTCAGAAAGGAGATCTAAGATGCTAAGTGTATTAAAATTTGGATTGTGGGCACAGGCAACCTGTTTAATTCTCGGAATGATCTTGCATACAAGTGCTGTAATCACTGGTCATAAATATTTTTATGAAAAAATATTTATACCTGAAACAGATGTGGTCTTTTTTATTCTTATTTCTCTTGGTGGAACGTTAGCATTTCTAGGACAAGTTAGAAATCGATACAAAAATATTAAATTATGGATTGGTAGTTTATTTGTTTCTATTTATTTTTTAATTAGTATACCTGTTCACGCAAAGACAATGATTACATGGTCTACCGATCATTTCAAAATATTTCCCGAAATTTATAGCTTATTTATTTTGCCAATCCAAGGTATCTTTTTACTTATTGTATTCTTTGAGTTGAAATATTTAAAGGAGGGCTCTCATTAATTGAATTTTGCAAAATATAGAAATGGATACGTATAATAAAAGATATTATTTTAGTATGGTCTTTGAATGAATCAATAAATCGGTTAGCATTGATTCATTCAACAAGAGTCATGTATTTACGATAGACTCTATCTCTCAATATACGTGTTTATGCATAACGTGGCTAATAAATAAACATTCAGAAAAAGATTTCCTTTTACGATTCATTTAAGTTTCTGATTTCTAAAAACTCTAATTGGTTTATCCATCAAAGTTGAAAAACTTATTTTTAAAAATAATTGGCTAATTAGTATAATTATAAGATTCTAGAATCTAAGTTTTTAAAAAAGCCAAACCTCACTAAAAAATTCTAAGAAAACGACTGAAAGTATTCTATAGATGATTCTATCTTTATTACAAACAGCAAGCTATTGGTAAACTGTTATCGCAAGTATTCCAACTTGGTCCTCCTGAACTATTGATTGTTCCAGCTTGACTGTTAGAGGCACTCGTCCATCCATTGCAGTCATAAACATTGATAGCTACTGTTCCTAACCAGTAACCATATGAAGAAAACCAACTAGGTTCTGTAATAGAAATTCCCAATTGGCGAGAAAGAGACATCTCATGTGCTGTGCACATATGTGCATTTGTGTTTCCACATATCGTTGCGCATGAGTTTTTTACGGTAAGGTATCCACCGGCATTTCCATTGGTAGCACTGGTAGTTCCGCAGTAGATTCCTAAATTACGTGCAGAAATTCGTCCATTTACTGTTAAAGTGGAAGAATTAGCAAGAGTGTTTGTGTTTAAGATTAATCCACCACTGGATAATACTGCATTGCCTCCACTTTTTGTAAAATCAGGGATAGATTCTATCGCAGTACGTAAAGAGGAAAAATTTGTATTTAGGTCGTTTGCTTTGATTATTTGCCCTGCTACAAAGTTATTAAAAGTTCCAGATATTGCAACTGCAAGTAAATCTAGAGTGAAAATTCCAATCCCAAAAAAAATTCCAGCTATAAAACTTTTGGCTCCTATTAGGATAAATTTTCTAAATAGATTTTTGTTTCTTCTTAATTTTAATCTGAGCATAAAATATTTCCCCGTTCTAATTTATGATCTTGTAATTTAATTGTAGATTCCATTTTTGCAAAGTTTATTTTTATAACCACAGCATCTTTAGATCTCTTTTAATCTAATTTTTGTAGGTAAAAAAAAATGGAATGATCGGACTTGTTTAGTGTCTTTTTAATTTTTTTTTTACTCTTTTTAATATAAGGTTAAATTTAAGTCATTATTCTTTATAAATCTGAAAATAAAATAAATTATAATCTCTAAACTTACCTTCTTACTTTTGTATTAGGACACAATAATTGCATTTTGAAAATTTGTTCTTCTGATGTTGAACTGAGATTCAAATTGGAAAAAAACAGATCATGAATTTTGAGTTCTACTTGGAACTCTGTTCGTAAATTATATATTTGAATCATTATATATAGATAAATGAATAGAGCTCTCATTCACTTTAAAAAGGGCGGATAACGCTAATAAATTCAAAATACTAACAATTGAGAGCAGAGGAGACCTTGACACTAAAAAAAGAGAGATAGATTGTTTGTAATTTACTATAGGATAGGTATTAAAAAATAAGCTCTTTTTTGATTTTTAAAAAATATTTAAAGCAAAATGATTTTATATTTTTAGTCTCTAATATAAATTGCTTTTTTTTAAATCAAAATAAATATTAGTTGAGTATGAATTTTTACGGTCAAGTTTTCTCTATTCAGGAAGAATTATTTAGAGGATCGTCTTATGTAATTTCTAGAGGGATACAGAACTCTGATCAAAAACCGATTATAATTAAATATCTTAATTCTGAAATCCAAGAAGGAAATGAAAATTTAAAACTGAAAAATGAATTTTATATTCATTCCCAAAGAAAACTAAACTTTTCTATCAAAGCAGTTGATTTTATTGATGATACCTTTCTTATCTTAGAGGATTTTAAGGGAATTTCTCTTTCTGATTTTATAAAAAATCGAAAATTAGACGTGACTGATTTTCTGTTTATTGCGTTAGCAATGACTGAATGTTTGATTGAAATTCATGAGAACAATATAATTCATAAAGATATCAAACCCGCAAATTTTATCATCAATGAAAACACAAAAGAATTAAAATTAACTGATTTTGGAATATCTACCTTATTTCAAAAAGAATACGTTAGCTCCTCTGAAATTAAATTGGAGGGAACGATTCAATACATTTCTCCAGAGCAAACAGGTAGGACTGGGAAACCGATAGACTACAGAACAGATCTATACTCTTTAGGAATTAGTTTCTATGAAATGTTAACGGGTAGATTGCCATTTGCCACAAACGATATCAATCAGATTTTACATTTTCATTTAGCGCAAATTCCAGATTCACCTAAAAAGTATAATCCCGATATACCTACAATACTTGCTGCATTAATTCAAAAATTAATTTCGAAGGATCCAATTGCAAGATACCAGAGTGCCAATGGACTCAAATTCGATTTAATTGAAATTCAAAGTCTATTTGAAAAAAATGAAGAAATTTTGAGTTCAATGCCGTTTCAACTTGGCGCAAACGATTTTTCAGATAAGTTTATTATTTCAGAAAAGTTATATGGAAGAGAAAAGGAAATTCAGATCTTACAAGAATCTTTTCTAGATACTCTATCGATTCATCAATCAAATCGATTTTTACTCATAACAGGATATTCTGGTATTGGGAAATCTTCATTGATCAGTGAGTTAAATATTCCCATTCAAGAAAAAAAAGGATTTCTAATTTCAGGAAAATTTGAGCAATACCAAAGAAATATTCCATTTTTTGCAATTTCTCAGTCCTTTGCAGATTTTATAAAACAACTACTCTCTAGAGAAAAATCTGAAATAGGAATTTGGAAGAGAGACATACAAACCGCAGTTGGAAGCATTGGAAAAGTAATTACGGACGTTATACCCGAACTTGAATTACTCATTGGAGTGCAAGAAGATGTTCCAGAGGTTTCAACAGAACAGGGAATGAATCGATTCTCCTATGCTTTCTTACAATTTGTCAAAGCTTGTGCAAAATTAGAGCATCCGATTGTATTATTCTTAGATGATTTGCAATGGGCAGATTCTGGTTCTTTATTTTTATTAGAGCAATTATTGTATGAGCCAGATCTCTATTATATACTCATCATAGGTGCATATAGAAACAATGAAGTCAATTCATCTAGTAGTTTTCATTTTTTTTTGAGTAATTTAGAAAAAGAAAATTATCAGTTTAAAACCATTCATCTAGGTAATTTAGAAAAAAAGGCAATTAGAGACTTACTAGTAGATACATTGCATTCAAAATCCGAATCGATAGAGGAACTCTCAGATTTAATCTATTCCAAAACTGGGGGAAATCCATTTTTTACTAAGCAGTTTTTATTTAATCTGCAAGATGAATCCTTTATCTATTTTAAAGAAAATGAATGGAGATGGGAAAAAGAAAAAATATATAAATTAAATATTTCAGAAAACGTTATTGAATTGATGTTAAGAAAAATAAAAAAATTATCTGACACAATTCAAAGTTTACTCGGAATTGCGGCATGTATTGGAAATCAATTTGAACTTTCTATCTTGATCGAAATATATTTAGAAGGTAGGGAAAGTTTAATCAAGAATTTAGAAACCTGTATTCAAGATGGATTGATCACACCTGTTGGAGAAAGTTATAAATTATTTTCTTCAGGAAATTTAGAATCAAACTATTATTTTGAATTTGTTCATGATAAGATTCAGCAAGCTGCGTATCAGTTAATTTCTGATTCAAAGAAAAAAGAAATACACTTAGAAATTGGTAGATATTTATTAAAAAGGAGCAATGAAAAGGAAATAAATGAATCGTTATTCGATATATTAGGACATTTGAATTATAGTATAGATTTAGTTCATGAGGATGAAAAATACAATATAGCTTTATTAAATCTCAAAGCCGGCAAACAGGCAAAGTTATCGATTGCGTACAAATCTGCTTTGCAATATTTTCAAAACTGTTTAAATTTATTATCTGATAAGAACTGGAATCAGTTTTATTCTGAATTATTTGAGTGTATTTTCAATTTGGTGGAAACGGAATTTTTGTTAGGCAATTATCAATCTGCAATCAAGTATTTTGAGATTGGAATGGACAATGCAAATTCTAGACTTGATAAAGCCAAGTTATACAACTTACGGATTGCTCTTTTTAATACTCAGGGAGATTATCAAAAAGCGATTGAGAGCGGACTCGATGGGCTTCGTCTCTATGATTTCAAAATTCCAAGTAAAATAAATGATTTAGTTTTATTCAAAGAATATTTGAAAGTAAAGAATGTGTTGGGTGAAAATCCAATTCTATTTATCCAAAGTCTTTCTGTTTCAGACAATCAAGAAGAATTGGAGAAGATAAAACTTTCGCTAAATATTTTGGATTCTATTTACTTAACCAATCCATCCCTTGGAACATTTATAACAATCAACGCAATGCTTTCAGTCATCAAGATTGGAAATTCCTACATATCGCCGATCGTCTATGCATCCTTTGCAGCTTTTTTATGCAATATAAATGAATACAAATTGGGTTATAACTTAGGAAAATATGCTCTTGAAAATATTTCTGAAAGTTTAAAAGCAAAATGCTATCATATCTTTTGTAGTTTGATCAATCATTGGTCTAGATCAGTAAGAGATACTTTTCCATTGCAATCAAAAGGATTTCAAATTGGTATAGAAACGGGCGATGTAATTTATGCTTGCTATAATGCATTTATGTATATTTGGAATCATTTCTTTGCAGGAGTAAAGTTAGACGCAACATTAAAAGAAGGAAATAAATATTTTAAAGCAGTAGAAAAATTAAAGAATAGAGATTCTGAAAAATTCATTTTAATACTTTTAAATCATTTGCGAGAGATCACAGAAACTAGAATGGATTATTCCGATTCAGAAATTTTGGAGATGTGTGAGGTGAGTCAAACAAAGACACCTTATTTTATTTTCTATTTACTGAAATTTCAAAAATATTTTATTACAGAACAGTATGAAAATGCAGCGAAAATGATTCCAGAAATTCTAGCAATTCAGGATTCAGTCACAAGCACAATGTATCTAACTGAATTTCGGTTTTATTACTGTTTGAATCTATTCATAAAAGATGACAAATCAGAGGAAGCAAACAAGCAAATTGAAAAAGAGCTGAAACAATGGGAGCTTTGGGCAAAAAACTGTGAGCCAAATTACCAACATAAATATTTTCTTTTACAAGCAGAATGGTGCAAGGCAAATGCAAAAATTCAAGAGGCTATGGAGTATTATGATAAAGCAATTTATTCATCTAAAGAATACGATTTTATTCAGAATTCGGCTCTTGCTTCAAAGTTAGCCGGTATGTTCTATCTCTCTTTGGATAGAGGTAAAATTGCAGATTTGTATTTTTCAGAGGCATTTCAAAAATATAAAAACTGGGGAAGTTTATATTATTCAAATTTTATAAAAAGTAGGTATTTAAAAAACTTCTATGAACCTTCCTCATCTGACGTTATTAGCCAAAAGGTAAGAGGGACAACTTCCTCTTCAGTCAATTCAGTTTATATAGATATTAATTCAATCCTAAAAGCTTCTAGAATTATTTCGAGTGACGTTCGATTTGATTCCTTATCTAAAAACTTTCTACAAGTAATCATAGAAAATGCAGGAGCAGAAAGAGGTGTATTGTTAATTTCTGAATCCAATGAGTTTTTCATTTATTCAGAAGCAAATGTAAATGGCGAATTTAACTTAAACAAAAGAAAACAGGATTCTAGTATTCTGCCTACATCTGTTTTAAGATATGTAGAATTAACCAAAGAGTCAGTTGTATTACATAACGCATCAAATGAAAAGAGATTCCAACGAGATGAATTTATAATAGAGAAAAAAGTAAAGTCAATGGTTTGCCTTCCAATTATGAATCAAAACCAAATGCTTGCAATTCTTTACTTAGAAAACAATTTATTTGAGAGAGTTTTTACCGAAGAACGGATTGAAACGATTCAAATGTTATCTTCCCAGGCGGCTGTATCCATTCAGAATTCTATTTTGTATCAAAGTATGGAGGAAAAGGTCAAAGAAAGAACCAACGAATTGAAGACCATGCTTGATAAAGTAAATGAATTAAAGAGACAGCAAGATGCAGACTATTATTTAACCTCCTTATTAATTCAGCCTCTCAGCAATAATAATTTAAACAGTAGAATCAAAATTGAGTTCCTAGTCTTACAAAAAAAAGAGTTCGAATTCCGAAAAGAAAGTAATTTTATTGGAGGAGATATTTGTATATCCGATGAAATTGTTCTACGAAAGAAGAAAATGATTGTCTTTGTTAATGCAGATGCAATGGGTAAGTCATTGCAGGGGGCAGGTGGAACTATTGTTTTAGGTTCTGTTTTTAAATCTATCTTAGAACGCACTAAAATGGACGATAGACTCCAAAGTCAGTTTCCGGAGCTTTGGTTGAAAAATGCGTTTAGTGAGTTACATAAAGTCTTTCAAACTTTTGAAGGTTTTATGTTGGTATCTGCGATCATTGGATTGATTGAAGAAGAAACTGGCTTTATGTATTTTATAAATTCTGAACATCCGCACAGTGTTTTGTATAGAGATGGAAAGGCTTCCTTTATTCCAAAGACCCAAAGTCTTTTTAAAATGGGATCGTTAGGTGGTGATGATAGTATTGTAATTATTCAGACATTTCAGACATATCCAGGTGATATAATTATAAATGGTTCAGATGGAAGAGAAGATTTAATTAAAGATTATACAGAGCATGGTAAACCAAATGTATACCATGAAGAAAAATTATTTTTAGATTATGTAGAAGAAGCGAAAGGGGATTTACACACAATCAAAAATCTAATCGTAAATTCTTGGGAGCTGTATGATGATTTATCACTCTTAAGGGTAGAAATCCCAGAGAACTTGGAAATCCAAAATATAGAGAAAAAAACTCTTTTTGATTTTATTCCTGATTATCTTTCGTTGGATAAGAATACAAAAAGGATTCAACTACTAGAGCTATACAATCAAAATTTAAAAGAGAACAAGAATCTCTATTTATATAAATTATTATCCAAAGAATTTGTGAAATTCAGAGATTATGAAATCGCAGCCAATTGTGCAAGAATCTATTGTGAATCGAATCCATCGGATCTTAGAATGTTAAAATTCTATGCTTTTATATTAGAAAAGATTGGAGAGTTTGACGAGGCAGATCTCTATAAGCAGCGACTTCTACTTAGAGCTCATACATATTCACAATCCAGGCTTTAAAGGGACGACTGACGTAAAAATCTTTTTCTATCATACGATTTTAACGATCTAAATTCTATTTTTTTGCAAAATACGATAACTCTAAAACTATCAAAACTGCAATAAAATCTTTGACATTCCATTTGTTTTCTATAGAATAATAAGAATCTAAAATGGAAAGATTCTCCAATGGAGAGCCGTTATTCTATAGAGGTTTATTGTAAGTCATATCGAATGCTATCTGAGTAAAGTCTTTATGGAGAATTACTTTTCTCATTTGGTATTTATAAAAATAAAAATGAATATTATTTTTAGAATAATTTTATATACAAGTATTCTTCTTATCGTATTTTCCTGTTTGAAAACGAAAAGATCTCTTTTTGATTTTAGTTCTCCTGCTGGGATTGGAACTTTCTTTGTTTTTAGCAATGTTCCTTCCAATCAACCTACAAACTCCAATACAACAACGGAAACTGTCTCCTCTCCTAGTTTTACTCCGCAAGCGGGAACTTATAATTCAATCATAGACATTGAAATTAAAACTACAACAGCTGATGCTGTGATTTATTACACTTTGGATGGGACAGATCCAACTCTTGCTTCTAATAAGTATACAAGCCCAATATCGATTCGAACGATAGCTGGCTTGACTCTAAAGGCAATTGGAATCAAATCAAATTTTTCGAATAGTTCTGTGACTGCTGGTATTTTTAGTCTTCTGCCTCTCAAAACAGGTCAGACTACTTCTTTTTCGAGTGGAGATGATGGAAATAAAAATCTTGGAACACTAAGAAGTTTTTCAGGTCCTACCCCTCATAGTGTCTATACCTCCGATTTTACAACGACAGACAATATTACTGGACTTGTTTGGAAGACTTGCGCAGAGGGGTCTACAGGGAGTAATTGTGGTGGAGGGTCTTTGCAATCGAATACTTGGTCTTCTGCGCCTAGCTATTGCACAAGTTTGAATTCAAATAATAGTAATAACGGTTTTGCGGGAAGAACGAACTGGAGAATTACTAGTAAACAAGAATTAGAGTCAATCATTCATTATGGAGCTTCTAATGAAGCGATATACGCAACAAATTTTCCTACAAACGGGCAACTTCTTGGTCCTATATGGGCGAGTGAAGAATACGATATTAGCACTGCTTGGATCATTGATGAATCAAATGGTTATTCTTTTAATTTAGCAAAAGGAAACTCAGCTGTTTTTATCCGATGTGTATCAGGAACAGCTTATAAATATTCTGCCATTTTATCTGATAATAATAATGGAACGATTCAAGATAAAAGAACAGGACTTATTTGGCAAAAATGTAGTCGGGGACAAGATCCTGCTAATTCTTGCTCGGGAGGTATTACATCAGATACTTGGACTAACGCATTGTCTTATTGCAATTCTCTCACACTTGCCTCTAAGTCTTGGAGACTTCCGAATATAAATGAATTAAAAACGATTTCGAATTTTGAAGCAACTGCTCCCAAAATAGATTCCTCATTTTTTCCTTCGACAGCTAGTTCTCAGTATTGGTCTTCTACAACCTATTTTCCTGGAACTAGTTCTGCTTTGGTTTTGGATTTTGGAACTGGTGGAATTATCTACAGCCCTAAATCGAATTCATTTGCGATTCGATGCGTATCTGGACAATAATATTTTTGAGTATTTAGTTTAGACTAGAATCCAAAAGATAGTCTACTACGATAAGCGCAATATCATCCTCTAACTTGTCTTCCCCGGGAGACCAATCGATAACTTTTTTTAGTAAGCTTTCTCCAAATTCTTTTGCGCTCATATTTGCCGATAATTTTAATAGTTCTTGAATCTTCTCCTCACCAAAAAGCTCACCTGTATGATTTCCTGCTTCAAAGAGTCCATCTGTATAGAGTAAAATTCTATCTCCAAAAAGTAAATGAATTTCCGTTGAATCGAAGAGTGAATCTTGCGTTAGGCTAAGAGCTCTCCCCTTTGGTTTTAGTGAGATTAATTCACCCGTTTGCTTTCTAAAAATCCAGAGAGCGCTATGTCCAGCATTTCCAGTAATTAGAATTTTCTTTTCCATGTCGATATAGGCATAGCAGGCAGTTACAAATTCACCACCTGTTTTATCACGTAGTATTTCATTCATGCTTTTGAGTAGGTCAGAAGGATACTCTATGTTTAATTCTTGAAATCCGAAGGCGGTTTTAACAGCTGAGACAACAAGTGCTGCAGGAACTCCATGACCAGATACGTCAGCCATTATAAAACCAAGGTTACTTTCTTTGGTTCTAAAGTCATAGAAGTCGCCGCCTACCGTTTCCATGGGACGATACCAAGCTGCAATTTCGAGCCCAGGTATATTTGGAATTCTTCTGGGAATGATAGATTGTTGTATTTTTCTAGCTAACTCTAATTCTACTTTTAATCGTTCTGATTTTTTTAGAGCAGAGATAGATTCTCTTTGGGCTTTTTCTTTTTCTTGTTCTAAAATTTTAATTCGATCTGCAAGTGCAAAGGAAATTAAAATCGATTCAAGACCTAGTCCAAACTGTGCTAAATTTCGGGTGAATACATTGATAGGAACTATTCCAAAACCAGTGAGTGCTAGAAGCAAAGCACCGAGTAATAATATTCCCCAAGCTAGTAAATAGATTTTGGCTGGACGATAGCCTTCTTTTGCTAATAAAAATCCAGCCGCTATTGCCGCTAAAGAATTTGCGATAACAAAGAAGACTAACGTTCTGCTAATCAAATCATATCGGACAAACCAACTTCCTATAAATGCAAGAGCAGATATATAAATGAGCAATTTAATAAATCGATCCATTTTAGGATGATTGATTTTAAGTTTGAGAAAGGATCTTACAAATAATAAAATGCCTAAATTATTTAGAGCAAGTAGAACAGGCGCAAAATCACGATTAAACCAAGGGTTGTCTCCCCATAAAAATTGAGCCGTGATTCCATTGTAACCCATTAAAAATAAACTAGCAGGCAGAGTAAAAGATAAATAGAAAAAATAAACTTTGTCTTTGAGTGCAATTCCTAATAGTAAATTGTATAAAAACATGGAGAACATTACACCTGCAAGAACCAACTGGAAGGCAAAATTATATTGGTCTTTCTCAAAGAAAAGTTTTTGGTTGTGAATGAAAACGGGCATTTGGATAGAACTTTGTGTTTTCACTCGAATAAAAAATCTTCCTTTTGGTTTGATATCTCTGAGAGAGACTAGGTAGGTTCTGTGTTTAAAATCTCTCTCAGAAAAAGGATGGAGTCTACCGAGTAACTTTCGAACCAGTTGATTCTTACTATCAGTAAAGAAGAATTCTATCTCATCTAGATTTGCATAGGCTACTTCTAAAATAAATAAATCTAAAGAAGTTTTCGTTTCATAGTCGAAATAAAACCAAATTGGAAAATTAGAATAACCAAACCCTGTGTTCGCATTTTTATTTTCCTGAAATAAAGTGAGATTTCCTTCGGAAGAAATTTCCTCAAAGGAAAATTTCTTCTCTTTATCTAAAAAATAATTTAAATGAGGACTGATATAGATGGTTTCTTCTTCGCCTTCTATTTGAACAGGATCACTGAATAGATGGAAAGGAATGAAAAAAGAAAGGAGCAGGCTAAAGAAAATCATTCGACTTATAAGCATTTTGTATTTATACCAATCCAAGTAATTCATTTCCTAAACTAATATTGATGAGTAAATCGACATATTGCCCATTTAAAAGAATTATTCTAATTTCTTTTTAGACTTGGGAAATATCCTCTTTTGCGTGAGAAGAACTCTATACGCTAGCGTTATTCTATCTATTTATTTGTTTCTAACTTGATTATAAAAGCAAGGAATTTCTATTTTTAAAACATTGCAAAATAGATATTTCTCTTTGAACTTCTGACTATTCGTGGCAAATAATGAGTAACCATAAATAAGGGGAAAGAATATTTAATCAGTAAAATCAAAATGAGTTTGTAATGTTTCTACCAATTCTTGTAAATCAGTTGATGAAAGGAGTCTTCCTACTTCCGAAGGAATATTTTTTAAAAAATCTTTTACTGAAATTCTACTTCGAGTTGGATTGTGTGCTCCCCCATCCCAATCATACACACATTCAATCCATTCATTCTCGTGTAAATAGATTTCAACCTTTTTGAATTCACCAAGACCAATCCAGTAATTTTTCATTTAAAAAAAAAGATCTCATACGTTATTCTCTATTCTGAATCAGAGGAATTAAAATCGTGATTCAGAATTTTCTCTGATACATCTAGGTTTAGATCTGTTGCTGTAGGTTCTAATCCATTTTTTAATCTAGGCTTTATCGATTCTTCTTTTTCGATTCGTTTAAATCTACCAGATTTAAAATGATCAAACCAACTATAAATCACATAGAGAATAAAAAATAGTCCTAATAGAATGGGGAGAATTGGGAAATCACCGAATATCTTCATAAAATATGTTATTGGATTTATTTAAAATTATTTCAATCCTTAATTCCTTCTTCTTTTCTCATACGAATTAAAAAATCCTCACCGAAAGAAAGTTTTTTAGCAAGACTTGATTTAGGTTCAATTACTCTCCAAAAAGGTGCTACTTTTTCTATATCTACACCTTGTGTTATCTTCTCGAAATTTGCTTCCGCTACAATTCGAATAAATATACCAGTCGTGAGTGGACAAGTATAATCTGCAGAATATTTTTTTGCTAAATCTTGTCTGACTTCTTTTAGAGTTTTTGATTTTCCTTTTTTAATTTTTTTTATATAATCCTCAAAAACCTTTGGAGTTGCAATTAACATCTCTGAATTTTCTGGAATATCAGCAAAACCTTTTTCTAAATGCTTTACTTCAATTTCAGTCCTTGTATTGTATTTATCCGCCCAAGACTTTGTCTTGGACTTCTTGATTGTGTTATTTTTTTTCATTTGTCTCTCCTTGGTTTAGTGAAATTTCTAGACTTTCAATATATTGATTGATTAGATTTTCCAAATTTAAAAATAAATAAAAGACTATCTTCCCTACAATACTTTTCATTTGAAAAGATTCAGTGAAGCTAATTTCTGTTTCTTTTTCCGAAATAGATTTTAATTTTCCTTTCCAGTTTGTATCAAATAAGCTGCCATCAAAGCTTTCCATTTCCCAGTAGCTCATCTCTTCTAATTGAATTGTCTTTAATTTAATTTCTTGTCCTGATTTTAATCTCTCCACCCAAGATTCTGGATTTGATTCGGATAGAATTTTTACTTCTTCTACTTCCTTTCTCCAATTTGTTTGGTTTTTTAAATTACGAATTTTCAACCAAATCTCCTCTTTGCTAAATGGAATTTTCTTTGTGACAGTTACTGTTTTTACATTTGGAAGTAGAATGAGGACTATACTTCCTATAGATGCAATACCCAATATTATAAATAGAATGATTTTCATATTGACTCCTTTCTTATTTTATAACATGGATTCGAGGAATGTTTTTGACGATTCTTGCTAATCTTCGATTGGTAAGTAAATTTTTGTGACACACTCATTTCCATGGTAGAATGGAGGGTATTTTAAATACACTTCGAAAGGAGGAATTGGCTTTAGATAGATTTTTTCTTTTATAATAAATTCTTTGTATATATAGGAATACACTTCTGTTATTTTTTTTATTTCTCCTGTATAGGTAAAAATTAAATATTTAGATTCTGGGATATAAGATGAATTCATTTTATGGGAGTTGCGGTTTGTAATGATTCCTAGATCAAATGTTTTTTTATCAACAAAACGATTCCAATTCCAAATCCCAATGCATTCTGAATTAGCATTAAAATTATTTTCTTGCAAAGCAATGTCGACTAACTTTAACCAAGCTTTAGCTAGAGTGTTTTTATCAGAATGGATTCTTATAAATACATAATTTGTTTTTGGAACTATCGTCTTTTCCATTTGAAGATTTAGAATCGGTTTTGAGATTTTTATTTTTTCTAATTTGCTTTTTTTGTTTTTTCTAAAATGACTTGGTGTATGAAGAGTGATCTTTTTAAATACTCGGTTGAATGTTTCTTGGTTTTTAAATCCCACTTCAAACGCAATGTCTTTCAAGGCGAGTTGAGTGAATTTCATTAAATAAATTGAATTTTCAATTCGTATTCTTTCTAAATAATCAGAAGGTGAGATTCCATAAAAAGCCTTGAATAATCTATGAAAATGAAAAGTAGAAAGAAAGCTAGATTTTGAAATTGTATCTAGCTGTATTTCTTTATCAAAATTCTTTTCTATAAATTTAGCTGCATTTAGCAGTCTTTTCTCATATTCAAACTTCATTTTTATATCGAATAACGTTCTACTTGTTTAGAGAAACAATATATCCCTTTTCTGGACTTGTCTTTCCTGATAGTATATTCAAATATAGTTCTTTGAATTTTTCTGCATTGTTTATTTCTTCAAATTGAATCCAGTCTTTTGTTTTGTGAATAAATTGATTGTATTCATCTGATAGGTTTTTCTGAAAATTCTTTGGACCCAATTCTTTCATCGTTTTTTTTATTTGGGTTGGTGCAAAAAAAACAGTTCCATTGATAGAATCCTGTTTGTCTAGTTTCTCTTCCCAGTGCACCATTCCTACTAAACTTAAAAATTTTAACTTTTCTCCAAAATGAGAATTCAATTCGGAGAGGATATTTTTATTTCCAGAAAAATCTATTATACATACATCCTCTTTAGGAATGGCATCAATTTTTTTATAATGAAATACATTTTGAAAGTATTCTAGATTTTTGATAAAATTCAAATTTCGTTCAGAAGTAAGTCCAATTATATCAAAGGAAAAATCTTTATTTCGATTGTAGAAAAGCAAATCCGCCAAAGCAAGACCTGTTTTACTAGAGGCACTTGTGAGAAGAATAGATTTTGCATTGTATATCTTGTTAGATAAGATCATTTCCTTGATCAGAAATGCTGTAGTAAAGAGAGGTCTGTAGATAAGCTGAATATTTTCTGTATCCTCTGTGTATAACGTATCATTTTGAACATTTGAATAATAATTATAGAGAGATGGTAATTTAGATCTATGTTCGCTAGAATCTACAAATCCATTTTCTTTTACATTGTTTGGGTTTAATACAACGTGAGATGCAGTAGGGTAGTATCCATAAAATTTTTCGCCAATAGGAATGTTTTCATTTTTGGATTCTATTACTTTTCCAAATCCCCAAACTGGAACAACTCCCCAATTGTCTTTTTCTGGAAAAAAATTCCAGTAGCCGACACTCTCTCCTAAATTTACGTATGTTATATTATTTGCAGTAAATGCGAATTTATATATTTCTAAAAGTATCTGACCTTCTTGCAAAGTTGGAAATTCTTTTTGAGTAAATTCAGTTTTTGTAAATTCATCTTTTGAAATTTTAAATATGATACTTTGATTCATGGCTGGGCTCCTATTCTTTAGTTTAAATATAAAGATTCAGTTGAAACTAATTTAAATAGTTCTATACTGTTTAACTCCTTTTCAGGGACAATCTTAATATTTTCTTATATGTTTCTATTCTATTTATGTAACTATGAATAGGCTAGGATTAGGAACTGGGAGTATGACCAATTCAAGTCTTGATTTCTAAAATATCAAACGGTAAAGAGGTTTGGGTGATCACTAGATTTTGAAAAGAGGTCGGATTGTTTGCGTATGCACTCAATTTGTAAACGGGTTTCAGATTAGCTATATAAGAAAAAGGTATTTAAATAGAATTTATCAGGAGATTCTTTTTTTAATAATATAACTTTTAGAATATAGCGCCAAATCATTCTTAGCCTTATAAAAGTAGAGCTAGAGAGAATATGGGAACTTTTGCTACCAAATCTTTAAACCAGCGAGGCAGGAGAGTTATATTTATTAAATTTAGTTGCTAAAATTAAAAAATGTAAAGATTATATACCATTTCATTTTGATATTCTTATAAGAGTCAATTATCAAGATCAAAAATGCTGACTAGATGAGACTGTTAATTTGAGAATTGGATAACGATTACTCTAAAGCTACAATTTATTTCAAATGAAAGGAAACTATTAGAAATTGTATAAAATCAACTAGCGGCAGTTTTAAATGGAGACTTCCTGCAGGAACTGAATTGATGAGCGACCCAATGGTATGATCTCTATTAGTCGAAATGATTGTAGTAAAGAGATTAAAGTTTTCTATTGAAGGAGATGTGAGGGTAACAATTATTTTGCGGATTTTGATTATTATAAGGATGAATTTTTAAATTATAATTCTATTTCTACACAGTTTTTAATTCGATGCATATCTGATTTTAAAAAATTATGGATGCATCATTATAATTTAAAAGATAATTTATATACATTACCAACTACCACCAGCTCCACCACCACCTGATCTTCCTCCTCCAAAAGAAGAACCTGAAGAACTACTAGAACTAGAACTAGAACGATAGGAGGAAGATCCATAACTTGTGCTACTACCTGATGATTTTGAACAATCACGAGCAGGAATCGTATATTTTTCCTTTTTGCGGTAATTACAATTCTTACACGCATAAACACGCACTCCTTCTCCTGAGCTAGAACAAGTAGGGGAAACAGTTGTTTTGTCCGATTCTAAAAAATGCGTTTTAAATTTACAAGAAGGACATTTCGAATAGCTAGTAAATAAGGCTTCATAGGCGTAAATTTTTACACTCTCGCAAGACTCACAAAACCATACATCATAATCAATGGATCCAATTTTCTCTTCAATTTGCTGTCCTTCTTTTAAAAAGAAATCATCTTTTTTTTCATCTAGTCTTAGCATTGGAGTTTTACAATGATTACACAGACTAGGTAAATTTCTAAGTTTTCTTCTTTTAAACAGGCACCAAACAACAAAGAGAAGTGTCGGAAGGGGAAAAAGTAAGCTAAATATTTTCATTTCAATCGATCGAAATGGTATATCTATTTTTTGGTAATGATTGAACGCCTCACTATAATTGCCTTTTTCTATAGTATAAAAAAATTCTAAGAAGGAGAAAAATACAGAGTAGGATATAAAAAGATAAATAGGTTTAAATAACGGGTAAATAGTGTAATATCCTGTAAAAGTTAACGTATAAAATAATTCTAATAAAAAAGGAATTGATCCAAGTATTAATACTTTCCAATTCACTATTGATTCTGTATACAATAGAACTATATTTTTCTTTTTTGATTTTAGATAAAAAATTAAACTCCAAAATACTAAACAGTATAAAAAAATATAACTATAATAATATGGAAAATAAATAATTACCCAATTTTCATTCTTTAAATTAACAAAGTTATTTTCATCCTTCTTGGAAGTTTCTTGATCTACGTTTACTTCCAACCTATTTATTTTTATTCTATTTTCTATTTCGATAATAACATTTTGTATACCTTCCCCCGTTTTTCCTAAGCGAAGCATAGGAACTAACTTTTCTTCTCCAATTCTTTTTAATACTACATCTGGTAGTAGTCCTTCTAGACCATAGCCAGTTTCAAACTCCCATCTTCTTTGATCCATAACAAGTAACAGTAAAAGTCCATTGTCTTTATTTTTTTTACCTATTCCCCAATAGTTAAATAAGGTAACAGCAAAATCTTTTGGATTTGCCTCTCCAATCGAAGAAAGAATTATAACGGCAAATTCTGCACTAGTTTCCTTCTCTAAATAAATAAGCTTCTCATTTAAATCCTGAATCTCTTTTGTTGTTAACTTTTTGGTAGTATCAATTAGATATCCTTTCCCGATTTTAGTAGGATTGGGAACTGTTTCGATTGTAAAAGAAGATTCTGAGAATAAGGGATAGGAATAAAATAAATAGAAAATATGTATTATTAAAAAAATAGGTCTTAACATAAATTTGATCTCCCTGTTTGTTTATTTTCGGATAAAAATTATAACTATTGATTCGTGATTCCTCGAACCGATACTCCTTCTTTCACATTTTCACCCGGATAGACAATCACTTCTTCATCTTCAGACAAGCCTGATTTCACAATTGTTTCTTCTCGACTACGATCTGATATTTCTACTTTCTTTTTGATTGCTTTTCCAGAAGATACACTGAAAACCTTCCAGTCTGATTTCTCTCTAAATAGTGCGCCTGTCGGTACGAGTAGTTCATTTTCTTTTGAAAAAGCAGTAATCCTACATCTCACTTTATAACCCTCACCCATTGCATTAGGGACTGGGAATTTAATAATTACTTTCGTTCTTTGTTCTTCTACTCCAAGGGCTGAGATTTTCTTGATTGCACTCGGTTCAATTCTTTCAATTTTTCCAATTATATTTTCACCTCCCCATTCCGTAATCTCAACTTCATTTCCAACGGATATTGAAACTACTTCTGAAGTTAAAATTTCAGAGACCACTTCTAGATTTTTGATATCGCCTATATCCAAAAGGGGTCTTCCCATTTCAACAGGTCCACTGCTGTCTCTATAAATGGAAAGAATTCTACCAGAGACTGGAGATTTAATTTCTCTTTTTAAATCCCAATCGATAACCGCAAGGAGTTCTCCTTCTTTTACAATATCTCCAGCTTCTTTGTGGATTCTTCTCAGCACTCCATTTACAGGAGAATACACTGTGTATTTTTCTTTTACGCGTGTAATTCCATCTTCCTCTACCATTTTCTTAAAAGTTCCTCTATGCACTTTTTTAATTTCTACTTGAATCGGATCAGGTCTGAACGCAAGCGATAGGAGAAATAGAAAAATAATACCAGCAGCAAAAAAATAGATGCGAGGTGGTTTGATTATTTCAGAGATAGTTTTGATTAATTTTTCTTTCATTTTATTCCCTCAATTTTAATACAGAAATTAAATCCAAAGTTTTTACTTTTCTCCATAAAATGTAAAAACTGACAAAAGAAGCGATGAGCGCAATTCCCACTGATGTGATATAGGTTGCAGGTAGAATAATCAGTGGAATTTGAAATGCTTCCGTAGATGTAGTTTGCATAAGCAGCCAAGAAAACCAATATCCTAGAACGCAACCAATTGGTATTGCAATTATAATTTGTAAAATGAGTTCACTTACAAGAATCCAAAAAACTTCCCTTCTAGTGAGTCCAAGAATTCGAAGAGATGCTAGCTCCCAAGACTTTTCGGAAAGAGATACAATCATTGTATTATAAATTACTCCGACAGAGATCACTGATGCAAAAATTCCTAAAATTAAAGCAGAAATAAGCACAGATCTTTCCATTACTTCCCTGAGTCCACGAAGCATTGAAGACCGAGTAAATACTCCATAGGTCTTTGGAAATTTTTTAATCTTTTCTAGTAATTTTCTTTCTGCATTTTTATCTGATTGAAGTGAAATAAACGTTAGGCTCTTTTCTTGACCTAGAGAGGAATGTAGAAAATGAAAATCAGTATAGGCACCCATTCCAAGAATTTCAGAAATCACTCCTGTTACTTTAAAATTCAACTTGGGTCTATTCCCTTCGAGGACTTCTGCAAGGATACTATCTCCTGTTTTTACTTCTAGTTTTTTGGCGATCACTTCATTTAGAATAATTCCGTTTTTTGGAATTTGGATAAAGTAATTTTCTTTCGATAGAATTTTTCTGAGATGACTGTCTTCTGAATAACCTTGAATTGCGGATTCATAGGTTCTTGCACCATTTCTAAATTTTACTGGAACAATCCTATAACCTTCTGCTCTAAATACTTCTGGAAGATTTTCAATTTCCTGCACCGCTCGATAGGGAACAGGAGTGAAGAAAAAGATACTAACGTCCTCTCTCGTAACTAAATTAAATTCAGTGTCCATCATATAAAAAACTGCATCTTTCCAAAAAAGACCGGTAATAGAAATGAGAATTGCAGAAGAGATTCCAAGAGAACCAAGTAAAAATCTTTTCTTTTTAAATAGGAATGTTCTTAGGATCATTCTATTTTGAGCGGAAAATTTTTTCAAAATATTTTCCAATACTCCAGTTCCAAAATAAATTGGGACTGGGGGACGCATTGCTTGTGCAGGCTCTAATTTGACTACACTCTTAACTGCACTCTGAGAACCAAAGAGAGCAGAGATCATCCCGATACAAAATCCCAAAAAAGAATAATTAAAATCAGAAGAAAATTCTAAATTGGGAAGTCTGTAATATTCACCATAGAGTCTTGTCCATGCTGTTCCTAGGATTAATCCAATTATAATTCCAGAGACACTTCCAGCAAATCCAATACCTCCTAGAATGGTAAAATAATGTAAGCCAATTGCGAAACGTCCATATCCTAACGCTTTTAGAGTAGCGATCTGCTCTCTTTGTCTTTGCACAAGTCTACTTGCAACAACATGAAGTAGAAATGCAGCAACTCCTAAAAAAATAATCGGCATACTCCAAGCAGTAGCTTTAAGCTGTCGAAATTCATCTTTTAAAAACATATGAGAAGGAAGTTTATCTCTTGAATATGCACCAGAGGCTCCAAAGGGCGCGAGTATCTCATCTATTTGATGGATTGTATTGGATTGGATTATATCAGGTGCAAAAAGAAAAACAAGATCATTGAAGGTTTCCTGCATTCCAAAATAACTTTCTAAGGCAGACCTCTTCATCCAAAAAATTCCAAAGTGCCTATCGTCTGGAAGAGGATTTGCTCCTCTCATTGCATATATAAATTCAGGCGAGAGTGCAATCCCTGTGATTCGAATCTTTACTTTCTTACCATCTAGAATTGCAGAAACTGAATCTCCGGGTCCTATTAAATTTGCTTCTGCAAAACCGATACTTACTAGTGCTTCCTCATCTGTTTCTGGAAAATTTCCTTTTAATACATGCAATCGATTTATATAATTTGGTAGACTTACAAATTTTGCAGAAGAGGAAACTTCTTCATCAGGACGATCTAGAAGTGCTTCTCTTATAATTCTAGTTTCAACAAAACTGACTCCCTCTACATTCTTAAGTCTTTCCGCTAAAGAGACAGGAGCTCTTTTGCAAGTTGCAAATGCGTCCGCGAGTTTTCCTGTAATATAAAACTTATCTCGCGCCTTGATCAAAGAAGAGTAGGTATTCAGAGCAGCAACGAGAACGGCTACTCCCGAAGCAACGACAAGCGCAATCGTAATAGATTGTGAAATAGAATTATAGAGTTCTCTTATTGCTTTTTTAAATAAAGTTTTCACCAGATAATTTCCGAAGCACTTTTCTTTTTCTTATTTTTTATAATTTCTAAAAGCTTTCCATCTCCAACTCTAAAGATACGATCTGCCATATCAGAAATAGAAGCGTTATGTGTGATTAAAATTGTAGTTGTTCCAAATTCTCTATTAACATTTTCGATTGCGGATAATACCAATTGGCCTGTTTTAAAATCTAAAGCCCCAGTAGGTTCATCACAAAGAAGTATATCTGGATTTTTTGCAATTGCCCTTGCAATGGAGACTCTCTGTTGTTCTCCTCCTGAAAGCTGAGAGGGAAAATGGTCTTTTCGATCTTCCAAACCAACTGATTTCAAAGCGTCAATCGCAAGCATAGGAGTCTTACAAAGTTCAGTTACTAAAAGCACATTTTCTTCTGCCGTTAGGCTTGGAATTAAATTGTAAAATTGAAAAACGAATCCAACATGATCTCTGCGAAACTCTGTAAGATCTTTTTCTTCTGCATTTGTGAGTTCCTGATCTTTAAACCAAAATCTACCAGAACTAGGTCGATCCAGTCCTCCCAAAATATTGAGAAGGGTAGACTTTCCACTTCCAGAAGGTCCTAGTAGAACAATTAGTTCACCTGCATAGCATTCTAAATCAATTCCCTGCAGAGCAGTCACAGAAACATCACCCATTGTATAAATTTTTTCTAGGTTTTTTGTTCTAAATACAGTTGTTTTTGCTTCTGCTGGTTTCATATAATAGGGATTTTATTTATTCAAAATTTTGTCAATTGACTTGTATTTCTAATTTATCCTTTCCTATTTCATATCGTTACCCACAATTTTAAAAGAGTACCGCCGATGCACGGTTCAACTACGCTCGCCGCATCGCACCGATAATAGAACGATAAAACCGATGGATTCCTATATCGGTTTAATTACTTCATTTAAATACAATTAAAGGAGGAATATTTGAAGCCTTAGATGCTTAAACCTGATTAAATCGACAAATAATGTAAAATGGCAAAAACAATTAGATATACTAACCATCGATGCCCAATGTCTTTATCGGTGGTAGTCAATTTTAGCATACTTGTGGGTAACAATATGGTCCTATTTGCGGAAAATAAAGAATAGCCGCAGTAGGTAATACATTCCTTTTTTAAGGGAGATCCAAGCATTGGAAAGAGGAAGGTAAAATTTCGCTATTTATTTTCTTTTGTAATTTCCTGTTTTGAATGAGCGAGAGCCTTTAAAATAAAAATTGATGACTCGTTATCGAGTCTTGTATTGGAATAATTTAGAAAAAATCCATACAAGCCACCAAGAATCAATATTAGATACAAATACTTTTTCATATTTACTTTTATATCGGTTATCGTATGAAAAGATTTAAAAGGATTTGTTTAACAATTTAAATTGAAGAATTATACTAAATAAAAGTTCAAATGAAAATTAGATTCTAAAAAACATTCTGTAAAATCGTTTTTTAAAAATAAAAATAGTGCTTTTTATTCTCTAACTTCTACATTCTGTAAAAAATGTTCTACTATAAAACCAATTTTAAAAATATGGAACTGAGATTTGATTCAGTAGGAGAAAAGAAAAGATGATTCTATCTATACCAAAATCAATTTTGATAGAAAAATTTGATAAGTTTGCTATTTATGAATTAGGGGAAGATAGAATTGAATAACTATCCAGACTTGCCTTTCGAGTTTTCTTTCCAGAAAAAGAGAATGAAAATTTCTTAGAAGATCCTCTGTATTTGCAACTAAATGAGCAAAATCTGAAAACACTCAAGCACTCAAAAACCTATGTGACAGTCTTACCAGATAGTTTAGAAATATTAGCAGTTGCAAGAATTTCATTGAAATGTCCACCGTTAAATTATTTACCTATCGATGATTATTTTGATTTGGATTATGACAAAATTGCAAAAGACTTTCAATTTACTCCAGATGCAATTTTTGAATGGAATCGAGGGGTTTCAAATCAGGCTCTATTTAAAAAATCAGGATTTGATTTTTATGAGATAGACAAAGCTTTATTTCATACATTAAAATACATTTTGCGATATACTTGTAAACAAAATAGTCTTGTTGTAGGTGCTACTACTCGAATTGTTCAGAGATATTTGAGAAAGACTGTAGGAACTCCTTGGAAAGAACTAGGCAGTGCAAAATTTACCAATAACAACTATCGTTATCCTGTTGCCTATACTACTAGAGATTATCTTCAGTATCTAAAACAAAATCTGCCAGAGAAATATAAAATTATTTTTGAATCTACCTAATTATTTCTTATAGCAAGCCTCAATAGATAAGTCCTATTTTTAAAATAAAAAGATGGATTTGCTCTAAACAAATCTTAGTTTTCTAGCACTTTTCTATGCGCAATATGCCAAATGCGAATCAATTAAATCTCTCTTTGAAATTACGTTTGCCATTTGGTATTATACCTCTAGTCACTATAATCGAATCTATTTTAATTTTTTGGAAAGCTGTATTTTTTAAAATTCTTATAAAAGCGTAACACAGGACCTGTTTGAAAATTAATTTCCTGTCTTGGATCTGAATAATTTAAATAGATCAACTCTACGTCATGCGGAACATAGAATGCTAGGATTTCTTCTTTTATTTCCCCAGGCTGAAGTTCAATATCCTGATTTATAAATTCTCCCGTGTCTGGGTTTAATGCCTTATCTAATTTGTATTTATTAATTCCATCACTTACGAAATACCGGTTCGGATTGTATTGAATTGGCTTATTGGAAATGTTCTTAGTAAACACAGTTGCGGCTAAAGTATGTATATTATCTGATTTAGAATAAAATGTAAACCTTTCCGTTCTACTTCTAGCTTCATTTCGGATCATAAACCAAACACTATCATCTTTCAAAAATTTTTCTGCATCTGCTTGGATCATTTGTTTTTCTTTGAGTGGAAAAATTTCATAATCTGCTTTAGAATATTTTCCCAATTCATATTTATACATCGACTGTCGCATTTGAAGATCAAATGTATATTGATACAAAGTTTTTGTATCTTCTTTTGAGAAAAAAGCAAAAGGAATTAGAAGCCATCCTCCATAACTTTTTAAAATAGGAATGCTATTTGTATTGGGAAGAGTTCTGACATTTCCCTCATCGTCCCAATATCGAATCGATGTTTTTAAAGTTCTTTCATACCATAAAGGAAAAATTCCTACTGTAAATATAGAAAGTAGCAAAGTGAAATTTTGCTCTTCCTTGATTTCGTAAAAACTAAACTCGATTGTATTTTTTTTCTTTTGTTTTTTTAGAGCGAATCCTTCATCAAAGGTAGCATTTTCAAATCCATAAATACCAAGAAATTTTAGATTCCCTCCCGTTTCTGCTTCCAAATGTTTTCCTGAGTTTGAAATTAATTCACTTATATCATTTTTCAAATTTAAATAGGTCTCTCTTCCCTTTTCAATTTCTACCATTTTACTTGCGTTAAATGCAATATCTCGATTCAGGTAAACAATGATTCCAGTTTTATTTTTAGGTTGTAATAGGGGAGTTACTCCTTCTTTGTTAATTATGCTACGATAGCAAAAAGAATTCAGAAGTATCGGTAGCATAACTAGTATTTTAAAAAAGATTCTTGTCATTTTACTTCTCCTGTCCTATTATTCGAATCATAAAAATAAGAAAACATTCAAAATAAATTATCGGAAAAAGTTTAGAGTGAGTTTGTAAAAGAAAGATTTTCACCACGAAGTGCACGAAGGCCACGAAGAAAAATTGTATATTTCAAAGGAAATTTTGACTTTCGCGATCTTCGTGGTTAGATTTATTTTAAGCTTTTACACAGTCTAGGAGAAATTTAATTACATGTTCTCGATTGTGAATGTGACTCCTGCATATTTCTGTAATCTTTCAAGAAGTGGGGCAGCCATGATTGCACCGGGAGTAAATACACCGCCTGCCGTTTTCGTTTCAAGGAGTGTGAGTGCTGCTTCTGAAATCATTTTACTAGTTGAACCATATCCAGGATCTCTATCTCCTTTGACACAAGCACGAATTCTTTTTCCATCTGGGTATTCTCCTGTGAAGATTATATCATACATTCCATTTTCTCTTTCCTCTTTTGTAGGTCCATCTCCTGGCTTTAAACCTTTCCCTACAAATGGATTTGCTTTTGCAGCTGCATCCACTAACGCAAGAGCCGCTTCCCCGAGTGTTGTAAGCATCATTTCATCATAAACGAAATCTTTTCCATACGGATGATTTAATAAAAAGTTTGTTCTATGAACATTTTTAGTATTTACACTCGCCATTATAAAAGGTGCCGCCCATACGTTAAACTCCTTATCAAACTCAGGAATTAATCCGGATGGTTGTTCTGGTCCATTAAACCCGGGTGTAAGTGCAAAAGGATTTGCGAGAACTGATACAATCGATGGATCTTTAAACGATGCTTTCATAGTTGCCTTAGCCGATGCCATAGTTCCTCCAGAAGCAGATCCTCTCATTTCGCGAACTCTTCCTTTTACACGAGGGACAGGTTTTCCAAATTTTTTAATTGCCTCTTGTTGTAAAAACCAAACTCCTAGATCAGATGGAATGGAATCAAATCCAGACGATAGGACGATACGTGCGCCTGTATTTTTTGCAACTCCATCATAGGCTTCAATCATTTGCTTTGCCCAAGCTGGTTCTCCATTTAAATCGAGATAATCTGTTCCAGAATTTGCGCAGGCAGAAACTAATTCATTTCCATACAGTTGGTAAGGTCCTACAGTAGTTAAAACTACCTTTGTTCTTTCACATAACGCTTTCAATGAATTTGGATCGGAAGAATCTGCTACAATGAGTGGTATATCTTTTGGTATCCCAATTTCATCTTTTACTTCTTGGAGTTTTGTTTCACTTCTCCCAGCCATTGCCCATCCCTTTATGCCACGTAGAGTGAGATATTCAGAAACTAGTTTGCCAGTAAAGCCAGTTGCTCCATACACTACAATGTCGAATTCTTTATTAGCCATAGATAAATCCTATTTACAAATTTGATTTTCTCAAAATATTTTTTGATAGATATTATGTATAGAATAAATGATTGATTTTCTATTTAAACTTCCTGTAAAAATTGAAAAAAGGATTCAAAAAGAGGTAAACAATGATTTACCGAACCCATTCTCTTTTTATTGAAAGTCATTGAACTATTACGCAATTACTCTCATTAAATTATATAAACCCAAAGGCTTTTTAAAATATTGGTGAAAATGGGAGTAAATCATGGAGCAAATTTTAGCAATTGTAAAAAAATATTGGGGCTATCCTTCCCTCCGACCTCTGCAAGCTGAGTCGATACAGACTGTTCTAGATAAAAAAGATTCACTTACAGTTTTGCCAACGGGAGCTGGAAAATCGCTTTGCTATCAAGCTCCTGCATTGCTCACAGAAGGGACTACGGTTGTAATTTCACCGCTAATTGCACTGATGAAAGATCAGGTTGATAGCTTACGACAAAATGGAATCTCTGCAGCCCAACTTGATTCTACTTTGGATTTAGAAGAAAAGTCTAATTTAGAGTTTGCCGTTTTAGAAGGTCGTATATCGTTATTATTTGTTTCACCAGAGAGGGCAGTCATGCCTGAATTTATTAACATTCTCAAACAAATAAAAATAAATTCTTTTGCAGTGGATGAGGCTCATTGTGTGAGTCAGTGGGGACATGATTTTCGTCCTGAATACCGTTCTCTTGGTAAGTTAAAAAAAATATTTCAGAATGTATCAGTGCATGCTTATACGGCAACTGCATCTGAGAGGGTCAGAGTAGATATTGTAGAGCAACTATCGCTTACTGCACCAGAAGTGATAGTTGGAGATTTTGATCGGAAGAATTTAATCTATCGGATTGTTCCTAGAAACAATCTTACCAATCAGATTCTAGACACAATCGAAAGGCATAATAAGGAAGCTGGTATCATCTATTGTATTCGCAGAAAGGATGTAGAGGAACTAAATGCAATCTTAACAAAGAGAGGGATCTCTTGTTTGCCTTATCATGCAGGGATGACTTCGGAAGAGAGAACAAAGAATCAGGAGTTATTTATCTCTGAGAAAGTAGATATTATGATAGCAACTGTCGCATTTGGAATGGGAATTGATAGAAGTAATATTCGTTATGTGATTCATACAGGAATGCCAAAGTCCATCGAGCATTACCAGCAAGAAACAGGAAGAGCAGGTAGAGATGGGTTAGAAGCGGAATGTATTTTATTTTATTCGGGAAGTGACTCAATTCTCTGGAAAAAATTATTGGGTGAGCCGGATGAGACATTAGGCAATCTTGAATATCTTAGCGCAAGCTATTCTCATATCGATGAGATGGAAAAATACTGTAGAATGAGTATTTGCAGGCATAAATATTTAAAAAACTATTTTGGACAAGAATATGAAAAGAATAATTGTGAAGCCTGTGATGTATGTTTAGACAAAAAACAGATTGTAGAAGATTCGCAGACAATTGCGAGAAAAATTATTTCTGGCGTGGTTCGAGTCAATGAGAGATTTGGCGTTAGTCATATCACAAGCATTTTGCGAGGAGAGAATTTAGCAAAGATTAGAGACTTTGGTCATCATAAATTATCTACTTATGGACTATTAAAGGAATATTCGAAAGAGCAAGTTCAGGATTGGATCTATCAACTCATTTCGCAAAATATACTTACACAAGAAGGAAATCCTTATCCGATTTTAAAATTAACCACTCATGCAAAGGCAGTTTTAAAAAGTGAAAGAAGCGTTAGTTTAACACTTCTACCGGAAAAAGAAGAAACCAAATCTAAGAAAATAGATTCTGAATCCTGGGAAGGAGTGGATCAAAATCTATTTGAGATGCTACGAATGTTTAGAAAGGATTTAGCGACTCAAAGGAAAGTTCCGCCTTTTGTTATTATGAGTGATGTAACGTTAAGAGATCTTTCAAGAGTAAGACCTTCTAGCATAGAGAAATTAAATCTTATTTATGGAATTGGGGAACAAAAACTAAAAGACTTTGGAAAAGAAATCCTTGCGATCATTCATAAGTATTGCACTGAAAATCAAATTGCAAAGGATGTTGTATATTCCTCCACAATAAGAACTGTTGAGAAGAAAAGCACTGCACCAAATGGAACAAAGGCACTTGCTTTCGAACTTTTTAGAGAGAATAAACCTTTAGAGGATGTGATTCGAGAAACTGGCCGAGCAAAAAGCACTGTCTTAGAATACTTAGCAGACTACATAGAAGAAGAACATCCATTCGATATAAGCCAGTATGTTTCTACGGATGTTTATGAAAAAGTTTCAAAAGCAATTCAACTTGTGGGAAGGGAGCGGCTAAAGCCGATTTACCTCGCCTTAAATGAAACAATTTCGTATGATGATATTCGAATCGTAGTGTCGCATTTCAAGGGCAGCTCTTTCCTTAATTTTAACAGATTACCACCGATGGCACCGATAACAGAACGATACCGAAACGATGATAGTTTTGAATGATTGTATCTTTTTTCGGTGCCCATCGTCTTTCTACCCGAAATGGGGTTGTGTAAGAACAAGATTTTCACCACGAAGAAAAGTTGAAAATTTCCTAGGAAATTTTGACCTTCGCGATCTTCGCGGTTAGATTTTTTTTAAGTTTTTACACAATCCCGTAGTAGTCAGTTTTAAAATGCTTGTGGGTAACTTTGTGATTTGAAAGGGATTGCAAGTTACAGTCCTAAAAAATTTCCGGATCGATTTAGATCTTTTGGTAACAGATCTAATTTTTCTGCTTTTGATTTATCGATAGGTTCTAATTCTATTAATTCGGGTATTTGAATGAGTCTTACTTTGTCGTTTGCTTTATTCACATAGGTATCATAAGAGATAAGATTTCCTTTTCTTTCGATTTTCTCTCCATGAAAATGAAAATGTTTTACTGTATTCTCTTTGATAGAGCAAATATAAATCTCATGTTTTTCTTGGTAGATAAAAATCAAATATTCTTTATACCATTCTATTAAAAGACAAAGACAGCCAAACGCAGGATTGTATGTGATAGGCTTCCAAGTAAACGTTATATTCTTATCATAAATTTTTAAAAGATGACTATCGTTCTCACTCGATTGAAGCCAAGCAATTTTAGAATTCTCAATTGCTATATTCTCTTCTAAAATGAAACATTCTTCTCCGTTTTTATCTGTCCAAAAGATTTCCTTTGAATCGAAATCATCAAATGTTTCGGTCTTTATGATTGGTTTAAAATTTTCTTTTTCTAAGATGGTAAGAACTTGTTTTATTTTTTCCATTGATTTAGGAACGAATTAAGAATTTTTATAAGATTGGGCAATACAAATGAACCAATAAAATCAAGAAGGAACATTTTTTTCATTTGGTTCACAATGCATTAGGTGATTGAATCCATTACTTACAGAACACTTTCACTTTTGATCCCTCTTTTACTCCATTGCAAAGAGATCCATCTAATTTCATTTCTTTTATTCCATCTATGCATTTTTCTAGATTCATTGATACATTTCTTGGAGCACAGCTAGAGTCAACTGAACTCGGAATAGTTTCAAATTTAGCCTCAATCGAAAAAACATTTCCTTCCTCTTTAGATTCTATTTGCACTGAATCAAAAATGAACTTTTCAGGATGGCTACAGGCGAGATCACGATTCAAATACGAACCAGAGCCTCCTGCTAATTCTGAATTATAAGAAATATCAAAATTATTTTCAGGTGTAGTGTATTCTAATTCAAATAATTTAAAATCAACACCACAAAGTTTCATCGAACCGATATCCGTTATACTAGAATGATTAAAACCTAATTCAGTAATACAGGTGTCTTTAAATTTTGAGCCAGACCGGATACTTATAATTGTAAAATTAATTTTCGTGGCGTCCAAAGGTTTTTTCAAAACAATTTCTTTTTCCGAATTCGTATCTTCTAATTCTACTTCTTCAAAACTGCCTTTATCTGATTCAATTTTTAGTTTATGAATTCGATTATTTTGAGCAAAGTATTTTGGATCACCAAAACCATTTTTAATAAAGAAACTTTGAATCCTCACTTCTTTCTCGAATGTAAATTCAATCGATTCTCCGATTCCATCATCCGGCTTTCCTTCGCACCAGCTTTTGATTGAATCGTCGGAGAGATATTTTACGTTATATGCATCCTTTGAATCTTTAGCAGTGGAAGTGGCAGATACAGTAAGTAGTTTGCCTTCTTTTACTGGTAAAGGTTTTGAACAAGAAAATGTTTGGGATACAGTGATTAGGATAAACAAAAGAGGTATTTTGATATTTCTGAGCATAAAGTAAGATCAAAATATTTACCTATATTGAGTCAATATAATTTCAAATAGACTAGTGAAACTTTGATTAGAGATTACGTTTTGTTATCCGCTTTATAGAAATGAATGATTCAAATGAGCAGGAGTCAGATCATCTCTATTATCTTCTTCTCTTCTAATTGCTAAGGCTTTCCTGAATTTGATTGGGATTCAATTACAGTTAAACTTGCTCCTACCTTTTTCATTAATTCCCTATCATAATTCATAAAAGAATAACAAGTGTGAACTTTTCCTGTACCTCTCAGTGGACAATGGAGATGAATTTCAACATACGCAGTTTGTTCTGTAATGTTTGTAATTTTAAAATAGTCTTGTCCATCTGGCGGCATAAGCTGCTTCCAAATTTCTGCTAATTTTTCTAGGTCTTTTGTTTCCTCTGGTCTATTTAATAATATATTAATCCAGGCTAAAAAATTTGTGATTGGCAAAATTAGACTTTGAGTGATTTTCCAGTTTGAAAGAAAGGAAAGAAATTTAAGTGTTAGGTTAAAAATCTGTTGCTTTTCGATTAATTGTTTAATCATATTGAATATCTCCTCAAAGAAAAATATGAATTTATATGCTTTTACTTATTTATTACTTTGCTGAGAGTCAATCAAAATACACAAATTAAAAATATTCTTGAATCCGTCGGTTGTTGTATTGAAAGAATAGGATTAAATTCTATTGTCTCAGTATAGAATCTATTACAGTGTGACAACTATCGTTTAAAATCCAAAGAAAGGATTTCTTTCTGAGTTTTTATTAAGGATTGTTCTTAAAAAATGCAAGGGATTCAAAAAATTCCACTTCATGCAGAGTGTTTCTATATAATTTTTGAAAAAAGTAAGCTTTTATTCTCTATAGTTTAGAATTATTCATAAGAGAATATAAGCGATTGTATTTTTAAAGAAAATACATTAGAACTTTGCATCATTTCCTAAAAAGATTTTTTTTAAATATTACCAGTCTAATAAGAAATATTAAAGTAAATCTTATGAAACTAATTTATCTATTTCTATCTCTCATTCTAATTCAAAACTGCACTCAGTTAAATAGCATTCCTTTTTTAGATTCCATTATCGAAACAGATCAGGAAAAAAAGAGCAAAGAAAATCAAAGACTATTTCTAGTTGCTGGTTTGGCTCTTTCCAATTCTAGACCTTCTGTATCTAACTTAGGAGCGGGAAGAATTGCAACCTGTGATGGAACTGGTGGCAAACCCAAATCAGAAAAAAATTTAGTGAGTCTGACTGTGGGAGGAAGTGTGTATACCGCAGGGATTGCACAAGTCACATCTACAAATCAGGATGCATTTCTTTATAAAACTACAAACAACAATTTAGACTTTTGTTATTATTATGACAATTCTGCTGCTGATACGAGAGGCGACCTTTTGGTCTCTCAAGATAGTTTTTTGTATGTAGCATTTTCAACCGATGGAGGAAATGCAAGCTTCCAAGCTTCTACGGATGCAATGCAAAAATCCTATGGAACAGGTGGGGGTCCTAGAGTCACTTATTTGGCAAAAATGGATTTATCCGGAAATATTTTAAGATCCACTTTTATAGGAGCAAGGTTAGATGATGGAAAGGTAAATACATTAACGCCTAAAACTCTCACTACCTCCAATGGAAACATTATCTTTGAGGGAAATAGTGCTTACGATGGAGGAAAAGCATCGGATAGCATTGATCCAGGAAACGTTTGCGCATCTGGAAGCACTCGAAGAATAGAGTTCAATTCTGATTTGAGAAAAATTTCTACTTCGTGTTATTAAAAGCGACAAATACAGTGTAACCTCACTTAAGAATGAATACAAATTGCTTGTATCTTGCTCAAGGACACAACTCTTCCAGTAGTAGAAATTTTAGAGAGAGTTGGTTTTGATGATATTACGCATTTTAATAGAGTTTTTAAAAAAGAGACAAATCTATCTCCATCGCAATTTAGGAAAAATATTCATACTGATAATTAGCCAATAAACACTGATGATTTGCTCTTGTCGAATTCTTGGATTTATGTTACAATAAATCCAACTAAGGGGGAGTTTTTAATTCCCGTTTAAAAGGATTGAAGAAAGAAATGAAATCGGAAAAAAATGAAATTCTCGTTCCATTGGAGCGACCTTTTGTAGAAGAACTTTTTGCGAGATATAAAGATCAGATTGGAAAAGATTTTCCAGGATACCGCAATCATGTGTATCGCACAATTACTTATGCTATGCATTTTTTAGATTATGCAAAGGAGTATGAAAGACTTGTAGAGACTGCTTTTGTTTACCATGATATTGGTCTTTGGACGGATCATAAATTGGCTTATTTGGAACCGTCGGAAGCGGTGGCTCTGGCAGACAATCAAAAGTATGGTTGGGGCTTGGATTCTGATGCGTTAAGCGGAGCCATTCATTGGCATCATAAGATTTTTCCTTATGTAGGTCCGCATGAAAAAGTAATTGAGGCTTGTCGCAAAGCAGATTGGATTGATGCATCGAAAGGAATTATCAGCAAAGGCATGAGAAGAGATTTTATTCAAAAAGTGGAAGCTTCTTTTCCGAATTTAGGATTTCATGATTCCCTATTACGCTTGGCAAAAGACTATGGAGGGTCTACGATAGTTGGAGGAATTCAGGTAACAGTCGGAATTGTGAAGTGGTAAATGGTTAATGATTTAACTAATTGTAAAATCATCTCATAGATTCTATTGTTGTTGGGATGGGAAAAGATTCTTTCTGTGAGAAGTTTTGAAATTCTAAAGTGAATTAAATGCAAGCCATAGCGGGTATCGTGTAAGTATTCCAAGTAGACACAATCGTATACTCGGTGAATTCGAAAAAATTACGATTGAGAGTATTTGACATAACGCTCTTTTGAATAGGTTTAAGAACTTACTACTTTTAGTTTCAAATATTTTTTCATATTATTAAAATCGGAATCAGAGTGTAAGGGAGGCAAATGAATTAGGAACAAAATGTGGCTATCATTACATCAATTGTTTTGTGAACATCATCCTCCCTTTCTTAAATATATATATAGTTCCTTTCTGATTCGATTGTATTTTCTTCTCTTATCATACCTTTATAGATTAAAGAAGACATTAATTCTAATGCTGTATTAAAATTCTTTTCATTTCTAAAGATACTCATTTTATTGGATGAAAGAGAATAATTCTCTTATTGTTAGATGTGATAATGCAGAACATCCTCCTAAAATTAAAATACTTCCATTTCTTATTCATATTGGTAAAAAGGAAAAAGTGCAGGAATCTCCTGAAGTAACATTTTATGATGTTTTAACTTATATCATAGGAAGTCTATCTAAAGTTAGGCGACAAGTCAAACGCAAAAAAATACAACGACCTCGCTAAGAAATTTGCGATGGAGAGAAATAATTCGAATGTGATTAACTCGGTGGAAGAGAGGGAGAAGAAATTTTAATCCCCCCTTCCCCCCTTTGGGAAAGGGGGCGGTTGGAGTAGGTGTGATTTTTTAGAGCTAGGTTTGCTTTTTAGTTTTCGTATCTTTTCTAAGTAAAAGCGGCTAATACTGATAAGCCGTTATAAAACCAAACAACCCAAAACCGCAAAGCCCCCTTTTGCAAAGGGGGACTAAGGGGGATTCCAAGTTTTCTTGCCCATAATTGATTTGACAATATATATAAGAAATGAATAGTGGTAAACAGTTTTGGATTTTTGTTTCAGCATTGATGATTGTTTCTTTGAGTATTCGCATTTACCTGCCTCTTCTCTTACAATTTTCCTTTTAAGACAAAAAGATTTTACAGTTGGGTTTTGATTTTTCTTGTCTTATCATTAAAAATTTTCTCTTTTCTATAATTCTCAAAACTAAAAAAATTAAGGATATTAATATGAATATTTATGTAGGCAACTTAAACTATGAAGTTACTGAAGGCGATGTAAGAAATTTGTTTGAAACATTTGGCGATGTTACATCTGTAAAAATTATCACTGACAAATACACAGGTCAATCTCGTGGGATTGGATTTATCGAAATGTCAAACAAACAAGAAGCGTTAGCTGCTATCAGTGACCTAAATGAAAAAGAATTAAAAGGTCGCGCTTTAAAAGTAAACGAAGCACAACCAAAGAAAAGCTATGATAACAACGGTGGTGGAAACCGTGGTGGTTATGGTGGCGGAAGAGACCGTGACCGTGGTCGCAGAAACTACTAAGCGGTAAATTTATATTAGCCGCTTTGCCTATTTTCAGATAGGCATCGACACAAAAGCAAAAAGTTAAATCTTTTTGCTTTGCGTTCTATAAAGTCCCTGTTTCATTTTTGAGATAGGGACTTTTTTTATACCTACGCTACTCGAATAAAATCCTTTTTGCGCCTCGTAGTTTTAGAAATCTAATTTTATTTCATACGTTCGCAGGTGTCTAAAGAGATCGTATAAATCCCCAGAATAAAATCATAAATCCACCCAATTCACCCAAAATTAAAAACACCATTGAAAGATGAAGTAGAAATGACGGAAAAAACCAGTTCCCAATCCGATATGGCTTGGAGAATTGATTTTCCGTATCTTTTAATACTGCATGAAGAAAATAAGTAATCTGTGCAAAGCCAAAGAATGAGATCGCAGCAAGTGCTGAGTAAAAATTTATTTCTTCAGGGAGACTACTCAGTTCTACAAATTTTGCTAACAGAATACATGCAAAGCTATAGAGTAAAGATGCCCTGTGCAAAATGCTAATGTACTCATAAGCAACACCATTTTTCGATTTTACAATTCCCAAGTATTTCCAAATTCCGCAAAGAAGTCCTACCAAAAAAAAGACTCCTGCGAAAAGATAACATAGTTTTAACGCGTTCATTTTTTCCTCCACAATTTTTAAAAATGATTTATCTTTCGAACTTCCTTGCGTTGTTTCGAAAGATTTATTGTCTTTCATTTTACGATAGAGAGAAAAATAAATCGACCTGATCTATAACTTAGGTTCTATTTTTTCTATCAAAGTAGATTTTTCTTTTTCAAATAAGTGAGGATTCTTTCTATATTCTCTTGGTGAATTTCCTATGAATTGGCGGAACACTCTATTGAATGCAGATTTTGAATTAAAGCCAACCGAATAAGCTATTGAGAGTATATTTCTTTTTTCCTCCTCTAACATTTTACAGGCAATTCGAATTCTATGGCTATTTACAAAATGAATGAAACTCATTTGAAAATGAACATTGATCAATTCGGATAATTGATGAGAACTCATTTTCATTGCTTCGGCGAGTGTAGACAGTCTTAAATCCTCATCTGCATAATAGGATTCATTTGACATCAGAAAACTAAGTTTCTGCACTGCTTCAATTGAGTTAACACTTGTCAATTTGGATTGTGAATAGCGGGCTGTTTTTATAGCACCTGAAATTTCCAACATCGAATACGGATTTAATTTTGAGTATAAATATACAATAATAGCGGCTATCGTATGAGACCAAGCACTGTATCTATAAAGAAATTTTTGTCCAATGATATAACCTGCAATATCTGCAAGTATCATGATTAAAATATAGATGAGTAATATTATCGAGAAAAATTGAATCTTTTCAGGTAATAGTTTGATTGCTAAAACTCCTTCACCTGATTTTCTATATGAGATAAACAAACTATAGATTAAAATAGAAATCTTCGGACCAATAATCCATACTAGAAATAGACTGTCGGGAAAACTCCAATTCCCACTTAAAACAGAGTGAATGATTTGTTTTTTTTGTTCTGAATCAAAATTAAACCACAAAATGAAAGGTAGAAATCCAAGCACAAATGGTAGAAAATGGTAACTGGATAATTTCCATTTCTCTGTTCCGCCTAACCTTTCGTAATAGAGTAAAATGGAAGGACCGATTAAATATAAAAAGGGAACGGGAATACAATACATTTCTGGAAGCAGAAAGATTAAATCGCTTAAAACAAAGGACTCCCAAATTAAGCGAAATCCAGAAGTTCCCACAAAGTAGACCGCGACTAATTTTGTTTTATCCGAGATTTGTAGAGAAAGACCTGCTGCCCAAACCAAGCAGAACCAACCTCCAAATCCAAGGATACTAAAATCAAATAATGAAAAATCTAGCAAATTGAGTATCCTTTTCCAAAATCGAAGGATTGAGTCTTGAGGTCGCTATTAAATGAAAGCGATTTCTGAATCTGAATTGAATTTAACTTGAATGGTGTTCTATTTGAATTCATTTGATTGAAAGCCTTACAGTCCTTGGACTAGACTAGTTGCAAAAAAAGAAAAAATTATAAATAGAAATGTTTGTTTCCTTTTCTTGAAAAACTCCCTCTACAAGAAAAATCGAATAGTCTAGTGCTTTATGCTTTTTATTTTGATTTGATCTAAAATGAAATAGATAGATCAGTTCAGCTTTTCTAAAAACTGAACTGATCTCTTAGTTGCCATGAGAATTTATATTTTTTCTAACTCTTGTAGGAGCTTATTGATATTAGCCCTTCCTGCTTTTTCGTTTGCCAATTGGACACGCTTGATTGGTCTTAGTGAATCACTGAGTGAAGCACTAGCTGTTTCTTCAATCTGAAATTCTTTTACAAGGGTATTCGATTTATAGAGTGAGTATTTCACTAAAACTTTACAGTTTGTGCTAAAGCTAAAATAGGGTTGATCTTGGTTGATTATTTCTGATTTTAATAACCAAACATTCTCTTTTTTTTCATCTACTACATGAAACAAATCAGATTCTTTAATTGAATCTTGGATTGCATTTGTAAATTCTTCGTTTGCTATTTTCGAAACTAGAAACGGGTTTGTTTCACTTCCTCCAACAGATTGATCGATGTAGATACTCTCTTTTATTTTTTTTCTTGGTTCAAAATTTTTGTAAGTCATACCTTCTCTAGTTGCAGGAACTGCACAGTTTACTAAAATCAGAATTCCAACTATGTATCTTATAATGTGTGTTAGTTTCATTGTTATCCTCTTATGATATTGAACGAGTGTAAAAATTTTCGCATGACTTCTTTTTTCGAATTCATTTTTATGGACTATTCCATTTTCTCCATTTCATAACCTGAATAGGTTAAGATCTCTTTGCCGTTAACTTCTTTGACAGAAATGGTATCAGCCTTACTTCTTCCGAGTCCTGCGATTATAGATTCTTTTTCATTTAGAACCTGAAGGGCAAGTTTTTGCTTAACGTTCGCATTTGCTGCTGGAATTCCATTTGTTTCCAATACTAAGAATCCATTTTCCATTTTCAGTTCTGGATCTTTTATCATTCCTGCATTATTTTTATCTTCATTTAATATTTTATATTTTCCTAAACGTTTTAGCCAAGAGCCATCAATTGATTCTTGAGGAGTGATTTTGCTACCCCAAAGTAAAACATTTCCCCCAACTTTAAGATAAAGCAATTTGTCTTTTCCGACTGTCTTAAATTTGAATTGCATTGGTGGGTTAACGGTAAATAGCCCAAATATTTTTAATTTTCCATCTTGCCATTCCCATTCTTTATTAGGCAAGATATACTGAATCCCTCCATCTATTTTGGCAAAAGGATTGTTATTTTCCACTTCAACTCGAAGCATTGCTCCGTTTTGGTAGGTTCCTGCATAAGACGACATGTCAACGTTAGCTGCCTTTGTAAGATTTAGATTCATGGGTTTTTTATAACCAGTTTTTGTTTCTAGAGAGATCTCCAAGGTTTTTTGGGCAATATCATTTATAACAGGAGCTGAGACGTCTGTATTTGATAATACAATCACTCCTATCTTTTCTTTTGGAAGAATTCCAAGTATTGCATGGTATAGAAAAGTATCTCCTCCATGCGAAACGTTAAAAATATCTTTTCCTAGATCAAATGTGTTTACAAAGAAACTTAAACCAATTTTTAAATCATCATCATATGCGTTATTTGGATTTTGGATTGTATAAATTTCATTCAATGTGGATTCTTTTAAATAGGTAGACCCATTGATTTTTCCATCATTCAAAAACATTTGAATTACCTTAGAAAAATCATTCACAGACGAATGTAAAAATCCTGCGGGTAAATCCCTTAAATATGGTTCATTTACTTCTGATTTTAAAATAATTCCTCCATAGCCTTTTGCAAAATCATTTTTCTTTTCTGGAACGACTTCATAAAAAGAATTTTTCATTCCAAAAGGTTGGAAGATTTTTTCATTTATAACTTTTGCATAAGTTTTGCCGGAAACTTTTTCAATGATTCGTCCAAGGATAGAATGTCCGAGGTTTGAATATGAGTAAATAAATTCTGGTGGATAACTAACATATTCGCCTGACGTTTCTGAAATTAACTTCTCCAATGAATCTGTTTTATCATAGGAGAAAAACCCTTTCATTCGATCAGAAGGCAATCCAGAATGATGAGTTAGTATTGATCTGATTGTAATTGGTTTTGAATTTGGAAATCTAGATTTTAGTTTTAATTCTGGTAGATATTGCGAAATATCTTTATCTAGATTTAATTTTCCCTCTTCAACTAATTTCATAGTAATGATCAGATTAATGATTTTAGAGACTGAGGCTGTTCTAAAAATTGTATCAGCAGTTGCCTCTTTTCCGTTTCCCTCATCTGCATAACCAAAACCTTTTGCGAATAACACTTCTTTGTCGGTCACTGCACTTACGCTTAAACCAACGATGGAAGCCTCTTTCATTTTTTTAGGAATGTATCTGTTTAAGTATTCCCTAAAAAAAGAATAGTCATCCTTAGGAATACTTTCTGGTTTGTCGGGTAGGGAATTGCAATTAAATAGAAATAAATTCAGGATTAAGAGCACTGAATTTATTGAAATATGTATGCTTGAATTTAATATTCTGTTTTTCATAAAATTACCTTTGTTTAGATAATTAGACAATTATCTAAATATCTAAATACTGTCAATCCTTAAAAATTTTTAAAAAGTAGAAAATATTTCTTACAAAGAAAAAATCGTATACAAAATTAAACTGTTTGTGAGTTATTATTTCAGGCGCGATGGATATTCTATTTAAAGCACTTAACGATAAAACCAGAAGAGAAATCTTGGAAATGCTCAAGGAAAAAGATTTAACTGCCGGAGAAATCTCCGAACAGTTTAATATGTCAAAACCTACCATTTCCCACCACCTTGATTTATTAAAACAAGCGAGTTTGGTTGTTAGTATTAAACAAGGACAACATATTTATTATTCCATAAATAGCACGGAACTAGATGAGTTGTTAAAATGGATTTTAAAAGTAAAAGACAAAGTAAAAGGTAAGAAAAAATGAAACAGATCATCAAACGGGAATTTTTATTTTGGATATTACTTTGTTCCCAGTTTTTATTCTTATTTTACTTTCAAGATAGGATTCCTTCGGAATTACCTACACACTGGGACTTTTCTGGAAATCCGGATTCCTATTCGAATAAATATACTTTTCCCATTATAAATACAGTGATTTATTTTGTTCTTTTGCTTATCCCAAAACTAGATCCTAGAAAGGAAAATTATAAATTATTTTCTGATTCATTTATAAAAATACGATTTCTACTGACGTTTATATTTACATTGCTATTTTATGGAATTTGTCTTCGCTATTTCGGATTTCAAATTCCTGAGGACAAAATGATTTTTATAGTCGTTCTTTCTATCTTTACTGCAATAGGAAATTATATGCGAAATTTTCGTCCCAATTATTTTGTCGGAATTCGCACTCCTTGGACTTTGGAAAATGAAACTGTTTGGAAAAAGACTCACGAACTCGGCGGTAAGCTCTTTTTTTATAATGGGCTAATAGGAATTCTAATTTGTATTATTTTGGATGGGATGATTTTACCTTTCCTTGTTCTTGGTTTAATTTTAATAGCCTGCCTAATTCCAATTTTCTACTCATACTTTTATTATAAAAAATTAAAATCCAATTCAAAATCCTAGGTTGGTTTAACCAGAAATGATTCCAATAATGGTTTTTATTATAGAAAAGTAAGAGAATTGAATCTGTTCAGCTTTTTTATAAATCGATAGGCTAAACAGATACGATATGCGAATTATCTATTCTTGAATTGCTGCGAAATAATGATCTTCCGAATCACTGAAAGCAAAGGAGTCAGTGCCAAAATGATTTGCGATGTCTGTTACCTTGACTCCATTGCTTTTCAATTGAGTATGAAGAGCGACTAGATCAGGAGCAGTAAAGCAAATAGAAGGAATACCTAAATTGAGTCCGTCTGGATTGTTTTCCATTAATTTCAAAGGAACTAGCTCAAAAGAAAAATCTTGGTCTTTAAATCCAACTCGCGTGATTTGAAACCCAGCAGCTTCTTGGGATTTTTTTACTATCATTCCTACTTTTTTTGTCCAAAACTCCAAACTTTGTTTTTCATCTTGAACATATAAAACTACGTATCCTACTTTCATTCTTATTCCTTTGATTTTATTATTGTCGAATCTAGTTAATCACAAACAACCAATCGATTTATATAAAATCATTATCTTTCCTTTTCTAGTCAATTCATTCTAAATTTAGAAGAGTTAATTTGATTTCCCTCCTATTTTTAAATAATATATGTGGAAAATGAGGAGTAACCGCTAATAAAAATTGATTCTACCGAACAAGAGTCCATTTCCCATCTATTTTACCTACATAGACTGAAATATTGAACTCTCCATCTTGGCTCGGTTTGGATTGAATTGGATCATTGCCATTTGAATCAGTAACAAAGATCAATTTGCCATTAGCCACAGGATGAAAAGAAAGTTTGGGAGGAAGTTTTTTTAGTTTTCCCTTTATTGTTTTTAAAAATTCTTTCAAAGCTTTATCATTTTTATTTTCTTCTGGATTAGAATACATTGCTTTTGACATGTCCTGCATTTTGAATTCGATTAATTTGAAAAAATCCTTCACATTCGCAGTGTTTGCCGCTTTATGCAAAGCTTGAACTAATTCAGTAATTTCTTTTTTAGAGGTAGAATCAAGGTTTGTAGGTTCTACTTTTTCCCAAAGAGAGGAGGGGGGAATCAATTCAGGAGTAAATTTAACTTCTTTTTCGAGAGGGAATTCAATCTTAGAATCTTCAGATTCGGGTGCTTCAAAAGATACAATTTCCTTTCCCTCTTCTGTGGACTGTCCTGCTGTGCCAAGTCGTATTGCAACTTTGATCTGAGGATTGTCTTGATTTTTTCCTTTCTGTGGTTTTGTGAGTTTTATTTTGAGAGTGTTTTCTCCAGGCATGATCCAAAGATTGAGTCCAGTGGAAACTCCTGAAAGAAAGCCTTCTTTGCCTGACTCGGTTTGCTTTATTCCATTTAACTCAACATAAGCTACAACTGAATTCATCTTATAAGACAAAGAATAATAACCTTCTTGTCCATAGATTACTCCACTCATAAACGAGAAAAAAAATAGGATGATAGATAGTAGTTTCATTTCTTTGAAAAACTCCCACTATAAATAAAAGTCAATGTTTTTAATTTGAGTTTTTTGGATCTAAGTGATATAGATTTACTTCTAAGCATACAAAATTGAATCAATGTAAAATCGATCATTCACTGACGTTACACAGATTGAAGAATTTTAGTGTAAATGCGGATTCTAATAATCTGAAAGAATACAAATGAAATGCCTACGATAGTTCCGCTGTTTAAGCTCTTAGAAAGTGATGGTTGGAAAACCCATCTATCCTTCATTTGGCTCAAGTCTATTTATAAAGGACAATAGGAGGAATCCTACTTTGAAATTTTGACTGATCAAAACTCAATCATTGCTTTTTTCAAGCGATGAGAATGAAAGATGAGTGATTTAGAAGGATGAATTGCTGAAAAAAAGAATCGATCGTTACATTTTTTTTTATTTCATTTTCTTTTCTCAATGATTTGAATTGTAATTTTTAGAAATTTCTGTTTTATTTCAAGTATAGAAATCCTGGGATTGATAAAGACAAGAAAAGATAGATAATAAAGATGGAACCAAGAAGGGTGTTAAGTGAAATGAATTTTTCTGAAACAATATGGATACTGATACTAGCGTTAGTTTTGAGTTGTTCCATGGATAATAGTCCAAAACTGAAAGGATTTTTTCCAAATGTAAATGCAACAGCCTCAAATCAACAAGTCGATTCTTGTATCAGTGCAACTCCTTCTAATCCTACTTCAGTCACTATTACAACTACAACCTCTCCTGATTCAATTCGGATGCAATGGACGAATCCAACAGATTGTCCGATAGGTGGTGTGATTGTTCGAAGAAAAACTGGGAGTAGTCCCTCTGATTATAAAGATGGAACTTCCATTTCTGTAAATTCAAATAATACTAGCTTCACAGATAATTCTGTTTCCCCATCTGTTTTGTATTATTATAAAATATTTATCTATAATACAGCAGGAACTCTTTATTCTAGCGGTTTATCTGCAGTTGCTATAGCGGGCTCGACAAGCGTTGTGCCTACTAAAGTAGGAGATAACGTATTTACACTGGATGGATTGGATTCAGAATCAGCGTGGGCAAGTAGCCCAAAAATTAGTTTTTCTTTTCCTGTTTTGTCCTCTTATCTAGATTACACTGGAGGGGGAGATTTAAATGTAACGGGTTACATTCGATTTGCCTATGACTCTAGTAATTTTTATATTTTTTATCATACAGATGATAAGTATTTAAGAACAGATGATACTGGGGCACCTTGGACAGATGATAGTGTTGAATTATTTTTTGATATGGGTTATGATCGTTCCACTTCTCCGGATACAAATGATTTTAAATTTATATTTACTCCTGCAAATCCATCAAATAATTTTTTTCAGCAAGGAAATGGCGCTGGTTGGTCTACAACAAATCCTACTGTAGGTCAAGCAATGTATACGAGCGGATGCACCTTTAATACAGATGGGGATATAGACTCTGGATGGAATATGGAAATGAAAATACCGTTCTCTATTTTGGGTGTATCGTCTATTGCACAAGGACAAGTCATTGGTTTTACATTTTATATAAATGATGATGATCTATCTGCATTTTCTTGGGCTCAACATATGTTTGCATGGACTACTGGAACCGTTCATAGTCAGCCAAATACATGGGGAATACTGACATTTTAAATTCTAGCAATAGGCTTTCCTTTCTATCTTCTAATTTTTAGGACTCAATAAAATTTCTACCTATTCTATGAAAAAAGAATAGGCTGAAATTATTTCTCAATTCATTGACTCACTAAAAAATATAGTATGAACTATTTGATTGTGCTTGTGCATGTAATCCAAGCATCCCAAGCTGCCTTTTCTAGATTGCTTCGATCATTGGGAGTGCGATAGACGGAAAAGAAATTTCCTTTTCGATTCGAAGATGCACAATAAAGTTGAGCTTCTTCCTTTGTATTTTGCGGTTTCGCAAAAATTGAAACAAGCACAATCCCATCCGTTGAACTACCGAATGCTTGTGTCTCTAAACAAGAACCAACTAGGTTTTGTTGAGAACAACGATTGCGAGATCTTCTATAACCTACATTGCACAGAAAGTTTTCATCTAAGGCTGTCCTAGAGTAATACTCCACACAAGTCGGAGAAGACTCTCCTTCAGTCGTACAAGAGAATCGAAATTCGTAACCACCTGATCTAAAATACAGAGGTCCTTCTTGAGGATACGCTGCTAGAAATGTTTGCATACATTTATTTCTTTTTTCAGAGTTTGATTTATAAACTTTACAGTTTTCTGTCATGAAAAATAGAAATAGGAATAAAATAGGAAACAATTTAATCATATAAGCCTCAGTAGAACACCTGTGTTTGAATTCGGAATTGATACGTTTCTCCCTGAATAGCAGGGGTTCCTTTGATTTGGAAAAAGTCGGCTTGGACTTTTAAATTGTGGTCTTCGAAGTATTTAGAAAGACCTACACCTTGTTCAATGGATGTAACTAAATTGGGATCCGTTTTCCCGATCGGTCGATATTCTCCATACCTCATACTAACTTCATAGTAATTGGGGAATAGATAACCTGCTTGAATAAAAAAACCTTCCGCAGAGCGAGAATATTCTCTACTTAATCTTCCAGTGGTGGTATCTTCTTTTTCTTGGTAAGGTGCATTTGCAACACGACGAATTAATTCACCCATCATAGAAAAACCACCCCACTTAAAAAAAACATCTACACACTGGTGATTGTAATCGAATTTTGCAAATTGATAAATAGTTCCAATTGTGGACTGAGATCTATCAGTATTGTTATTTTTTGCAACAGATACACTGATTGCAAGTCTAGGATCTGAACTCCGACTGAGATCACTTTCAGAGAGAGAGTCATTTTCTTCTTCATTGAATACTTTTCTTGTCATGCCTCCAAATGGAGAGTAGGTAAATTTACCAACCCAAAGAAGACCAGTTGGTTTTAAATTTGTATTTCTTCCATTTCCATGAAACACACCCAAGTTGTATCCAAACTTTCTATTTAAACCTAAAAAATTCTCAGAAAAAACTTGGATCCCAATATTTCGATCCAGATTCAGTTCACTGTTTACAATCGATCTATCTACCATTTGAAGAGCGGATGAGGACGTTAGTCGCTGTCTATTAAAAGGAACTTTCATTTGCCCCATAGAGATTCGGAAATCACTCCATTTATTGTAATTAATCACTGCATCTCTTAAAGGTATTGGTCGTGTTTCCATGTCTTGGTTTGCGACGCCTAACTGGATGTAATACGTCCATTCTTTTCCATAAATATTTCCTCTAGTCACGAGTCGCAATCGACGTATCTCCGCACCTTCTTGATCGGATTTTGAATCTTCGCTCACAGCTTGATATGTATAACGGGCTTGAATTCTTGCTCTCATTTGCATAGTAAACTGAGAATCTTCTGTTTTAACGTAAAGCCCCCGCCCGAGACGTGTATCTACTGACGCGTTCGGAGTTTTGGGTGGGGCAACTGGTTTCTCTTCTTTTTGGGGAGGCTCAGCAGGCTTCTCTTCTTTTTTGAGTGCTTCAGTAGGTTTCTCTTCTTTTTTTGAAGAATTTTCTGAAGGAATGACTTCTTCTTTTTTTTCGGGAACTGTTTCCTTTTTAGATTCAACCTCTTGCGCACTGAGAGATAAAATTGAAAGTAAAAAGAAAATAATTAAATAAATTTTATACATTGTTTAAGATATTTCCTTAAAGATTTTTTGGACAAAAATTGAAATTTGAGAGATGTCCAGACTTTTATAGGGAAAAGTTATTTTTTTAAATGTTAGACTTATAAGTTGACTAACGGTAAAAAAAAAATTAATTCTTCAAATGTAGAGCCTTTAAGAAGAAAAAACTATCAAAGAGATCGTTAACTGAAAAGGCACGTTATTTTTTTATAGTAACGGATATTCTTACTCTAGTTTCATTCTAGAATTTGGATTTGGAAAAAGTTTAACTTTTGCGTGTTTAGTAGGGGCTGATTTGAATTCTAATTCCTAAAAGATATGAAAGTATATCTACTATCGCTTATTTCAAACCTTGCATATCCTTAAAAACCTTGGATTCATTGATACACTGTATCAGTCTTGGCGACAAGGGGAAGAGTGAATTCAAGACTGGCTCTGTTTCGCTGAAGGAACTACTTTCTAGATGTGAATCAAGAATTTTTCTGAAATACTAGTAGGGATTCCTAGATAAGATTCTTTTATTTTTCAGAGAATTTGATCTTGATTTATTGGGGAGTAATCTGAATTTCTCCAACTTCTAGCGTGAATTTGATTGCATTGGAAATTAAATTTCGTAAAACAGCTTGAACCTTAAATCTATGCGCTTTTATTTAGAGCTTAGGTGGTATAGGATTATTGATTAAACTACCACAGGAAAAAGAAGCGGATTTCCTGAACTCCGAATTCCTCAGAGTATTAAATACATTGCTTGTAAGCGTGATGCTTTTTACCTATAGGCATAATTTCTAAGACTTTCTTAAGAGGAAATAAAATAAGAGTGAACTCAAGAACAGATAAAAACTGGCTAAGGAGGTTATGATTTTTATAGTCATAGTTTTCGCGAGTGTGAGTGTCGAAACCATCAAAATTGTAAAAAAAATAAATCTGAAAATTAGGATAAATTAATGTCCGCGTAAATTGTATTCCCATAACGCATTATTTTCTTTGAGATCTCTTAGCATGGATAATTTTTTATCTTAATTGGATATCTTGTAAATCAGAAATTAAGGGAATTGTTAAAAATGTTAAAAGAGGTAAAAATAATTGTATAATTCTAATTAGATTTTGAAAGAATTAAATACTCTACTAACGTCTCTTGCAATTTATTTCTTTCAATTGGTTTCGTTAAAAAATCATCCATTCCTGCCGCATAACAAACTTCTTCCTCTTCTTTAAGAGCGGCAGCTGTTAGTGCTACAATCGGTGTATTTAGATTTAGTTTTCTTTCCTTCTCCCGAATTATATAAGTAGCTTCAATTCCATCTAAAATTGGCATTTGAACATCCATAAAAATTAAATCAGGGTAATTTTCTTTTGGGTTAGAAGATAACGTTTCTAAAAGCTCGACTGCATTTTTTCCATCATAGGCTTCTAAAATTTCAGAATTTGGTAGGAAGCCTTGCAGAAGGTGTTTTAAAAGGATTCGATTTGACTTAACGTCTTCAACGATTAATATTTTAGATTTTAAGTCTTTCAATCGTTCTTTTCCAGTCTTATATTTAGAAAGTAATTCTATATGTTCTTGTCTTACCTCAGCGACCTGAATTTCAATCGAAAAGTAGAATGTGCTTCCTTTGTCATATTCTGATTCTACTTCTATCTTTGAGTTCATGAGATTTGCAAGCATGTTGGAAATTGACAGTCCGAGTCCAGTTCCTCCAAATTTACGAGTGATTGTGGTATCTGCTTGTGTAAAAGGTCGAAAAAGTTTTTCGAACTCTTCTGGTAAAATCCCAATGCCTGTATCTTTAACGGCTATCGTTAAAATTCCTCTCGATTCTGTAAGAGATTGGTATTTAACGTTTAAATCGATAGACCCAGAGGATGTGAACTTGACAGAGTTTCCTAACAAATTAATTAAAATTTGTTTGACTCTATTTGGATCAATCAAGCCTATTTTGGGTAATTTATCATCAATACTTAACGTTAGTTGAATATCCTTGCTCTGCGCTTGGAAACGAATTACATCCAATGCGGAAGAAAAAAAATCATGGAGATCTGTTTCGATAATATCTAAGTGCAACATCCCTGACTCGATTTTGGAAAAATCTAGAATATCACTTACTATACTCAATAGAGAATTTGCAGATGAATCTATGATTTCTAGATATTTCTTTTGCTCTTCATTTAATGGAGTTTCCTTTAATATGTTTGTAAATCCGATCACTCCATTTAAAGGTGTTCTGATTTCATGACTCATATTTGCGAGAAAACTAGACTTAGCTTTATTGGCTGATTCAGCTTTTAATTTTGCCTCATTCCATTGATTTTGCATTTCAATTCTTTCGGTAATATCGGAAAACCAACCATATGCAAGGTTTTCACCCTCTTTACTTAAATAATGATTCACAGTTATTTCAACGGGCACAATGGAACCATCTGCTACTTTATGTTTACTTTCTAAATGTAGTCTTTTTTTATTTTTAATTTCTTCTACTAGGAAGGGGAAATTTTCTGGAGTGAAATTAGGATCCCAGTCAAAAACTCGCCAAGAATAGATTGTCTCTCTTGGAGCTTTGTAATGCCTTACTGAGGCTTCGTTAACATATATCATTTTCCCATGGTCATCTAAATTGACCATATAAAAGCAATCTCCGGAGTCTTCGATTGCTTTGTGCATAAATTCTAATTGATTTAAGGTGTTATTTAATTTATCTCTATCTTTTTTCTGTCTATCGATATCTTGAAGTGTGCCATAGATTCTAACTATAACTCCATTCTCAAATTCAGGAATCCCAATAGATCTAACCCAAACTTCATTTCCATTTTTTGTTATAATCTGAAGTTCTTCATCATAAGGAATCCCTTTGGTAACTAATAATGAAAAAACTTCTTGCATTCGATTTCGACTGTATCCTTCTTTATAAAACAAAATTCCAAGATTTGTGTCCAATTTTGTATCAAAAGGGATTTCGTGAATTTCATAGGTGACACGTGTCCAAGAGAGAGTTTTTAGAGAAAGGTCATACTCCCATCCTCCAACTCGAGCAGTTTCACTCGCTTTTTCTAAAAGAGTAAAAGTATTTTGAATTTCTTTCGTATCGATTGATCGTTTTTCAGGGGATTTCAAAAGCTACTCGTCCAATACTAGTAATAGTAAAAATCTTATAAAAAATTCTATCTAAAGTGTCTGTCTGTTTGTGATTTTTAAATAGAGAAGAATTTTATCATAACCTTTTAATTCATAAGACTGATTGTCTTGAATTGTTGTTAATAAAAAAATGAATAAATCCATTTTATAAATCACAAATTATCGATTCCACTTTCTCTAGAGTTGAATCTCCTCCAAGAATACCTTTCCTTTAAAAACGTCAACTTCTATTCAACATTTCGCATTAACGCATATTTTAGAAAGATTAAATACATAAAAAATAAGATAGAAATTCTATCCTAATGCTTTTTAAAAATCAGCTAATAGGAAAGGATGTTTTTTTCCTGCAATCAATAGGTTCTATTTTTAGTTTGTTCTCATTTTTTTATTTGACAAATTTTTCAAAAGTCATATTGTTGTTATGACAACAATATGAAAAGTCAATTTGATTTAGATAATTCTTATGCTTATATGATTTATAGAACTGCTAGAGCTTTGCGTAGGCAATTCATACGCATTTCTTCCGAGCAGGGTTATGATCTTTATCCTGAGCAATGGTTTGTTTTGGTTCGCATTCATAACAGTCCTGGTTGCAGTCAAATTGATCTGGCAAAGGACTTTGAGGACAGACCATCTATGACTAGAGGACTTAGGACAATGGAGCAAAAAAAATGGATTGTTATCCACAAAGATCCGGAAGATGGGCGTAAGAATAGAATATTTCTAACAGAATTAGGTCAGGAACTTTTTAGCTCTATGGCAAAAGCAGTTTCAAAAGAAAGGAATCGAATGTTTTTATCTTTCAACGAAAATGATCATAAACGTTTTCGTGAGATAATCGATACGATTTTTGAAAGAGCGATGGAGTAAAATATTGCCAAAATGTTGTTATGACAACAAAATGCTTTTTTTATAAAGAATAAATTAAACGGAGTGTAAAAGAATATGGAAACGATAGAAGAAAAAGATTTAAAATCAAGTTTAGAAAGTGATTTTCTTTCCTTGATGGGACAGATTGATAAGCAAAATGTAAGCTATGTGGAAGAGGCTTTGCATAAAGATTATCACGATAGTGTATGGATCAAAGGAGCCTCTGGAGTTTTTAGTTCCACTAAAGACGATTATCTTGGTTATCTCTCGAAAGGGAAAATTGGAGGAATGGATAGAAAAGTGGAAATTAGGAATCTAGAAATTTTAGATCAATTTGGAATCATTCGATCTAAACTAGAAAGTAATGTAATGAAGTTTGATGGTGGATTTACTTTTTTTCTAGAAAACAACCAATGGAAGTTGATTAAAGTTGTTATGGTTGCTGAAAAGAAATAGAAATCACTTAAATCTACTACCTAAGTTGATTAAACGATAGGTAGTAGATTTATTTCGAATTAATTAAAACTAGAATCTAATTACTAGATTTTGAATTAATCTCTGCTCTTTTAAATGAATAAATCGATTTATTTAATATCTAGATGAATTTTGATTTCATTTAAAAAGCTTGTAATTTTATCATAATAAAATTTAAGATAAGTGTATGACGTCTTTCAAATCCTATTAATATTTTCTGAATTGGATTTGGGAAAATTTTCAATAAATAAAATCGGACATCATTTCTCAACGATCAAATTTCTAAAAATATTTTGAATCCATTTCTCTTTCTAATAGATTCATACAATTCTTGGGTTGTTGTAATTCTTTAAAGCTTTTAAGATATCTAATTCCAACGTTATATATTTAAAATGAATTTATCAATGCAAATAAAATGAGCAATATTATAAGAAGTGAAGTCTTAGTAGTATCACTCAAATTAGATGAATAGTCCCATTTTATATTTTACAAAGTTTTTATTCCACCAAGAGTTCAAATCTGATTCTGAAGAGTCCCAAAATTTAGAATATAATTTTTTCATAAAAATAGAGTTGTATAGAATAATCTGTAGATCTTGTGATGTTAGACTAGAAGGTCCTTTTTTTAGAAGAAGTTCAATTAAATACTCACCATGTTTGATTCGCTTCTCAGGGAGATGATGAGTTGTTTTTTGTAAGAAACAATGCAATGAATTATAATATGGGTCAACAGAGATTAAAAATAGAGAATCGATATCGATATTCTTTTCTTCTGTAATTTCCTTATGTTTAGATTTTATTTCAATATCTAAGTTTTTTAATTCTATATCACTTAACGCTTTAGAGTTTTGGAATAATAATTTATTTTTTGAATCTTTGTTTGATATAAAGTAGATAAAGAGCGGTGAGATTGCCCAACTTCCCCAAATAGGAAGCATCCAGTAAAATAATCCAAAGACTTGGAAATAAAAATAGATTCCAATCAGAATTCCAAGTATGCTTAGAATATAAAAAGTGTTTAGTATTTCGATAAAACTAGGAGTATTGTTCGCAGATCTATTTTGTGATTTCCATTCGATTTTTACTCCAATCAATGTAAGCATAATAAATTTTGAATGCATATACATTAAAATTGGAGCTTGGATGATACTAAATCCAAATTCAAAAAAATAATTAACCAAAAAAATCGCTAGATTCTGGGAATACTTCTTGTATTCCGTTTTTATTAGAACATAAAGCAACGTTAATATTCTAGGCAAGAAAAGTATCGTAATAGAAAAAATTTGAAGCTTTAAAGCTTTATTAAAATATATGAAATTCCAAAAAAATTTCCATTTTTCAGGTCCCAGTGCAAGCCGATAGAATTGTAAATCTTCAATATAAATAAAAACAGTGCATACCAAAAACATAAACCATAACAAGGAAGAGGCATAAGAAAATATTCCAAGTAGAATATGAATCCTGCTTGTAAACTTTAAACCTTTAGCAAACAGAAACCAAAAATGTTGTAAGTTTCCCTGACACCATCGTTGATCTCTTTTAAGAGAGTCGATTACATTCGGAGGTGATTCTTCATAGCTTCCTTTTAAATCATAGGCGAACCATACAGAATAACCAGCCTTTCGTATAAGAGCTGCCTCGATAGTATCATGACTGAGTATTCTACCGCCTACCGCTCCTAATTTCGGTAGGGAAGGAAGTCCACAATTTTCCATAAATGGCTTTAGGCGGATAATGGCATTATGCCCCCAAAAAGGAGAACTATTTAACTGCCAATAATTTGCTCCTACTGCAAAAAGATTGCTATGAACTAGATTAGAAAATTGCATAATTTTCTGAAAATATGTTTCTGCGTTTATGATCTGAGGAGATGTTTGTATGATTCCTGTGCTCGGATTTTCTTCCATTAACTTGGTAAGTTGAATGATGCATTCTCCAGTCAGTAGACTGTCTGCATCTAAAACTATCATATAGCGGTATTTTTTCCCCCATCGTCTACAGAAATCGGCTAAATTTCCACTTTTTTTATTTAGGTTCATTTTCCTTTTTCTATAAAAAATCCGACCGAATGCATTTAATTTTTGGCATAATTCAAAGTAAGCTGTTTCTTCCAAAATCCATTTCTCTAAATTTTGTGTATCGCTTAGAATATAAAAATCAAAATTGGATTCTTCTTTTTGTTTTTGGATTGAATTGTACATCGTTTGAATTCTTGGGAAAACTGAGTCAACATCTTCCCCATAAATAGGCATGATTATCGCAACAGGAACATTGTGAAGAGTGAATTCTTTATTTGAGAGGATATTCTTTGTTATCCGGTATTTGTCCCCTCCAGTAATTGATTTCCAGAATCCAAAAATAGAAACAGTTGTTCCATAAGAAAGATTTGTAAATAAAATTAAAAAAATACCATAAACAAACCATTTAAAGAAAGTCATTTCTCTTAGAGAGAAATAATCCCAAAGAAGATTCGTTCCAATTCCGGCAATTAAATTCATAAGTGCTAGGAATGTAACAATTCGGGTTGTATAAACTATCGATCCAGGTGTTTGTTGCATAATTTAAAAATAAAAATAATAAATAATCAAACCATAGATACCGAACCAAAATCCAACTGTAATCAGTAGAGTTTTAAAATCTATATTGGATAATGAATCAGAAAAAAAACCTTCTAAAGGTCCGAAATGAATTGGACTTGGTGTCATACTGCTAACATCAATTTTATGTAGAAAAATTTTTTCTAATTTATTGATTAATAATTTTAGTTCAGTTGGATTATTATTAATTTGTGTTAAGGCTAATGCATGTTTTGTGCTAAAATCTATGTCGTTTAACGTATCATTAGATAAATATTTGTAAACGAATAAATCTATCTCACTATTTTGAATTGATGTATTCGTTTTAAGATTCTGAATTTCAAGTTTTTCCAAAATCTTAATGATTACTCTAAAGTCAGAAATGCCAAGAGCTAGTAATTTAAAATATTTTTTATCTTGGTCTTCTTGCGAATGAATTAACCTTTTAAAGTTCAAGTGTATAAGTCCAGGATTCAGTAATAACTGACTCACCTTTTTTTAAAAATGCTTTCAGTTCAATTGGCTTGCTACTTGCTTTGGCTGTTAATTTAAAACTACATCTCCATTTATCAGTTTCTGGAACTTTTTGAATGGATATATCTGAAATGCTTCCTTGCTCTGAAGATGTAATGACTGCTTCTAATTCGGAAGCCAAATCAAATCCTTTCAGCTTACCACCTTTAAAATCAATTTGATAGAGATAAGAATCTGGTTCTTTTGGAATTGGTTTTACTCTTGTTGCAATTACATCTGCAATGTTTTTATCGTTTGGATTTTGATTGACCCAAAAAATTTTATAAGAAAAAGTAAAAGTATCACCAACCTTAGGCATTTCTTCCGGAACCCAGAACGCACCAATATTATCATCAGAATCTTGCTTTGTCGGAATTCTATAAAGCTGAACACTTCCTTTTCCCCAATTTCCATTTGGTTGTATCCATGCACCTGGACGTAGATGGTATTTCATTTCTGAATCTTCATAGCTTGAAAATTCTCTATCTCTTTGTAAAAGTCCAAATCCTTTAACATTCTCTGAGTTAAAGCTATTGATTGTTGGCTTCTTTGGATTTTCTAAAGGTCTCCAAATCCATTCATCATTTGCATTTAGAATGAGTAATCCATCTGAATCATGAACTTCAGGGTAGGCGGAAGGATGATTCGCTTCTGAATTTTCTCCATACCAATACATACTTGTAAGAGGTGCAATTCCAAGCCGGTCAACCTCCTTTCTTAGAATGATTTCAGCCTTTACTAAAGTTTCTGTTGTTTTACCAGGAATAAATTCGAATTCATATATCCCAACCGCTGATTTACCATCCATTAATGCAAAGACTTTAATCGACTCATCTTTTGTAGATGGCTTCTTAATCCAAAATTCTTTAAATATTGGGAAGTCTTCTGGATACGGCATACCTGTGTTAGTTGCAAGTCCTCTCGCAGATAATCCGTAGAATTGGTTTTGAGAAACAACCCTGAAATAGCTTGCACCTTGGAATACAACAAATTCATCTGTATGCTCTTCGGTATTAATTGGATAGTGAATCTTAAATCCAGAGAATCCTATATCGTTTAACGTATTATCCTTTAATTGAATTGCAGAAAAATCAAAGAAGCTAGGATTATAATAAATCGGATACGTTTTAGAATTTCTTACTTCATTGATTAAAACATTGTAATCATAAATATATCCAGGATGAAGGAATTGAAGTTGAAATCGAGATCCTTCCTCTCTCCAAATAGATTTTTCAGGAAGAAATCTAATCTTTTTATACTTATCATAATTTAATTCGGCTAAATTTTTAGTAATGATTTTTTTAGATTCTTTGTATGGTTTAGAGTATAAATCCTTAACCTTTTTCCTAAGCTCCTCATAGTCAAAATTTCTCTCAATGATTTTGTGTTGTTCCAGAATTTCGACTTTGGGTTTTCTATCTTCCGAATTGAATGGTTCTTCTTTTTTGATTCCAGTCGCTATTAAGACTGCTGCAAAAAATCCCATGATTAAATTTACTACTCCCATACTTACCACCTATATATATTAATTAAAATAGATTGAATGAGGCACCGCCCATTTTCTTTATCGTTTTATCTCTGACAACTTAAAAAAATATTTGAGATACTTAAGTAAAAATTACGGGGTAATTATGATTATCCTGTGGATTATACTTTTTTTATCCAATTTATATTCACAGTAAAATCAAAAAAAAATAAAAAAATATTTTTTAATTTTAAGAAAATTATTTTTTTCGTGTCTATTCATTTTGAAAATAAGAGATCAAATTTAAATTTGGAGTAAAAGTAAATGAGAAAAAATTTTTATTTAGTAATGAGTATGGCTATTGTCCTAACGCATCATTGTGCTACTTCTGAACCTGCTCAACCAAAGATCGATCCAATTGCCGAATTGAATGCAGAACTAAAACCTGCTAGAGTTTCGGGTTATGATTTAGGGAGTTCAACTCCGTCTAAATCTAGATTTTCTGAATGGGAAAAAAATTATTTACCAGTCATTAAATCTGTTTATGATAGAATGCCAGAAGGGTATAAACTACAGATTAGGGGAAATGCTGATGCCTCTGGTTCAAATCAAGAGAATATGGAAATCGGACAGAAACGGGCAAAAGGTATTTATGAATTTCTTCTTAAAAAGGGATTTAAAACAGATAGAATGGTAGTCGTTTCAAAAGGGGAAGAACGATTGATGGAGGGGGAAGCCGATCCATTTGATGAAGATCACAGAAGGGTTAATTTCAGAGTAATTAAGTAAGAAGCGAATCTTTTATTTATTGAGTTTTATCAGACTGTGTAAAAGTATATTTCGAATTATGATTTTTTTTCGATTTGCTTTTACATAGTTTTTTTTATCTAATTTAATCTTTGTGCTAGTATTTGATAGAAAGGATTCTCATCGCACGAATAAAAAAGATTATTTAGGTATTCTATTCTATAGAATTCATATATTTTTATTCAATCTTTAGTTTGAAGATACTTTAAATGATTCTCGCAATGGAGTAGGTGGAGCTTGTTCCATTCCTCTTTATTTAGTTTTCCAAAAACAGGATGAGAATTAAAAGTTCCCCGATGATTTTCAAATTGATCCATAAGTGAAAGTAGTCGAACTCGTTCATTTTCAATGTCCTTAGAATCGGGAACCACTTTCTGGATAGGGTTAGGAAGTCCTTTATCCATATAACCTTGCGCAAAGAATTTCCAAAGGATTAATTTTCCAAAGGTATTTTGAATCCATTCTGGAATTTCAAAGGCTCCTTTTTTCTGGGATAAAACAAATTCTATCGAATCTGATAGGTGACCTAGAATTTGAGAAGGTGTCCAGTTGCCGGATGACGTTATATTTTTTCCTTCTAGAGAAATTAAATATTCTCTTAGCTCTTTTGTGTTTTTCCAGACCATTCATTTTTACCCATATTTTTAATCTAAGGTTGAATCCTTTGTTAGAATAAATATAGTTGTAACAGTTTCAGAAGCAAGAATTAATTCTTCTAATTTGATTTAGAAGAACGCTTTCTATTTTATGTCTGACTATAATCCGAATCAATTGCAATGGGATGATTTGCATAAAATCTTGATCCCAAAATGATTTGCAACTGGTCTTTCTATTCCTGGTATATTATGATGAATCGGAGAATTTAAGAGTAAATAATTATTCTCTCCATTCGAAATTACAAGGGTAGAAGATCCACCTCCATCTAGGTTCATTATATCCGTAGCACCATGCTCTGTCAGTATATAAATAATTTCTAACCCTGTAAGTCCCATTGAATAGTCTGGTTGCCTACCGTCCGCTACGAGGATAATCAATGTTTTCCTTTCTTTATCAAGTGCAATTGCAGTTCTAGGATGAATTCTAGAATAAAAATGATCTTCTTTTTCTAAAGTTTCCTTTTCGATTTTTCCCTCTCGCAGAATCATAGGTTTACTTGAAATTGCATTGGAAATTGTTTTTAAATCAGGCTTCGAATCAAAACTAAATTGATTTTGATGGTCAATAAATAGTGTGGAAAATTTACTAACAGTTTTTTTGACATAGGAGATTCCTTTTGAAATCGCAATTCCATTTGGATTTACTGGATCCTTTCTATGTGGATAATAATCGGTAAGAGAATTATAATACCAGGGTAGAAAGAAATCACCGTTAATAGCAATATCTAATTTATTTTTTACTAAGAATTCAGATGTGCTTTGCGCTTTTAAAACAAATTCACCTGAATAGTCAGGCGGCGTGACTAGAAATGCAAGATTTTTATTTCTAAGATCAATTTTTAAAATATGTAAGACCAAAGGTCTAGGAATTTTTCTAACATCTCGAATGTATGTAACGCCTTTGAATATTTCCTCTGTTTTAGCTTCCGGTTGTGATCTATGATTGAGCCAAAAATAAAACCCCGATAGACTTAAGAATAGAAGCCCGAGTATTATGAGTAAGAGAAATAAAAAATTTTTGAAATAATTTTTCATTTCAAATAAGAAGCTAGAAGCTTAAACTCCCCATCCTTAAAGCCATAGATAGATTCCGCGCCACCACCTCGACCAGGGATAGAAAAAGATATTTGAAATGGTTCTATCTTATCATCTTTCTTAATACTATAATCATAGAAATCTTCAATCTCAGTTATATAATTACAACGACCGTTTTGTTTTGCTATAAAAGCACCTTTGGGAATTCTATCTCCATTCTTTTGTTTCAGAATTTCATCTCGGGGAAAAATAAAATAATACTCACTCCCTTTTTTTGAAACTAGAAATACTTTTTCTATATTGAAAAAATTAAAGTCCGAGAAGGAATATTTTTCTGCCAATGTTTTTAAAAAACACTCATTTTTCTTGTAAACTCCATTAGAAAGGATATAATTTGCAAATTGATTGTCTTCAATGTATTTTCCGACGCTTTCTGGAGTTAATAGAACTTCCTTATTTTTACCGGCAACTGCATAGTATTTTACTTTATCTTTTGTTGTTGAGTAATTTACTTTAAAAAATTCACTTCGCATTTCTAATAAATCTTTTGGCTTTTTATTTTGAATCCTTTCAAAAGTATCTGCTTTGAGGAGAGGCATGGACTTTGCGGTTACTTTTAAGTATCCGTTTAAATGAATAATTTTCTTTAGTATTGCATTTTCTGCGTCGATTCTCTTTTCATAATAGTAAACCTTTGCAGTCGTATATCCAATTTCTCCATTCTTATTTATTTGCGTCCAACGTTCTTCTTGGCATTTAACGCATCTTATAGAGTTTTCTAACAACTGGAATTGCTGTATCTTTCCAATTTCTTTTGAATCAGAAAAAGGGAAGTCATAGACCTTATCATCAATCGATTCTACAACTCCAAACCTAAACATTGGATTTTGTTTTTCTAAATAAAAATTTAAACTAGAATCTATATTTTTAATTATAGAACCTTCTAAATTTGCATATTGAATTTTAAAAACCTTATGCCATGCTTCAGCATACGTTGCTCCATTCTTATAGTTGGGAATTATTGAATATTCTTCAGCTTCTAAATATTTCTGCTTATAGGGAATTGTGCCAATTTTAGAAGTCAAAGCACTTGGATCTTTATAAATAGCGATGCCATTTGGATCTGTTACAAAAGCTAACAAATAATTAGGCTCTTCTTTTTTAGAATCTTCTTTTTTCGGTGGAGAAATACATGTTAGAATAGATATTAAAATTGAAACAACGAAGTATTGGATGTATTTTATAATTTTCATTGGATTCATCGAAGATTTCACTGATCTAGAAATTAATTTTTGGATAGATACGAAGTTAGGTCAACTTTTTATTTGCTATCCTTTACACTGAACCATTAAATAAATCCTTACACAAAATTGATAGTTTGTGGAGTAAAAGAATATTTTTTAAATAAAAAAATACCAAGCAAGCAATAAGCGCGAAGAAATGACAGGTGAGTGATTATCTATGAATTACAAATACTTCCATATGGTAGGAAAAATAATAATTGTAAGACCGACCAAAGTAAGGATTACGCCTACTATAAAAAAGGGGTCACTATGAATGAACGATAGTCCATAAAAGAAAACAAATATACCTACACAGCAATCCATTGCACCTAAAAGATAATATAAAAATTTTGCTCGAGTGATGAAATAAAGTATTGGTAAAATTAAATTTAATAAAATGATTAAAAGCGTATACGTGATTAGAGTTCCTAACGAACTGAAAGAATGATTCACTCCTCCAGCCAGTATGATAGGCATTGCAAGGAAAATGGCAATGAAAGTAATTTCGGTCATATTTTCTCTCTGTTTTTAGCTAAATTATAATTCTAGAATTAACAGATCAATTGGCGATATTTCTCATAGCCTACTAAAATTATGAAATAGATTGGAGAAATTTTTTATCCGAAAAAAACCGGCTAATGGATAACAAATATTTCGAGGATTTTCGTTAGAGAGTATAGACCAAGTAAGATTCGCTATCTATTACAGGCGTTTCCAAAATTTATTTCATCTATATGGTTGAGTGCTCAATAGTTGGAAAAAAGGACAACATCTAGAGTGTAACTTGATAGATAGAATGTTTTCCTTCGATTCCTTTTAGATTATGCAATGATTTTGAGACTCGATGAATTCCATTTGCTTTCAGGATTGAACGAACTTCTTTATCAGAAAAAACTTCTTCTGAAAACGAAATTTGTTCGCTTTTAGAGATGGATTGAATTCTAGCCGCCTTGTTGATGGTTGATCCAAAGTAGTCTAGTCTGTCATTCAGATTTACTAAGATGGCAGGTCCTCTATGAATCCCTATTTTTAAGAAGACTGCTTCTGAAATATCTTTGTCTCTATTGTATTCTTTCATCCGTTTCATGGAAGAAAAGATTGCTTCCAAAGAATCTAGATTTTTTTGAAAAGAAGCCATCACTGCATCCCCGATTGTTTTTACAATAATTCCTTGGCTGTTCTGAATTTCGGAAAGTAGTATTTCAAAATGATCGCGGACAATATTATACGCTTTTACATCACCTAACGTTTCATACATCTTAGTCGATGCAGTAATATCAGTAAAAAGAACAGTCACAGAGGAAATAACCAGACGTTCTCTTCCACTTAATACTTCTGTTCCAAACAGCTTCGAGAACAAAGGAAAGTGTTGTAGTGTAATACCACTTAGCCTCGGTTTTATCATTGCAATTGGGATTTCATCCATTAAAATATTTTTATGTAAAAATAAACCAGCAATGGGAGCCCCGATATTTTTTCCCACGATATGAATTTTGCCTGGTTGTAAATGAATTTCTTTTTTATCATAATCGACTTCTAACTGGCTGATTTCAATTTCTTGCAAATCATTCGATTTTTCTCCATCGATAAATAAGATTCCTTTTGCAAGAGTGATCGGACAGAAATAACGATATTCTCCCTTTTCCAATTCGATTGTGCTCTCCATAGAATTTCCTTTTGGTAATACAAATTCTACTAGAGGATTTAGACTAGGTGGTGGTGTGCAAAAAGGTGGTAGGTTTAAGTCTTCTATATCTTTATTCAAAGAAAACGTTACTTCCACTCTATCTTTAAAATCTGGGGAATATTCTTTTTCACACATTTTACAATTTGAAATGGACTTTGCTTCTCTTAATGTATGAAAGGAGTCTGTCACCATGTTACAATGAGGGCAGTGCATTTGCCAATTTAATGTGAATGCTTCTTCTATTACTCCATGCAAGAAAATAGGTAAAATTGAATTTAGCGAATAATTGTCATTTACCACTGTATATACATTGATTTGAAAACGCTCAATCGGCTCTGAATTTATGATCCAATTCTCTAAATATTCCAATGCTTCTAGAGAAACTGATTCTTTGTTTTTAATTTTAACTAGTCTTTCTTTTAATAAAACAATATTCATGTATATTTCTCCCGTTGCATTCATCTATCACGATACAAATACAATCTCTATATGTTTTCTTGAAGTCATTATTTTTATTTATTTTGTGATTAGAAAATGTAAGATATTCTTCAACTAACTTTTAGATATACCATAAATGGGTCTTTTATTATTCTTGACTGAATTATAAAAGGTTTAAATATTTTTAGTTTCTTCATTCCTCGATTCATTTCTTTTGTTCACTATTTAAAATTAAATCCAATGTCATGAAAACTAGCTTGCCCAATAAAATCTGGGAAATAGATTGAGGCATTTCGGAGGGAAAATGAAGATAAAGAGTATTTTAATTTTTTTAGTGATTGGGCTTATTGCCATGAATTGCAAATCAATGCCAAGTCAGGGACCTGCAGCTAAAGACAGTGCTGTTTTAGGAGTAAAAGTAAAATTTAATGGTTTGATAACCGATAGGACAGCAGCAAGAGTTTATTTAGTGAAATTAGAAACTCCAACGAGTGCTAAAAAAACTAAAGATGAAAAACCAGTTTCATTGATTAGCACTGGTGATGTGATCGTTTCGAATTGGACTGTTGGCAATCGAATTTATTATCTAAATGCACAACCAGGCGACTATGCTTTAATAGGGGCTGAGTATGAAGTGAAGCAAGCAAAACAACAAACGAGTTCAACTAACGTTGGTGGTGGAGTTACAGTGAGCACATCTTCCGGAGGAGGAACTACCATTTATACTGTATTTTTTTCAAAAGATATTGCGGAAAAAAGTAAAACTACTGTTGTTCCTGGAAAAGTATCGGTGATTGGAGATATAACTGTTGATGAAAACAAAGACTTCGATAAGGCAGACGAAGTGCAAAAATACTATGGTGAAAGAATGCGACCTGGTATGCTAAGTGTTGGAACCGTAATGAAATTATTTACAACGAATAAATTAGGTTCTTTAAAAGAATTTAATAATAGTAGTGCAATGAAAGAAGAGTTTTTAAAAGATTCTAAAGAAGATTTTAATGAAACAAACTGGACTCATTTATTTCAATAAAACATTTATATAGACTAACGGTTTATTACATTGAATCTCTAGTAGGATTTATAAAATTTTACTAGAGATTGATTTTTACTTAAACGGGAGAGTCAGATTCAGTTCTTAGAAAATCTAGATTCTTTCAACTTTAAAAGATTTTAAAATTATAAAACTCGAAACAAAATATAAAAATATCATTCGATCAAAAAATTGTAGAGTAGATCCATTGAATAAATGGAAATGCTCTAGCATTTAGAATGGTTTTATTCTTTATTGATGACTTTGGCAACAAGTTGTAATTGATTATTCACTTCCAATTTGCTATAAATATTTTTGATATGGTATCTTACAGTAGACATTTGTATCTTCAGGGATTCTGCAATTTCCTTTGGAGAATTTCCATTGCAAAGTTCGTTTAGTATCTGACTTTCCCTATCGGTTAGTTGTGCAGAATTCGATTCGTTTTTCTCTTCAAAAAATTGACATACTCTTGCAGCGATTGAGGGAGTAATAAATGCTCCTCCTGCTAAAAGAATTTCAAGGATTGAACCCAGAGAAGAAAAATCTTCTTTGAACATATATCCAGTTACGCCATGCTTTAATGCCTCGAAAATTTTTTCTTCTGCATTGAAACCTGTCAGAATTAATTTAGGGATTTTTAGTTTTTTAATTTCTGGTTTTGCTAAAAAACTAATTCCATCCATTCCATCGAGTCGATAGTCAACGATCAAAAAATTGATACTTGAAAGAGTGTTTGATCGAACTGCTTCTTCCCCAGAGGAAAATTCGTAAACCATTTTTGTCTCTTTTCTGAGTCGCAAGGTTCCGGCTAACGTAGAACTGAAGAGTCTATCATTCTCAACGAGTCCATAAACTATATTTGTTTTGAGTGAATCGGTCACGTTTAATATTGATTTGCCCAAGCATTCCTAATTTCAACAGAAAAACTACTAAAATTAGGTATTTTCCATTAAAAAAAATATTTTTTTCATAGGATGACTATCAAGATGGGGGATGGACTATCATGCCATTCGGATCTATAATCACTCAAAAGAATTACTATATCGGTAATGAAATCCTATTGAACTATCTATACATACAATAGAAAATGATTGGATTTACTATAAATAACAAGGAAAAATAAATGAGAATTTATAGACAAGTAAATTCTTTAAAAGGTATTTAGAATGGAACCCTTTGACTTAACTTCTCGTGAAGCACAAATTATTGACTTGGTTATTCAAGGTGCTAAAAATAAAGATATTTCTGATTTTCTCTGCATTTCAGAAAACACCGTCAAAACTCATTTGCAAAATATTTATGCAAAGCTTGACGTCTGCTCCAAGGCACAGCTAGTTGCATTCGCTTTTCAAAATAATATCAGTCTTCCACCTGATACGGCAGTATGATTTTTTAACCACCGATACACACCGATGGGCACCGATAAAAGATACGATTTTAAACGATGGATTTGGGAAATAGATTTCAGCCCATACTATGAGGAAAGGTTACTCCTTATACCAAACGTCAAAAGAAAAATCCCATTTCAAAAATAAAAAGGTGGGTTTGGTCTAAACACTTCTTAGTGTTCCCGAACATCAGTATGTTCGGTATACCAAATGCTATTCAGTTAAAATCCTTCTGGGAAATTACTTTTGTCATTTGGTATATTAGCCGATTCGATCTTTTTGAATTAAGTTCTTTTCACTATGAGGTGAACGAAGACCCTACTGTTCAGCTATTTACTTTGTTTTTCTTTCTACCCTGTTCTCTGTGGAAAAATTTTAGGATGCTTCTGAAATAAATAATCCAAAGTGTTTAAACTTTTATTGGCTATCATTCTCTTAGTCGTATTTCCTACAAATCCCCAGTGTTATTAAATAAAAAGATAATTGCAAATTTTATGAACGCTATGCACCTATAGACACTAATGAAGGATACAGTAGTATTTTAATTAAATTCTATTAGAAAGACTTTCTATTTAAGTGAACTATCGATAGTCGTATAACAACGCTTATCCGAAGCGATAGTTGAAAAAATCACCCCTTTGGGTGATTGACAAAATATATAATTTAAAATATGCGCCCGAACTATCGTATTATGGAAAATATTTATCTATCAAACTTTTTTTCTTGTAAATTTTTTTGTTCCAATCTTAGTTGGTTTTTCTAAGAGAGACAGTGATATGTTTATAGCGAAACAGCGAAACAGCGAAACAGCGAAACAGCGAAAATGGTAAGCTTTACCTTAAACTATTCTTAATTAATATTTTAATTTTTGGGTATCCTGCTTTACATGCGAAAGATGTAAAAGAGACTAAGCAAGCTAGTGATATCAATGAATCATCCTGTTATTTTGACAATGGCCAAAATTCTGAGACTTTAGTAATTTTCGAAAATGACAGTAATCAGATCATTAAAGATTTTAATTCTAAATACTATGCTTACAAAGTGGCAGAAAAATCGTATGAAAACCTTTATGAGCTAACTCATAAGATTAATTTATGTCTGAGTAAAATCGAACAACTCAATAAAGGTAGTGCAATTTTAGATAAATTAATTCTGGAACTAGGAAGTTTATCTCTTAAGATTAAGCTAGATTTAAAAAAATATGAATTATCATCAATCAAAACAACGTACGTAATAGAAGCAAAGTCTACGAAAACAACAATTGAGTTGGATACTTCGAAAAAAGATATTCAATTGAATTGTGACGAAGAAAAAGCTGTTTCGCCAGTTTATTTAAAAACAAAGTATCCACTGACAACTTGGATGTTTAGTTGGTTTGGTATAAACAGAGTTGTAAACTCTTGCAACTTTGGAATTCTTCCGGCTGGAACAACTGCTCTCATTGCATACGGGGATAGTAAATATATAAATAAGGCAAGTTTTGATCCTTGGGGTAACGTTCAAGTAGAAGACAGGAAGCGGCAAAATTATCTTTTCTGGTCTACGACAGCTTATATTAGATTTAACCCGTTTCGCGAATCTGGAATGAAAGTATATCTGGGACCTACTGTTGGTATAGGTTATGGAAAGGATAATAAAATAAATTCCGATAACCCTTCTCTTTTAACTGGATTTTCTTTAGGTTTAACTTTGGACGATACTAAATTTTTTGCTCTTACTTATGGTATTGTTTATGATCCAAATACTCATATGTTGCCAGATTATCTATATAACCGTTTACCAGCAACTTTTTCAGGAGTAAACAATAGTGGCACATTATCCTCGTTTACACAGAATCAGGCAATTACAATTCCTTTAAAAACAGTTATGGGAACTTATCATGGCTGGGGATTTAGTTTTTCGTATAAGTTTTAAAAATAATAATATATAAAATAGTAGGGAACACAAGGAACCAAATAAAACCCATGAAAAAAATAATAACTACAATCTTATTACTAATTCTAGTTGCGTGTTCTAGTGGAGACGATAAATCGACTGATCCTGTTACCCCCGTGCCGGACAAGTCTACAAATGTTAGAGCTCAGACTGGAACAGTGGAGCGGTTACAAATTGAAGAGTTGACTTATATCGGACCGCCAGCAGAGAAATGGATCATAGGTGGAATTAGGGGAACTTTGACAAATGACTTACGAAGAGCTGCACTGCAAAAATTTGATGTATTAACAGTTGAGGATCAAAATGCTGCTTTAAAAATTGCTACGGACAGAAGGAAAGCAGGGGAAAAAATAAATTTAACGGATGAAGTGGCAAGAATTTTAAGCATAGACTATCGATGTGTTGGGCAAGTTCAGAATATTGGCGGGGTAGTAAGGGTGACTCTTAAATTGCTAAAGGCTCCTGACTTCAAAGTTTATAAGTCTACCACTACGGATAAAAAAAGAACAGAACTTTTGGAACTGCAGAATGTTGTAATTGAAAATTTAATGCATGATATGGATGAAAAAATAACAACTGAAGCCATAACTACTATGGAGGCATCTAAAACTAAAAGTCTTTTAGCTTATGAGTTCTATGGAAAGGGAATTAATGCTTTGGACGATAACCCATCTCAAGCGTTACTTTCTTTTGAAAGAGCCATTGAAATTGATAAGAATTTTATTGATGCATTAATACAAGCAGGTAGAATTTCAATCTATCCTCTGAGTGATTATAAAAAGGGCTCTGAATATTTAATTCGGGCAAAGAATATACTTGAGAATCAAGGCAATTCAAACTCACTAGAATATGCAACAATCTTGCGTAGTTTAGGACAATCTTACAATCATAAAAACGAATTATCCACCGCAGAAAGTTATTATTTAGAATCGAAAAAGATTCTGGAAAATTTAGGAAAGGAAAATACTGACGTTTATGTAGAAATACTACGTGATTTCGGAGTGCAAAATCGAGATCTAGATTTAATTTTTCGAGGGATTTCTATTTTAGAGAAAAATAGAAAACAGAATACCTTACTTTATATCGATTGTCTAATTGGAATAGCTAAACTATACCTAGATGAAGAATCTTATGACAATGCTCTTTCTTATTATAGTAAAGCACAAGAAATAGCCGAGAATAATGGCTATAAAAATACTTTTCAATACGCATCCATCCTTTCCAATATCGCTAATACTTTAATGTGGAAAGATGTTTACAATGAGAAGGTATTGAATTTATTGAATAAGTCAAAAGCTGTTAGAGAAAGGTTAAATTTGAAAAACACCAGAGGCTATAGTTTTGTATTGACTTATTTGGGAGATTACTATCGAAACAAGGGTAATAATTTATTAGCGCTAAAATACTACAAAGAAGCTTATAATTTAAAGATAAAACTGGGAGTTTATGAAGACAGAAAACGTCTAGAAGACCAGATTCAATATCTAGAAACCGTCATTCAAAAGTAATAATGTTTAACTATGGTAAATAAAAATACTTTTAAATTCTAAAGGAACTGATCTTGAAAAAAATCATACCTACAACGTCACACGTAAAGGTAATTCACGAATTGCCTCTAATCCTATCGAACTCCGTAAAGACAATTCATGAATTGTCTCTACGGGGTGGTATGTTGTCTCTACGGTATATACGGTCTCTATCTTTTCTCCTATCGATTCTTCTCCTCCTATCCTGTGCATCGGATCAGGGGAATACAAAATTGGACAGTAGCTTTGTGGAGGTGACTGCAACGGGAATTTCTTTAGACGAAGCAGATACAGAAGCAAAGCTACAGATTGTAGAAAAAGGAATTGGAACATTGGTAGATGGTGGAAGCAAGACGATTGATGGAGAATCCCAATACAAAGTTGTTTCCACTTATACACAAGGATTCGTGACAGACTTTCAAAGACTTTCGAATGAAAAGGTAGGTGCTCTCTATAAAGTGAGAGCAAAGGGAAAGCCGAATTTAAAAGCGATAGGCGATGCACTTGAGCAGAGAAAGAGAGAAGTTGGAAATCCGAAAATGCTGATTTTGATGAGCGAGAATATGTTTGGTAAAAAAACAAAATCGGGTTCTACTAAAAGTGAATACATATTTCAAGCAGATCTAAAAAAAGATGGATTCCAGTTTGATGACAAAGAAACAGTGATGAAAGTTCTTGCCCGCGAAAAAGGTTTAGAAGTGGGAGCTTATGGAAATCCAAAAGCAGAAGAGCTAGCGCAAAGAGTCGCTGTTGAATTAAACACAGATATTTTAGTAATAGGAGAAGCCATTTTAAAAAATGGAGGAGAGATTCGAAAAGGAACAGGACTCCTTTCGATTCAAGCAGACGTTAAGTATAAGCTTGTCGATGTGAATTCAGGTGCGATTTTGGCAACCGCTACTGATACAGCTATTGCTCCTGATGTAGAGCCAGAGCTAGGTGCAACAGAAGCGTTAAACCAAGTTACTAAAAAATTAACTCCGCAAATCAAAGAACAGATTGCAAAGGATTGGCATTCAGGAAGCACAACTCGTATTTCATTTCGTGGAATCAAGCTAGGAGAATTTCTCGCAAGCAATATAACTGACACAATCAAAAAGATTCGAGGAGTGAATGGCGTAGACGATAGAGGAAATACAGGCATCGGACCAACCATTGAAGTCAAATGCTTCTGTGGACGCTTCGAACTCCTAAAACGCATTTCTCGAAACAGTTTAGAACTAGACTACCAGCTTACTCTAAAAGAAGAGAAGGGAAATTTGATTGTGTTTGATGTGAAGAAGTAGTCTGGACAGGGATTTTGTTTTCCTAGACCAGTCCTTTAGGGCTTGGCGGATGTTAATTTCCAAAAACGAATCAAGGATTTTTAATTGACAGAGATAGGAATGAAGCAAGAATAAAAGAATGCAAAATGTCGTTTTAGAAATTCCTTCTGATATACTTTTTCATATAAGAATTCCAGAAAATAAATTGATTCTAGAATTAAAGAGAGAATTGGCTGTTCAGCTTTATAGAGATAATCTTTTATCTTTTGCAAATTGCTCTCGTATGGCTGAAATGACTAAGGTGGAATTTCACTTTCTTCTTGGTGAAAAGAAAATTCCGCGTCATTATGACGTTGACGATTTTAATCAAGATTTAGAAACAATAAAGAGTTTGGATTTCATTTGATTATTTCAAATACTACTCCTCTCATAAACTTCTCTTCTATAGAACGACTAGATATTCTTTCTACTCTATTTGGTGAAATAATTATTCCTCCTGCTGTAAAAAATGAATTAATTGAAAAGATAAATATTTTTCCAAAACTTCAAACAGTATTAGAAAATCCG
>DAORDH010000006.1:0-190673 GCA_035345875.1 Leptospiraceae bacterium | reverse complement strand
TATTTCAGCGTCAGTTCCTCTTCAGGATATGGTCGAACCTAAAATGCCGTCTAACTAAACTTATCTCTATTACACCTACCATGTCAAGAGGAAAAGAATACAAAAAGTGCTTTGGGAAAGTAAAAAGCGAATTAAAAGTGCGGATATGCTGAATAGGGGAAATTTAATGAGTTAAGAATTTAGAAAGAAAATAAATACTATACAGATATTACGTATATGAAATAATTGGACGGATATGGTTAGTTTAATTGAGTTATTGCGAAATAAATATGGAGAAAAATTTCCAAAGTATATTTCAAATAGACAGCTAATTGAATTTCTAAATGAGAGTAAGGATCTTATAGAAAAGGAAAATTATTTAGAATTAGTGAACTTTTATTTTAAACATGCACAGACACGAAGAAGTTTATTTAGGGAGTGGGAAATAGAGAATAGGCAGTTACTAGATTACAAAGAAAAAATTAAGAAAGCAAAAAAAGAGTTTCCTCAAGAAAAGGAATTTAGGGAACTACTTGCGATTCGACAGTATTCCAGAAAGACGATTAAAGCTTATACACAAGCGCTCCGGACTGCAAATGAGTATTTGCAGAATTCACATAACGTTTTGATTTCAGAGGCGAATCGAGAACAATTCTATGAATATTTTTTGTTTCTTACAAAAGAAAGAAAAGTTTCTACCTCAACTCTTCGTATTGCTCGGTTTTCTATTGAATACTACCGAAGCGAACTTATCTTTCAACCGGTTACACTTGATTTTGCCTATCAGCTTCGAAAGAAGGAGCATTTACCAACTATTTTTTCTAAATCAGAAATTATCAAGATTTTGAATTCTACAAATAATCTAAAGCATAAACTTGTTTTATCTCTCTTGTATTCTGCTGGTTTGCGGTTAAGTGAAGTTATCCGCTTAAAAGTAAAGGACATTGACTTATCTAGGAAAACCATTTTTATTCGAGAAGGTAAAGGCGGCAAAGACAGAATTACCGTTCTTTCGGATAAGTTAGTCACAGACCTATCCATTTTTATGGAAAATCGTATCGGTAAAGATATACTTTTTCCCTCCAATCAAAAATCAGATTTAGGCAATGAAAAGCCATTATCTGCGCGCACAGTTCAGAAAATTCTTTCTACCGCTCTACTAAAATCAGGAATTCGAAAGAAAGGAACACCTCATGATTTGCGACATTCCTTTGCCACTCATCTTCTAGAAACTGGAACCGATATACGTTTTATCCAAAGACTTCTCGGTCATAAAAATATTTCAACCACAACCATCTATACAAAATTAGCAAATCCTAACATCGCAGGAGTTAAATCCCCCTTATAGAGACAAATTACAACTCTTAAAAACTCTTCAGGATTTTCCGTCCGCGAATTTTTACCGAGTCAATCAGTATTGATAAAAATTTAATATAGAATTCGAAATGTGATAAAGAAACAAAACGAAATACAAAACAAGTCGCCTGACCTACTCCACAATTTCAAAAATCCAAATGATAAATCAAATCACCAATCATCTTTGTTGAGCAATGATATCTATGCTAAAACAAACACATCGGAATATATCGCTTTTCCTCTGTGTAAATCGGTGAATCTGAATTTACTAATTTTCAATTCCTATCTATTTGCGTCATATGATTTATTAAACTTTTGAAAATGAAAATAGCCTAGAAGATACCAAAAGACAATCACTACTTCATCATCTTGGAAATAGCATTGAAAAAGACCTGAGAAGAAAAATCCAATTAAACCATAAAAAAGCAAATTGTCTGTTCTAGATTGATTTGGTCTTAGTAGATAATAGCAAATAGCCGCCGCAAGAGACGCATAAAAGAGTAGAGCTGGAATTCCTGCGATAGCAGCCAGATGTAGAAAGTCATTGTGGGCATGTCCTCTTTGCGTTACTTCATAAAAAAATAAAAGCTCTGTATACTTCTCACTTAGATTTTTACGAACTTTCTCTACCTCTTTTCCATAATTTCCCGGACCAATTCCAAGAACTGGATTTTCGAAGATCATTGGATAAGTAGAACTCCAGATAAAAGTTCTTCCTGAGTCTGTATGTTTTTCTTGTCCTAGGAGTGGTTGAATTGTTTTTGCAGTCGTTTCATTGAAGACAAGTAAACTTCCCAAGATTGCAATGAGTAGAATAGGAATCGAAAGTAGTTTGATTGTATTTTTTAGAGAAAAATATTTTTGCACAAAGATTAAATCAATAAATCCAATTAAAATCGATACACCCGCTCCAAATAAAGCAGAACGCGCGTTATTTAGGAGTGCTATCGAACTAAACGCAATTAAAATTCCTAGATAGTATAAAACTCTTTTTCTATCTCGCACCGCAAATAAAAATTGAAACACCACATAGGGAGCAAAAAATAAAAAGATTCCAGCAAACGTTAGATGAGTATTCATCAAACCAATAGGCAAATGAATTCCTATTTTTAAAATATCTCCATAATGATGCGTGTATTTCCAGTTGGGAGATGGCTTAATTAGATCTGTAATGAGCCTAGAAAGTCTTACTTGTGTAAAAATAGAAATAAAGCCAGTTACAATTAATACGAATAATAAGATTGTAAATGCCTTCTCAACTTTTCTTATCTCCTCTTCTCCTTTTATAGATTGAATTACTAAAAAGGCGGAGAATAGAAGTAGATCTTTAAATTCACTTCCCTTAAAGGATGCGGCTAATGAGAAGTTGCCACTCGTCAATGTATGACTTAAAATCGAAATCAAATAGAAACCAAAGATTCCAATCGATAGAAAAAAAATAGGTGTGAAGCGAACTTCCTTGTATCGTTTTGTGAGTATAAAGAAAAATACTGTTATAAATAAAAACAACTGGCTTAAAGAAACGGAAATGGCACAGGCAACGATTCCTATTTGCAATGAAATTAAAAATGCTTTTTCTCTATTCTTTAAACTCAATTTTAATTCTCCCCATATATGTTCTCAGTTCCTTTAGACATTTGCGAATCAGTTCACCCTTTTCCTCTTCTGCAAACGATTCAATCAAACGTCCCATATCCGAAATATAGGTAAAGCCATACGCCCCACCATGCCCTTTCATTTTATGTGCCTCTTTTTTTAACTCTTCGAAATTTCTATTTTCCAAAAGAGACTCTAAAAGCCCCAAAGACTGATTCATGGAATCTATATACTCTGGCACTAAGTCCTCAAAGTCCTTTGTGACTTCTACTATGATTTCGTTGTTTGCATCTGTCATACTGCCAACTTTCGATAGACTAGAGAACAATAAAATCATTTTTCCATTTTTACAAAAGACTTTAAGACTCACCTAGGTAAATTTGATTCATTTATTATAAATGAACCAATTCAGTCATACTCAAATGGATCAATCACTGATTTGTTAGATTCAGAATGATTCTAGTTGGAAACTGAGCTTTCTCTTCTTTTTATCCTTTTGTAATTAGAAAAGAATAGATCAAAGAATACTATGAAGTATAAATCTATTTAGATTGGAATTTTTATTTCTAAGAAAATCCTATCGCCTTCTAAACTTTGGGCAAAAGTTCCTTGGACTGATTTTAACCTATTTTGAATTCCTCTTGTTCCTTCTCCTGATTTTTCGCCTACTTTATAATTTGTATTAGACGTTACTCTCCAGAACAAATCACTTCCATTTGAGGTAAAAATCCATTCAGAATTTGCATATCCATATTTTAAATCATTGTTTGCAATTTCAGTAGCAATTGAAAACAAAACTTGCTTTTTGCTATGAGGAAATTCTTCAAAAATATCAGCCAAACCTTCTTGGAATTCCAATTTGCACTTTCTTTCAACAGATCCAAACCTTCTAAGTAAATAAATAGAAAGTCCCATTGCAAAGTTTTCTTGAATATTATTAAAATCTTGAATCATCTGCATCTTATTTCTTACATTTTGATTGATCTTTCTCAGTAGATGAACGTTATATTCAATATGCGAATCTGGAACAGAATAATTTCTTAATTGATTCTGCAATATTAATAATTCGCTAATATCTCCCCCAATATGATCATGAATATCAAAAAAGATTCTCTCTTTAAATTCATGTAAATCTTTTAACTGAGCATTCACCTCTGATAATTCTGCATTTTTAATCATTAAATTTTTAGAATATTCTTCGGCTATATCATAGATCTCAGTATATCGTTTTACTGAAATAAATGCGATCGAAAGAATTAAGCCATTAAATCCAAGAGGGAAAAAAAATCCCCTATGAGGAATAAAGCCAAGCGTATGTAAAAAAAAGGAAAATAAACTAATCAGTAAAATGGATTTTCCAATCAATAAAACTTTTGCTAAATAATTCCCTTCACTAGCAGAAACATATAGCCTATAAAGAGTATAAAAGATCATCACAGCCACAAAGATCACAACAGGTCTTTCTAAATAATAAAAATGCACAAGAGAAATCTTAACAGTAAATAAAATCAGTGTATTCAGAAGAATAAAAAAAAGAATTACTCCTTTCCCAATTTTATAAAACTGAAATTTATTTTCAAAAAACTCTGAAAAGTAACCAATAAAAAAATAAATAGTCCCAAGAATTGTAAATGTATTAATATGAGTCCAATACATCGGCTCATTGTAAATTAAATATTTAAAGGGAGAATGATGAATTGTAGTAATTCCCGAAAGTAAACTCAACATACTAAAATAAAATACAATCTTGATTTCAGGTCTTTGGTATAAAAAATAAATCCCTATTAAACTAAAACAAATATAGGCTACACCAGAAATTCCCATCAGAGCATAATCTTTTAAATTATAAAATAATAAAGAGATAGTATTTCCTAATAGCGGTATTCCTGCAATGCCTACATCTTTCCAACCACTCGCAATTCGCAAATAAAGCGTCTTACCTAGATGTTCTTTTTCTAAAGATAAAATTTCGTGTCGATTCAATCCTTTGGTCAATGAATCTGTATCTTTCTCAATTGGATAATCATTAAAAATTATTTTGCCATCAATATAAGCTTCAAATACGTCAGTCACATTATAAAAATAAATTCCAGGTCTTGCCAAATTCAGACTAGGCAACTGAATTCGAATCCAGAGTATCTTTGCCTCTTCCGTTTTTTTCAAAAAGCTATCGTTCAAAAAAGGAGACCATTTTAAATTGGGGTCATTTAGAAAAGTAAACACTCCTTGTTCATTTCTTGGGGAATCTCCTATTCTATACTCCCATCCATTTTTTAATGGGTAAATTTCTGTATTTTGAATAGGATAATTCGTATCATATTTTAAAAAACCAATCAAAATCGAAAAAATCAGACATATAGTAAAAGTATAAAAACTCTTTTGATAAGAAATATTAGAACTAAAAAAATAATGGATTCTTCCCTGATCTGACAATGTCTACCGCCTATCTTTCTTAATTCTTCATCTAGTGCTCTTGCTTTTTTTGTTTTTTTGAAAACTAAAGATCGAATCAAAATGCGTCAAGTTATTAAATATGGTGCTTCACTTCTATTGTAAAAAAAATTCTATCACCTGTGGAAAATTAGAACAAAGGACATAGAAAAGCGTTGGTTGAAAAGTCTTCTCTTTTGATTTGCTATTTTTCTAATTTCTCGATCTGTATTTTGAATAAAAAAGAAATCTTTGCAAAGAAACGGATTCTACTTTTCTAAAATTGACTTTTCTAAACCAATCGATTTTTACCTTTTCTTTTGTTTCAAAGTCTCCGACTCTATTTGCTTCAAAACCAAGCTGGGAGAAAGCCAGAGCCGATCCAATGAGTCTCATCTTCCATTTTGAAATTAAACTATTTTTAAATGCTTTCGTTTTGCCCTCGTTGACTCCAATTAAACCCAAACCATTTGGTCAAAATAAAACGAAACCTAGATCCCAGTTTTTTCCTTGAATCTCTTAAACTCCAATTGGCTTCCTTTGAATGAAAATAGGCTTAATTCTATGGCTCAGGCAGGCAGTGAACACGAAAACTCCACCGTAAAAAGGTGAAATTTTATCGCTCTAACTATATTTTACAATTTACTTGTATACGATTTATTAGGATTCACCGATAAGTGTATTATGAAAAATATACTTATATTAATTCTTTTTATCTCTTTTTTCTCAATTCATTCAGAGCCAAATTCAAGTGGCAATACTGCAAATCCTTCCACTGATCCAAATGCAGCGCAACCAAAAGTAATCGACCAATCTAAAATCGTTGTCAGTGTTCCAGGTCCGGGTGGCGGTCTTGGCGATACAGCTTGGGGTCAATCCTTCATGAGTATTCGGGATCAAATTAATAAGATCAGACAAAACCCAGAAGTAAAAGAGAAAATAGAAATTTTAAATGAATCCAAAGATAAATCTCTTTTAGTAAAAAGAAATAATATAACCTATTTATACAGATTTTATAAAAAACCTGCAATACTAGAGAAATTCAATAAAAGCAAAGAAGATGAAGGAAAGAGTTCCTCTCTTTTTTCTGTTGGAGTCTATTTTAGTCCAGTTGAAAGCCTAAAACTAAAGAAACAAGTAGAAGATAAATATGGCAATCCTTCTACAGAGCCACAAGCGCAAATTCCAAAAGATAAGTTTTCTAAACCAGATGAGGAAAACGATTCTGTTGGAGAAAATCAAGACGACAAGAAAATCGCTGGTGCCTATACATGGTCTTTTAAACGAGCTGATGCTGGAAATTCCAGTGCTGGATCGAATCCTCCCCCTGCAGAAGGAGCAAATGCAAACTCCGCTCCGCAAAGCAACAAAGCCGAGTTTATTATCCAATGGGTAGAACCTTACAACAAAAAAGCATTTAGTAAACGTATGGATTATTTCAGTGTAGATAGAACCGATTTAATCAATATTGATTACAAAGACTATTTTTCTGCAAGAGAAACGGATGTCCTTTTAGATCTAGTAAATGAAGGCGTCTTCCAAGAAAAAGAAAAAGATAAACCATAATTATAGTAAGGAATGAGTTTTGAAATTATTTTTAGATACTGCTGATACAAATGAAATTTCCAAAGTTGCTGATTTAGGATTGTTAGATGGTGTTACTACCAATCCTAGCATCATTGCCTCAAGCAAACGTAAATTCAAAGAAGTTATAAAAGAAATCTGTGATATTACAAAAGGACCTGTGAGTGCAGAAGTTTTGTCTTCTACCTACTCAGAAATGTTAAATGAGGCAATAGATCTAGCAAAGATTGCAGATAACGTTGTAATCAAAATTCCACTCATTCCAGATGGGATTAAATGTGTTTCAGAACTCACAAAAAGAAATATCAAAACCAATGTAACACTTTGCTTTTCAGCTCCTCAAGCCTTATTAGCTGCCAAAGCAGGAGCGACTTATATCTCTCCTTTTATTGGAAGGTTAGACGATATTGCATTTAATGGACTTGATCTAATCTCTGAGATTAGAACTATCTATGATAACTACCAGTTTGAAACTAAGATACTTGCTGCCTCAATTCGTCACCCAATCCATTTTAAAGAAGTAGCTTTAGAAGGTGCAGATGCTGTTACACTTCCCTATGCAACGTTTCAAATGCTCTTTAAACATCCGCAAACAGATTTGGGTCTTGCTAAATTCTTAGAAGATGCAAAAAAGATAGTTCAATAAAGGGATTTTTTTTCATTTATTATAATTCTCCAGATAGGATTTAAGATTTGATGCTTAAAAAGGGAATAGCAGTTGTTTTTATCTATTTCCTTATCTGGATGAGTTACACAAATACAAAAGTATTTAATCAGACCGATTCTATTTGGAGTATCTATTCCACTCTAAGCCTCGTTCGAGAAAACAATCTAGATCTAGATGAATACAAAGATCTTTTTCCAAAAGCATTTTATGCAAATCTAACACAAGCAAATGGACATTATTACAATTATTATCCATACGGAGTAAGTCTACTTGCTTATCCTTATATTTGGATTATTGATAAAAGTTATTCCCTAAATCATAAAGACCTAAAAGAAAAAATTCTTTCTACTTCAACTGTAAATTTAGAGAAAACAATTGCAGCTAGTTTACTTGCACTCTCTGCTTGTATTTTATTTCTACTCAGTCTGAAAGAATTAAACTCCTATCTAAATAGCTTTCTAACTGTTTTTATATTTGCATTTGCGACTCTCAATTTTTCTGTCTTATCCCGAGGTCTTTGGCAACATACTGGTAGTGTGTTTCTTCTTATGTTAGTTCTATACTTGTTTCACTCTAAAAAGGACACTCTGATTACACTCTCAGCCTTTCCTCTTTTTTTCTCTTATGTAGTAAGACCAACAAACCTTCTTCCGATTCTTTTTTTGGGGCTAATCGCCATTTACCAATTAAGATTCAAATCCATTTACTTTCTTGGAATCGGAATTGTAATTCTCTCTAGCTTTTTTTATACAAATTCCGTTCTCTTTGGAACCATGAGTCACCCTTATTATGATTTTAAAAAAGTAGGCGGAAGTAATACATTTCTAGAAGCAATTTTAGGAAATGCAATCAGTCCTGCTCGTGGAATCCTTTTTTATTCGCCAGTATTTTTATTTAGTTTTTATGGACTCTATTCTAAAATCAAAAAAGAAAAATTTCAAACGTTAGACTTTGCTATTATAGTTCTAATTCTCACTCATTGGATTTTAGTTTCTAGAAATTTAAACTGGTGGGGTGGACATTGTTTTGGATATAGACTTCTCTCAGATCTGATTCCATTTTTTATTTACTATCTGATTTATTTTATAAAAGAAATCGATTGGAAGGTAAAGTCCCCTATTCTATTTCTGTTTATTCTTTCGCTTTTTATTTCTTTATTTATAAACTTGAAAGGAGCTACAGAGATGAATTCCTACAATTGGAACTTAATTCCATCCAATATAGATACTGATCCCAAAAGGCTCTGGGATCTTCAAGATCTACCGTTTTTGAGATAATTATTTTTTACGAATAATTAGGATTGTCATATCATCATCGAGTTGCTTTACTCCTGCAAAAGTGCGAACTGAATCAAATAGTTTTTTAGCAAACTGCGGGAAATTGCTTTTATCCTCATTTTTTATGAACTCATAAAGTCTATAACCGAAATACTTTCTTTCTTTATTTCTTTGCTCAAACAAACCGTCTGTGAAACAAAAAAGGATATCGCCTGAATTCATTGTAAAATTTCTATTATTGTATTCTTCTTTCGGATTTGTAGGAATATGACTCGGAACTTCAATCCCAATAAAATGTCCACTCGTCTCAATTACTTCAATATCCTTTTTATCTACTCTATAAAGTAAAAAATTGGGATGAAGACCGTAATGCTCAAAGTTTCCCTTTGCATCTGCTTTTAATAATCCCAGCGACGCATAGCTATTGACTGGAACTGGATAACTCTCAATTCTTTCCCGAAGGACTTTATTCATCATGGCATTCATATCTTTAGGTGTTTTGGCTACATTGACTAAGTAGTTCATTTGATTGAGTATCATCATACTAAACAAATGCGAATTGAGGTCATGACCAGAAGCATCCCCCACTGCAAACCAATAATTTCCATCATTGTCTCTTGCATGGTTGATTATATCCCCACCTAAATAGGTTGCCGGTTGCAATTTCCCAAAAACTTCATAGTTCTCATCACTTAAATTGAGGGGAAATACAAAGGTTTGCAAATTCAAGTTCACAAAGTCCAAAGAATGACTTTCACTTGTATGAAAGTAATTGAGTAGATCTAAAAGTCTTTTTAGATATTTTAATTCTGGGAAATTTACAAATAAAAAGAGGATGATGTAGATAGTATTGTAAACAATCCAGAAAAGTCCATGGCTAATCTGAACAAACTCCAATGGATCTAGAATATAAGCTGCTATAGCAAAAAGAATAAATAAAACCGCATTTTTTAGAATGATACTATATTTGTGCTGATTAAAACTATTAAAAGGGTTCGCCATACTAACTCTCAGTTCTCAGGATAATAAGCATGAGATTGAAATTCTTTGAAAGCATATATTTTAATATACTGAAAAAAATTTGGATTTTTATCATCAAAGGGTTTAGAAACGCCATCTTTTACCCCAAAATCTTTTTCTTTATATCCCATATCATAAATCATCGGAATAATTAAATTTCCCTCGACTGAATAATAATAAAGTAAGGCAGATTCCTGACTTCTCTCTTCCTTTTTTTCAATGACTCCATTTAGTTTCTTCTCAGCGAATATTGACTTCGTTTCAAGTAATATCCAGTTGCCATTTACCTTAAACACACCTTTCCCGATCACGGTATTCTCGTGTTTTTCTCTACCCACTAAATCCGATGCTTCATATACTTTGGTAAAAGTAAAATCGGATCTTAAATAGATCGACTCTGACCATTGATTTTTATGCCACGATGAATTGATCGCTGCTCTAGAATTGGTTTTCTTTTTCCAAACACCAAAAAAATTTCGAGTCGAGGGAAGTTCCTCGTTTGGTAGTGTTCTATACCATGGAGTGCTGCAATTGAATAGAAAGAGTAAAAGGATACCGAATGATAAACTTTGTATTGCCTCTTTCGAGGCATAAAAAAACTCTTTCAAGGTGTTTAGAATTGGAAATAAATAAAATCTCCACCACCATCTCCAAATAATCCAAGCAGTAAAAATAAAAAGAGAGAAGCGATAGGAAGAATTATATTCTGAAATTTTTTCCATTTCATAACGATTTGATGATTGTATTGTAGGAAATTTAAAAGTAATGCAAGAACGATATAGAGAATTACCTCATCTCTTCCGCCTATATCTCTACCTTTATTCATTCCAAAAAAATCTACCGTTAGTTTATACATAAGCGTCGTCGATTGAGTCCCATACGATCCACTTCTAAAAAATATTGCAGACATAGAGAATAAAACAAAAACAAACATTCTTTTACAAAAAAGTAAAATAGGGTTTTTGGGGGTTAACGTATAACCTTTACTAAAAAATAATCTTTCAATCCAAAGAATGACTCCGAAATAAGCACCCCATAGAATAAAAGCTAAATTTGCTCCATGCCAGAGCCCACCCAAAACCATTGTGATAAACATATTCACATTGCTCATATGAAACCCTTTTGCATTGCCGCCTAACGGTATATACAAATAATCTCTTAGCCATGTAGAAAGTGTAATATGCCATCTTGACCAAAGCTCTGCAAAGGTTGCAGAATAAAATGGACCTGTAAAATTTTCTGGAATCTCAAAACCAAGCAGAAGTGCAAGCCCACGAGCCATATCAGTATACCCGCTGAAGTCAGAATAAACTTGAGCAGCAAAACCTAAGAAGGCTATAAATATGGATACAAAATGATATTTATCCGGATCCATATAAACTGGTGCAATCAGGGATCCTACGTTATCTGCAATAACAACTTTCTTAAATAAACCAACGATCAGTAAAAACAAACCCCGCTTCATTGAATCCGGTGTAATATCAGGACTGTTTAATCTAGGTAGAAAGTCAGAGGTTCTCATAATCGGACCTGCTATCAACTGAGGAAAGAATATGATGAATATAGTATAATCAAAAAAATCAATTCTTTCTGTCACTCTTCCCTTGTGAATATCTACTTGAATTGCAATCAATTGAAATGTATAAAAACTAATCGCAAGTGGTAAAATAATATTTACAGAGGTGGATAAGTCCTTAAACATTTGGGAATGCGATAAACTATAAAAACTATCTAGTAGGAAATAGAAGTATTTAAAAAAAGCTAGATTGATTATGTTTAAGATTAAAATAATTTTCAGTAACTTACTTGTATTTTCTCCTTTCTCTTTCAGAGAAAACATCTTATTACTGAAGTAATAATTTACTCCAATAACGGAAAAGAAATGGATCGTTGCAAGAACATCATAGTAAAGATAAAACAAGAAGGATGAGATAGCAATGATGTATTTTTTATATTTGTCTTCTGTATTCCAGTAAACTAAATACGTTACAATAAATAAAAGTAGAAATGGAATTGAATTAAATAGCATTAATACGCCCAGAGATACATAAATTTGACTTCCGTGTTTGCTTTTAGAATATTTTCTAAAAGATTGGAACTACCGGTTTCCTCTGCCATGATTTGGTAAACACTCCTACTTCTTTGTTTTAGGTGAGAATAATAAATGATTCTTGGTTTATTATTATTAGGAGTCGCATTTCTGGCATATTTTTCAGACCTCATAAGTTCAAATAAAGCTTCTTCAAAATAACCAACTTTATCCACAAGACCTTCTTTGAAAGCCTGTTCTGCAGTGAAAATTCTACCATCACAAACTTCTCTGAGCCTTTGTTCTTGAATGTTTTGTCGATTTGTTTTTACAATAGAAAAGAATCTTTCGAATAGATTGTTTACAATTGATTGTAAAATTTGTTTTTGTTCTGGCTTCATTTCTAAGAAGGGAGATCCTATCGCTTTATTTGCACCTGAAGTAATCGATTGATCTTTGATTCCAATTTTATCAAGACCCTCTTTTGCATTAAACCCAGATAAGATAACTCCCACAGAGCCAGTGACTGCCGTTGGCAAAGATACAATTCGATCAGCAGCCATCGCAACATAGTAACCACCACTTGTAGCTTTATCCATAAATAGAGCGACTATCGGTATTCCAGTGAGGGTTTTAAACTTTAATAACTCTCTATAGATAATATCACTTCCAGTAACTGTTCCACCAGGAGAATTAATTTTTAATATAATTCCTTTAATATCTTTATCTTGGCTTGCCTTAAATAAATCATTTATGATGGCAGATACAGTAGATTCAGACGCCCCTGCTCCAAAGATATTTCCACCTGAAGGATTTTCAGAAATCACTCCATCAATCGAAATCACTAAAATTTTATCTTTGTCGACTCCCTCCATTGTATGTTCGATCAAATCTGCTTCTCTTTCCTGACCAAGCGAGGGAAGTTTAATTGTATTTCCTATGATACAATTACTAAAGAGTAAAAGGAATCCTAAAATAAAACCAATTCTACCAATGAACTCAGATCTTTTTTTTTCTATCATGTTATTTATTCCTACTGGCTTCGACTATTTTATCTAAACGTTCTACTTGTTCCATCATTTTCTTTTCTAGCTCTAAAGCATAGTCTTCATAGTTTTCAATTTTCTCTGGGACAAAAAATGGCTCTGAATAATCAACCCACTCCCTCGCAAAAAACTTAGGAAAACGCTGACGGTCCCAACTTTTAAATTCATAGTATTCATCAAATCGAGAATAAAAAGTAATGATTGGAAGTTTTGTGAGAGATGCAATTTGAATCACTCCCGTCTGCACTTTGTATCTAGGACCTCTAGGACCATCTGGAGTGAAAATAGGAACTCTTCCATCTTTAATTGCTTTTAATAATTGTCGAAGTGCAGTTGAGCCGCCCTTACTAGTAGAGCCTCTCACGGATTCCATTTTGAATCTAAGAAAGGTTTGATAGATAAATTCTCCATCTTTAGACATAGACACAAGTGGAGTCAAAATGATATGCCTGTCTCTTTGTAAATAATAGGCAACGTGTCTAGTCAAAGAAAGAATTTGATTGTGCCAGCCTGCAAACACAAACCCGTTTTTTTGTTTTAAATATTTTTCTGTTGCTTCTGGAACAAAGTATTCTTGCTTTCTAATAAAAAAAAACCAAAAAGATAAAATGAATTTTGCTATATAACTAACTATTATGTATTTCATGGAACTAATACAAATATCAAAAACTAGTTTTAAAAATCTATCTTATTTTAGATAGAATCAAAAAATGGATGGCTCTTGATATCGGTGTAATACTCTTCATTAAACAGAGAGGTTAACTCCTCAGTAACATTATAATAATTCATAATTGATTTTAAGATATTGGAATCCTCTTCTGAGATTGTAATTCCAAGCAGTGATAAAGAAAGAATTTCAGCCATTCTAAGAATCCGATCAATGTCTTCTACTCTAGATGTTTCCTCTTGCGTAAAACCCTGATTAGCCACAACTTTTTTTAAACTATTTGGTAATTTCCACATCTGAAATACTTTGATCCCAATTTGAATGTGATCGATATTTAACTCTTCTTTCTCTAATTGAACCAATGGCTTTGATCCATATTCAAATAATTTTAAAATATCCAAGTATTTTAATTTTAGATTTTGTGCAAGAATTGACATACCCACTTTACGAAGGATAGAGCTAATAACGATTTGCTCTCTTACATTTTTTAAATTCAATGGACCTGTTAAATCAATTCCAATCAAACCAGTTAATATAGGAATTTCATTTAGGTGTTTTCTAAATAAAGGTTGTGGAAGGTTCTTCGTAAAATTTTTTCTAAATTGTAAAATCACAATGTTTCGAATGGTTCCAAGCCCAATCAGAGTGATTGCATTTTGTAGTGTGTCTACACTTCCAGATCTTCCATAGTAAGCAGAATTGGCAACTCGCAAAATATCTGCACTTAACGCTTTGTCTGGTGCAATGATCATTTCCAATTCCTTGCTTCCTCCGCTTTTCTTTGAATCAAATGTAATCACTCGATTCATTACATCTCGCAAAGGTGGAATTTGTATTTCGTTGAGGTTAATACCCATTTGCTTATAACCTACGACCATCTTATTTGTTAAATCTCTCCTACCTAAAAGAAAGGTTAACTTTTCATAGATGGCAGATTTTGTAATAGGTTTTAAAATAAAGGCGTTTACCTTTAGCCTCACTGCTTCTTCTACAATTTCCTTTTCTGAAAAAGCCGTAATTAGAATGATGATAAGCTTAGGAAAAAATGTTCTTATCTCTTCTATAACTTGCCCTCCATTTTTTTCAGGCATAGAATAATCAACACAGAGTATATCAACTTGTCCATTCAACTCTTTGATTTTATGAATCGTCTCTTCCCCACCTTCTGCTTCGCCAATCACTTTAAAATCTGCAGATTTTAAAAATTGCTGAATCAACTTTCTCTCTGATATTGAATCATCCGAAATAAAAACATTATACGGAATCATCTTACGCGGATTAATCCCTAAAGGTATTTCACTTGCCATAAACAAAAACAAGCTAATTTAATATGGTTTAGAATCAACTGAAAATACAACGGGATGACTCAGGATTTTTTTTTGCAAGATTCAATGTTTTCTCTCAAGACAAACTCTAGTGTTGGAAATTTTAAAGAGGAATGAGAGCAGATTAAAACAATCCTTAAGAATTATAAAAAATATATCGATGTATTAATACGTAGTGAAAAGTCTACTTTACTTTTTTGTATTTAGATAACTACATGGTTACAATAGATATTTTGGAGAATAAAAAATGTTAAGAAATTTTAGCTTAAAAGTTATACTTGTATCAATTGTCTTAGCAATCTTTGTTGCTTGCAGTAGCTCCCCTAAAAAGGATGCAAAAGATGCTCCCAAAGATGCCAGCACAAAAGATGCGAAAGATGTATCCAAAGATGCTTCAAAGGATGCCTCTAAGGATGCAAAATCCACTGCGCCTGCTTCTAAACGAAGCACAGATGATACTGCATCTACTGAAAAAGAAAAAGTTGGGTTGAGAAGTGCTGATGAAAGTTTAACTAAAAAATTAGGCTCATTACCAGAAACTCCTCCTGGAGCAAAACCAGGTCAATGCTGGATTCCAGTTGTGACCCCTGCAACCTATAAGGAAATCACTGAAAATGTAGTAAAAAGACCATCTGGCGAAAAAATAGAAACCCTGCCAGCTCGTTATGAAACTGTAACAGAACAAAAATTAGTAAAGGAAGCTACAACGGTAGTAGAAACAGTTCCTGCTGTTTATGAAACACAAGAAGAAAAAATTGTGATTCGTCCTGCAGGAAAAAGAATCGTTCAAATCCCTGCTGTTTATGAAACTGTAGAAGAAAAAGTAGTGGATAAAGAAGGCTATACTGAATGGAAGAAAGACTCTACAACTGGTATTACTTGTTTAGTAGAAACACCACCTACATACAAAACTGTTCAAAAAGAAGTAGTGAAAGTTCCTGCTTCTTCAAAAGAAGAGTTAGTTCCTGAAGAAACAGCAATCGTAACAAAACAAGTTGTGAAAACTCCTGCAACTACAAGAACTGTAGAAATCCCTGCTGAATACAGAACAGTAATGATTCAAAAACTAGTAGAACCAGAAAAAGAAATCAGAGTGGCAACACCTGCAGAATACCAACAAGTTACAAAAAAAGTTGTAGATCAACCTGAGAAAGCTGAATGGAGAGAGATACTTTGTGAAAACAATACAACAAAAGAGAAAGTGAGTGAAATCCAAAAAGCGTTGAAAGTAGCAGGATTCGATCCAGGTTCAACAGAGGGATCTGTAGACGACAAAACTATGAAAGCTTTAAATGATTATCAGAAAAACAAAAGCCTACCTGTAGACGAAGGTAAACACATCAATATGATTACTGTTCGCTCTTTAGGCATCTCTAAATAATTAAAAAACACCTTCTAAAAAAAATCCGAGTTTCTAACTCGGATTTTTTTTGCCCTCAGGATGGAACCTATCTCCTTTTCTTAGATTGTAAAACTGAAATCAGGATAGTTTTAAAACTTCCCGTATTATTTCTGCTGTGTCTTCAATCTTTCGACTAGATACAACTTTTGCAACTTCCTTGATAGCTGTCTTTTCATCAAACCCAAGTTGAATCAAAGCTAAAACGGACAAGTCTTGCTTCTCTTCTTTTGTTGGAATATAATTTTCCTTTTCTGTATTTAAGAAGGCTTCAAACTTTTTCAGGTTTTGTTTTACTTCAAAGATAATTTTTTCAGATGTTTTTCCTTTGACTTTAGGAATCTTCTCTAACTGTGAATTATCTCCATTGACGACCGCTCGATACAATTCATCAGCACTCATAAAAGACAAGATCTTCAAAGCAGTCATCTCCCCGATTCCATGGAGCCCACGCACCAATTTAAATAATTCCTTGTCTCGTAAATTTAAAAAACCAAATAGTTTTTGTGTTCTTTCATTAATTAAGTGATAAATGTAGAGATGAACCTCTTTTCCTAAATTAGTTTTTATTTCTTCAAAAGACTTAAAAGAAATGTTAACCTCATATATAACACCACTAACGTTTATTTCTGCTAAATTTACATCTAGCCTCTCTAGTTTTCCTTTTAACCCGCTTATCAATTTCTTTCCTTAATTTATATATGTCTATTAAATAGAAATGCATCTATTTCCACAAACTTTTCATTCTCTGATAAATTGAGAACTTTTTCTGCTAGTATTTGAGCTTGTGAAATGTCAGTAGATGAAATAATTTTTTTTATTTTTCTAACGAGTGGAAGGGATACTGACAATTCACGTAACCCTAACCCAAGAAGTAGTATAGTAAATTTTGTATCAGATGCTAATTCACCACAAATACTGAGAGGAATCTGATGAGTATTGGATGCACCAATGATCATTTTGAGTAGTCTTAAAAAAGACAAATTATAAGGATTATATAATTCTGAGATATAATGGTTATTTCGATCTACTGCCATTGTATATTGAAGTAAATCATTTGTTCCTATTGAAAAAAAATCACACTCTTTTGCAAATTGATCGAGAGCTAAAGCACAAGCAGGTGTCTCAACCATGATTCCAACATTCACATCTTTGTAATCAATGCCTTTTCTACGTAGCTCCATTTTAGCATCTACAATTAATTTTTTAGTCTCAATCACTTCGGAAATAGAACTCACCATCGGAATCATAATAGAAATGTTTCCATAGACAGAAGCTCTAAGAATTGCTCTAAGTTGTTTTTTAAACCAGGAAGTATTTTTTAGTGCAAAACGAATTCCTCTATTTCCTAGAAATGGATTATCCTCTCTATATTTTGTATCAAACTTATCACCACCCAAATCAAAAGTTCTAATTGTAACAGGGAAGTTATGCATATCGGATGCAATTTTTTTATAAATATGAAACTGCTCCTCTTCGTCATAAATTTTATCCGGATCTTCAATTAAAATCACTTCGCTACGATAAAGACCTACTCCATCTGCATTCAATCTCAATATTGAGTCGCAGTCATTTTCTGTATCTAAATTCACTTTTACTAGTATTCTCTGACCATCATGTGTGACCGAAGATAAGTTATCATACTTTTCAGGCTCAATAGAAGAGCTAGCTGCATACAATTTAATTTGATTTAAAACAGGATTTCGAATAACGACTCCATCATCGGCATCAATCAAAATAAATTCATTGTCTTCTATCACAGAAGTTATATTATTGATACCAACAACAGTAGGAATGGAGTAATTTTTAGCAAGAATGGCCATATGACCTGTCTTACCTCCTGTCTCTGTAGCAATTCCTTTTACCATCTTTTTGTCTATATGCATCATTTGAGAAGGTGTTAGTTCATGTGCTACAATAATAACTTCCTCTTTTATATCAGATAAAATGTTATAATCACTTTTTCTTCCAAGTAGATTATCTTCTATTCTTCTCCCGATATCGCGTATATCGACAGCTCTTTCGCTAAAGTAGTCATCATTTAAAGTTGTAAATTTATTTGAAATTTCCTCAATGGAGTTAAATAAAGCCAAGGCTGCATTTTGATGCAAGTCACTGATTTTTCGAATGACACCATCTATCAATAGTGGATCGTCTAACATGCATATCTGTGAAACCAAGATATCTTTAATATCTTGGTTAACAGTTTTCTTTTCAATGATACCTTCTAATTCTTTCTTTGTCTTTGTGAGAGCTTTTTGAAATTTGGAAATTTCAAATTTTACTTTTTTTTCATTAATTCTTGTTTGTAAAATGATATGCTTACTAGAAATTATTTTTAGAGCTTTGCCATAGAACTTTCCATAGGAAGCGGGAATTCCTTTATATATGACTGTTTTATTCGTAGGCATAGTATACTTAGTAAACCATACGAATTCCTTAAAAAATTTCCATTATTATTTAACTCTGCTAAAATTATTATTTAGAGCAGGTTTCAGAGAATAGGAAACTGTCTTACCTACTTTGCTGCAACCTGAGGTCTCTCCCTAAAATCATGAATACGCTTACTTTTGAACTTAGAGATTTCATCCCCAGTGATTCTACTCATTACTAATTTGCCCATTGATACATCTAAAGCATGACCTGCTTTTGAGGCAATAATATGACCTACGATTGGTCTTCCAACTATCGATAAATCACCAATCAAGTCAAGGACCTTATGACGAATACATTCATTCTCAAATCTTAGGCTTTCATTTAAATAGCCTTCATCAGAGAGAACGATCGCATTGTCGAGTGAGCCACCAAGTGCAAGTCCTCTAGCTTGTAAAGCTTCTACATCTCTTAAAAAGCCAAACGTTCTAGCAGGTAGGATTTCCTTTGCCATAGTACTTTCGTCTAGATCGATAGTTATACTTTGTCCGCGGAGTAATGGATGATTAAAATGAATATTATAAGTTACTTTTAATGTTTCAGATGGAAGGATAACAATGTATTTGTCTCCATCTACAACCCAGATCGGGTTTGCAATTTTAATAGGTTCAATGAGTTCATTGGATTCAATGATTCCAGCAGAATCAATTGCTTCTAAGAAAGGCTGAGAAGATCCGTCCATGATAGGAATTTCACTAGAGTCAATCTCCATAATTAAATCGGTAATGCCTCTGGTGGAGAGAGCAGCCATAAGATGTTCTACTGTTTGAACGATTCTAAAACCATCACCCAAAGTAACTGCGTTACTTGTATCCACAACATGATTTAAACTAACTGGTATAATCGATTTCTTATTTTTTACATTACTAATAAAAATTAAGCCTGTATTTGCTTCTGCAGGAATTAATTTTAATGATACTTTCTTGCCAGAATGTAACCCAATTCCGCTTATCACTATCTGACTTTTTAATGTTTTTCTATAAATCTTCGATTCCATATCCTCTTGTTCCTTATACTACTCATATGCAATCAGCGTACCAGTAAAAATAGTGATTTTTATGACATTTACAAGGGTTTTTGAGGCTAAAAAACCTATTTTTTCGAATTTATTGTGTCAATTTCGCAACACTGTATCATCTATACAACAGAGATTCATTTAGATTACAAATCGATACAATTACTCCCATTTAAGTAGAAATGGAAAGACTGATTAGAAGTGTTTTAGAGATAATCTAGTAATTCTCGGATTGATTTGATTTGAATCGAGAATTGTTGTATCTCATTTGGCTCTGCATGTCCATATTCACAATAAGCAAAATGGCTCCCATTGTCCAAAGCAGCATCTAAATCAGATTTTCGATCTCCTATCATCAATGAGTTTTCACCTTTTAAATTATAGTGTTGTAAATAAGATGCTACTATATCCCCTTTGGATTTAATTTTTTCGTAATCGATGACCACAATCGCTTCAAAATAAGACATCAAATGGTAAGTCTGTAAAATTGCTTCTATATACCCGATTCTTCCATTGGAAGCAACACAAAGAACATATCCCTTTTTATGCAATTCTTTGATTGTATCTTCTACTCCCTCATATATCTTACCTTTTTTCTCTTGGATTTTTTCTCGTAGCAGAATGAGAACACTATCGGAGATTTCATCTCTTTCAATTTCTTCTAGTTCAGGCAATAGGTTTAGAAATATTTTTTTGACAGGAAGCCCGATTTGTTCAATGATTTTCTCTTTCGTTGGGATAGGGATTTTCTTATTATGCTTTTGTATAAATCTTTGAATTGCTTCAATATATGTATCTAAAATAATTTCTTCGGATGAGAATAAAGTTCCATCCACATCAAAAGCCAATAGCTTCACAGTATTCAGGATTGTTTTTTTTGATAAGGACATCTATTTAGAAAGAAAGTGAGTTAACTCTACTGCAATTTTATTGATTGCAAATTCCATATATCCAGGATCTTCAATTTTCCTTTTATACAGGTCATACTTATCCTGAAGATTTCGGGATATACCTCGCTTTCTAAGAATAATAGGATCCGGACCAAAGTCAGCCGGGTCTATTAACGTTCCTGTAGAATGTATCACTTTATTCATAGTTACTTCCCTGTAACAAATTTAGTTTTCATCCTTGAAAACTCACTAACTAAAATAAATTCTTATAAAAATTAATTTTATCGTCTCGTATTTCAATTAAACAAAAAGAAACAAAAAATAACTGATTGAATTTTGGATGCGTATAAAAAAAATATTCAGCCAACTTCCGCATAATTCCTATTTTCTTTTTTGTAAAAATTTCAAGAGGTAGTTTTAAATTACCTTTCCAGTTTTTGACTTCAATAAAGTAAATAGTTTCCTTCTCTAGTGCGATAATATCTATCTCACCAAGACGATTGCGAAAATTTCTCTCTAATACTTGAAAACCTTTCTCTTCCAAGTATTTTGAAGCTTTATCCTCTCCAACTTTGCCCCAAGTTACTTTTTCCATGATTGATCTCAAATCATTTAGACTTAAGATTATCTACTAATTTATCGGATGAATATTTTTTTTTCGAATGATTATTTTTAAAATTGTAAAATATCTAATTAAACGACATAAACAGCCGATAAGATATAATTACTTTTTAAATGCTTTGCAAAGCTATAAAAAGAATTTAGAATAAAAAACGAATCATTGCAAAACCGTTCTCTATTGAGATTTCAAAAAAAGAAAAAGAGGGCATGCTCCAAAACCAAATGGATTCTATTCCATCTTTCTAATGAAACAATTAATAAACTATTTTAGGCGATAGTAGAATTCCGAATGGAGCTAGGCTTGTTACAAGAGAATGTAGAAAACATTCCCATTGTTCATTTATCGTGTAAACTCTTTGAAGAAATGATTTACGACATAAAAAGAATCAAGAGAAGTAGGAAAGCTCCTTTTTATGCATTGAATAGAACTAACGTAGCAAAAAACAACCTCAATCAAGAACTTCTCTTGGATCTATTTATTCTCTCTCGAAGAACTAGAGTGACTTTTATAGTAAAATCAATGAAAAGAAAATCCTAAGAGATAAAGCCTCGAATCGGAGAATGCTTTTTAATTTCATCAAAAATCTGCTTCATATCTGATTCAGAAGGTGCAACATATTTAAAGATAAAAGATTCAGAAAATAAATCAGATCGCATAATCTTTCCCTTTAAAACCAATGGTTGTTCCCCTGGAGTAAGTCCGACCGTCATTTCCCATATGTCAATTTTTCGAAGGACTGCCTCATTAAAAAACGGATCTTTTACATTGATTAACATAGCTCGATCAGAAATTCGAATCATAGTTCCTCTCATACTTAAAGAATCCTTTTCTGAATCCTTTTCCGTTTCTTTATCGGAACTACCTTCTTCTGTTTTACTCTCTGTTTCCTCATTTACAACTTCATCTATCGTATTTAAAACATTGGATTGAGTGTCGTTTAGACTAAGAGTAGAATCAGTTGTTTTGACTCCCCAAGGAAACAATTCAATATCGCGTGTAAGTTCAGCAACTAGATGCTCTTCTCCCTTGGTCTGAACATCCCCTTGTTGATTAAAAACAAATCCATTGCCATTAAATTTTCTAACGACCCCAGGAATTAAAAAGCCACCTAATGTATCTCGATAGAAATATAGATTCACTTCTTTTCCTTCTCTATCTTTTCTAAATGCAGGATCATTTACAGAAAGTAGAATTTCCGTATCATTTTTGCTCATGACTCTTGCCAAGAAATAGAGTCCATCAAATTCAGCAGCACAGACTTCCCCTACATGGACATCTAAAATCGATTTAATTTCTAGATGATGATCGAGAGTTGGAAAAAGTTTATCTAAAATACGAACGTATGTTTCCACTGAGTCAGAATGATATTTTTTTAAATACGTATATAATAGGCTTTGAAAAGTTTTTTTATCCGCTAAAAGATTTGCTTTCTGATTGACCGACATGTCTAGAGTATTAAAAAAATGCTCTAGAACTGTTATTTCTTTTGAAGATAATTTCTTGTTATAGGCATAATTTAAAATATGTGTCCAAGAGGAGCTTGTTGTCTTCTTTCGAAGAAAAATATACTTCCCAGCTTGCACAATTAAATAAAAAATGAATACCCAAAGGACAACCTGAAATACCGTATAGGCATTCGTTTCAGGCCATACATACCAAACCTCAGAATCAGCTAGAATAAAGAAACTCATACTTTAATAATCGGAAGGAATTGCTTTCGTTATATAAATTTTATCTTCTTCGGACAAGTTGATAAAAGTGGAATCTTTAATTTTTACTCCATTGCTATTTTTGACAACCATCAGAGAAGGACGAAGTGGTTTATTAGGATTAGAATCAATCACGATTGCTTTGGATGCATCTGATAGCTCAACCCAAGATCCAACGGGATACATCGCTACTTTATTCAAAAACAAGCGAATATAAGTTAGATCATATTTATTTGTATTTAAGCTAATCATATTCTTCATAGCTTCATAGGGAAGAAGTGCTTTTCTCCATGGTCTATCTAAAATATGAGCGGCAAAATTATCTGCAATCGTAAAGACTCTGGCAAACTCATCTATTTCCTTTTTCTGAATCCTCTGAGGATATCCAGTTCCATCAAAATTTTCATGATGCTGCAAAGCTACTAAGCCTAACGCATTTTTGAGTTTTAAAACCTTTGTTAAAATTTGATACCCAAACAAAGGATGCTTTTTAATAACCTTGAATTCATCTTCTGTTAATGTGGCATTTTTCTCTGATATGATAGATGGAATTTTTGCCATTCCAATATCTGCGAGTAGTCCAGAGATTGCTAGATCGATCATCCTAGGACGAGAGTATTCAAGTAGATGTCCAATCAATAATGCAAATAACGTTGCATACACAACTTGATTGTAAAGATAATAGCCTGAAGGAGTATGCTGAATCAAACAATAGCATAAATGATTATTCGCTTTTACATGATCTACAAGTTTATCCGCCACATCTCTAACAGGATTAATATCAAATGGTTTATCTTCCGAGATTTTTCGAAATAAAGCTTGCATTACGATAAAGGAGTCTTTAAAAACTGCCTCGAAGCTAGGTATACTTTTTTCGATTTGTAGGTGAATATTTTTTAATTGGAGCAGCTTAAAGTCATGCTCAGTTGTAGGAAAAGTATTTGTATCTAAAACGATTTCAGGTGAATCCTCTTTTATGAGTTCTCCACTTGTGAGGACCTCTTTGAATCCAAATTTATTTAGGCGCTTGATATCTGCTTCTGAAACAGCAGTATTCGCATTAATAAAAATACTATCCTTATCTAAATATAGGGGCTTTGTAAATTTACTTCCTACTTTCAAATCGGATATTTTAATGACTTTCATTGATTGCAAAAACTCTCCATTCAGAACAATATCTCAAGCTTGTCTCGATTTCAATTCATTTTCTAATTTATATAAAAAGCTGAACACAACCGCAACAGATTTATACAAAGCTTCTGGTATTTCTTTTCCCACTGGAACTTGTAATAAAGAGGAAGCTAAAGTTTCATCCTGTAGTATAGGAACTTGATTCAGTTCTGCTATTTGGTGAATTTTATCTCCAAGAAATCCAGAACCGCTAGCAATCACCCTTGGCGCATTGTCTTTCTCAGGAATAAACTTTAATGCAACTGCATTCATTAAACTCTCCAATCCCCTTTAACTTGATCCATTGTGGAATAATGAAAAATAATATGATTCACAGGGATTGAATTTGAAGAAAGCATTTTTTTTAAAATCCCTAACTTTTCATATGCAATTCTATAAGACTCCAATTTATCAAACAGTATATGAATGGATAGGTCGGAAAGATCTTCTTCCTTCCAATTTAGATACGTATCAATATTGCCTAGAAAATTTAAGGTGAGATGCAAATAGAATCCGTTCCCGTTTTTATTTTTATCGAAGTAGGCACTTCCCTCTCCATCTTCTAGTTTCCATTCAAAGTAGTTTGTTTCTGATCTCCAGTGAACTCCCGGGAAGTATGCGTTTAGAATTTGGAAGATTCTGTGTGTTGATAAATCAAATTTGGTTGTATCCAAAGTGTTTCGAATCATTTCAGTTGGATTTTTAAAACGAGTCGACCAAGCTTTCTTCTGGATTTCGTCTGCGATTTCATTCTCTCCAAAGGATCGATTTAAAATTTCTAGCTCCAGTCGATTGGATTCTTTTGTAGCTTTTAATTCTAATCTTTCACCTTCAAATAGCTTAGCTTCAGAGTTGATTCTTATTTCCCGACCGGCTATCCGAATTAAATAGGTCTGGTCTAAAAAAGAACGAATTACGACTGCCTTTAGAGAAGTTCCGTTCAGAGGAATGTCTTTCCAAATCGAGCTAGATGCTTCACCAGAAGATAGAATTCGATTTTTTTCGATTGTAGTAAGCAATGTAACGTTCATAAAATTTCTTTCTTCAATTGAAAAGTCTTTCGATGTAAGGATGAGTAGCCAAATTCCCGAATCTTCTGTATATGCAATTCAGTTCCGTATCCTTTGTGCTTCTCGAATTGATAATCAGGATAATATTCTGCGACTCGATTCATATACCTATCTCTTCTCACCTTTGCCACGATGGAGGCAGCTGCGATAGAAGCAATTCTCGCATCTCCTTTAACGATGGATCTATAGTTGAACTGAAAATTCTTTTCGGCTTGGCGCTTTAAGAAATTATAATTTCCATCAATTAATAAAAAAATTGACTTCTCTCTCGACTTAATCACAAGACGACGAATTGCATCAAAAATAGAAATTGAAATTCCATATTTGTCAATAAATTTATTACTGATAAATTGATGCAAAACAAGATCAGCAGAATTTACAATTTCTTCGTAGATCTCTTCTCTTTTTTTTTCGGAAATTTTTTTAGAATCGTTGAGTTGAGGTAGTAAATTACCTCTTAAGATTTGTTCTAGTTTCTCTTTGGAGAATTTTACTGCTGCAAAAGATAGAGGTCCCGCTAAAGGTCCTCTACCCGCTTCATCTACTCCGAAGATAGAATATTTCTCCGGAAGGTTTAATTCTTCCGGTTCAAATCTAAATCCAGAGTGGGATGGACTAAATAGTTCTATGCTGCAGCCGTTACTTGGTTTTCTGCTCCTGCTTCTTTTGCACTTTGAGCAGATTCTCTGTCTTTCTTTCTTTCTGCTTGAACGATCGCTTGTCCGCCACGTAACTCTTTAATACGAGCAGTCTTACCAGACTTTTCACGTAAGAAATAAAGCTTAGATCTTCTTACATGACCTTTTCTGACGAGTTCAATTTTAGAAATTTTTGGTGAATAAAGAGGAAAAATTCTCTCCACTCCGACATCGTAAGAAACTCTTCTCACATTGAAAGACTTGTCATTCATTTTGTTAGAAATTGAAATCACAACTCCTTCGTATACCTGTGTTCTTTCTTTGCCAGACTCAACAATTTTATAATGAACTTTCACTGTATCTCCTACAGCGAAGTTGATCTTTCTTCTGTTCATATCTGATTCAAATAATTTTGCTATTTCGTGGTTCATGTTTATTTCCTTTCATTCATAATATGTTTTCTATTTTTTTCTTTCCATTTAGCAATTTCCAAATGGTTTCCGCTGATTAGGACTTCCGGAACTAACCAATTATTATAGTTTTGCGGTTTCGTATACTGGGGATATTCTAGCTGTCCTTCTTTGTTGTGGGACTCATCCACTAAACTTCCATAGGAATCTCCCATAAATCCTGGCAAAAGCCGAATCACTGAGTCAGAAACACAAAGGGAAGGTAAATCACCCGATGATAAAACATAGTTTCCAAGGCTCAGTTCTATGTCAACTAAATGTTCAGTTACTCGATGATCAATTCCTTCATAATATCCAGAAATAAAGGTAAGATTTTCTTTTTTATTTGCAAAATCATTTGCTATTTGTTGCGTAAAAGGTGTTCCACTCGGACTCATTAAACAAACCCTTCCCTTCTCCTCTCCCAAAGAAAGAAGCGCTTTGTGTATTGGTTCCACTTTTAGAAGCATACCAGGTCCGCCTCCATACACTGTATCATCTACTCTTCCAAATTTATCTGAAGAGAAATCGCGAAGATGGATGATTTTAATTTGGAACACTCCCTTCTCAATTGCTTTAGCAGGAAGTCCTTCTTGAAAATAGCTCTGAATTTTTTGGGGAAATAAAGTAATGAAATTAATTTGCATTTAACCAATCTTCCCAATTTAAAATTTCGATTCTACCTTTTGAAAGATCTACCTCTCCTACAAACTCATTGATATAGGGAACTAGAATTTCCGAACTTCCATTTTCAAATAACAAGATAGGATGCACTGGATTTGAAATGACTTCTTTTAAAATATATGGAGAGTAATCTTTGTCCTGAAAATAGGGAACTAAACCAATCAATTGGTGCGTGAACAGTTCTCCCTCTTCTAAAAAAGCCTCAGCTTTCTTTTTGGGATAATAAACCACTTTCCCAATTAATTTTTCGGCTTGTTCAATCAGAGTTATATTCTTCAATTGCAGAATAAACTGAGGCTTTGTTCCATGTAGTGTTTCCACTTCATAAGAAACAAAATCCTCATTCTCGTTTATATAAATTGAAGCGTGGGGCTCAAGTGAAGAAAGAATATCACCGTCGCTAAAAACTTTTAAATGACCTTTTAGACCAAAAGTAGATCTAATTTTGCCAATCGAAATGTAATCATTAGTCAATAATTTCTAAACTGTAATTTTTTCCTTCTTTCGCGCCAGAAGCAGCGATCAAAGTTCTAAGAGATTTAGCTATACGACCATTTCGACCGATTACTTTCCCGATATCCTCAGGGGCAACCATAAGCTCTAAAATGGTTTCACTGTCCGCTTGCACTTCTCTAACGTTTACTGCGTCAGGCTTATCAACTAAAAAGGAAACAACGTATCTAAGTAATGCTTCTGAATGCATAATTATTTAGCTTTGAATTTGCTCCAAACACCAGACTTTTTAAAAATATTTTTAACAGTATTGGTTGGTTGTGCACCTTTTTTTAACCAACTAATTGTTTTTTCATCGTTGATCACAACTTGGTTAGATTTGTTGATTGGGTGATATTGTCCTACTACTTCAATAAATCTCCCATCTCTTGGAAATCTACTATCAGCAGCTACTATTCTATAATGTGGTTCGTTTTTTGTTCCAGTTCTTTGTAATCGAAGTTTTACCAATTTATATTCCTTTCTGTTTCCGCTTCAAAATACGGAAATCATCGTTCATAAGTAAGAAAAAAAAAACCTAGTTATTTGTCAACTTTTTAAGACTAAGTGCGCTCTCATTTGGCTTTCCATTTTTAAAAAGCGCCGATCCTGCTACACAAATATTGACTCCAATGTCTGCCAATCTCTCAATATTGCTTGGATTGACTCCCCCATCTACCTCCAATTGGATTGAATAGGATCCGATTAGTTCTTTTGCTCGGTTGATTTTTTCTAGACCACTTTTGACAAAGCTTTGTCCATAAAATCCAGGCTCTACTGTCATAATCAAAATTAGATCAATATAAGGAAGACAATCCTGAATCATTTTCACAGGAGTAGCAGGATTTAAAGCAATCCCTACTTTACTTCCATTCTTTCGAATATCTTCCGCTAGACGAATCGGAAAATCGGTAGCCTCTCTATGAAAAGTGATAAACTCCGGCTTTAATTTGTAATACTTTGGGACATGCAACTCTGGATTTTTTACCATAAGATGAACATCTAACGGTATCTTAGTCAGTTTGCTTACTTCTTCTGTTAAAGCTTCTCCAAAACTAATCTGTGGGACAAAGTTCCCATCCATAATATCCATATGTATTAAGTCTATAGCCTTTGGCTTTAACTTTGGAATTGTAGTTCCTAGAGAACTAATTTCCGCTGCAAGTATCGATGCAGAAATTTTCATTATAAATCACTCCTAAATTTGAAAGATTTTTCTTTTTTGCCATCCCCATCTACAACGGAGACCTTCACATCTCCCTCTCTATAGAAAACAAAGTTGAGTTCTTCCTCTTTTTGGAAGGAAATATTCTCAAAGAGTTTTTGAACTTTCGATTCATCTTCCAAATTTTGGACTTCTAAGCTATAGGGTTTAGAATGATCCACTTTATAGGATATTTTTTCGTATCCACTCTGGACTTTATTTTCTGGTTCAAAATAAAAGATTTTAAATGTCACTCGTCCATCTGATTTTGTTTCATAGGATTCGATCAGACCATTTTCGCGTTTGTCTTTTGTAGGAATTATTTCTGATATCTTATACGTTATTTTTTTGGTATTTAATATCTTTGCGATCAGAGGAAACGGAAATCCTTTGAAATCTTCGACTCGGGATGATTTATCTTTTACATCTGGCTCTGTTACAAGTAAAAAAACTTTTTCTCTAGTTGTAATTGTCTTTCCAGGTTCTGGAATTTGAGAGATAACAGTTTCTGGTGTTTGCCCTTCGGTTACGGGCACATATGTGATCCCACCGAGTGGTAGACTAACGTATGTTTCTCCGGATAGAATCTTGTCTAAGGCTGCTTTTGCATTGTTTAGCTTTTGCCCTTTTAAATCAGGCATTTTAACTCTATCTACCCCAGTATTTACAGTTAGATAAAGCTTGGAGCCAGCCTCTACGTTTTTCCCTGCTCCTATGGATTGGTATAATATCTCCCCGTCATTCTTTTCGGGAAACCTTTTGTTTTCAATTCGAACCTTTAACCGAAGTCGCATCAATTCATTGTGCACTTCTGTATACTGTTGCCCAACTAGATCTGGCATAAGAACACTCGCTGCGCTCTTGGTTCTTAATAATACAACTAAAAATGCTGCTAGAAAAAATACGATTAATCCTGTTGTAATAAATAATAAATATCCCAATACAGGGACCACTTTTAGTTTTTCTAAAAATTCTTTCAAAGGAAAACTTCTCCTGTTTGTGGCTTGTTGCCATTTATAAAATCCAATGAGGACATTACCTTTTTATTTTCTGGCTGAACGGATTCAAGAATTAAAATTTTAGAATCCCCACACTCTACCCCAATCGTTTTTTTCCCAATCAAATGAACCGAACCTGGTTTCTTCAAAGGTTCAATCGAATGATCCTCTAAAATATGTGTAGAGTAAATATTGAGTCTTTTTTCTCTAAAGGTTGTATAACAAATATAACCTGGATTAAAAGCTCTGATTTTATTAAACAAGGTAATGGAATCTTCCCTAAAATCTAACTTTCTATCTTCAGGCTTAATTTTTCTACAATGAGTAGCATCGCTATGATTTTGCGGTTTTGAGGGAAAACGTTCCATTGTAGGATTTTTTAACAACTGAATTACTTCCGTAATACCGACGTTAGTTATCTTTTCTAGAAGAGTTCCAAAGGTATCCTCTTTTAAAATTTGGATTTCTTTTTGGGAAATAATATTTCCTGCATCTAACTCCTCTAAAATGTATTGTATCGTTACACCAGTTACAGTTTTTCCCTCCAAAATTGCAGACTGAACCGGAGAAGCACCTCTATATTCGGGAAGAAGACTCCCATGTAAATTGATCGTTCCCAATTTTGGGTGATTAAAAATTCGAGATGGAATAATATACCCATAGGCAAATACAACATAGATGTCTGCATCAAATGAGTTAATTTTTTCAATCGCTGCATCATTTCGTATATTAGGAAATTGTAATACAGGAATATTGTTTTCTAATGCTTTCTTTTTTACAGGAGAAGGTGTTAATGCTTTATCTCGCCCAACCGGCTTGTCTTGATTGGTTGCAACAAATAAGATCTGATGACCTTCTAGAATGAGTGCTTCTAATAATTTAGCGGAATGTTCCGGTGTTCCAAAATATCCAATTTTCATCTAATCCTCTTTCTCTCTGATTTGATTTAACGATAGTAACCAAATAATCATTTTTAATTGCAATCATTTGATTCATAGCTATCTAACTAATATTCCTTTTTCAAAATTTTTGATTAATTCTTCAAATACTGGATGAGTTATTTAATAACTCAACTTACATTATCATTGCTTAACAAAATCAATGATTGAGTTTTTTTATTCAATTGATTGATTCTAAATTTTTTACAGAATGATTAACCTAATTTATTTGGCTTATAAAGATTACAAATCAATTTCTATCATAATTCGGAACAAAGGGAACATAGCCTTCTTTATCTGATTTTTGTATATGATAGATAAGCCAGTCTTTTAGGAATTCTAAAATTTCTTTTGAACTTTCTCTTTGGTCCTTTTCAAAATCAGAAGCTATCCCATTCATAGTTTCAATGAATTTAGAATGCTCTTTTTTATGATTCGCGAAATCATCATAACCTACTTTTAACATCAACTCTTCTTCCAATGTAAAGTGGGTAAAAATATACATCTTTAAATTCTTTAGAATGCGTTCCAATATTTCTCTCTCTCTACTATGCTTCATAGCCTTATGTAAATCATTGATTATATCAAATAGCATGCGATGTTGCTCATCAATAATACGAATTCCGGTTTCCCATTTAGAATCCCATTTCACTAATTTTTCCTCTGACTCTTGTAAAATCGTTAGTCCTTTTACTAAGAAGGTCGCGGCTCGATTCATATATACAATTGCAGGTGAATCTTGTGGATTTATTTTTAATACATCAATAAAATTATCCCAAGCTTTTTCATATTCGCCTAAATGATAAAAAGATACACCTGTATCAAATGCTTTTTTTGTTTCTAGTTTTAGATCGATTTGTTCTTTGGGATCTGAATCATACACTTCACAAACAAAGAGTGTATCTTCTTTACCAGGAACTAACGCATGATCCAAGAATCGAATTCGAAAAATATTTGCATCATCTAAGTTCAGAAGAAGGGACTCACTCATGATAATGCCGCATCCATAGGTTTTAGTAAGAGACTGCAATCGAGCAGAAGTATTTACTGCATCTGATATGACTGTAGCCTGTAATAATTTTTGTCCACCAATCACACCCAGTAGAACATTTCCATAGTGCAAAGCAGTCCCTGCTTGGATTTTTCTCTTTTCTCCATTCAAAATAAAATAATTATCCCTAAGAGTTTCTTGCATCTCGATTGCACAGTGAACTGCATTTTCTGAATTACTTGGAAAGATTGCAAGAATTGCATCCCCAATATATTTATCTATAATTCCATTGTGTTTAATTATAATTTGGTTCATCTTATCAAAATAGGAATTTAAAAAACGAAATAAATCAGATGGTTCTGATTTTTCAGATAAGGAAGTAAAAGATCGAATATCACAAAAAAGAATAGCTACTTCCGTTTCAATCACGTCGCCTAAGTTTACATTTGTTACATCTTTTTTATTTAGATAAGATAGAAACTCCATTGGCACAAATCTACTATAGGATTGATTGATTTGAATTAATTTTTCAGATAATTCTGCAACTCCAATGAGTGCTTTATTAAATAAAGAAGAAAGTAAAAATGCTTGTAAAAATATAAATAAAAAGAAACCGATAGGCGCATAAAGACCTGTTTGAACAAAACCTAAAACAAATAAACTATCATTTATGAGCGCAAGAGTCCAAATGGAAAGTCCTAATATAAAAAGTTTTGCTTCCTCATTTTTGGATTTAAAAGCTTTCACTAAAATATAGAGCATGTAACTAATGACAATGAATTGAACAGATTGAAAAAGGATCAAAAACTTAGTAAAAGTTCTAGTCTCTAGAACCATGGTAGCAAGAATAAAAACACTCAATAAGATGATGAGGATTCGATTCGCTAAAAGATAAATATAATCTTTAAATATAGAACTAAAATAAAGAATACCTAGGATGGTTGCAATTTCAAAGTCAATGTATTCTAAGCGAAGTTGCCATTTGAATGGAAAGTCCGAAAACAAATAACTAAAAAGCATTTCTCCTGTCAAAAAAACGCGAAATAAGATCACAATACAAAAGATTCCAAAATACAAGGGCGATAAATTTTTTCTAGATTGATAGAAAAAACCCAAATGATAGATTCCGATTATAAACAAGCTACCGATCAGAAAGGAATCCTGAATTAAGTTTACAGTTCTTGCTTTTTGAATGGCTTCTTTCTTACCTAAAAGAATTTGCCTCCAGATTCCACCTCGGTTGTGATGAAAATTAGAAACTAAAATCTTGATCTCGAGCGTATCCGAATTCAATTGCGGTAAATCATAAGTAGCCGGAGAATAGTCAGGAATTTCTTCTTCGTATGATTTTCCAACCCTACCCACATCTGCAATGAGTCTATGATTCACATATAAACGGTAAGCGGAGGAAACACTTAAAAACTTTAAACTAAGCGATTCTTTGGAATACTCTCCCAAATTTATATTTAGAATATAAGTTGCATACCCGATGCCTGAAATTTCCTGATTCTCTATTTTAAAATAATTCCATGAGGAGGGAACTTTTATCAATCTTTCGACTGGATACTCTTCATTTGCCTCTAGAAATTGATTCCAATAAAACTTCCATTCTCCATCGAGTGCAACGATTCCAGTCTCTAGAAACGATTCTCTTTTACTCAAATCAAGATATCCATTCTCTATCTTTGTAATCGGTGCTTTACTGCAAAAGAAAACAGGAAAACAGAGTAGAAAAAAAAGAATGATTTGGTAGAGGTAATTCATTTTATTTTCGGTTGGCAAATTTGAAAAATAACCTTCGCTTAATAAGCTATTGAATCTAATCAGGGTCAACATTTTTTCTAGTTAAAAGCTTAAATTCTAAGTGGATTTAAAATAGATTGTAATTCCAATTTAGAATTAGATCATGGGGTTGTATGAAAAAAACTATCCTTATTTCCATAATACTCAGCATTTTATTTCAGTGTAAGAAAAAAAATAGCCTGAGAATAGAAAACGAAAAAGAATCAGGTTCTACCATTAGTTTACGTAATTTTACTAGGGATGCATTTAATGAAAAGGGAGAACTAGTCTGGATCTTAAAAGCGGAAGAAGCTTTCGTTTATGTAAATGATGGAAAATCTATTTTCTATGGGCTTCACTTTGACCAATATGAGAATGGAAAAATCAAATCCAAACTAATCGGTGACAGGGCAGAAATAGATCAGAAATTAAAACAATTAAAAGTAAATGGAAATATAGATCTAATTGCAGAAGATAGCAGGCATTTAAAAGCGGAAGAATTATTTTATGATCTGGAAAAGGAAACGTTAAACACAGATAAACCAGTTACCATTATCATGAAAGGAACAACTATTAATGGGATTGGAATGGAAGCAGACAAAGGATTAAACAAAGTCAAAATCCTTAAGCCTGCAGGAGTCAGCAGTGATAATCCACTCGGTCCCAAAATTAGGGATACTAGTGATTAGCTACTGTTTAGAAGCAGCCAATTCAATATCTGTCAAACGAAGTCGAGTCGATATAGCTCTAGCGAGTCTTTCGAAAAATACATTTCCTAATTTTGGATATTTTTTAAATACTTTGTCTAGTTCCTTTCTAGACATATAATAGACGGAAACATCTCCAGAGGCAACTGCATTGGCAGATCGAGGATTTGCATCTAAAAAAGCAATTTCCCCTAAAAAATCCCCCCGAGCCAAAATTGTGATAATCAAGGTTTGCTCTAGAGAAATAGGAAGTTCAATCTTAACATCCCCTTTTCGGATAAAATAGATTTCATCTCCCATATCTCCTTTCTTAAAAATATATTCTCCACTGGATAATTTCTTTTGCTTAAAATGAGAGGCAAGATTTGAAATGACTTTTTTATCTACACCAGAGAAAAACTCAAAGTCTTCTAGTTTCATTTCATTTTTGGCAACGGTAGTCCCTCTTAGTTCGGTTTTTAAAATTTCATCTTCTACAAATTCGAGGGCAAGTTCCAAATCAGGAAAAAGCTTTAATGTTTTACTATCTGAAAAACCAAGATTCAATAGATATTCCTGAATGTTCTGACCGGATGGTAAATCGAGAGGGATAGAACTAATCAAAAGCAAACCACCGTTAGCCTCATATCTAGAGTGAATTTGATCGAGCATATGAGCGGCTGTAAAATCAATCGATAAAACTCTACGCATATCCAAAATTATATACTTGGAATGGGTTAGGTAAAATTCTAGAACCGTAAATAATTGATCTGTTGTTCCGAAGAAAAGTTGTCCTTGCAGCTCAAGAACTAACGTCGCCTTTCCCCTTCTCTCTAAGATTTCTATTTCAGAAGGGAGTCTGCGTTTTTTAGAAAATTTTTGATTCCCAAAGAATTTCCTATGCACTACATTGGAACGAACCTGCTCTCTAATATAAAGTAGTATAGCCATGGCAATACCTGTTCCGGCTGCTGTCACCAAATCATAAACCAAGGCAGAAACGATTACAATTATAATCACGAAAAAATCAATAATAGTATAACGATTCCGAAGCAGACGAAAACTCTTCCAATCAATCATTCTAAATCCCAAAACAATCAAGACTCCAGCAAGTGCAGCAACTGGAATCCAAGCAAGTATTTGAGGAGCAAAGAAAAGAATGATCATTGCAAAAATCCCAACCAAAGCTCCTGATAATTTCGTTCTGCCTCCACTATTGAGATTCACGAGTGTCGGTCCTAACGTTCCTGATCCTGGAATACCACCCGCAAGGGCAGAAACTATATTGGCAATTCCTTGTCCCATCAACTCTTGGTTGGAATCATGTCTTGTTTGCATCACAGTATCATGCACAATACAAGTCTTTAATGTATCGATAGATAAAACAAAGGCTAGTGTTGTGACTGGAACAATTAAATTTAATACTATATCCAAATCAAATCCAGCTATATGCTTCCAAGTTTGAAAAACATTATCTATAAATTGTGTAGGCGTCACCGAGATAGAACCAATCACATATGGATTTTTCTCTAGAGAGAATAGACCTCGATCAAAGTATCCTAAAATTAAAAACGTAAAACCACCAATGACTAAAGAGAAGATTGCAGGAGGAATTTTTTTTGAAATTCTTGTGACTACTAGCATTGCAATAATTGTAGCGCTTGCTATCATTAAATGCACAAGGTTTATCGTAGAGAGAGAGGAGAAACTCATTAAAACATCATTGATTTTACTAAAACCAAATACTTTAGGAAGTTGTCCAAGTATAATCAACAAACCAACACTTCCTAAATATCCAGTCACAACAGGATAGGGAATGTATTTTACTAATTTACCACCGCCTGCTCTACCAGTGATAAATTGAAATAATCCAGCAAATAAAGCGGTTAACGTCACAAAGATGGGAATATACTCAATAGACACATGCTTTCTATGAACCAACTCCATAACAAAGGCAGATAAGACAGCACTTGCAGGAGCACTTGGAGCAGAAATCATTCCAGGTGTTTTTCCAAAAAAAGAAGCGGTTATACTCAGTAAGATTGTGCCAATGATTCCAACTACAGCTGATTGTTGTTTATAAGACTCACCTAATCCAGAAAAAATAATAAGACCAAATGCCATAGCAGCAGGAAGTGCTACAAGAAGTGCAGAGAATCCACCGATAAATTCTTTTATGTTTAAATAGTTTATTTTTTGTCTTTGCATCAAAGAATTACCTTTATGATTATAAAAGCAGAAATATTAATAATATAAAGAGTAATGATTCCAGTAAAACTAGGAGAAAAAAGTTTTTCATCTAAAACTGTATTTACTTTATCTGAAATTTTATTTATAATTTCTTTTTGACCTATATCGATTTGTCCTTGTTCATTTAGAACGCCAGATACAATACCCAAAAAATCAAACCGTCCTAGAAATAACTTCACAATCCATCGAATCATAAAAGGCATTCCTTCTAATTTCTGTATATAGATTGGTAAGTATTCATTTAAAACAGAGATCGTTCCAGAAGAATTTAATTTATCTAACCATTCTAATCTGTTTTTGATTCTCTCAAAGAATTGGTTTAAGATATACTCTACCATTTTAGATTTTTTCTCTTGGAGAATATGAAACAATGCTTTCATGATTACATATTTTTTTACGATTAGAAAATGCAAGAAGGGAAACCCTAAAAAAAAGCTTACAAAGAGAAGACTTGCCTGCCAATTATAGATCAGTAGTAAGAATAAAGCTAAAATTGCACCTAGACCACTCGCATGCCCCATACCGGCTGACGTATGAAATAAAGAGTTTAATTCTGGTGTCAGAAAAAATAAAAAAATAAAATTTAAAAATGTCCCAACACCGGTTAGGATCAATAATGTGGAAAGGGAAAATAAAGCCTCTTTCCCTATTTTCTTTAGGAAATCTGAATCAATCATTTTTCTTTTATAGAATAGAATCCAATAGAAGCAAGAGAATTTTTTTGTAAAAATTTAAAACAAATCTTATTTCCAATTCCTTATTTTTGTTGAAGCCTTTCCTATTTAATTTAATTAAAACAGTTTACAGCAAAGAAACCGATTTGATACGATTCAATAAAGAAAAGATAAAAGAATATTCCCGAAAGAGAATTAGAATTGCTTTAATTTGCAGCAGTCTCCAATTCTTTTTGAAGTGATACAAAAGAAGTTATAAAAGAAAATGATGATTGGAATAATGGTAAGCTATGAACCAGATTCTAAAGAACTAGTTCAAAACATAAATTCAAATTTAGAAGAATTGGATCTACTAATCTTAGTAGAAAATGGCTCGAGTCCTACTCTACAGAATCAAATTGCAAAACAGATTCAAAACGACAGATGCATTCTACTTCTGCAAGATAGAAATTTAGGGTTGGGAAAAGCACAAAATATTGGATTAAAAAAGGGATTCGAACTAGGTGGGGAATATTTTTTATTTTTAGATGATGATTCTGTTTTAAAAAAAGGAAGTGTAAAAATTTTAAAAGAGGAATTATTCAAAAATCCAAAGCTTGGAATCGCAGCCTGTCATGTTTTACATGAAGGATCAAAAAAAGAACAAAAGTATTGGATCGAATCAGGATTTTTTTACAAAAGGGTGAGGTTTACAGAGAGTAGCCACAAATTAGAAAAAGTAAATACCGTTATCTCTTCAGGTTCACTGATTCCAAAATCTGTAATTGAGAAATGTGGTTTTATGGAAGAAGATTATTTTATAGACTATATAGATATAGAATACTGCCTTCGAGTTAGAAAAAATGGTTATACTATTTCTGTTTACAAAGACGCTGTGTTATTTCACAAATTAGGAAACACCAAAACGATTTCCGTTGGCAATTTACAATTTCATCCAACAAATCATAGTCCCGAAAGAAGGTTTTATATGATTCGAAATCGAATCTGGACTTGGCGAAAATATGGATTTAGTTTTTTCGGATGGTTTTTAATCGACCTAGGAAATTTCTTTTTTGATAATCTTAGAGTTTTACTCTTTGAGAAAGATCGCTATTTAAAAATGAAATTTTTCTGGAAAGGTCTAGTGGAGGGATTTTTAAAAAAGTAAAAAGGATATGATAACTCTAAACCAACCTTGCTGTAAATATTGATATCTAATTTGATAAAGCTTTCTGATTAGAAATCCTTTCTCTGAGGCAATTAAATAATTTCTTAGAATATCTTCTTTCTCCAAAGGAAGCAAAGTTTTATACATCTTGTAGAAAGCTTCCACTTGTTGAGTTCTAGTTTGGTTCTCTTGTCTCCATTTATGGATATAGTTTTTTAAATTTAAAAATACATTTAAAATTCTCTGTAGGTCAATTGCCCTTGCTCCAACTACATTGCCCCCATGAATACGATATCGGATTAGGGTTTCTTCAGAACTGATAATTTTTCCAAAGGAACAAGCAACTAACGCACACCACCAATCATGCATCTTTGCTTCTTTTGGAATTTCAGTAATGAACCCCAATAAAGCGGAATTGATCATCATAGAGCACCCTGTAACGGTATTTTGCATTACAAGACGATTTAATTTTTGTCCTAATTTCCAACGAATTCTTTGAGACTTCCACAAGGAAGGATTTATTTGTTTAGATGTATCATCAATCACAGAAAGATCTGAATGAAAAAGAAGTGGAATTTTTTTTCCATAAAGCCTTTCCCCTTCTTTCAGAAATTCGATTGATTTAGTAATCTTATTTTCTTCCCAGATATCATCCTGATCACAAAAGAAAATATATTCCGCATCCTTTGGAACTGATTGCAATAGAACCTGAAAACTCTGAATGACACCAATGTTCTCACCTTTTAGAATTTTTATGGGAAGTTCTTTCTCCCATCTAGATAAAATCTCTAAAGTATTATCTGAAGAACCGTCATCTCTCACTAAAATTTGAAATAGGCCTGTTTGTTTTTTTAAGCTTTTTAATTGTTCTTCTAGGAATTTCTCTCCATTATAAGTAGAAAGTAAAATGTAAACATTATCCATTTAAATATTTCTTTTGTAACTTTGTAAGAATCTTATAAACCTTTTCTGCTTCTTTTTCCCAGCTTGTAGTGCCTACATATTCGATTGCATTTTTTCTGAGTCTATTTCTAAGCCTATGGTTTTTTAATAATTCAGTGATTTTATCCACAATAGATTCAACAGTAGTATCACAAAAAGCGCAAATATTTTCATTTAGTCCCCACCGATTATTTGGAGCATCATTGATGAGTAAGGTGCAATTCGATGCCATCAATTCTAAAGGTAAAAGAGATAGATTCGTAAAAGAAAGAACAAGAGCTAGATCAACAGATTTATAAATATCATGGAGTTGAGATAATTGGAGCAATCCTAAATTTGTAACCTCAAAATCAAGAGAGAGATGACTACTCTCCTCTCCCGCGATTACAATTTCCACCTCAGGCATTTTTCTTTTTAACTCTCTCAGTGCGAGTAGCCCTAAATAAGCACCTCGCCTTGGAGTTTTCGTTCTTAAATAAAAAAAGATTCTAGGTCTTTCCTTTTTCCATGCGTCAGTCGGAATACTTAGATCATCTACAGCGGAGTAAAGATGCTTATCATAGGAAAATCCAAAGCTCTCGCAAGGCATTTGGTATTTTTCTTGTAATACATCTTTAATCCAATCTCCAGCTGTGATTCCATAAAATCCAAATTTATAAGTTTCTTCTGCTAGAGCAGAGTCAGTTCCAGGAGGATAAAAGAGTGGCTCATAATCTTGAACAAAATATGTTTTAATCGGAGATCCAATAAAATCTCGAACAGGATAAGCTGTCCTCCATTCTGTCGCCATTGAAATCAAAGCAGGCTTTGCTTCAGACCTTCCTTCATAGAGCTCAGCTTGAACGGGTATATAATCTTCATTGATAATTTTTTTACTTTGTTTCTTTGTTAAATGATTGCTTTCAACAATCACAAGATTGTTTTTAATTCTATATTTTTCTAAAAAATGAACCATTCTAAAAATGTTTAAATGTCCCCCCGATCCAGATCCAGGATTGAAGGCTGGAATAAACCAGTTAACGTCTAATTCATTTTTATTTAGTGTATAAGGAGTTCCATATTTGGAAGCAATGAATATATAATAAACCTTTGATACCAAATCATCTTTGGGAGACACAATGTATAAAATGAAATCCCGCAGTAGAACTTTTATTTTTTTTGCAATCAGTCTGTATATGTATTGTATAATTTGAATGATTCTAGTCATTGTTTTTGTCTTTACTCCTCCCTTTTCCTTCCGTAAACAATTTATGATCGAGCGACACTCGATTGTATAAAAGATTACTTATCTTTCGATTCGATCCCAAATAATACCCACCAAAGCGAAATAGATTGTAGATGGGTCTATTGAATAATAGATATATTTTTTTAAAAAAACTTAGATCCCTAGAGCGTATAGTCACTGAGTATTCGATTCGAGTTCGGATTAAAATAATTTTTACAAGTGTTAAAATACTTTCGATCACTCTATGTTGAAAATGCAATTGAAAACTCACTGCCTCTTCAAAGCTTCTTCTAAACACTTCTGTAATGGTATAATTATGCGAATGATAGACGATCGCTTGATCTGCATAGGCTTTTGTATAACCATTTTCGAGAATAGCCTTTGCCCATTTTTGATCCTCTGCAAAATTTACATCTTCATAGGGAATTTTTTCCCAAACAGATTTTCGAAGCATCGCGTTGTTATCTGAGAAAAAACAATAGAACATCTGTAAATTTTTGTTTTTGTAATAACTGTCAAAATCTTCAATCTTATAATAGGTAATCGGAGGAGTTCTGTTGAATCCATCAAAATGTTGATTCAATTCCCGTTTTGTAAAAATATCTGCATCCTCATACGCATAATGTCTTCCAAATACTCCTGCCACAGAATCATTTTCAAGAAATGGTTGGACTAGATTCGAAAGCCAGTATTGATTTACAGGAGTTGCGTCATGCGTAAGAACAGCAACTAATTCTCCTGAAGATTTTTGAATTGCCAAATTTCGAGTTTTACCATGACCAAACTCGGATGAAGGAATCGAATAGACTTTTAAAATTGGATTATTCTTTTTTGACTCATTTAAAAATTCTAAAGTTCCATCCACAGAACCAGAATCTATTATTATAATTTCAAATGAACTCGGATAAGACTGATCGTAAATAGAGGATAAAACTCTTTCTAGTATCTTTCCAGGATTTTTAACTGGAATAATAATCGATACTTTGGGCAATGCTTTCATTGAATCGACTCTATTAGTTTTTGTAAGCCAGAATCCAATTCAATTTGAGGTTTCCAGTTTAATTCTTCTCTCGCCTTTTGAATATTCAAAACACTCCATCTAGGAAGTTTGATCATGGAATCTTTTTTGACAATTGTTCTTGGAATTGTTTTTTTAAAATACTTTTCCATAATAACTAAAATCTCTCTTAAACTAGTCCCTACTCCTGTTCCTATATTAAAAGTAGAATATCCCGCTTTTCTAAATTGAATTGCTTGTTCAAATGCAGAGCACATATCTTCTAGATGAATATAATCTCGCACCATGTTTTCATCATCAAAAATTAAAACTTCCTTCCCTTCTAGAATTCGGCTGAGACTAACACCGATAAACCCCTGATTTCTTCCAGATGACAATAATTCACCGTAAGGATTCGAAATTCGTAACGTAAAACAAGAATGAGAAGATATCTTTGTGAGTAGATTAAAATAATATTCAAGAGAGAGTTTATTAATTCCATAGGATGTCAATGGTTCTGTTGGATCTGTTTCTAAATAGAAGCGATCTGGATTTTCTTGATAGACGGTTCCGCCACTGCTTGCAAATAGAATATGAATTGAATTTTTAGTTTTCTTTAGAACTTCAATTAATTGTAGACTTGGAATTAAATTTGCCTCTGTCTCATATACAAAATTATTATTTGATTCCATTGGCTTGCCAGACTGCCCTAAATGGATTAGTATTTCTATTCTCTCTAAAAAACCTTGTAGCACTTTCTCATCATGCAGTTGTCCTATCGTCCAACTCGAAATATTTTCAAACAGATCACTCGGCTCTCTTCTAGAATAGACATGAACAGAATATTTTTGAGAAAGATAATTTGTTAGACTCCTACCTAAAAAACCGGTTGAGCCAATGATTCCTATATTTACTTTTTCCGATTCTTTAGTCTGCATTGGTATTTCTTTTAATAAATGCTTTTACTCTTAATAAAAAGTTTCTTATATGTTTCAAAAATAGGATGATTTTGTTTTGATGAAATAGATTGTACCACACATCAATTTTTTTATACGCGTATTCATATCCTCTTAATTCATTGATCAAATAGGCAATTTCTAATGGAGAGTATTGATATCCTAAATACTTGATCGTTGAATCTTTCCATAATAATGTAGAAAATAATCTCTCCATTAAAAATGGAATGTAAGATACTGGATAATGGTATGGTGCATTGCTTTTCAATTTCTTTATCGTTTCGGGATCATTTTTATTTTCTAAAATATAATCATGGATTGGTTTTGTAAAAGCAATATATTTTTCCCAGAATTTAGGTGTTCCAATCCAGTAATTACAGTAAAGCGTATCGGCTGTCGTATTTTTTACATCCGATGTTTTAAACCCATAGTTTAGATCTTGAAAAATTCGATCTGCTACTTCTATAAGACCTGGATGATTGGTTCCTCCTTGGTGCCAAACACTTTCATACATGGTTACCTGCTCCATAAAAGGATTAATAAAATACACATCATAGCCTGGATTTTTACGGACAAAGTCAAAGAACTCCGATTCTGTTTTTCTTGCTTTCTCAAAAAAACGCCAGGATAAAACTCCAGCCAAATCTCCTTCTTTATAAAAACCATCTAAATAAGATTTTAAAATTACACTGTATTCTAAAAACAAATTTGATTCAAAATCAGAACTATTAAAATAGGGAAAACAATTGTCTGATACTTTATTGATCTGTTCTTTTTTAAAAAATATTTGTCGGACTTTAATATCCATTTTCTCTTCCATTGTTTAATTCCTAAACTGACTTAGTATTTTTTTAATACTATGAAATAATTTTTTCCAAGAATTTATATCGAATGGTTTAACAATTAAACTTCCTAGAATATAAGGCTTGGAGTTTAGAATGGACTCAATCCGTTTATTTTTTTCTTCTACTATACTCTCTTTGGCTTGATTGGAAATCTGTAAGGCTGTTTGATACACCAAAACATTACTCTCAATTTGACTGCATTCTAACACAAATTTTTTAATTTGGATTGGTTTAGAAAAAGGCTCCAAATAAAATTGAGGATCGAAGTTTGAGAAGATATATTCTCTCTCATTTACTAAAACTCCATTGCTCTCTTTTATCTTTAACTTGTATTCAGAGTTGTTTCTATCAATGATATAAATACTATTTAGCATCACTTTAATAGGATTATTCGAAATATCCAGTCTAAATTGTAAATAATTCTTACTCTCATCGAGCGGGATTTCATATTTCTTTTTGTCCTGCTCAATCAAAACTTTTTCAGAGTCCGATTCCGAAAAACCATTTCCAGTATCAAAATAGAGTTGAATGGATTCCCCTCCTAGAGTAAATATTTTTTGTCTTAGATCATAGTTTTCAATTTGTAATTTTGCTATTGTCTGTTGAGAAACTGAATCGTTAGTCTCTCGACTCTCCGTTTTATCCAGACTAATTCCATCTATTTTTAAATTACTCTTTTCCTTCCAATTCTTTTCGTAATACTCTTTCTCTTTTGCAATGACTCTTTCATTAAATCCCCAATTCAAAGCCATATAACGATTGGACCAACCAACTAAATAGCCCATATTTTTTACATCTAAACTAAAACTTGCATCCGCTGGAAATTTAAATAATCCATCCTTGGAAAGTAAATTGACCCACTTCAAACCTTTGGAAATTAATTCAGATCGAATCATACAAGTCGTTGTTACATTATGAATTGCCTTCAGTAATATATCTTCTTGTCTCTTTACAATTTCAAATGGTTTGTCTATCCAAACTTCTCCAATTTCTCTCATTGGATTTGGTGCAAAAGGAGATAATTGACCTAGGTCTGTAAACTTCTCAAACTGCTTGATCATATACTCATCCCAGCCAGGTAAATATTCAAGATCGTTTTCTGAGAATAATATATATTTACCTCTCGCTTCACTCAGAGGAATATTAAATGCCTCTCCCCCTAAATTCTCTTCTAGTAAAATAACTTTTACATTTTTATGATAGGTAGAAAAAACTTGTAGCCATTCTTTTGAACCGTCAGTAGATGCATTGTCCACTATAAACAATTCAAATTCTGATTTTGTTGTCGCAAGCAGAGACAAGATTGTATTTCGAAGTAATAACTCACGATTCCAACTTAAAACTATTATACTGATCATTTTTTTATCTTTTTAAAAGGGATAATATTTGAGATACAAACCAATTCTCTCGAATTCGATTTATCAATTTAAGACTTTTTGAATTTCTATAAATATGCAATTCGCTTTTCATTTCCCTATTTTCTTTTAATGTTTCTAATATCAGTGGAGACAATACAGTCTCTCTACTTTGAATTCTTTCTTTTTCTAGAAGATTTGCATTTTTGGGATCAGATCCAAATCCTGCTGTATTAAATTGACTGATCGGTAGATTGATATAAGAATAACTTGCCTTCCCAACTCCAATCGCTTTTAGAAAAAAATCCACATCCGCTACAATTTTATAGGAACTATCATAAAGACCATAACGATCAAAAAGATTTCTTCTGATCAAAGTGACACAATGCCACAAAACTTCATACGCTAGAAAGTATAACGTCAATTTATCTGGACTCTTTCCATATAAAACAGTATCCTTCCCGTAATCGATTAACATATCTCCGTAAATAATATCTGTTTCAAATCCTCTCTCAAAAACTTTTTGCAACACATCGTTTTGAATCAAAAAATCTCCCGAATTTAAAAACAAACAGTATTCCCCTTTTGCTTTCACAATGCCTTTGTTTTGCGCATCATAAATCCCATTGTCTTTTTCACTGATCCAATAAGCGAATTCATTTTTATACTTATCTATCAACTCTAAACTTCCATCCACAGATCCCCCATCAATCACAATGAATTCAAAATTTCTAAACGTTTGATTTAGAACGGAATCTATCGTTTTCTGAAGCCCTTCTTTATTGTTTAAATTGATTGTAATGATTGATAATTGAGTCATTTGTGTTTTTAGAATTGAAAGAATTGAATAGTATTCATTAACAGAGGAGTCTTTCTACAGAAAATTTCCTGAACTTCTAATTTTCTTTAAGTTGTTTGTGGATTTAAGGAAATCTCTTTGGAGGAGAAATGCTTTAAGAGATTAAAGTTTACTTGAATTTATGTTAGATACTATTAATAGTTACTTTCCAAAGAATCAACCATGTTACAATATTATCATCTGAATATGGTTTTAAAGTAATCACATTAGGTCCAGGCTTTAATTCTTTTAAAATTGAGATCGTCTCTATCTCAGAAAAGTTTCCATTCCACTTTTTTAAATAAAAATTATAATTCTTATTATCAGCTTTAACTAAAACTTTTCCTCCTTCTCTATCAGCATATACGGTAAATTCAATTTTAACTTTTTCATTTCGATTCGCCCATATTACTAGACTACTTTCTTCATTTTTTAAATATCTGAAATTAGGGAAGTTTGGATTAATATCAGTTTGTACCAATGGACCCCAATATGCTCCCACAAGACTTGAGTATTGAACACCTTCAGTTTTTACTATTCGATATTTGTCATTTGTAAAAATAAAATCCTTATTAACACCTTTTCGATTGTCTTCGATAATTTCATTCTTAGTGTTTAACTCAACGATCAATGCTTTGTTTAATAATTTTTTATCCCAAAGAGTAATTTCTTCCTTACTATTATCTACCCCAACCAATATCCCATAATCGAAACCAAAACTTGATACATATCTTAGATTTCGGAATAGAACTGAAATTCCAGCTAATTCAACACCAAATCCATTTCCTGAGTAATAAATCAATCCCTCCTCTCTGCTATATTTTTTTTGAATCTCAGCAAGCTTATCGACAAGCTCAAATTCAGAATGGTTTCTATATTCACTATGAGTATTTTTCTTTGGTTGTAGTATTTCCTTAGATGTATCTATTCTTACATTCAAAAAATAGATTAGTATTAAAAAATAAAGCATCCCACTGAGAGCGCTAAGAACTTTGGTATCTTTTTTATTAGAAACTAATCCTAAACCTACTAAACCCAATAAATAACCATGACCTATTTCTGTAAACCTAACTGCCTGATAGGATAGACCTCTCTGGTTATAATAAAAACTCATCCCAAATAGAAAAATTATCAGTAGTATGTAAGATAAAACTTCTCTTTTCTTTTTATAGTTATAAACAAATAGAATTACAGTAATAACCATTAATGGTAATAATATAAAATTACCAATACTCATACTTACAGAATTAAGATTAATATCTATATCTGATACCCAATATCCAAAATCTACTAAGCCAGTCCATGTAAGTAGTATTTGTTTTATCGAATAGCTGGCAGCTCCCCCCATATTAATGCTAGAGGAATAAAATACCAATGGAATACTAATTAGTAGAAAAATATTCGTAATTAATAAATTTATTATGAATGTGATTAATGAGTATTTAAGAAGCTTCTTACAAAAAACTTTCCTATATAAAATAAATACAAAAATTGCTGATATAAAGAGACCTAAAACATATAAATGGGGATATATTAATAATAAACCTCCACCAATTATAAAGAAATGGTATGAATTTATTATTTTCCATTTCCCACTCAATGAGTTCTTTATCACAACACCTAATAGTGAATTCATTAAACTTAAACCAAACAAAAAAGGTACCGCTTGACTAGTTGCAATGTACAGTATCAGTGGGGAAAATAACAAGAGTAAGCTAATCTTAAATATTTCTTTTTCTCTTTCTCTAAATAACTCTCCAATAACTAACGCATAGCTCATACCACTCATAGTTAAATAAAAAGCTACAACAGCAGTATAAGTCTCTTCAGCTCTACCAGAGATAACACTCATAAAAGGAGTAGCAATGTATTGATTAGCTACTGGACCAGTGGAATTTGTAAAAAAGTCTATTTTAAATTTTAATAGTTCATTTGCTATTAAAATAAAATGTTGAACCATCCAATTCTCATTTGTCACACCTTGTTTATCAAGTTTAGTATTATCAGAAACCCATAATTGATTGTTTACAAACCATTCCGATAAAGTCAGATACGAACTATGGTCTCCACCTCCTCTAGAATAAAACCCTGAACTAAAATCTTGAATAAATGGAAAAATATAATTTACTACTCCAATAATAATTAAAAGAAAAATTATTATTATAGATTTTCTATCAAAGTGAACTTTGAATTCCTTTTCCTTTAATAATTTCAAAATCAATAAAATCAATGGTAGCAATAAACCATATTTACCTGGGAAATAACTTATACTCGCCCATATACACGATATGATTAACAAACAACTCCCTGATATACTTGTATATACCCAATCCAAAATTTTACTTTTCGAATATTTACAATGTTTAACAGAGTAGCCGGCAAACCAAGATAGAAGAAATACAAATACTATCTTGATTATTAAAGAAAAAAAAGATAATTCTAGTATCATCTAATCAAAAGCCTGACTTTCCTTATGTAAATAGTGGGTAGGTTATTACCTTTAAAGACTCTTTTTTCTGGATTATATGGGTAGAGATGAGTGAGAACAATATCGTTTCCTGCTCTAGCCCCATGTTTATCTCTTGGAATAAATCTAAATACATTACTTTTTTTATTCCCAACGTTCACCCTTATTTTATTGAGGCCTTGTTTTAATTTAATATTTTTATCGCCTACTCTAAAAGTATTTTCAAAATGAATTGGAATATCCTCTCCATTTTCATATTTAAACCAGAGAAACTCTTTCTCTAAATTTAAATTAAATGGATCTCCAAGTTTTCTTAACATATTCCAATGAACAACTTCATCTACATCAGGATCTTTTTTAAGATTTAGAGTATTAATACTATTAAGCATATATTTAGTATCTATATCTCTACTTCCATCCTGCTCTCTTAGTGTAAGTGTCGCTCCCTCTTTAAAATTTACTTCATCTATATAAAATTCAAATTCTAAATCAATATTTTTATTCAAATGATTCCATACATAAACACCAGCTTCTAAATGAGGCCTAATATAATAATTATCAGAAATAGAATTTGCAACCAATCCAGCACCAACAAGTACAGCTCCGAGACCTTTTCCTGAATTGTATAATTTAAAACCATTTAATAAATCATATTGAAGTGAGCCCTTAGGATAATTATCATAGTAGATTTGATTTTGTAAATAAGGAGGATAAACAAAAATACTGTTACGCAGAATCTCTATATCTAGAGTATCGATCTTAAAAGAATTGAAATAGTCATATTCTGAATTTTCAAAATATTTTACATTTCTAAACATAATTTGATTATTTGCAGATTGAACACTACCATGGTGCATCCAGAAAAAGTATTTCTCCGAATGCGTATTCATTTTCTTAAGATCATTTGTCAGCAAGAGGCTGTTTGAATTTTTTAGGGACGCTCTTGCATTATAATCAGGGTTTTTAAATAAATTAAAAACAAAGAGTCTATTTTTAATTACTCCAAATACAAGAACAGAAATTAGGAATATAAAAAAATAATTCCTTATTAACAGAAATATTGTATTTCTTTTATTTGAAATAAAATTTACTAACGTAAAGGCGCTAAGAGGAAAAACTAAAATAGAGCAAAATTCAATTAAGCGGATTACATGATAATGACCATTTTTTAGATAGTAATAAACGGATAAGGATAACGATAAAACTATCGTTAGTAAAACAGCTATATTTCTTTTGCTTTTTCCCCAAAAAATATGTATAACAAAACCAATGAAAACGATTGATACTATCAAAATTTCAAAGCTACGACTATTCTTTATTGGAAAGGACAATAAAGACTCGAAATCATAAATACCAGTTAATGCTTTTATACATTGTTCATATTTTAAACCATAATCTAGAAGCATTCTATCTTCAAAGGCATTTCCTAAGCTTAATCTAACTGGATACTGTAGATTTAGATTACCAAGTAATAAAAAAATAATCCCTGTTTGAATTGTAAAAGCAAAGGCTATTTTACCTTTTTGAAGAAGAATTATAAACAAGTATAGAGAGGGAATAAAAACTAATACTAAAGAAGGTAAGTAAAGTAGAAATGATACAAGTGTAAGAATTGCTATAATAAATGGATTAAGAAATTCAATATGATATTCCTTACTTAATAAAAGTATTACTAAAATAGATAAGGAAGATATCCAAGAGAACAAAGCGGGTGTAGCATGTTTCCAAGCCAAGCTAAGTCCACCGGATGCAATCATAGTTAAAAAAAAGAATATTAGATATTTTTTTTTAGAAACTCTTATTAAAAATTTAGATAGTAAAAATACTATAAACGAATTCAAGGAAAAAAGTAAAATTGCTATAAATGCAGAATAGGATTCTTCAGGATAAGTGGGAGCAAAGGAAATAGGAGAGACTGCGATAAATTGGGGGGCTAAAACCCAATTTGCTTTCAAAAATAAATAATAAGATAGCGACTTTACAGGAAAATTTGTTTCATATAAAAAATTATATTGATTAGAATACTTTGATAAGTGATAAAAATTTTCTTTGAGAGTAGTATCATAAACAAATTCAGATACACCAAAATAACTAGTCTGGTCACCGCCACCGTACGCATAAAATCCAGAAGTCTTCTCGGAAATGAATGGAATAAAATAAAAAGAGGAAGATAGTAAGAGGCAAATAAAAAAAATAGTGACTTCTCGAATACTAGATCGGTTTTTTAAAATTTCTATACTTTCTAGATTAACTTTTTTATTCTTATAAAAAAGAAAAAAGCGATAGAAAAATAAAGGAAGAAGTAAGAGTGGTAGATATTTTGTTTTTATATTCAATTCAACTAATAAAAAACCTAGTAAAAATTGTATGCATACACCAAAGAAAATAAAAAAAGCTAAACTAAAAAAAATCGACTTTTTTAGAAACTTGCCAATTACAAGATAACCTGTTAGGCAATAAATGGCTGTGAGATAAAATAGTTTTAAATAGAGAGTTATAATATTTGGGTTATAAATTGACATAAGTGTAATTTTTTTCTATAAAAGTATGAAAAATCCTAAGAATCTATCAATTTAGAGTACAAATACTACCATTATATATAGTCAATCAATTAAAAAAATAGCATCTATTAATTTACATTAGAAATACTATCTTTAGATACCATAGTATTTCCTCAATTCGGACACGACTTTTTGCACATCTTTCATACCTGAAGAAATAGGTAAATTGACTACCTTGGGAACAAAATTACTAGCAACATTGCATTCAGGTCTGACTCTATAATTTCGATTTTTATATGAGTCTAATTCTGGAACAGAATACTCAATCAACTGCCCTAATTGTATTGCTTTATCTAACATATATGAAATTAATTTATCTCTATTTTCTACTTGAATCGTAAAATGGGAGTAAGTAGCTCCTTCTATTTTAGGAGGCAATTGAATTTCTTTAATATCTTTCAAAGAATCAAAATAATAATTTACTGCATCCACTCTATCTTGAATAATTCTATCAATTTTTTTGAGTTGACTTATACCAACTCTAGCTTCTACATCAATCATCTTATCTAAGTAATCATCAGGCATAAAAATTTTTGAATCAAATTTCTCAACTAACTTGCCTAGAAGTTTTTTTCTTTCCATCCAATTAACAATACCATACAGAAAAGGATGAAATGTTGGATAAACTGCAAATAAATATGCTAATCGAAATAAGGTTTTTTTAAATGGAGGTGATTTTAATTTTGAATCTCTTAAATGAATCAGTTTCTTTGCAAGATCAGCATCATCTGTTGTTACCATTCCTCCAAAGATAGAATTCATATGCTTGCTAATATTCATAGCAAATATAGCAGCATCGCCGACAGTATGAACGAATTCACCATGATAATTTGCTGTAAAACTATGAGCACAATCTTGAATAATTTTAATATTTGGATATTTTTTCTTAATTCGCTTCAACTCGTCTAAGTTAATTGGGTAACCAAAAATGGAAGTCGCCACTATTGCACCAGTATCATTATTTAATAATGGCTCAATTTTTTTTAAATCCATATTAAAATCATTTGGATTGGAATCAAGAAAGACTGGATCGTTCTCACTAAATACAATCGCATGCGGTACCACTATACAGGTATACGCAGGACATATAATCTCTTTCTTTTTTAAATTCATAGCTTCCAATAAAATCATCAATGCTGTTCTTCCATAAGGAAATGCAATTGCATATTTCTGATTTACTTTCTTTGCAAACTCAGATTCAAACTTTTCAACAGACTTACTTTTGAAAAAAGAAATCGCAGCGAATAAATCATCGATTCCCATAAATGGTTTTAATCTTGGTATCATCTTATTTCCTCAAATGGAATATAAAGAATAGAGAGTTTATTATTACCTCTTATTGTCTCTCCAATCTCTAAAAAGCCGAGTCTTTCGTAAAATTGTTTAGCTCTTTTTGAAGAAGTCTTAACAATGCAACCTTGTCTATGCGTTTTATTTTTCAAGATCTCTAAACCGAACTTTGTAATGGCAGCACCTATACCTTTACTTTTATAATTGCTTGCTGTTGCAATCGAATATAATTCTGGTATAGTTTCAATTTCCTCAATCTTTATATTATATTTTTCCTTTCCAAAAATAAAATTTAGAACTAGAATCGGAATTCTAAAATCGCTAAATGTAGCTTTTAGAATGGAGTATGCTAAAAATATTTTGTTTTTCTTTATCAATTTAGATAACTCAAAAGTGTTATATGCAAATATAACAAAGGAGTTTATCTGACCACTATCCTCATTTACTATCACTAGAGCTTGCGATGATGACAATAAATTATGATAATAATTCTTTAAAAAACTAAAACCAAGTCTTGGAAGTAGATCATTGGGAAGAGTTTCTAAATGAATTTTAGTAATTGCAACTGAATCATCTATTTTTGCTGATCTTATCAAAAAACCCTACCTTTACATTAAATGTATAGGAATATAAAAATACTAGAAATATATCTATCATTAACAAAGAATTCCAAATATAGTCGATTTTCTTATAACATATATACATAAAAAGAATATGAATTAAAACAATCAACCAATTCCAAATAGGAAGTTTTTTGATTGAGATATAAAAAGTAGCAATCCAGGTAAAAATCAAAATAGGCAAAACAAAGAAATTTAGATCTAAATTTGAATGAGCAAAAATTCTTTCTTTAAATATTTTTTCTAAAAATTCTGAATTGAAAGGTACATATTGAAAAAATAAAATTCTAGAAATAAAATACAACACTATACATAACAATATATTGTTAAAAATATCAGAACTTTTAAATTCTTTTTCTTTCTTTAACTCGAAAAAAGACCAAACAATAAGTAACCCTAATAATAAAATAACATTCAACTTATCTGGATAAAGACTACTTAAACCAATTGATAATATAAGAAAAAACTTCTATAGATTTTTTCGGAAGACACAAAAGAAGTTATTAATATACCTATAGTTCCTAAAAACCATACCTTTGAAATATTGGTAAAAAGTAACGGGAGATTATTAAATAAAGTAAAAATAAAAACAAATGCAAATGTCTTTGCTAAAAAGGTTAATCTTTCGAAAAACAATATTTGAAATACTAAGTTAGAAACCAACGCAATAGGTAGAAAAATAAAAAATAAATTGATAGTCTCTAAATTCATATTTGAAAAATAATACAAAGGTCCCTCTAAAAGTGGAAGCATTTGTTTTAACATAGAATAATTGTACATTATATCAATTAATAATTTAGGTCTATCCTCACCTGACTGTAAAAGCGTGTACAGAGAATATAAACGAAAGGAATCTTTATCTTTATCAAATAAAAAATCAGTAAGCGCCAAGTCTTCTTGAATCAATCTGCAACCATTATATAAAGTAGAACATGTTATACTATTAAGTTTTTCAAATCCATAAAGAGAAAAGAAACAGATAGATAGAACAGAAAGAAATATTGATAATCCCACTTTAGGCGAAATGATTCTAATTATGTCTTCCCTAATTTTTTTTCTGTAGGAGAAAATTATCATAATTATAAAAATGAAACAAGAAAAAGAAAAATTAATTAATATCTTTTCTGAGAATTGAAAGAGTATATATTGAGTTGAAACTAAAACCAAATAAGAAATGAATGGAGAAATAGCCAATTGAATAGTAGATAGTTTTTGATTTAAGAAACTCATTATTGATATACCGCTAATAACCAAAAATAAACTGAATAGAGCTACAAAAAGTAATCCTTTCTTACCAACTTTAAAATTTACTTCTCTAAACTTAAGATCATAAAGATACTGTTTCTCCTTTGGATGAACCCACTTAACATTTCCTGCAGGCTCAAGGATTTTCTGTTCAGAAAGTTTTTCAGCCAATATCTTGCTTAACAAAATATTACCTCTATCGAATGGGTGACTAGGAGAACCCATGTAGGAAATATTCACATCTTTATGAAAAACGTTTTCAAGATTTATTTCTTTTAGTAAATCACTAGTTGGATCAATATACTAAGCAAGGTTATATTTTGAAAATACCTCACTTGCTTTATCCATTTCCTTCATCCTTGGTATCATCCAAGTATAATCTTTTGCCATATACAATGGATATTCTTTTGACGCTTTTAAAGCATTAAATCCAGGAATACGCAAAACCGAAAAAGGCTTTATTATAATAGGAGTTATATTATTTTTCCTTGCTTCCTTAATTAATAATCCCAAATACAACATATAATCATCGATAGCTAACTCTGGATTCACTGATGTAATAGATTTTTTATTGTCAACTGAATTTACTTTAGATCCTTGGGAAATTGATCCTCTTAACATTGGGTCAATGATAGTTAACCAAATATTTTTAACTAAATAATGACCTAAAGCGGAACTAGTAGCGATGTATTTCATTGCACCTGAAGAATGTTCAAGTAAATTACTACTAGAATCGATGTTTTCAATAACGGTTAAATTTTTATTCACATCCTCGAGATCAGGAGAATTCGGAAAAATTTTTTTTAAATATGAATCTGGATCAAAATTTTCTACCAGTGCCTTATCATTCCAATAATTATTCCATCCGCCATGTATAATTACATAATCAATTTTTGTCCTCTTTAGATACCATTTAAAAGCATGGTACATATTCATAGTACTGTATCCTGGGACTCCCCCATTCATTACAGTAATCTTATTTCCCTTACTTCTTAAATCTCGCTCCAGAACATTTGGCCATGAATTTTCAAAACTAGCGTTACTAGAATAACAAGTAGAATCCCCAAGTGTTAAAATTCTTTTTTCCCCAGGAACTAATTCAGGTAATTCTTCCCGTCTCATACCTAAACTATTTATAAATGTCCTATAATTTTGAGTCCCCCTCCTCATGGCATAGCCTCTTCCTTCGAGAAATTCTGTCTCGAAACCATAAGAAAGATCAAGCGGTTTAAAACCTCTCCAAACCATAATAGAGTCTATGATGACCCAAAGAAATCCAACCGCGAAGCAAATGCTAAATATTGTAAATATAAAAAATCTAATTTTACTTTGTTTCATTTTTTCTATCTCTTTTTACTATACCAATTCAAAAATTTTTCATAAATAAAATGCCATTTATAATCTTCAGAACAAACTCTTTGATGCCAAGAGAGAGCAATGTATATATTTTTATACTGATCTAAACTTTGGAGTAGTTCTAAGGATTTTTTTTCTAATTCATTTACTTTGGTGATCCCGTAATCATAAATATTGGAATCCATTAATATATTTGGAGTAATCACATGCGAGAAAGGCTTTTTATTTTCATGGTCATAGGCTCTATGTTGACTTGCAATTCCAGATCTAAAACCCATTCTATCGTTCCAGCTTAAAGTTGCATCAAACTTAAAAAGATCGCTATGAATTTTAGGTGTAATTTTTTCTTCAAAGCGCAACCAGTGTTGTCTAGTTTTTGTAATCTTTATTCCTAAAATTTCTTCTAGAATATTTTTCTCCAATTCTAACTGCTCTTTATCCAGTGCTGATTTATAACTGCCATGCAAACCAATCTCAAATCCTTCCTCATATAAATGTTTTAACTTTTCTTGGAGTTCAAAATTGTTTGAAATATCATAACTTGGATCGATTAACCAAGAAATAAAACCACGATTTGTTTTTGTCTTTACATATATATAAAATATAGATCGAATATTATTTTTTTTTTCCAGATTCACCCAATAGTCAAAACACCAATAGGATGGAGTTGAAAATAGAAAATAGAATAATCTTTTTAATTCAATCCAGAAAAGAGAAAAACTTAAAAGTATTTTCAATGATTTTATAATATTAAAAATTGTTTGTTTCAGTCTGAGTTGGATCGTTTTCTTAATGTAGTCTACATCGTGTGAAAATTCTATATACATTTCCTTTGTATCTTCGAATCTTAATGTTTTAAATCTATCCTTTATATAGGATTCAAGATACTGAAAAAGTATGTTTACAATGGGTAGAGAAAAGCTTTCTTTATCTTTTCGAGGATGATTAAATGAGTAGCTTTGAATTTTTTTACCTTTTTTTTCTGAGAGGTACTCTTCATAGCGAGTTAAAAAAACAAAACTATTCCAAAAGATATCAAAATTTTTTTCATCACCCGTATTCTCTAAAATACAAATTCTAGAATCGATATATTTTAAATTTTCTGATACGATACTATTTGAATAATTTGGAACCCAATTTAATTTCCCTAATTTTTCTTTAGTATAAAAAAGAGTAGATTTTTCATCGGTAGTGGTTCCAAGGGGAACAATTTGAAATTCAAATTTTGCATTTTGAATCGTGATAAACTCTGAAAGAATATATTCTAACCAAGATGTGTCACTTAAATCGGTTCGGATGTATAGAATCATAAGAAGGTTTTAAACCAGATTTCTAAACTCAAAGCACCCCAAACATCTCTGCTAAATTTTTCTGTTCCTTTCAAAACTTTTTCTAGGTTGGCAGAATTAAAATATTGTTTTGTTTTTGAGTTTGATCCCAGTAGATGATCTAAAACATAATTTTTTAACGGACCGTTAAACCACTCATTTGTTGGAGTAGGAAATCCCATCTTATCTTTTCGATTTACTATTTCAGTCGGGAGTATATTTTTCGCGGCATTTAATAACATATATTTTGTTTTTCCACCTGAGAACTTCATTGTAGGGGGCATTTTGGCTGAGAGTTCAGCAATCCTTTTATCTAAAAGTGGAACTCTTGATTCAATGGAAACCGCCATACTAACTCTATCTTCCACTTGTAATAGAGATGGTAACAATGTCTTCGTATCAAAATGGGTCATCTTATTAAAATAAGACTTTGTTTGTGGGAAATTAAAAATGGATTGAAACTTTTCGAAAATTTTTTCTTTATTGATTTGATTTAAGAAATCGGATGAATATATTTTATTTAAACTAGGAGAACGATCCACCAATCGAAAATATCTCTTGTCCATTTCATCAAACAATCCCTCAGAAAATTGTGTTTTCATCATTGGCACATATTGCTTTAGAAGAGGCATATTTGGAATGATGGACTGCAATGTTACTATATGATTCCCCTCTTCTTGGGAATCAAAAATTGCCCCTTTAATGCATTGCTCTAAATAAGCAACTGAGTATCTTGCATAACCACCAAATAGCTCATCTCCCCCTTGCCCACCCAAAACTACTTTTACATTTTCAGATGCTAGCTTTGAGACAATGTATTGAGGAAATAATCCAGGACCTGCTGCAGGCTCGTCCATATGATAAATGAGTTTTTCATATACATTAAGAAAATCATTATGGTCTGGAAAAATTTCAAAATGCTGACTTTTGATCTTATTGCTAACAACCTTTGCATAGTAAGTTTCATCATAATCACTAGATTCTCTGAATCCACCTGTAAAAGTTTTAAATTCTCCAAGATAATTCTTAGCAGCAAGTACAGATACAATACTTGAATCTAACCCTCCACTGAGATATGCACCCACTGGAACATCAGACCTCATTTGAATAGATAACGAACTATCAAGTAATATGAGTAGTTCATCAGAAAATTGGTCTATAGTTTTTGATTCATCAATTGTGTAATCTAAATTCCAATACACTTTTTCTTCCAAAATTTTTGAATCCTTGACTATCATATAAGAGGCAGGATTTAATTTATAGATATCTTTGAAGAGTGTATTCTTATCTAAAACCATTTGAAAGGTTAGATATTCATATAAAGAGTTTTCATCAAGATCTGCCTGAATTTCTGGATGTTTGAGTAAAGCTTTGATTTCGGATGCAAATGCAAATTTTCCATTCTTTGCATAATAGTAAAGTGGCTTAATTCCAAAATGATCTCTAGCAAGAAATAATTCTTTGGATTGTCTATCATAGATTGCAAAGGCAAACATTCCATTTAGATAATCTAAACATTTTTTACCATACTCTACAAACATATAAAGCAAAACTTCAGTGTCTGAATAAGTTGTTAACTTATAACCTTTAGAGACTAATGTTTGTCTTAATTCTAAATAATTATAAATTTCTCCATTAAAAATTAAAACATATCTATTATCTGCTGTTATGAATGGCTGTATACCATTCTGAATATCGATAATAGCTAGCCTAACATGGCCTAAAACAATATTATCAACATCAAATACTCCGTGTCCATCAGGTCCTCTATGCTGAATAGAGGTGAGCATTGAATTTATGATTTGATTTTCTTTGGTCAGGTTATTGGAAAAAAAACCTACAATGCCACACATACTCAACCCCCGCCAATTCTAGTCGTTAATCCACGTTTTATCGCAAATCGATTGTATTTTAGGATCGCTTGTTCAGGGTTCTCTCTATACATTTTTGCTAGACCCTTATAGCTATTTCGCCATCCGGAAAAAGGCCAATGATATAAAATAGCCATAGTTAAATATCCTAAAGTAGTAATACTACTTATCATTTTACTTGAACTTACTTTTTGATCATATCTCAATACAAAAGGAACTTCTGAAAATCTTGCACCTAAAAGTTTTAACTTAACGATAGTCTCAAGGGTTGAAGTAAAGCCTAATCCTTTTAATTGGATAAAGCCATTTCCAAAAACCTTAATCGCATCCTTAATGATTTTACCTTTATAAGATCTGTATCCACAAGAAAAATCTTTTACCCCTTCGATTGGAAATAGAACCTTCATAAATATATTTGCACAAGCACTGATAAACGCTCTATATCCATTTACCCCTAATTGACCACCGCCTGGCTGAAACCGAGAAGAAATCACAACATCAAATCCTTCTCTCATTTTTTCAACATGACTAGGCATATACATTGGTTCATGGGTATCATCACAGTCCATTCGAATCAATATATCCTCTTCCTGAATTTTAGAAGCGATATACTCAAACCCGTCTCTTTCTGTTTCTCCAAGACCTCTATTAATCACATGATTTACAATTGTAACAGGAAGAGTTTTTGAATAATCTTGTAAAATTGATAGGGTAGAATCCAAACTACCATCATTTACAACTACAATCTCGTAATTAAAATTTGAATCTAGACAGAACTTTGAAATCTTGGGTAATAGTCTAGGAAGAGACTCCTCTTCATTAAATGCAGGTAATAAAATCCATATTTTCATTTCCTATACTCCTAAACTTTCCATTTTCTAGAAATCATAAACAATTTAAAATAACCACGAATTGTGCGCATAATCTTCATTTTGCTCTTACCTGCTCGGAGAGATGTATCCAATTTCATAGCAACTTCAGACATAGAAGCATTTACTAAGATTAACTTCTTTAACATTTCAATCATGGATTCAAATCCTCTTCTTTCGATAATTCGCTTTCCAAATTTAGATTGAAGACGCAGTATGATTTCGCCTGTATGAACTCTAAAAAAGGAACTCATAGTATGGATTCCATGAATCCCAATGAGCTCTTTGACCATACCGTTTGCGATATGACTTAAGATAATTCGATACCAAGCTGTATTGGTCATTCCACCACCATACGCATAGGGAGAAGCTAAAACAACATCATCCCCCTCTCGCAGCTGTCGATAGACTAGCTTGGTAAAGGTGTCAATTCTAGAGGTATTGTCTCCTTCCATTGTCACTACTAGATCATGTGGTTGCAATTTACCGGCTAGATATTCAAAGCCAGTTCCAAAAGCATATCCGGGACCTTGGTTTTTCTCGTGAGAGAGAATGGTAAGATTTAAATTTTCTTTTACAGACTTAGCTTTTGAGACTGTATTATCTGTGCTACCATCATCAATGAGTATAAACTCAAAGTCGAAATCCTTTAAATCTTTTTGAATGCTTTTCCATCCAGAAAGAAGTCTTTCCATGTTTGGCTCTTCATTTAATACAGGAGTAATAATAAAAATTTTTTTATTCATCATTATTTAAATACCGAGCCTGATTTTGGTTCTGGCATTCCTAATTCTCTTCTTCTTTTTACTTGCCATTCGATTGTAGGAATTAAACCTTCTTCCAGAGGAACCTTAGGTTGAAATCCTAAAATGGATTTTGATTTATTTAGATCTGGAATTCTTCTCATTACATCTTCATACTTTCCAAATGTCTCATAGGGAATTTTTTTGATTTTTGGTGTAGTCCCTGGTCGAATTAAATTCCAAATCATAATCGCAAGATTTTCAATGGTGATTTCTCTATCGTTTCCAATGTTAAAAACTTCCCCTCTTGCTTTTTCTACTTCTAAACAACGAGTGACTCCATCCACATGATCTCCAACAAAGGTAAAACTTCTTGTTTGTTGTCCATCTCCATGAACTTCAATCTCCTCATCGTCTAACGCTTTATTGATAAATACAGACTGTGGACCACCCCACCAAGTAAGATTTTGATTTGGACCATAACCACCAAAAAAACGAATGATGGAAAAATCTAAATTAGATCTTTCTCCATAAGCAAAAATCATTTGTTCTTCAAGCATTTTTGAAATTGCATATGCCCATCTTCTAACTTTTGGACCACCCATTACTAATTTGGATTTATCCTCTGCAAAAGGAAGCTCTGGATTCATTCCATATACATCCGATGTGGAAGCAGCAACAAGCCGAGCGTTATTTTCAATAGCCGCTTTGATCAGGTTTTCAGAACCGATCCCATTGATTTTCAATGTATCTAACGCATCAGAATATCTAGGGATCTTGTAAGCAGCTAGATGAATGATTCCTGTGCAGCCTCGAGCAGCATTGACTATTGAACTTTCATTCATGATATCAACTCTATAAAATTCAAAATTTGAATTTTCTTTGAATTCATTCATGTTTTTTCCATCGCTCTGGGATAAATTGTCGATTCCAACAACACTATAACCTTTTTGTAATAGATGCTTGCATACATTGGAACCTATAAATCCGGCTACACCTGTAATCATAATTTTCTTCTTCATATCAATTCCTTATTATTTAATATTTATTTCAGTACTACAAAAGACATCAAAAAACTTCTACCCTAGAAGCATTTTCGATTAAAAAAAAGTTTTTTCCCAGTGGTTCAAGATGATACGTATACTTACACTCGTTCTTTGCACAAACCGTTTCGATTGATTGCAAATTTTCAGGTTGCATATAATTATTTTCGATCGAATTAAATCTCTCTCTATTAACTGTAGGTTTAGTATTCGAATGAAATGTATAGACAATCAATTTTTTGAGTGATTTTAATTCTGCAAATACTTCTACCTTCCCAATAGAATTCAAATAAAGGGAATTTGGTATTTTTGTTGAATCAAGTCGAATCGAAGAGCTAAGAGCAACCCAATACTCATCAGCTCCAATCAAAAAACGGGAGAGATCAAAAAGAGTATAAGACTCTGAATCCTTATCTTTTAACATAAATTTGTTTAGAGAGAGGTTTTCAAAATGAAAATGTTTTTTAAAACTATCAATCGGGTAGATTCCAACTGGAATTGTTTGATTTCCAGCCATATATGTTTCCAATAACGCATGATTTCTGCTTTCTCCAAAGAAAAAGATTGTATTTTTATTTAGGTGATCTAGTCGCTCTTTTAAGAGTAAATAATTACTCATTGATTTTTCATGCAAAGAGGAAAAGGATTCAATCTGTCTAAATTTAGCAGGAATCAACAATAGAATCCAGAAAATTAAAATAAGAGAAAGTAGATAAAAAGACTTTCGATTTGCATTTAATTTCAAATAAAAATAAGGAAAAGATAAAATCAAAAATGGAAATGTATACTGAGATGCTTTATTGTAATTATAATAATGAGTGGCAGATTTCAGATTGATAGTAAGAATTCCAATTAAAACAAAAATTAAAAACAAATTCTTTCTTACATTTTTTTTCAAATCAAAAAATATAGATTTGAAAATTCCACCAATTAAGAGAAAAAGAATTCCAATCGCAAAGGGAACCAATATAAAATTGAGAGCATCTATTTGTTCTTTAAAAGGAAGTTTAGGATAAAACTGAAAGTAAGTAACGATTCCAAGAATTGGATTTAAAAAAGCATCAGAGCCTGTGACTGTCCCACCTAAAACCTGATCCCAATATTGTTTGTTTTGCATCGAACTAGAGGTGGAAGGTAGAAATTTTAAAAAAGAACCAATGTTGACTAATAAGATAGGTAAATAAAAAAAAGATCCAATCAAAATACTTGGCTTACGGATATAATGAAATAAGCCAATGAGCAAATTTGTTTTATAATAAAAGAGAAAAAAACAAAGTACAATCAAGCCCCAGTAAACAGTTCCCATAAAATAAAAGGAAGGTCCAATTAGAAATGAAAATACAAGAGCAGAATAGAATGTTTTTTTATCTCTTGTTTTCTCCCAAGAAAGAGTTGCTTTAAAAATCCAAAGCAGGGAAACAAGTCCAATCAATTGTAAATAAAAATGTCCATATGTGATTTTTGCAATACAAGCAGAAAGAGAAAGCAAAAGAATCAAAAAGAAGACTAGGATTTTAGATTCGGTATACTCATTGAAAAGCAAATAACCTATCGACCCAACTTGTAAACAGAGGAGAGAAGTTAAAAAAAACAAAATAGACAAATAAATGGTTTCGGGATGAATCGGAAGCAAAAATCCAAACCCAATCAAACCCCAATGCAGTGCCCACCAAGCAGGAGAAAATCCTTCTAAGATCACTCGATCAATTGGATCGATTTCCCATTTTGCTTTTTTAGCGGCTTCAAACATGGGAAATATTTTTTCTATAGGTGGAAAGAGCAAATGAATTCTAGAATCATAGACAGCTCTAGTCAAAGCCAACTTCCATTTTGACTTTGTAATTTCTGAATCGTTTTGTATATACTGTGCCTTTACAGGACCTAGGTAAATTGTGTGATCACCAGACTCCTCAGAAGCCATAAATTCAGAGGAAAAATTTCTAAATGGTAAAAGCAAAAAAAGAAAAAGAAGAAAATGAACAAAAGAAAGTTTTGCAAACTGTATTTTTGTTTTGGATTGAATGATCGAAAAGTAAATTCCTAAAAACATTAGAACAATAAGAAATAAAAGATAAACTATACTACTCACAGAATGAGAAAAATAAAGTTGTAAAATGGTACTTGTAAAATGAACAAAACCAATCCCATATAAAATGGTTTCTATTTTCTGAATCCAAATAAACGGAGAGCCTTTTAGTTTCAGAAATTTTTTTAAAACTTCCCCTGCCCCACTGAAAATATAATAGATTCCCCAGAAACATAGAATGTATTGAATTAAAAAAATCATGTATGCTATGGAAATAAAATCGCTTTACAATCGGGAACGTTAGAAAATAAATACGTATCTCTTTTCCCAATATGAGGCAAATCAATTGTATTTGTAATCTTTGTAAAACAACTCGGTTTTTCTGTTCTACTTTTTTCTAGTTCTAAATAAACTTCTCTACCATATTTCTGAGGTGTATTTGTGGCAGGAATTCCCATTGGTTCTTCTTGTAAGATCAATAGAATCAGATCATAGTCTTTGAAACGTTCTATTTCTTTTTTCCATTCCTTTGAATAGGTAGCAAGTTCCCAACCTGCTAGGTCAATCTTTGCCTTCTTCACCTTTTTATGAATTAAATTCGTATAAGAATCATAATTATAGGATATAACTCCATGAGCAGAAAGAAAATTTACAAACACAACTCCTTTTACGAATCGAGAAGGATATTTCTCGTCTAACTGAATTGCGATTTCACTTGCTTGCTGGTGTATATTGTTTCGAGCCAACTGCAAATAATCTTCTGGTATGTTATACTTTCGAGGGATTTTATATAATACAATAAACGTTATGGACAATAGGGCAAGGATTAGGTATTTATTGTATCTAATTTTAAAAATAAAATCTGTAAAAAAGATGGAAGCAACAATTGTGCAAGGTAAAAACCAGATGATAAGCACTCCTGATTTAAGTGGACTCATTGTCATGAGTACATAAGAATACGAAATACAGAAAAATACAAAAAATCCGGATAAAATTAATTTTTTATTCTTTTGCCAAATTGAGTATAGAACTGCTACGATGATTCCAAGAAAAATAAAAACTACATTTGTATTTTCTTTTAATACCTTGTAGTAATAACCAAATCCTCCAATTAAATATTGATTCACATTGGATATAAAGATTTGAACTCTACTTTCTAAATTACTGCCTCCTGTCTGCATTAAATTGTAAGATAAAACCGAGGCGAGAAGTACTTTAAGAAAAATCAAAAGTGGTATTGCAATGGAAATACTTTTCAATAGGAATTTGAGATTCCAATCAAGTGTGATTTTTTCTTTTAAATATTCAATTGCAATCCCAATCAAAAGCATTGGTAAAATCAGAAAAAAGGCAGCTCCTTTTAAAAAGGAGGCAAATAGAAAAAATAAAATACCAAAATAAAAATTTCGACTCGTTATAAATAAAAGTGAGATAGCTCCAGCACTAGCAGACAATATATCTACTCGTGTGTCTAACGCTCCTCCTGCCTGCGTAGTATAAATTCCAGATAAAATAAATACAATTGTAAATAATAAGGATTTCGTATGTCTTTCTCTTTTAGAAATCGAAAGAAAATACGACAAGACTATGAGAATAAAAAATAAGGTATAGACAAATGGTATAGCAGCCTGTTTGACTCCCCCCACTAAAAGAAAAGCAAGGTTTAGAATGGAATAAGTTAAAATCAGTTCCGGAAAATTTCGAAGTGATTCTAGATAATATTCAAAATCACCCGAGCTTAGGTGATTAAATAAATTAGCTGCCAAAGTAAAATGATGAGAGCCATCATGCCAAGGAATTGCGTTTTTATCTAAACTCTTTTGGTAGACTGCAAGGATTGCTATATAGCAAACAAGAATTAGAATCGTAAGGGAAGTGGAAATTAATTTTAATTTTCTCATTTATTCTACAAACTCAATTTTTGTATTTAGAAGAGCTAATTTACGGATATCTTCTTTGGAAGCAGGCACCATTTGCTCATTGCTTGCTAGTAATTTGAATGTTCTGACAGATGTGGAGGGAGGGAGTAGAATTTCATATTGGTATTCTGAATGATTCACAACCGATATAAATTTTGCATTAAACTTTTCCTTTGTTCTAATATCTTCTAAATAAAATGCTTTTATATCTCTAGATGGAATTCCTTTGATTAAAAACTTAGCACTAACACTAGAATAGTAACTCGCATGTGCATCCCATTCTAACCAACCGTCAGTCGTTTTGTTTAAAAATTTAAATTGTCTATAGGTTTTATTGATACAAAAACGAATCGGGAGTTTTGATTTTCCTATTTCAAATGAATCCTCACACATGTAATTTCCAGATTCAAAGATTTGTCTTTTGATTTCAGAATTGAGTAGATTGACTTGCACAAAATACTCTCCACCAAAAGAAATAGGATTTTCATTTGAAACAATGATAAAAGGATATTTATTTACAACACGAACCATCTCTGCCACATCATGGCTTACAGAGAGAGATTGCCAATCCGCAATCTCTATACTTGCTTTTATGAGTGAATTCAGTGGCACTCGATTCGTTAAATGCAAATACCAAGCAACAGCATTTGTATTGTAAACAGGATGGGAGAAAACTTGTAAAAATTTTTCTTCTTCCATTCCGTATTTTTTTCGAAACTCCTGGATTTGATTCACAAAGGTTTCAAATTCTGAGATGGAATAGAGCTTTTCTTTTGCGATTTTGGAAAATGAATTTCCGAGAGAAATTGGCAATACAAGAAATAGGATTAAAATCATTTTTCGGACTCGTATTTGTGAATATAAATTGTTTAGAATCACTAAAATCAATATAAATAAAATGGATAGAACCGGTGTATCACCTGCTTCCGAAAAAGATCGATTCAAGGTTAGGAAAAGAATAACAGAGAAAAAACTACCCACAATCAAATAAAGATAAGAAGATTGAAACGATTCTTTTAATTCTCTTTGTTTATCACGGTAGGACTTGATGATCAGATTTAAGAGGATCCCTACAATTAAAATACTTAGTAAAATAATTGCGATTGAATTCGATCCAATATGAGTAGAAATAAAATTTTTAAAATAAAATAAGAATCGATCGGAAAAACTGAATAGTTTATACTGAGTTTGGGAAAAACTTCCCCACATAGAATAGTAAGCGAGTATTTTTTTTAGACTAGGTATATAATACCAACCACAAGTGACTATTGCCCCTAACCCTGCGATCAAAAAACATTTGAGACGAGTCATAAAGTCATTGCGATCATTTGGAATCAATAGAAACAAAAGATACATCCAAATAAAATATCCAGGTGCACTCAATTTAAAAAGAGTGCCTATCCCAGAAACGATTCCCGCAATAAACACCAACCAAACATTTTTCTGTTTTAAAGAAATGATGAGTAGATAGAGAAAAAATAAAATAAAAAAACTAAGAGCAAAATCATTTCGAGTCTGTAGAAAATTATTATAAATAAAATTCGGTAAGGTTGAAATAAATAGGCTGGCTAAGAGGGCATAAATTCGCTTAACGTTTAATTCAATTGAGATTAAATAAATAAAACATAGATTCCCAAATCCAAAAAGAGCGGAGACAATATAAGGAGACTCTGGTAAAAATCCAAATACAGAATAACTTACAGATAGTAAAAAAATATAACCTACTGGAACATTATCTCCGAAATAACTTCGAATCACACTGCTATCACCCTCAAAAAAAGAGCGAGCCAGTTTTACTCCTTCTAGCTGATAGGCTAAGTTATCCCAAGCAGGAGGAATATCCATAGAGTAATAAGCACGGAATGTTTTAGCAATAAAAAACAAAAAGAGAGACCATACTGCTAAAAGAATTAGATTTTTTCTATCTGATTTTTGAAAGTCCAAAGTTTGCACCTAGTTCTGTTTAAAAGAAGATTTAGGATTTAGAGTATAAAAACGGATTAGCATTAGAGAATGGTCTTTTCACCACTCTTCTAAGCTAATCGTTTTTCGAAAAGAGAGGATTTTACTACTAAGCTTTTACTAGATTGTCGAAAGAACCCTTATAACGTCCTCTTGTATCCACAACAATCTTTAGATTCTTTTGAACTAAATCATAATCTACATCATCATGGTCTGTGAGAACAATCGCTGCATCAAATTGTTTTAAATTTTCAACTGTGAGCGGAACACTAGATAACTCAAAATGGTGTTCTCTCATTTTTGGAAACACTGGAACATGGGAATCATGGTATTCTACGATCGCGCCTTTCGCTCTTAAAATTTCCATTACAAAAACAGAAGGGCTCTCTCGCATATCGTCTACGTTCTTTTTGTAAGCAATACCTAAAGCTAAAATCTTTGCCCCTTTTAAAGCCTTACCATGTTTATTTAAAGCTTCTATCGTTTTATCTACCACGTAATTTGGCATAGAGCTATTGATCTCGCCTGCTAACTCAATAAATCGAGTGTGCACACCATATTCTCTTGCTTTCCAAGTTAAATAAAATGGATCGATTGGAATACAATGTCCTCCAATTCCAGGACCTGGATGATAGGCAACAAAACCAAATGGTTTGGTTGCAGCTGCATTAATCACTTCAAAAATATCAATTCCCATCTTATCTGCTACGATTTTCATTTCATTCATGAGACCAATGTTTACAGAGCGATGAATGTTTTCTAAGAGTTTCGTCATTTCCGCTGCTCTTGTAGAACTTACAGGAACAACTTTATCAATCACTCCACCATAGAGAGCTTTCCCAACTTCCATACAATCAGGACTAAACCCACCTACAACTTTAGGAGTAGTTTTGGTATTAAAATCTTTACGACCTGGATCTTCTCTTTCTGGAGAATAAACCAAATAATAATCAACACCAACGATGAAGCCTTTGCTTTCAATTCTAGGTTTTAACTCTTCGTCTGTCGTTCCTGGATAGGTAGTACTTTCCAATGACATCACTTGATTTGCACGTATAAATGGCAATAAAGCATCTACTGTATCTGTTACAAAACTTAGATCTGGTTCTCGATATTTATTGAGTGGGGTTGGAACACAGATAATCAGTGTATCTACTTCTCCGGCTCTTTGAAAATCAGTTGTAGCACTAAAACCAACTTTATTTGCCTTTTGAATAGACTCTGATGTAATATGTTCTATATAACTTCTACCAAAGTTCACTTCATTTACTTTGAACTCATCAATATCTATACCTAAAACTTTATAACCCTCTTCGGAATATCGCAAAGCAAGTGGTAATCCCACATACCCCAATCCTACTATTCCGATGATAGCAGACTTATTGTTCAGTTTTTTAATTAACTCTTCTTTCATTGTAACACTCTTTTAGTTTAATTTTTATAATTCAATATAGTTTCAGCAATTATAGAACAACTTTTCCCTTTGCCATAAAGGTCTTTACTAAAATCTAATTTTTTTGACTTCATCGATTCAACTGATTCAATGATTTTCTTTGAATCACTTCCGACAAGAACATTATATCCGCTCTCTACTAGTTCTAACCATTCCGTTTCTTCTCTCATCGTAATACAAGGTTTCTCAAAAAAGAAAGCTTCTTTTTGAACTCCTCCACTATCGGTCATAACAAGAACAGAATTTTTCAAAAGCTCAATCATATCAAAGTATCCCACTGGTTCTATAATTTTTATTTCTGTGGATAGATTGTTTTTTTTTATAATATTATGAGTTCTTGGGTGTAAAGGACAGACGATCGTAATCTCTTTATTGATTTGATTCAATGCAGACAAAATAGATTTTAATTTTTCTAAATCATCTGTATTTTCTGCTCTATGAATTGTACTCAGGATAAATTTTTGATCCTTCAACCCTAGTGTTTCTATAATACGAGATTTTGTAGAACTAATTTTAGAATAGTAAATTGCCGCATCTTGCATTACATCTCCATTCTTTACTATTTGAACTTTGAAGTTTTCAAAGCCTTCTCTTTTTAGATTTTCAATCGATACCTCTGTTGGACAAAAAAGGATATCACTGATTCTATCTGTAAGAATACGATTGATTTCTTCTGGCATGTTCATATTAAAACTACGAAGTCCTGCTTCTATATGAATCACTCTTACATGTATCTTTTTAGCAGCAAGTGCGCCTGCTAGTGTTGAATTGGTATCTCCGTAGACCATAAGGAAATCAGGTTTTTCTTTTAAAATCACTTCTTCAATTTTTTCCATCATTTGTCCAGTCATTGCCCCATGCCCAAGACCATTGATATTCAAATTGTAATCCGGTTTTGGAATTTCCATTTCTTCAAAAAAAATATCCGACATGTTTTTATCAAAATGTTGTCCTGTATGTACAATCACTTCTTGTATATCTTTGTGTTTTTTAAATTCTCTGCTGACAGCAGCTGCTTTTACGAATTGAGGTCTTGCCCCAACAATGGTTAGAATTTTTTTCATTTTATTTCCTGTATTTTTTTTTGATTAAGGGAGGAACCGAACTCAGAGATCTTTGAGTTGATTGGTTTTTCATTCGGTCTTAGATTTTAACTTTTAAGAGTTTAAATTAAAAGATAAGACCGTTTTCTTTTTTCTTTCACAAATAACTTACAACTAAGTCCTGCTCTTTTTCTGTTAAATAGGGACTCATCGGAATACTAAAAATTTCTTTCGAAATTTTTTCTGTAATTGGAAAATCTCCTGTTTTGTATCCCAAATAAGAAAATGCTTTTTGCAAATGAAGAGGATGTGGATAATAAATCATTGTAGGAATTTCATTTGTTTTTAAATGATTCATAATCTCCTCTCTGTTTTCTGCTCTTAAACAATACTGTGCATAAACGGAATGGTTATCTTTTGAGATAAATGGCGTAATTAGATTTTTTTTAGTCTTGAGAAGTTCCGTATAACGACTCCCTACTTTCTCGCGCAACTCACATTCTTCTGGAAATAGTTTCATTTTTTCATTGAGCACTGCTGCTTGCAAAGTATCCAATCTAGAATTGACTCCCACATACTGGTAATAATATTTTTTTTCTTGTCCATGGGTTCGAATCGATTTTATCTTTGCATACAGTTCATCGTTTGATGTAAAAATAGCTCCTCCATCTCCATAACAACCGAGTGGTTTAGAAGGAAAAAAACTAGTGCAAGCAATTTTTGAAAGATTACAACTTCTTATATTTTTATATCTAGCACCAAAACTTTGTGCGGCATCTTCAATCACTGTTAAATTGTATTTTTCTGCAATTTGATTGATTGTATCCATATCAGATGCTTGTCCAAATAAACTAACCGGAATGATTGCTTTTGTTTTCTTTGTAATCAAACTTTCTAGTTTCGTTGCATCTATATTATATGTTTTCTCATCGATCTCGCAGAAAACAGGCTTTGCTCCGAGTAATGCAATCACCTCTACAGTCGATATAAAGGAAAATGGTGTAGTAATTACCTCATCGTCTGGCTTAATATCTATCGCCATCAGAGCAATCTGTAAAGCGTCAGTTCCATTGGCACAACTAATAGAATACTTTGCGCCTGTAAATTGAGATAGTTTTTTTTCTAAAATCTCAATCTCCTCTCCCATAATAAAGTTTTGCTTTTCCAAAACATTTTGTATGGATTTATCTAAATCTACTTTGATTCGATTGTATTGTGTTTTTAGATCATTAAAATTAAGTTTCATAACTACCTGCATTGACTACATAACATAGACCATCTCTTAACTCATACTCTGTTCCATCGTAGGAATCAACCGCTCTATTATTTGTAAAGTTCAAACGATTCCCAGCTATACTTACAAATCCCTGTAATCGTCCTGGATTTCCATAAAACATTCCAAAATCAGGAACATCCTTTGTTACAACAGAGCCAGCACCAATGAGTGCAAATCTACCGATTGTTACTCCACAGACGATAGTTGCATTCGCTCCAATGCTACAGCCTTTTTTTAAGAGTGTTTTTTTAAATTCTGTTTTTCGGACTATAAAGCTTCTCGGGTTGATTACATTTGTAAAAACCATAGACGGACCTAGAAAAACGTTATCTTCTACTTCTACGCCCTCATAAATGGAAATATTATTTTGAACCTTAACTCCGTTTCCAACTTTTACATTTGGTCCTACTACGCAATTCTGACCAAAAGAACAATTCTTTCCGATCACAGTATTTTTTAAAATATGGGAAAAATGCCAAATTTTAGTATTTTCCCCGATCACTGCGGATTCATCTTTTAAACTAGTTTCATGAATAAAAAAATCACTCATTATTTTACAAACCTATGTTTATTAGAAGTTTTGGTAATTGGAAGATTTCGAATCTGACTTGCAATGACGATAGACTCTCTCGCATCTTTTAACCCATATCCTCTACCTTCTAAAATTTCTTTATAACTTACAGTGTGTAAATCTGTAAATCCTTCTGAAAATTCAAGTTCTTCGTTGTCGATTAAGATGGATCTGTAAGTTCTTTGTCCTTTTTTCTTTTGTGATTCTGGAACATCATTGTAGTCTACTGATAAAAACCATTTCACTCTTGCTTTTTCTAATTCCATATAGCCTGCACATTTAGCAGGTTCATTTAAATGAACTTCGTTGGATTCTAGTTTTCCAAAAATCCAAGTCAGCATATCAAAAAAATGAATTCCGATGTTGGTTGCAAGTCCACCTGATTTTCTTACATCCCCTTTCCAAGATTCAAAATACCATTTTCCCCTAGAAGTTATATACGTTAGATCAATATCAATTTTACTATCAGATTTGCGATTATCAATTTTATTTTTTAAATCGATGATAATCTGATGGTGACGTAACTGTAAAATAGTATATACCTTTTTATTGTAAACCTTCTCTAATTCGATTAGAGTATCTATTTCATTTGGATTTAAGACTAACGGTTTTTCACAGATTGCATCTGCACCAATTTTTAAAGCATAATTCATATGAGGAAAGTGCAAATAATTTGGGGTCATGATACTTACATAATCAATTTTATTTCCCTCTCTGATTTGCTTCTCATTAAAACTTTCATATCTTTCAAATTCAGTAAAAAAATCTGCATCTGGAAAATGTGAATCTACAATCCCAACTGAATCATTTCGATCATAGGAAGAAATCAAATGATTGCCTGTTTCCTTGATTGCCTTTAAATGTCTCGGTGCTATATAGCCACCTATTCCAATAACTGTAAAATTCTTTGCCATTTTATCCCCTTAATTTTCTTAATAAATGTAAAAGCTTTTGTGTGATGGAAGTTTTTTCTAATAGATTCATGACTCTATACTTCCATTTGAATTTCCAATTTAGTTTTGATAGAAATTTTCGAATCTCAGTTGTTTCTGCCGTAAGAAATAGTTCTTTGAAATAAGCGGATTCCTGATAATTGCCAATCGTATTAAAATGTGATAAAATCAAATTCAACGCATTTAATGCAGTATCCTTTCTATACTTCACACTCTTCGAATTGTCCTGCAAACGTATATCCACAACAGGAGTATCAACAAACACAAACTGATTTCCATTTTTTAAAATTTTAATAAATAAGTCTAAATCCATTCCTAAAAATAAATTCTTATCGACTCCATTGACTTGTCTAACTGCTTTTGTGAGCAATATGGAAGATGGTTGTGAAAGAGGCCAATTGTGAATGAAGTGTTCTACCGTTAGGTCTTTTTTGAAATTTCCATACTCATGTAAAATTTCACCCGTTTCATTCATAAAAAACGCATTGCCATATACACCTACTACCTTTGAACTTTCACTATGCTTTTCAAAGAAGTGTTGGATTAAATTTTTTAATGCATCTGGATTTGCATGGTAGCGATCATCCGAACATATCCAAGTCCAGTAGTCCCCTTTTGCCTTTGCGAGTCCTCTATTGATCGCATCCGATTGACCTTCATCTTTTTCTCTATAGTATTGAATCCTTGGATCTATCGTTGCGTATTTTTTACAAATCGATTCGGTTTGGTCTGTTGAATTTGAATCTTGTATAATGATTTCTATATCTTGGTAGGTTTGATTTAAAATCGATTTTAAACAATCTTCAATGTATTGCCCTTGGTTGTAAGTTGGGATAATGATAGACAAAAGATTACCCGGTAACATTGCAAATTGAGTCTCAAATGGAATTTGTTTTCTTTTTAATTCTTGTTGTAGTTCATTTGCAAACCGATGTAAACTTTTAATCAATACATCCTTTTGTTTTGATTGTAATATTTCCGCTTCTAATTTTTCCATTTGTGGCATTAATCCATCAAACTGGACTCTTAAATTATCATAATCTCTTGATTTATGTAAAATAGCTAGCCAATCAATGGAGTGTTTATAAGCATATTCATTGATGATCTCTTCTGATTTATTTGGATAAAACAAGATTGTATCATTTAATACCATTATTTTATGTTTTTTACTTAAACTTTGCAGTTTATTCACAATGGAATCAAAGCTTGGCCAATGAGATTTTTCATGAGGATACGGAGGAGTTGTTAGAAAAAGTCTCGCGTCATCAATAAAAATGTAGCTATCGTTGTTTAATTCTCCGATGGCGTCTAACTCTTCTAATAAAGGACACTGAGACTTTTCGCCTGCCGCAAAATCAGCTACCATCCAATGAGCATCCAACCAATATATACTAGAATTATTCTTTATATCTGGTTGAATTTTTTTTATAAATTCAGGGGATGATAATTGATATAGTTTTACATGTTTATGATTTTTAAAATCGGATATTGCTCGATCAAAATATTCAATTGATATTTCTGTCGAATAAATAGTTTTAAAATCATTGAGTAGATTTCGAATCGTATCTCCTTCAAATGTTCCTGTTTCAACTAAAGTATCGACTGGAGAAAAGTTTTGAATTGTTTTTACTAGATTTTTATCAAGTGAGAAATTTACTGCACCCATACTACCACCTATTTACTTTTTAATTTTTCTATTTCTTTTTGCTGCCATTCAATTACTTTTAAACGATCATTGCATTCTTGATCTAATCTTTGAATTAAATCTAATCTCTCTTTTGCAGCAGTTTTATACATTTCTAGTTCTTTGTTTACGGATTCTTCTATATGTAAATGAAAACTAGAATTAGCTTTATCTGATTTAGAATCTTCTTTAATTTGGAAATAATAATCTGAATATGAAATCTTTTCATCTGTATTTAGATGCGTCCCGTCGATGTAAACTAGCTCATAGCCTATACTAAAAAGAAAATTCAAAATATCCAGATAATGACATTGCGAATCATAAAGGGGCTGAAAAATTACTTCCGTTATAATGATCGGTTTGTATTTTTTAAGAAAAGATTCGGCACCTTTTAATACATTCAAATCATTTCCTTGCGTATCTGTCTTGAAAATAATTTTTGAATTTTCTCTGATTTCTATTTTTTCTTGATTCATAAAATGATCAAAGGTAGTAACCTTTACATCAATGATCTCCGTATCTTCTTCACTATAATTATCTTTCAGTAACGAAGAGCGATACCCCTTCTTTTGCTGATAAAATTTTTTCTGTCCTTCGTAATTAGAGATTGCAAGGTTATAAATAAAAGAATTCTTTTTGTATTTTTCACTTAACGCTGTATAGCTATTTTTATCGGGTTCAAAGGAGTAAATTATACTATTGATATTTTTTTCAACAAACTGTTCTGCAAATTCTCCTTTGTAAGCTCCAATATCAAAAATAAAAAATTGCTCATTTATATTATCTCTAATAAACTTTGATAAAAAATTATTCATTTCAATTTTCTCCAGTAAAGCACTCAGCTAAAAAGATTCGTATAAATGATGCACTCATTCTTAATAAAATACAAAAGTAAAATAAATGGATCTATGAGGATCTTATTGCATCATATAAATAAATGGATTTGCTTCTACTTCTTTATTAGAAATAAATTGATCTTTCTTAAAAATATAGAAATAACTCATAACTAAAAAATCAAAAAAGAATCCTCTAAAAATCAACTGTATTAAAATTCGAATAAAACTCATAAATTAAATCCTTTTAACTCCAATATCTTTTTATCTGTTCAAAATAAATATCTGCAATGATCGAATCTCCATCCGGAGTTGTGTGAACTTGATCTGTAAACAAGGTATAACTTTCGTTGTATTGATTAAATTCCTTATGAAAGTTGATTAGTTCAATCGATTTATCATTTGTTAAATAATATTCGCATTTATTAAATAAAAAGTTTAAATTATCCATGATAGGCTTAAAGAAATTCTCAGAATATTTTTTTAAACTCTCTTTCTCTTTGGTTGAAATTGCTTGTTTACTGAAACTCATCGGTTGCAATCCAAAAAGAAATTTTCCACCAGTTGACTCAACGATAGTTTTAAACTGAAGAATTCTTTCTTTCAATGCGCCAATGATTGTTCTTGGATAATTTTTAATCTCTTTAAAAGTAATTTTTGGATTCTTCGGATTATAATTTCTATCTGTCTCTAAAATTTTAGCCCAATCTTCAAATTGAAATTGATAAATAATTGAATGCTCACCTACTAACAACTCATCAGAAGTCTGACCAAATGCTAAATCATTTGCTCCAGAATGGAAAATCACTAAATCAGGTTTTAATCTTTGGACATGAAGAATATAATCAAATATATTATTTAAGATCACAGCGGATGGCTGAGCAAAGTTTAATACTTTAAATTTATATTTTAAATTTTCGGAGTTTAATTTTTTCTCTAAGCAATTCGCAAACATCTCGTCGTAATTTGTATGAATACTCCAAGCCGCAGAACCACCAGTAATAACAATCAATTTAGTATCTTTTTCTCTATTCTGAATTGCATTGATTTCCTTTGGATCAACTCTATGACCAAACTGATTGATAGGACCAAGCCCCACATACTGAGTTATATAGGAATAGGGAAAATAAGCAATTCTCTCATTTCCTAAATTAGAGGCGATTTGATTGAAAATATGTCTGTTTTCAAAAGGATATTCGATATCATCCAATTCTAATTTTGTATATCGAATCATCCCTAAAGAGTCTGCTTCATATACTCTTGTCCTATTATAATCTATCTTTTCTTGCAGAATTCTTTCATTATTATTCCCAAGAATTAAAACTACAACTTTAAACTCATTGTATGCATTCAAGCTAGATTTAACTAAATTAAGTTCTTTGTTTTTACATCTGTAGTAAATACAGATTCTTTAAAATTTGGAAACCTGTATCTAATATTCTTAACTACTCTTTGTATATGAGGAATTTCAATGTTTTCAGAACAGAGAATAAAAAGTATTTTTTCTATTTCGTATTTATTCATTACTTTCACTTCTTAATTATATAATTTTCTAAGACAAGGGCATCCATATTACACCACTCAAACGTTTTAATTGCGTTTAACGGTGTTTCAACGATAGGCTCGCCTTTTAAATTAAAACTTGTATTGAGTAAGATCGGAATCCCTGACTTTTCTCCAAACATTTTCAGCAATTTATAAAATCTTGGATTCGTCTTCTGATTCACTAACTGCACTCTTGCGGTTCCATCCACATGAGTGATTGCAGGTAATTGCGGCTTATACTCTTCCTTTACAGTGCAGATGGAGAGCATAAAATATTCAGGATCTAAATGATTGTTAATTCGAGGTAGATTAAAAAACCTTTCCGCTTCTTCTTCTAACACAGCAGGTGCAAATGGTCTAAATGCTTCTCGAAACTTTATGCTACGATTTACGATATTTTGCATATCAGGGTATATTGGATTGGCAAGAATGCTACGTGCGCCAAGTGCTCTAGGTCCGAATTCAGACCTACCATTTAACCATCCTACTACTTTTCCTGATAGAAAGAGTTCGATCAGAGATTTAAATAAATCTTCGTCCGTATCATAAAAACGATAGTTCTTTGTTAAACTTTTTTGAATCGCAATACTTACTTCCTCATTGGTATAACTAGGACCTAAGTAAGCGTGGCTCATTGGAACCCTTTTAGAATCTGCCTTTTGTATGCTATTGTAAAAATACAAGGCTGCTCCAATAGAACTACCTGCATCTCCACTTGCCGGTTGAACAAACATATTCAAATCGTATTTTTTCTTTATCTTTCCATTTGCTAACGAATTTAAAGCAACCCCACCTGATAAACAAACATTCTTACTATTCGTTTTTTTGATCGCAGAAACAATGATATGTTCGATCACTTCTTCCGTAACTTTTTGAGCACTCGCTGCAATATCCGCAAATCGTTTATTATTTAAAAGAGCCTCTTCATCGTATTTTTTATCTTTCTTTAAGAAAAATTCACTACTAGGATTTCTTCTTTTACCCAATAACTCTTCAAATTTTTGATTAAAAGGCAATTCAGTTGGATTTAAAAATTCAAAATAACTTTGATCAATTTTAAATGTTCCATTATCGCTTAACGTAAACAAATCTCGAATCTGTTTATAATAGGTATCTTTGCCATAGCCCGCCATACCCATAACTTTATACTCATCTTCATTCACTGCAAATCCTAAATAAGCAGTTATGGCACTGTAAAATAAACCAATTGAATTTGGTAAATTGCACTCTTCTAATAACTGGATTGAATTTCCTTTGCCATGAGAGATGGTCATAGTTTGATACTCACCTACGCCATCTAGTGTGATGATAGAAGCTTCCTGAAAATCGGAACAATAATAAGCTGAACCAGCATGGGACTGGTGATGTTTAATGGAATGAATTTTATCAGAAGAAATTTTTAGATAATCTTTAATTCGATCTTTCGTTGAAAATTTACCCTTGATTAACCAATCATTTATCACAGGCCAAAGATATTTTTTTCTTTTTTCAGAATCAAAAATTGATTTTTTTACAATTCGATTGAATTTGAGAAAACTATCTTCATAAAAAACTACAAAATCTAAATCCTTGGGATTTAGATTTCCTTGCTGTAAACAAAAATCGATAGACTTTTGCGGAAAAGAAGCATCATTTTTCTTTCTGGTAAATCTTTCTTCAGAAACTGCCGCAACAATTTCTCCATCTAGGATTAATGCTGCTGCACTATCATGATAATCAAACGATAAGCCTAATATTTTCATATCTTTACAAATTGTTCTATAGAGTAATTTAAACCGCAAATCCCATAAAAGTTAGGGATATACTTCTCATAATCAAAATAAATAATTAGAGGCGCAAATTTGGGTAATTCTATCAAACTTTCTCCTTTATTAAAAGTATTTTTCAAAGGACTTCCAATTGAAACTTCGACTGTGTATTGTCCAGCCTCCAAGTTTAAATCAATATCCATTTTAAAAATTAATTCTTGGTCATTTTTTGCATTTAAAGGCAATTGTTTGTTATATGATCCTCCCGAAAATACAACAATATCCATTTTATTTTTTAATATGATTGAGCAGTATATTTCAGAGATATCTTTCTTTGCAAAAAAATTTAATACAAATGTTGCGGTTTGACCAATTTGAAAATTCGTTTTGTATTCCTCTTTTTCCAAAATTTGAAAAGATACAAACTGTATATTTTCATTCTGAACGATACCTTTAAAAAGAGATTTGTTTTCTTCCTTCGTAGTAATATTTGAATCTACATTGGTATCACTATTCTTTTTTTCTTCCGAAGGCAATATTTCTGTTTTTATCAGATTTGTATCTACTCTATAATACTCATAAATTACTTTCGTTGGCTCATCAATTAACTCAACAACGCTATTCTTAAGTAAAATTACTCTAGAACAAAAATTACGAATAGAACCCATATCATGGGAAACAAATAGAATCGTTGTGCCTCGATCTCGTAGTTCTTCCATTCGTTTAAAACATTTTTGTTGAAAGAAGATATCGCCTACCGCAAGAGCTTCGTCTACAATTAAAATATCTGGATCGATTTGGATGGCGACAGCAAAGGCTAATCGAACAAACATTCCACTGGAATAGGTTTTTACTGGTTGATGAATAAAATCTCCAATATCAGCAAAGGAGAGTATTTTTTCAAGATTCGACTCCATGAAGGATCTAGGCATTCCATTGATTGTTCCATAAAAAAATACATTCTCTAAACCAGTGAGTTCTGGATTAAATCCCGCTCCTAATTCTAATAAAGAGGAGATTCTGCCTTTTACAACTACTTCTCCAGAAGTAGGAGTGAGCACCCCTGTAATGATTTTCAGAAGGGTAGATTTACCAGATCCATTTTTGCCAATGATACCAATGGTTTCGCCTTTATAGACATTAAAGCTGATATCATTGAGAGCAAAGAAATCTTTATGAAATCGTTTTCGAAATGGATGCAATACTTCTTTTAAACGATCAATTGGTTTATCATATAATTTATAAACCTTTGTTAAATTTTTAACTTCAATGACTGTTTCGCTCATAGGATTAAATTACATCAGCAAAATGAGGTTTTAACTTTCGAAAAATAAAAAATCCGAAGAGTCCAATGATGAGATTTAATACAAAAAAAGCCAAGGACTCATATCCTCTTTCCCAAAACCAAACTTTATGAATTAAAGCATCTCTATATCCTTCAACAATATAGAAAAATGGATTTAGAATTAAGAATATTTTAAATTTTTCAGGAAGAACAGTATAAGACCAAAGAATAGGAGTAAGCCAATATAAAAATTGTAAACTTAAGGAGATGATTTGCCCTATATCTTTAAAGAAAATGATAACAGAACTACTAATCCAAGATAATACAAAAATGAATGTAGTCCCACAAAAGAAATAATAGAATACCTGCAAACAGTAGATATCCAATTCATATCCAGAAGCAAGAAACGATAAGAAAAGAATGAAAATAAAAAAACAATGAACCAATGAAGAAGATAAAACTTTTACGATAGGCAACAAGCTAATTCTAAAAACAATTTTTTTAACTAGAAAACTGTTTTCTAAAATTGAATTTGCAGAACTAACGATTCCTTCACTTAAAAAATTCCAAGGAATCAAACCCGTCATGAGCCATAAAAAGAAAGATACTTTCGAATCCGTTTTGATCTTTAGTCCGAAGGAAAAAACTCCCCATAAAATAACTAAAGAAAATAAAGGTTGCAGAAAAGCCCAAAAGAATCCCAGATAAGAGCCAAGGTATTTATTTTTTACATCTCTCTTAGCAAGATCGATTAGAATTTCTCTATATTTTTTTAAATCCGCAATCAACTTCATTTTTAGATATTGTGATTCTATTCTCTCTCAAAAAATTAGGATTCTAATTGTTTCCCGCCTGTTTTACAAAAATCATCATAGGCAATCTGAATTCCATCTCGAAGCTCCACTTGGTGTTTCCAACCCATACGATGTAGTTTAGATACATCCAATAATTTTCTAGGAGTTCCGTCGGGTTTGGTTAAATCAAACGTCAATTTTCCTGGATAGCCAACTACATCTTTAACTGTCTCCGCTAGTTCTTTGATACTCACTTCAATCCCTGAGCCAATATTCACATGCTGTCCCCCTTTTGGATCTCCGGAAACATCATAGTTTTTCATAAGATAGATACAAGCTCTAGCCATATCGTCCGAAAACAAAAACTCTCTGAGAGGTTTCCCTGTTCCCCAAACAACAACCTCTGGTGCATTGTTTATTTTTGCTTCATGAAAGCGACGAATGAGAGCTGGCAATACATGGGAGTTCTGTGGGTGGTAGTTGTCACCTGGTCCATATAGATTGGTAGGCATAACCGAAATAAAATTTGTTCCATATTGTCTATTGTAACTTTGACACATGATGATCCCTGCAATCTTTGCCACCGCGTAGGGTTCATTGGTAGGTTCCAATTTCCCATCGAGTAATTGATCTTCATCCATTGGCTGTTTCGCAAATTTAGGATAAATACAAGAGGAACCTAAGAAGACTAATTTTTTTACTTTGTAGCGATAGCATGCATCAATGATATTATTTTGAATTTGAATGTTTGAAAATATAAACTCAGCTGGGAATGTATTATTTGCATAGATTCCTCCCACTTTGGCAGCAGCTAGAAATACATATTCAGGCTGTTCCTTCTCGAAAAATTCTTTGACCTTTATTTGATCGGTTAAATCTAATTCTGACTTTGATTTTCCAATCAGATTTGTATACCCTTCTAATGTCAGCATACGCATAAGTGCAGAGCCGACTAAACCTCTATGACCAGCTACATATATCTTTGAATTCGAATTCATATCAAACCTCTCTAGTGAGTCATTGGCAACTCGATTGACTCTTCTACTTCCTTTGTTAAATTTTCAATTTCTTTCTTCAGCATTTCATATTCTTGCATCTTAATTCTCAGGTATCGGACTGTGAGACGAGCTTTCTCTTCAATACCACTTGGAGTCAATAAATAGGCATAAGCCAGTTTATTTTTATTGTTTTTGAAGTTTTGCATTTTGATCCAGCCCTTCTCCATAAGAGCCTGCAAACAAAAGTTTGTCTTGCCCAAGCTGACTCCGAGTAAACTTGCGAGCTCTCTTTGGCTGACTTCTGGATTCTCTTCAATTGCTTTGAAGATTTTGTGACGGATTTCGTCTGATAGCATATTTACCTGATTGTGGGATGTTGGCTTTGACGAAGTCTCTGAATATAGCTTCGCCGCGTGAGTCACATATATTTTTCAATATGTTCAATACTTGAACAGTAAAATTGAGGCTCTCTTATTTGACAATGACTTTTTAAGACCTATTTTAGAGGGTTTTTCTGTTCTAACTGCTTACCTTGGGTGATCTATACCCTAAGTTCGTATTAACGATACACTATCTGGCTACTATCTCGCATACCAACTGGCTTCCCCCTAGCATAAGCCAAGCCAGTTCCTAGCGAGGGGGTAGCTTCTTGGTCTCCTAGTTGGTAGCCAGATAGTGTATCGTTAGTATTTCCTTAATCTATTCTTGATACTCATATTCCTCGGCTGGAACCTCATTTCGAAGTGCTTCTCCGGAATAAAAGCGAATTACCTCTTCCGATGCCTCTCTTTCCATAGCCAGCCTACAGTCGTAGGAACAAGATCCCATATGCTCTGTCAAAACTACATTTTCTAGCTGAGTCAATTCTCCTGAATAGGGTTCTTTAGAGAATACATCAATGGCAGCACCGGCAAGCTTTCGAGTCGAAAGAGCTTGGATTAAATCCGCTTCTTCAATCAACTCCCCTCTGGCGGTATTGAGAAGGTAGGCATCCGTAGAAAATAGCTCTAATTCTTTTTTGGTAATCATTTTTCGTGTGTGCTTGGTCAGCGGAACATGAAGAGATACTAGATCCGACCTTCGATAGATTTCTTCTTTAGAAATAAAACTGTATTTGATTCTCTTAGGATCTAGAATGGCTGCTACTTCTTTTGATTTATCTTTTAGATCCTGAATTAAAATTTCTTTGGGATAGAATTCAGACAGGAGCCGAATCACATTGAGTCCCACCCTACCTGCTCCAATGATTCCAATGACTGATTCGCCTAACCTCTTTCCTACAAAACGAGACCAACCCCCTTTTCGCATTTCTCTGTCTGCCATCTGAACTTTTCGACTAACGTCTATCATAAGCCCAATGGTCAATTCCGCAACTGCCATAGTCACTGCATCAGGGGTATAGGCAACAACGATTCCTTTGTCTTTACATAGCTGCAAAGGAACAGAATCAAGCCCAATCCCTACTCTTGAGATGAGTTGTAGTTTTTTATTTCGCTCGATCAATTCTGTTAGATTCTCAGTGCCTGCAATGATTGCATCTACATCCTCTGCGAGTTCTGCCACTTCTTCTGGTTTTAATTTTCTTGTATAAGGGTTTTTTAAAATTTCAAAACCTTTTTCTTCTAGGATTCGAATTGGTGTGGGATCATATTTTCCAAATGGGTATGTGGAAATAAAAACTTTGGGAGGATTCATAAAACCAAGTCTTCTTTTTTTACTTCCATCAATACAGTTTGGTTGAGCATAGGGAGCTTAACGACTACATAGTATTCATTTTTAATTTTTTGTACCGTTACTTTTTTGCCTTTAAAAGGTCCGTTTTTCATTTCTAAAATATTTCCCTTTTTTAGTTTTTCTGCTTGTTCTACTTTGATTTTATCTGGATACTCTTCCAGAAAGGTTCGGATCATTCCGATTGTATCTTCCTCGATCGTTGCTGGTTTTCCATTGTGATAGACAAAATGAACAGAACTTGGTTCTCTTAAAACTTTTGTGGAGTCTTGCTTAAAATCAATTTTCACAAAGAGATAAGAAGCAAACAAGGGAGAAGAAATGATCTTATAACGATCCGACCATTTCTTTTTCTCTGCAAGGAGTGGTAGATAGTTTTCGATTGATTTTTTCTCGAGTGACTCTTTTAGTTTTTTCTCTGCCCGTGGTTTTGTATAAACCGCATACCATTGCTGAGATGAATTAGAATCCGATACAGATTGGATATTTTCGCTAAACATACGCCTTCTTTTACAAGCTTCTATAGAATTCGATCGGTCAAATATTTTTTGAATCGGCTTAGAATTGTTAGGAAAGTATTTCTTCTATTCTCTCACAAATATAGTGATACAACATAATATGCAATTCTTGGATTCTAGGGGTATGATTGGAAGGCACATCAATTAAAATATCTGCCACTTCCGAAAGTTTTCCGCCCCCTTTTCCTGTGAGTGCAATTGTTTTTACATTGAGACTTTTTGCCATTTCAAATGCTTTGATCACATTTTTAGAATTTCCACTTGTGGATATACCTAAAAGCACTCCCCCCTTTTTCCCATAGGCTTCTACTTGTCTTGCAAAAATATCCTCATAGGAATAATCATTTGCCCAAGCTGTTATCACGGCTGGATTCGAAGAAAGACAGATAACATTGAGTGCCTTTCTCTCTTTAAGGAAACGTCCCACTAGTTCTCCTGCTATATGCATTGAATCAGAAGCGGAACCTCCATTTCCACAAATTAGAAAAGGATGATTCTCTTTGAGAGTATCTACAATTAACTTAGTCGCTGTTGTAACTTTATTCTCTGTTTCTTCCTCATGTAGTAAAATATTCAAAGCATTGTAGGTTTCTATTAATTGTTCTTTCAATCGTTTCATAAAAGAACCTTTTGTTAGTTATTTTTATTTGTAAAGAATTTAATCTGAAATAAATTCAACTTCGAATCGATCCAAATTTTCCCCGAGCCAGTTTTTTGCAAAATCTACAATCACATCCATTGAGTTCTCTCGATTCATATCCTCCCAGTAATACTGCTCCTCTGAATAAAGTAGATCCTCATATGCCCAATATAACTCTAGAAAAGGATAAATACTTTTTAATTGATCATGCGATAGACACAGATCCGCTACAATTTTTAGATTTAAAATAACGTCTTCTTTTAGAGCTATTTTCTCGATCAAATGATAGGAATAGTAAAGCACTGCCTCTTCTATCTCTAAAGTGGGAAGATGCAAATCTTCTTTTACATTTAAAATGATTTCTTTTGTTTCAAAGAAGTTGATTGGATGACTTAGGCTAGATAAAATACAAATATGAGAAGATGTAAAATTATGATCCAACAAAGAAAGAGCAGAATCCATATACTTTTGATAGTCCTCCGTTGCAATCGTTGGAAAGGCAAGTAGATATCCAATGTTTTTAATTTCTCTGTATTTCATATTCTGCTTTCTAATAGATTTATTAATTAAATCACCCAAACTCAATGTTTCTCCCTAAGGGTCGAAACATAAGGCAGGCTCTTAGTTTTATTAGTTTATTAGCATTCTCTAATATTTTAAAAATCATCTTTTGTGGCTCAATTTATTAATTTTGCGTAAGGCGAGTTCATTAAATCCTTTTGGCATCTTTAGTGATATAAATTATATTCACTTTCTGAGAGATAAATCATTTTATCCTCCGGATGTCTTCCAACTGACTTGCCTAATTGCCTTTGCACAATGTAGGCGAAACGTTCTGAGAAAACTCTTTCTATAAATAAAATAAACCGCATACCATATTCACTCAAATCCTACTCTAAAATGCCTCTCTTGATTTGTAAAAGTATAAATAAAATTGACAGAATATTTGCACTTGAAATAATGGAATTGAGAATCATTCTCATATTTAGAATCATTACAATTTTAGGAAAGCAAAATGAAACAGCAAAAATTCCATTTAACCGTCTTATTCCTAGCTCCCCTCCTATTCACATTCGTGAACTGCCCGGGAACCAGTAAGAATTCAGACGATAGTAAAACATTTACCCTTGCAGCCTTGGCTCTGCAATCAAATAGAACCTCTACCGGTGCTAGTATATCCACCTTAAATGTAACCGGTTTTAACAAGCCGGAAGCAATCGGATCTTTTTCAGATGGATCCCTTTACGTAGCAGACACCAAAAACAACCAGATAAAGAAGATTACAAATGAAACTACAGTAACAGTTCTTCTGGATACGAATGGAATCGCGGGCTCCCCTCTGATCAGTCCAGAAGGTCTCTGTGTTGACTCAAGTGGTGTAGTTTACGTAAACAATACGGATGGACACAATATCATTCGAATCAATACAAATGGGACTGCTTCTACTTTTGCAGGCCTTTACAACACTAGCGGTATGACAAACGGAGCAGTCTCTACAACCACTGCTATGTTCAATGGACCAGAAGGAATTTTTTGTGCATCCAATAGCACTTTCTACATTGCAGATGTCGGAAACAATCAAATCAGAAGAATCCAGTCTAATACTGTTTCTCTCATTGCTGGTTCTACTGCCGGAACAGCTGGTTTTAATAATGCGAATGGAACTACTGCCTTATTTAACGGACCAAAGGGAGTAGCCGCTGACTCTTCTGGAAATATCTTTGTAGCAGATAATACAAATAACGTTATTCGAAAGATTTCGAGCACTGGTGATGTCACAACTCTGGCAGGTTCTGCACAAGGAACTTCTGGAAATTTAGATGGAACTGGAACTGCTGCAAGATTTAACAAACCCTATGCACTAACTATAGACGATAGTGGAAATATCTATACAACAGATTCAAGTAATAATTCCATCCGAAAAATTACACAAGCGGGTGTAGTCACGACTGTAGTGGGAAATGGAACAGCAGGAAGTGCTGATGGGTCAGGAACTGCGGCTACTTTAAATGATCCACGAGGAATCGTTTATGATAGCACTAAGAAAATTATCTATGTATCCACAGCAGGAGATAACAAAATCAGGAAGATAATAAATTTCTAAAAAAAATACTGATTAATATCATTGTCATGCTGAAAGGAAATAAAAACCATTCTCAAACTTTCAGCATGACTTAAAAATCATCTTCTAGAATTTGACAATAGGATTTCATATTTTTAAATTTAGGTATATATGCGTAAGCAAAATTCTTTTTTATTTTTCATTCTTATTTTAAATCTTTTTTTATGGATTCAAACTTGCTCCAATAACAAAGGCTCTAAAGAAAGTCAAGATTCTGCTATTCTAGGTAGATTTTTCACAATTCTGCAAACCTACAATCCAACTCCCATTTTTAGTAACATAAGTAATTCTATCATACTTACCTCCTATTCTAATTTAGAATCAAATGCCCGAAACCTAAAGACGGCTACGGATAGTTATACGCAGAGTTGTTCTGGCTCAACCTCCGTTTTAAATCTACAAACTCTTTGGAAGGCAAATATGTCTGCTTTAAAGGATGCAGAGATTACGCAATTTGGTCCAGCTGTTCAAGGCGGTTACTATGAGTTAGTCGATCCCTGGGTCAATTCCTATCTTTCTAACCCAGCAGATACAGGATCTATCAATACTTATATAGCTAGCTCGAATACAATTAGTCTTTCTACAATCACTACCTTAAGCAAATTACAAAGAGGACTACCAGCTATTGAATACCTACTCTTTGATGATGGAACAGGAAACACATCCTTAACTGCTATTTGTAATAATCTCACAGGTAGGCGTTTACAATTTTTAACTCAGCTCGTTACCGACTATTACAACAATACAAACTCACTTAAAAATTCTTGGATTTCTACTAACGGTAATTTTGTGAATGAACTTCCAACAGCAGGAATGGGAAGTAGTTATTTTGATTCTAAAAAGACCGCTCTCGATACTCTAATCAATCAAATGATCAATCTATTAAATGGAATCATCGATAAAAAACTTGGTTATCCAGCAGGTCTCAATGTAACATCCGGCGGAGTCATCCGATCTACCTTCGTCGAATCTAGATACTCAGATGCATCTGTAGACAATTTAGTTGCCAATTTAAAATCAATTCGAAATTATTATACAGGCAATGGCGGCATTGGAATCTCAGACTATGTTAAAAATTTAAATCCAATTCTAGATAGGAAAATACTATTTCAAATCGAAGATGCTATCACAAAAACTCAGTCTATTTCCAATCTAAGAACATCTCTTTCTAGTTCAAATTTGACAGCAGCCACATCTGCCTTTAACTCAATTAGAAATCTTCGCACAACTCTCTCTACTGAATTGATCTCTCTTTCAGGAACAAGTGCGACTACAAGCACTGGTGATGGGGATTAATGATGTTATCCACAAAAAATATTTTTCTCCTTCTAATCCTTCTTTTCTATTCTACCATCCTATTCTCCCAAGAAAGCAAAACTTCTCCTGAACCAGAAAATTCTAAATCCTCAGAAACAACTGAGCAATTGAGAAAAAAAGCGGAAGACTTTTACTCGAAAGGACAAATCAATGTGATCGGAGATAACAAGGAATCTCTAAAAAAAATTCCTGGATCTGCTACTGTTGTTTCTAAAAAATTCTTAGAAGAAACACAACCGGTAGATGCAATGGAAATTTTACGCCGCGTTCCTGGAGCTTCCATTCGCTTTCAAGATGCAGCAGGACTTACTCCTAATATTGGATTTAGAGGAGTCAGTAATGAAGAGTCAAGAAAGACCTTGATTCTAGAAGATGGAATCCTAACATCGCTTAGCCCCTATGGACAGCCAGAAAGTTACTATGCTCCGCAAATAGATAGAATGCAAAGAGTTGAAGTGATCAAAGGTTCTGGTTCCATTTTATTTGGTCCATCTACTATCGGTGGAATTGTAAACTTTGTAACTCGCAAACCTCCTTTAAAACCAACCTTCTCCAATAAAAGCATTGGAGGGGAAAATGGCTATATGTCTAACTTCGCTCAGTATGGCGGAACCTTTGGTAAGACTGGAGTTGACGTTTCTTATCTCTATAAACAAGGAGATGGATTTAGAAATTACCAAGGTTTCCATTTAAATGATGTATCAATTAAACTAGTCCATGAAATTTCAGAAAAACATACCATCACATTTAAAACAGGATTCCAAGAACAGGATGCACAATCTACCTATCTAGGACTCACCCAAGGTTTGTTTTGGAAAAATCCTAAAATTAATCCTGCGCAATTCGATCGTAAATACTTAAATCGAAATTCTACTGTAATTGGACATGAATTTACAATTACAGATCAGATGAAATTAATCACAAGAATCTATAATAACAATGCAGTCAGAAATTGGCAAAGAGAAGACTTTGCTTATAATAATATAAATACAAATGGGGTTGCCGCAAGTCCTCCATCAGATACATTTATGACCTACTCGCCTGGGCTAATCGGTGTTAGACCCGGAGATGTGATTTATATGCGAAACTCTGCTCCTCTTAGAAATCAAAACTTTGCAACTCTAGGTATTGAATCTAAATTAGAAATCCAACTCAAAACAGGTAGCATCAAACATGAAATCGATTTTGGAGTGAGAGCACACGGAGAAAAAAATAGAGTCAGCACAGAAGCTGTTCCACTCCCATTTTTAAAAGATGGATTCCCCTACAGCCAGCAAGACAGAATTGCAAAAACCTATGCAGTCTATCTCCATGATAGAATCGCACTGACCGAACGATTTAAAATCATGCCAGGAGTGCGTTATGAATGGATAGAACAAGGGGTATACAATAAACGAAGATACGCAACAACGCAAGATGTTAGAAACCGTATCGCTACTAACGTTGGTGATATATTATTTGTAAACCAAGGTGGAGAAAGTTTTACAAAGGTGTTAATACCAGGCTTTGGTATGACCTATGATATAACTCAAACTTATACTTGGTTTGCGGGTGTTCACAAAGGATTCTCTCCTCCTACCTACGGAACAGCCGTTAGTCCCACAGGGGCAGATTATAGACTAAAGGCAGAAAGTTCCACCAATTATGAAACAGGTTTAAGAGGTGATATTACTCCCTACCTCTATACCGAATTTGCAGTTTATATTTTATACTTTCAAAATCAGATTATCAATACAAATGAAATCAGTGGTGATGCTGGATCTAGACCGGTCAATAGTGGTAAATCAATTCACAGAGGAAGTGAAAATACAATCACCTTTGACTTTGGAAAATTCTTTAACCTAAGTTGGAACATCCCTCTTGATTTAATCTATACGTATACAAATGCAAAATCACTTACGTATACTCCCTTTCCGTATACAACAAATGCAGATGGAACAATCAACTTGCTTTTAAACCAACCTGCTTATTATTTTGATGAAAAATTTCATCTAGTCAATCGAGACACAAACAGAAATTTTCTTCCCTATGTTCCACTAAACGTCTATACAATTGCTCTCGGTGCAAATCATAAAAACGGATTCTATATTCGAGGGGAATACCAATACATTGGAAGACAATTCTCTGACCTAGCAAATTCTCCGAATGAAAGTGCAGATGGAACTCGCGGAATCATTCCGGCTGTTGGTTTAGTAAATGCTTCTTTGGGATATAAACATCCTGTAAGAAAATGGTCGATCTTTGTCACAGGTAAAAACCTACAAGATAGAGAATATGTTTCTGGAAGACTTCCTATTGGAATACAGCCCGGACCATTTAGGCAGATAAACTTCGGAATCAGTTTCGAACTTTAGTTGATAATAAAGCCTATATCGGTCGGCGAGCGAAGTCGAGGCGTAACGTTTTTAGACTTGAAAAGACTACCACCGATAATCATCGAGGACACCGATATAGGATACGATAATTCAAAATTGTTTCTGTATCATTCGGCGATCGGTGGTGAAAAATTTTTTATCTCGAATTCACGTTAATTAACTCACCTTACGCAAAGGATAGAAATTTATAGGGATAATAATAAAGGTTAGCATATTACGTTTTCCTAATGGATCAATAAATAAAAGGGTTTGGGCGGCTAGCCCAAGCGATGCACTGAGCCCTAGTCGAAGTGTTGCCGACAGGCTCCCTGTCTCTCATCTTAGGCTCTTGTGTGTAAGATGAGTTAATTAAGATCTATCGTATTTTTTATCAGTGTTTATCGGTGGCAATCTGTTAATTTTTTCAATATAGCGAACGAATGTTAAAACAATTTTATAAAATGGTTTAAAGAAAATAAAGAATAGATTTCTATAATCACTTGCATTTTCGTCTGGAAGCCCAAATTGAATTTTTTCTTTCTCTTGTGGTATATAAAGAGTATCCGCAATCCTATCCCAAAAAGCAAAGATCACTCCCATATTTTTATTATAATGTTTTGGATCTTTGCTATGATGAATTTGGTGACTCGCTGGACTTAATAAAATAAAATTTAAAAAACTAGGAAAAGAAATCCAAGTTTCACTGTGCCTTAAATTCCCATACAGTTGAAATAAAAAAAGTCCTAGGTTCACTCCTAGAACTTGAAACATAGTAATAGATGGATAAAAATAAACAAAAACTCCTGTCACAATGCCGGTCGCAATCCCACTTCCTGAATTGAGTAAGATACTCTCTACAGGATGAACCCGATACACTGTAAAATAGTTTAAACTAGTAGCAGAGTGATGAAATTTATGAAACTCCCATAAAAAGGAAAGATCATGCATTTTCTTATGTATATAAAACCGAGAAAAATCATAGGCGAGTAAATATAAGACTGTATACAAAATCTCCACCCAAAGACTTGCGGCTAATCTATATTCGCCTCCATACTCATTTAGAATTGTAAAAATAAAAATAGAAGTAGCTAGACTAGATATAATCAAATGAGAAAAGAAGATTGTATGTAAAATTGTTTCAATGAAATAATAAAGATAATCCGTAAGAGATGACTTGGTTTTCCAATTTGTAAAATGAATTTTTTTAAGAAACTCACGAATTTGAAAATTGCCTTGGATGATTTCTCTAATGAATAAATAGAAAAAGCTAATCAGAAGTGCTGATAAAATATAAATCCAATACAGTCTCCCCGTCGTTAGAATTATATTTTTAAATGGAATGGCAAAAATTTCTAAACTAATCTGTAAATAGTTCATCTAGAAACGATACCCTACACTCAACTGTATTCCAAACATATCTAAGAATTCTCTGTGCGAATAAACTCCATTCTCCCGAATTCCAATTCTCCAAATATATCTTTCTAAAAAAACATTTTGGATTCCACCCTCAATCGTCGCAACTGGTTTTAATACAGAAGCAGATGCACTCCCTTCCGAAAGAATTACATAAGATGTTCCGCCTCCAATCTTAAAGTATAGATTGTATCCGAATAAATTGGGAGTAAATAAAACATATCCCATATTTTGAAAAAAAGAATAAGATAACTTTCCACCAGTAGAAAAATATTCAGACTGAAACCCAAACTGGATCAGTTTATTAAAAAGACTAAAAGGTGGTTCTACATAAAAACCAAATCCAAAACTTTCTCTATGCACATCCCCTACCACTCTTCCGTTTCTAAACCCCGTCGCAGAAACACCTATCGTCCAAGTGTTTTCTTTTTTATCTTGTTCTAACACTTGGTATTCTTGTGGTAAACTTTGATTTGCCTCTCCCTTTTGAATTTGAAGAATCTTAGATCGGGGAATCGCAATTAAATTGTTCTCTTTTTTAATTGTTAGAATCTCTTTCGTTTCTTCTATAAAGAGTCCTTTGGTAGAACTTCCATCTTCCAATTGAACCATTGTATTTTTATAAGAGCTATGTGGACCTAAAACGTCCGGATCGACAGAAAGTATTTCGCTGCGCGGAATTTTATATTTTTTATCTTTGTATAGAATTAGAATTGAATCTTTATTTTCTTCTAGTAGATCACAGATAAAAACAGTTTCCGACCGAAGGGTCACTTCGGCGGAAAAAAGAATTTTACTAAAAACAAGGAGAATAAACAGGAGAATTTTTAGTTTCATAACTTTTCATTTTTTTGCAATTGTGGAATTCTAACTTGGTATCTCAATTTAGAATTCCAAAAAACAAATCGACTAATAGAAATGAACAGGGTCATTATATCAAAAAAAAATCTTTGTCAAGAAATTTTAAGTCTTGATCTTCAAAAATTTTCCTTTTTTGCCCTGTCTGACTAAATACTCTTTCCCTTTTTCTACAGTAAACTTCTCATCACTCAGTTTTTCTTCGTTTAAATAGAGCCCGCCACTTTTAACCAATCTTCTACCTTCCGATGTGGATGGGATAAATCCTTGCTTTGCCAGAACCTGAAGTAGCTGTGTTTGCCCAGAAAGAAAGACATCATCTGATAGAATTACCGTTTCAATGTCTTCTGGAATGGCTCTATTTTTAGTATTGTGAATTCGATTCCATTCCTCGATTGCTTCTTGATTCGAATCTGAAGGATGAAATTGATCCATAATCAATTTTGCCAGTTCTGTTTTTACTTCCTTAGGATGAGCCTCATTCTTCGCAATGGCAGATTTTCGATTTTCGATCTCAGACTTTGGTAAATCGGTTAATAACTCATAATAATTCCACATCAGCTCATCTGAGATGGACATGATTTTTCCAAACATATCGATAGGAGCTTCATTGAATCCAATATAATTTCCAAGTGATTTAGACATTTTCTTTACTCCGTCCAAACCAACAAGGAGAGGAAGAGTAATTACAGTTTGAGGTGTCTTTCCATAATCTCTTTGTAATTCACGACCTACTAGTAAATTGAATTTCTGATCTGTCCCACCCAATTCTACGTCAGCCTCCATCACAACAGAGTCATAACCTTGCACGAGCGGATATAAAAATTCAATAAGTGAAATCGGATTTCCTGCTTTATATCGTTTACTAAAATCATCTCTTTCTAAAAGCCTTGCTACATTGTATTTAGAACTTAAGACTAAGACATCTTCAAAATTCATTTTAGAACACCAAGCGGAATTAAAAACGATCTTTGTTTTGCTCGGATCTAATATTTTAAAAACTTGTTCTTTGTAAGTTTCAGCATTTCGAACAACGTCTTCTCTAGTCAAACGTTTACGTGTCTCTGATTTGCCTGTAGGGTCTCCTATCATACCAGTAAAATCACCCAGTAAAAATTGGACTTCGTGACCTAAAACTTGAAAGTGTTTCATCTTTCTAAGAAGCACTGCATGACCTAAATGTAGGTCCGGTGCTGTAGGATCGAAACCAGCTTTTATAACCAATTTGCGATTTAAATTCAATTTGTCTTTTAATTCAGATTCCGGTATGATCTCCACCGTTCCCCGTTTAATCAATTCAAAACTTTCTGTCGGATTCATATAACAAGACTCTATTTTTTTTTGAGCTCCTAAATAAACTAATTTTTATTGATTGATTATTCTAAGTAATCCTTTAATTAAGACTATTCTTAGATTTTAATTGAGTTTGCATGAGATATATTTTTATAATTCTAATTATACTTTCACAGATCCTCTTGAGTGACTGTAAATCAAAGACCTCCAAGCCTCTCCCCAAAGCACTGGATGGAAAACTAAATTTGGAAGAAATAGATTGGAACTTTAAAACAGATGGAATTGTTTTTTTAGATGGTCAATGGGACTTTTACTGGATGCGACTCTTATATCCAGAAGATTTCCAAAGTGAAGCAAAACCAGTAAAATCTGCAACGGTAACAGTTCCAGGTAGCTGGAATGGAACCATTATCAACCAAGAAACTCTTTCGGGCGAAGGCTTTGCTACCTACAAACTTACCATTCCTATTGATCAATCGCAAGTAGGACAAACTCTCGCTCTAAAAATTAGCTATGCTGCAACCGCCTCAAAGGTCTGGGTCAACGGAAATTTCATTTCAGAAGATGGAAAAGTAGGAATGTCTAGAAAAGACATGGAACCTCATTACAACAGTCAGATACATAGCTTTCGCGCAGAAAATCCAATCGAAATCGTAATCCAAGTATCCAATTTCAATCATAAAAAAGGTGGTCTTTGGCAAAGTCTTTATCTCGGACTGGAAGAAGACATTATCAAACAAAACAGCAGTGCCCTTTTCTATGACTTCTTTTTATTTGGTGTCCTTTGTATCATGACGATTTACCATATCGGTTTGTTTATTTTACGAAGAGAAGAAAATACCTATTTGTTTTTCGGATTGTTTTGTTTTATTATTTCAGTTCGGATTCTATTCACAGGAGAAACTTGGATCACATCTTTAATTCCAAATATAAACTGGGACATACAAATCAAAATTGAATACACTACTTTTTATGTAAGCACCCAAGTCTTTGCTGGATTTGTTTTCTATCTCTATTCTGCAGAATTCAAAAGAAAAATCTGGATTCTAATGAATATAATCGGAACCACATTTGTTGGAATAGTGATTTTAACTCCTCCCTTATTTTTTACTCAGACTCTTCCCTATTTCCAGATTTTTACTCTCTTATGTGGATTCTATTCTATCTATGCATTGATATTAGCCATTATCCGCAAGCGCGTTGGAGCCATTGCAGCTTGTATTGGTTGGACGATCTTCTTTATTGCAATCATTGGTGATATTATAATCAATGAAATGTATGGATCTAGTTTTCTTGCTCCGTTTGGTTTATTTATTTTTATTTTCTCTCAGTCTTTTATACTCTCTTTGATTTTTTCCAGAACCTTTCAAAAGACTCAATCTTTATCGATCCATCTCAAATCTACAAACCTTGCTTACAGTCGATTTGTTCCCGCAGATTTTATCACTTTTTTAAACAGAGAAGATATTACACAAGTATTACTAGGAGACCAAACAAAAACAGAAATGTCTGTTATGTTTTGCGATATTCGCAATTTTACAGCGTTATCCGAAACAATGAAGCCAGAGGAAACATTCAAATTTTTAAACGCATATCTAAAACGAGTAGGACCAATCATTCGTAAGAACAATGGCTTCATCGATAAATTTATGGGTGATGGAATTATGGCACTCTTTCCACTCAATCCAGAAGATGCTGTCCGATCTGCAGTTGAAATGCAAGAAACAGTTCGGGAATACAATCTAATACGTCAGAAAGCAAATTATAAACCAATCCAAATTGGAATTGGAATTCATGTTGGAAGTCTTATGCTCGGAACGATTGGAGAAGCGAATCGAATGGATGCAACAGTGATTTCAGATGCAGTTAATCTCGCCTCTCGTTTGGAAGGTCTTACTAAAATTTATGGCGCACCAATTTTAATTAGCGATGTAACATTCCAAAAAATTAAGAACCAAGAAGACTATCAATATAGGATGCTCGGTAGGGTCCAAGTAAAAGGCAAAAAAGATTCTGTAGGAATTCTAGAAATCATTCATGACACTTCACCAGAAATTGCTGATTTTAAAGTCACATCTAAACCAATGTTTGAAAGAGGAATCTTCTACTATTTACAGAAGGATTTTGAAGCGGCTGCAAATCTTTTTAAGAATGTAGCAAAGGCAAACCCACAAGATAAGGCGGCTGAACTTTTTCTATCTAGATGCGAATTCTATCTAAAACATGGGATCAGCGAAGATTGGGAAGGTGTGGAAGTCTTTGAAATAAAGTAATTCTTTTCCTGCAATCTAGTATAGCCTAGTAGTTTAAAAATGATTTCTCTTTTTAAAAAAAAGGATTTAGTTTTTTGATTCACTCAGAATAATGCAAATAAACTAAAAAACAAAGCGATTTTTTAGTTATAGAATTTTGAATTAGGAACTTTAATAAAATGGCAGTGCATGTTGATAGAAAAAAACAATTAGATAGACTTAGTAAAACACAATTCGATTGTCTCATTGTTGGAGGTGGTGCTACTGGAGCTGGGACTGCACACGACGCCTCTTTAAGAGGTTTGAATGTAGCGTTAATTGATGCCAAGGATTTTTCTTCCGGAACCTCGAGCCGATCTACCAAGTTAATTCATGGAGGGGTTCGTTATCTCGCGCAATTTCATTTTGGCTTAATTCAAGAAGCGTTAACCGAAAGAAAAAGACTTCTAGCAAATGCTCCTCACCTTGTGAAACCACTGAAATTTTTAATGCCTAGCTACAAGTTTTATGAAAAGCCTTATTATTCAATCGGTCTAACCATGTATGATCTTTTAGCGGGTGACAGTGGTTTGCCTGCGCATCGACGCATTTCAAAGCATGAATTTTTAAAAGAATTTCCAGCGGCAAAGGAAACGGAACTAAGAGGCGGAATCGCCTACTACGATGCCCAATTCAATGATTCTCGGCTCAATGTTTTACTTGCGAGAACTGCAGAAATGGAAGGAGCTTGTGTTTGTAATAAAGTGCAATTGACTTCTCTCATAAAAAATGAATCAGGAAAAATTGTAGGAGCAAAAGTAAAAGATGTAACGACAGACAAAGAATTTACAGTCGCAACCAAGCTTGTCATTAATACGACTGGTGTTTGGATTGATGAAATTCGAAAAATGGATGACCCGAACGCAAAACCTGTATTATCCCCCAGCCAAGGGATTCACTTAGTCTTTCCAAAATCAAAAATTCCTTGCAATAGCGCAATGATCATTCCAAAGACAAGTGATGGCAGAGTTGTATTTCTATTGCCTTGGGAAGACCATGTAGTAATGGGAACCACAGACACACCTATCCAAACAATTTCTCATGAACCAATTCCATTAAAAGACGAAGTAGAGTTTCTTTTAAAGACAGGAAATGAATACCTATCGTCCCCACTAAAGAAAGAAGATATACTTTCTGTGTTTGTAGGACTCAGACCGTTAATTTCTCTATCTGGTAGTTCTGATACTAAAAATATTTCTAGAGAAGAAATGATTTTAGTTTCTGACTCCAATCTAATTACTATGAGTGGCGGAAAGTGGTCAACCTATCGCAAAATGGCTGAAGACTTAACGGACAAAATGATCCAAGTAGGAAAGTTAGTTCCAGTGCGAGCCTGTGAGACTTACAACTATAACTTCATTGGAAAGAGTGGTTATTCAGAAAATATGTATCTCAAAATTGCTCAGGACTATAAACTAGACCTAGAAACTGCAAAGCGCCTCAGGAACTATTATGGAGGAGAAGTTTTTGAAATTCTTGGTAAAAAGCCAAAAGAAATTCTAAAAGATTCTGGATTCTTTGAAGAAGAAGTATTACATGCAGTGCGTAGTGAGTTTGCGTTATCCGTTACAGATATCATTGCAAGAAGAATGAGAATTCTTTTTATAAATCTGAATTTAGCAGAATCAATGATAAAACCGGTCGCAACCATTTTAGCAAAAGAATTAAAATGGACACAGACAAAAAAAGCAAAAGAAGAAAAAGAGGCGAAAGACTTAATCCAGTCATTGAAAGAAACTTTAAACTAGGAGTATAGAGTGGCTATAAAAAGAAACGGCAAACGAGAATCAGATGTTATATTTCGTAGATCCTATGAAGAGAAAAGTTTAGAAGTCGAGAAAAAAGTAAATCGAATTCGATATATTTTTATTCTCATTTTTTACTTCCTTGCTCTCTCCACCTATCGAAACGGAAGTAGCCCTGCTGTTTATATAACGCTTTTTATCATTCCAAGTATTCAATTAGTATTTGCACTTTTTTGGGAATATTTACTCCCACGAACAAAGTATTCTAGAACAATCAAATACATCTCTACAACTATTGATTTGCTAGGTGTATTTGGTGCCAAGTATGGAATGCATTTTGATCCAAATGCAGGATGGGGACTCGCAATGAAAGAACCTGCAACATTTGACATATTTTTCTTATACATTTGTCTGGCTGGTCTCAGACTAGATAAAATATTTTCTCTTTTTACAGGATTTTTCGCGGCGGCACTCTATCTATTACTAATCATCTTGTCGATTGGATCAGGTTGGATGACATTTACAAATGATCCTGCAAAGTTTTTTGATTTTCATTTTTTAAGATTACCAACAGAAATTGCGAAGATTCTTTTTTTAATCGGAGCCTCTTTTGTAATCGCCTATCTAGCAAATGACACAAGAGAATTTATGGGAATGCTTTCTGAATCAGAATCCAAGTATAAATTCAATACCTCTGTAATGGAAAAGCTTTTAAAGAAGATCGAAGAAATCTCACTTAGCCTTACGAATATGATGTCTCAATTAAAAGACAATACAGGCAGCATGGAGAAAACAGTTAAAGAGCAAGAAGAGTATTTTGAAAAAGACTCTATTGTAATCGATAAAATTGTTGGGGATGGAGAAGAAATTAGCACTATCTCAAATGCACAATTGCAAATGATCTCAAAGATTTCAAGTAGAACCCAAAAAATGTCGGAATCGATTGATCAAATATCAAAAGGAGGAAAGGAATCTTCCAAACGAGCCACACATGCAAGGGAAATTTCAGCAGAGAGCGTTAACTCCTTAAGTGATACTATGCAAGTAGTAAATGAAATGAAATCCCAATCAGAAAAAATATTAAACATCTCTCAAACAATCAATGATATTGCAGATAGAACAAATCTTTTATCTCTCAATGCATCGATAGAAGCAGCAAGGGCTGGAGAACAAGGAAGAGGATTTTCGGTCGTCGCAATGGAAGTCCAAAAATTAGCAGAGCAAAGTTTGGAATCATCAAAAGAAATCCATCAAATTGTGAATGCAACTGTCAAAAATATTGAGAAAAGCTCGAATATGATTCAGGCAACGGCAAAGAAATTAGAGACTGTTTCAAATGTTGTAGAAGAAAATGAAACTTTCCTAAGTGAGCTAAGTGAAAGTATTAAAGTCCAAGAAAAGGCGAGTTTTGCAATCAATAGTGATGTAAAAAATATCACAGAAATTGCAGAGAATATTTGTGCTCTCGTAGAAGATGAAAAGAAAGCATTAAACGAATTTCAAATTAGAAATAAGAACAAAACAAATCTAACATTAGATTCTGTTCGAACGGCAGAATCCTTGCACGAATTGAGCGAAGTGTTGGGAAAAATTTCAACTGAACTTTTAACTTTGATAAAAAACAAAGAACAAGTGATTGCAGCAGAACATAGACAACCACTCAAAACATTCGAAGAAAAAGTAAAAGACATTCGAAGAGATAAACCAACCAGCTAAAGAATTAGTTTAAATCGAAAAAGCGAATTCTTAACTAGGTCTAAACAAAATCAAAGAATATTTGCCTACTAGGGGTAAATCGAAAGTAACCGCTTGGGGCAAAATTCTCCCATATTTCTTGAAAGGCATCCCAAATGAGTCTTGTATAATAATTGCAATCGTATCTTACATAGTCAGATACAAGAGTTAGCTCTGCCATTTCTTCTGATAGGTATCGTTTGGTTTTATCTAAATGCTTTTCTTTTAATACAATATATCTAATTTTTTCACCAGGTTCTACTTCTATATCTAGCTTACTGAGTTGCTTTAAAGAGAGCAGACTTCCATTGTCTACTGAATAATCCTCCATCGGTTGACTGACTGTCTTTCGAAGAAGTAATTTTCTCCAAGGAACATTACCAGACTCTAAAATTTCTTTCCATTTGTGAAAGGTAGAATGCATTTCCCTGTGTAGCTTTTTTAATTCTAAAATTGTATCAGCCTCTTCCATGATATGAAGTAAATCTAATTGCATCTCTACTACAAATTTAGGGAGGTCTTTTCGTCTAGCGGCAAGCCCTCTCATTTTAATTTCCCCATTTTGAAACTTTCCGAAGTATCGATTGGAAACCGGCAATAATGGATCCATTTTAGAAGGAGGATAAACAAGCCATTTATAAACCCCTTCAATCGCCATTGAGATTCCCGTTTTATCGGATATTTTTTCACATAACGATTCTAGTTCAGCGTTGGAAAGAGCAGATCCATCTTCCTTTTGAATAAATATACAATCTGTAATCGCATGAGACAAATAGTAATTAGCCTCTTCTGCAATCTCTTTGGCAGTGAGTAAAAATTCTCTTCCAAAAGCAGTTACCGACTCATGACTTTCAATTCTTCCAAATTTTGCATTTCTATAACCTAAGTAGCCAAACGAAGTGACAAGCATCCACTTGAGACTATTTTGTTTTGCTTCTACAATTTCCTTTTCCTCTCCGCTCACTTCTTTTTTTCTAGACTTGTAATATTTTCGACGACTTAAAATTTTCTCTAAGGCTTCCGAAACAACCCCTCTTCTCTTTTTGCAAATATGGTATCCTGCCCCAGGAACTCTTTCGATCTCTTTTTCGTTTAAACAACATTCGCATAAAACTGTTTCTGGAGATAAATTATGCAAAACCATAATAGAAGGATACATCTGGGAAAAATCAAGCTGTGCCATATTTTCGAATACAATTCCATTTGCAGTATCAGGCTGAAAAACAAGCCCTCCTTTATCGATTCTAAGCAAGTCGTAAAAAGTTTTACTCTCTTCCACTTTTGATTTTTGCCATGGAACTAAATAATTTCCATGAAGAGCAACGTTAGTTTCTATAGCGGTAAGCGCATTTCCTGTAGAAGCTCTTGCCATTCTCTGCATAGGAAGTCGACTGATTCGAGCAAGTTCAATGATTCCCCTTAATTCCGCCTCTTTGAAAACAAAACTATTTCCTCGATCGATATGCCATCTACCAAACAGTGGATAAGAAGGAGCACGGTAGATCATAGCACCATAGGTATTATAACTAGTTCCCTTTCTAACGATTTTTCGAGTGTGTAAGGTAGTATCCTCTCTATCTAAGTAAATTTTTGTCTTTAAGCTTTGTGCTAGATGAAATAAAAATGGAAACAAAACCTGATCTCCATGATTGGAAAGAATTAGATCTGGATCTTTTTCAATTAACAATTGATTTAGTTTTTCTAAATCCTTTCTTGGATTTTCAAATCCAAAAGTAAATTCATCTCCGTCCACATCTGCAACAACTGGATTATTCGAATGAATCTGCATTCGATGATTTTTCTGTAGATAGAGATGCATAATTTTAATAGAGGGAACGTCATACTCACATGCATTTATATCATCCTTTGTATGAATGCTTATAATTTGATTTGTATTTTCTATCTTTTTATACTCAATTTGCACTTTTGCGAGTGGAAAGATTTGATGCAAATAAGAATAGCCTGTAGGAACTTCAATGTCTGTATGATAAATATCGATCAGTCCATAAAACGCATAGAGTCGATTTAAAATTTTTCGCATGATAGAAGGTTTAGAAATCACTACTTTTAAAACTCTCACTTCTTTGTTTGAATAAAAATGTCTTCTAGTCTCCCAAACTGGCTTTTCCTTTAAGGCATTGTAAAAAGAAATACGACTTACAATCTTTTGCATAAGATCAATTCTTCCATCTAGATAAATCTCAGGATAATAGGTATCCATAAATAGAAGCGGCTTATGCTCATTATCCAGAACCCAGACATAGACTTTCTCTTCTACATGGTAAATATCAAACAAAAACCCTTCCACTACTTGAATCGAATTGGGTAAATGATTTTGTATATGATCTAAAACTTTCATAGCACTCGCGATCGACACTTAATACTGTCAAATTAAGAATTACCACCGAGGACACCGATAACTGAACGATGCAGAAACGATGGGAATTATCGTATCTTTTCTTTTATCGGTGTTTATCGTCTTCATCAGTGGTAATCCTTTTTCTTAATTCTATTTTAACTCTCTGGTTTGGTTTTAGCTAATTCCTGTTTCAATTTTTCAATTTCAGCCAGTGCATTTTTTAACTTTTTAGCCAGTTGAATGTGCATAGTAAGTGACATGGAATCAAATGGATTTGGATTTGCTGCCATCACTCCTGCTTGAATCTGAGTCTTCGCGTATCGCATCAATTCATCAAAGATTTCTCTATCGTCTTTTCTAAGGCTTTTTCTAAAATCTTGTAATCTTAGATCAGTAGCTTCTACTGCTCTCGAATAAGGCATTACCGTTCTTCCCATTTTCGTCTCCTGTAATTTCTAATCTATATTGAGTCGGACCCACTACTGTATTTTTATAATTGATTTCAAATCTTCGAAAAGTTTGTTTACCAAAAACTAATTTATTGTATTTCCAAATTGCATTGGCGGAATCTAAAAGATAAGGAAATAAAAGTTGAAATGTTTTATGTTTATACTTTTGAGATTCTACAGCTAACATTGGTATTCCCTTAGATTGAATTCTAGCTAGAACTGTAATTAGTTTTTGTAATAAAAAATATCCCTCCTCTTCTTTCACATCTCCATCAAAAAATTGCTTTGTAGGGGCTAATAATACGTAAACTCTATTTGGATCTTTCGTGCTGCTTAAAATTCTTCGAATCACATCTAGGATTTGATAAGGAGTAAAGGCTCTTTGCACTAGACCTGTCATTAAAAACTCATGTAAATCAAGCCCGTAAAAATTTGCCTCGTCAATGACTCTATATACATTAAATCGAATCGCACAATCAATTACATGCACTCGATATCCTTTCGCGATCAAAATAGAAATCCAACTATGAGCAAGGTGAAAAATCTCTGCATTCCCAGTTAATACCCCAAGGCTTGCAGTATCCCATGTCTCGATACTTGTGCCAATTGACCTAAGGTCAGCTTTATAACTCAATATACCCATATTTGTTTAGTATTTAACAATATAAACATCTGTAAAGTAAATTTAATTGTTCGCTGTCACACATAAGTGCATAACAGTGGGAGACGATGCTGTCAACTTAATAGAAACCAAAAAAAATTAACCACGAGGAGCACAGAGAACACGAAGAAAAAAAAGATTTATTATTTATTCACTCGTGAGTCTTCTTGCATTCCCCCCATCGCTTGACGCTCACCATAAGCCAAACTATGTGGTTAAAAATCCTTAAGTTGACAGAATTAAGTGAGAGACTAGGCAATGTAATTCAGGTCAGTAATTCATTTTCTAAACGAGTTGGGGTGTCAAAAGAATTTTTAGTTTTAGAATGAATGATGTCTAGGTTTTTAGATTCGTAATTTAATTTTTATTAGTGACTTCGGTATAACCTAAGTTATACTGAGAGAATGAAAACAGCGATTTCAATTCCAGATGATTTATTTAAGACAGCCGAGAAGGCAGCTAAGCGAATCGGAATTCCTAGAAGCCAACTCTTTGCGAGGTCTTTAGAAGAATTTATTCAGTCTCATAACAAAAGTTCTGTAACAGAAAAATTAAACAAGGTTTATAGAAAAGATTCTCGCAAATCAAAAGAAGATATTTCTAATTCATCAGTTGAATTTCTCAGAAAGAGTTTAAAGAATGATACGTGGTGAAATTTGGTGGGTAGATTTAGGTATACCTTTTGGCAGTGAGTTCGGCTTTAGGCGTCCTGTTCTTGTTATTCAGGATGATTCTTTTAACGAAAGCAATATCAACACAATCATTGTTGTTGCGATAACGTCTAATTTGGATTTGGCGGAGGCTCCTGGAAACGTTATTCTCTCTAAAAAAGAATCCAATTTACGAAAAGATTCAGTGACAAATGTTTCACAGATTGTAACTTTAGATCGAGAACGTTTTCTTTCACGCATAGGAAAAATTAGATCTAGTAAAATGACCCAAATTGAAAATGGAATTAAACTTGTTTTAGGATTGGATTAACTACATAACGCGATTGCTTACTCTTCCTGCGCGAAATAAAATTCATTTGCAAATAAAAAGGCACTAGAAATATACCATCACATCCTTTATCTGTGTGCATCCGTGTTAATCCGTGGTTAAAATATTCTTAAATAAAGTTCAATTCCCAAGAGCGGATAACGCCCATTTGCTCTTGGATTTCAATTTATTTTTAAAAATTCATTTGTTGGAGACTTTACAACTTTCTTTTTCTTAGGATTTTCTTTTTTCTTTGCAACAGGAAAAATAATTACCTTAACAATTTGATTATCGAAGTCTTCCAAATCTACTAGCTTGAGACTATTATTTTTAATTTTAGTAATTTTACGAATCGCTTCCATAGTTACAGTTTAACAATCTTCAATTCCTACTCCAGAAGTATTCTTATTCTTACAGATATCGTTTTGTCTTTTCCTTGGAAAAATCATTCTATCATTGATGATTTAGATTCCCTTTAAAATTGACAGAAAGAAACCGGCAAACAACTGCAACCAATTGAAACTCATTAGATATATTTTGTAAAAGCTTAATAGTATTTTATTATAATACGAGGTTTTATTAGAAATAGAATAGTCCAAAAAGCAGATAACGTCTATTTGCTATTAATTCTATATTCAATATCACCCCCAAACATCAGCAAAGTAAATTGGCGTCTTACCCTACCCCCTATCGAATCTTTTATCGGTGTGAATCGGTGGTAATCTTTTCTCCCTACAAGTTAAAATTATTAGCCGAGAGGTTACCAATCAAAGTCTAGGTGGTTATCGAGCGGAGTCAAGATAGGTTTAAGAGCCAAGTCGAGGTAGAGAGTTTATCTTGACATAGATTCTGCAAAATTTTAGAACAGTCCTACCATGTTTCGTTGGCTATTCCTTATTTTTTTCATTTTTTTTCAATGCAAACCTGCTTTGATTTCACCTATCGCAAAAGAAGGCTTTCTTGACCTGAGCAATTGGAATTTTGAAAGAGATGGAAAACTCAAGCTAGACGGGGAATGGGAGTTTTACTGGGAACATCTCTATAATTCAGAAGAAATTCATTCTATCCAGGAAAAGCCTGTTTTTTTTCCTTTTCCAAGTGTATGGAATGAGTTTAAATACAAAGATAAAACGTTATCCGCAAAAGGATATGCTACGTTTCGTTTAAAACTCAAACTTCCAGCAAATTGCCCACCTCTTGCCCTTAGAACTAGAGAGCAGTCTACTGCATATGCTGTTTTTTGGAACAATCGCAAACTACTCTCTGCCGGAAAAGTAGGCACTTCTCCTGAAAATTCGATTCCAGATTATAAAAATACCCAGGCTTTTCTTTCGAATCCAGAAGAGGATGTAGAGATTATTTATTGGATTTCAAATTATGAACATAGAAATGGTGGAGCTTGGTATAGCCTCATACTTGGAACCCATGAACAGATTATCAGTGAAACAAATTTTTTTAGAGATATGGATTTTTTTCTAACTGGTATTATTTTTATCATGATACTCTATCATTTATTTCTCTATTTTTACAGAAGATCCGATATCTCAAATATTTTATTTTCTGTCTTCTGTTTTGTAATTTTACTTCGATCTCTATCCATTGGTGAGCGAGTTTTTAATTCCTATATTCAAGTGCCGTTTGGTTTATTGATTCGAGTAGAGTATTTTACTTGGTATGCGACTCTACCATTAGGATATCATTTTTTATACAGCCAGTTTAACAGACCCTATCTAAAACGCCTAACGATCATTTGTTACTGTATCTCAATTTTATTATCAATCGGTCTATTCTTACCACCCTATTTTTTTACAAATTCTGTTCCCTTGTATCAGCCTTTTTACTTTGGATTTATATTATTGGGATTTAGTTTTATGATTTACTATGTATATCAAAACTTACCAGGAGCAAAGCTTATACTCTTCGGCTTTGTATTTATGATTCTTACGACAGTCAATGATTTACTTTATGCAAATCAGTGGATCAATAGCTTCTTTTTATCCCATTATGGACTAGCCTGTTTAATTTTTAGTCAGTCTCTAGGAATCTCCATTCGATTTTCAAAAGCATTTCGATCTATCGAAAATTTAACAACCGATCTAAAAGAAGTAAATAAAGCCTATAGTAGATTTGTTCCCATCGAATTCTTAAACTTTTTAGATAAACAAAACATAACTGAAATTCGCTTAGGCGAGCAAGTGCAAAGAGATATGTCTATTTTATTTAGTGATATCCGCTCTTTTACAGAACTTTCCGAGAAGATGAGTCCAAGTGATAATTTTAATTTTTTAAATTCTTATCTCAGTCGTATGGGTCCTATCGTTCGAAGTCACAATGGTTTTATAGATAAATATATTGGAGATGCCATCATGGCTCTTTTTCCGGGGAATGTGGAAGATGCTTTAAATGCTGCAATAGAAATGCAGGAAAAGATTCGAATCTACAATCAACATCGTATGAATTATAATTATGATTCTATTAGAGTGGGAATTGGAGTTCACACAGGTCCTATGATTCTCGGGACGATAGGCGAAGAGGAAAGACTAGAGACTACAGTGATTTCGGATGCTGTCAATCTTGCCTCTAGAATTGAAGGACTTACAAAGGTCTATGGCGCTTATATTTTAATCAGTGAGTATACTTTTAAAAACTTAAAAAATCCCGAAAAATATAAATATAGAATCCTGGACAGGGTGAAAGTAAAAGGAAAATCAAATACGATTGCAGTTTACGAAATTTTCAATGGAATGCCAGACTATCTATTGGATTTACATCTTAAAACGAAAGATGATTTCGAAAAAGGCTTAGATTATTTTTGGAACAAAGATTTTCAAAAAGCAATCGAATGTTTTTCGCGGGTAATCAGTATTTTCCCCGCGGATCAAGCATCGGTTCATTTTCTAAGCCTTTCCCAAGATCAGTAAAAATCCTATAATTCAATTAACTCCAGTTCAGCGTAACAGAAAAAATAAAGGATTACCACCTATTACCGCGAATGAGCGGTAATGGATTTTGGGTGGAGGGACAATTATCACCGATAAAAGATACGATAATTTAAAATTATCCATCACTTCTTACTCATTGATTTATCGGTGCAATGCGGTGAGCGTAGTCGAACCGTGCATCAGTGGTGAAAAGATTTTTCCATTGAACTCACGTTTAATTAAAACGTAAATACGTAATTTACATCTTCTAATTCGAATCCATTGAATTTAGAAGCGGAAGCAATTGTATAGGCTCCATGGTTGCGAATGATCAGCCAGTTTCCACACACAAGTTCCGGTAACATAATTCCGTCAGCAATCTTATCCATACTATCACAAGTCTGTCCAAAGATAACTGATTTATAAAGCGGTTCATTTTCCCCCACAGGGGTTCTCAGTTCAAAATCAGGTCTTGCTTTATCAAATACAATATTATTAAAAACTCCGTATAGATTGGAGTTAATATAGTAATGAATGATTTTTTCTGAATCAGAATTGCTGATAATCTTTCGACCAATCACATTGGTAACAAGTGTTCCGCAGCTTGTAGCAAAGAATCGTCCCGGCTCTGCAATTACTTCTAGATCTGGCACATCTGAAAAAGAAGTTGCCAATTGTGCGTTAATCGCGCCCGCAATCTCGATAAATTTATTTTCCATCTCAGGGGAATCATGCCCAGGAAACCCTCCACCAATATCTAAAAGTCTAAGAGAAAATCCATAGGTCTTTGCTGTGTTAAAAACTTCTTTTGCAAGAGCAATTGCATCTGAATAAGCAGTTGGACTTTCACATTCAGATCCAACATGGAAACTAACGCCAATAATATTTAGACCGAGAGTCTTAGCCAAATCAAATACTTCCGGTAGATTGGATGTAGGACACCCAAATTTTGTGCCAAATGGCATTCTTGATTTTGAATCATCTACAAGGATTCTAAGAACAAGCTCCGCATTCGGATGAAAAACAGATATCTTTTTTAGTTCATCCACATTATCAAAAGTCATCTTCTTAATCCCTTCCCCTTCCGCGAAGGTAATATGATTGATTTCTTTCACAGGATTTGCAAAAATTAATTTGTCTGGATCTACATCGAACTCACGAACAGTAGAAATTTCTACCTTAGAAGCAACATCAAATCCAACTCCTAAGTCAACTAGAGTATGCAGTAATAATTTATCAGAATTGCATTTTACCGCATAAAACATTTTTACATTTGGCAAATGTCGCATCCATAGTTTATATTTTCTAAATATGGCTCCTATATCTAAAAGGAAAAAACTACTGAGTGATGCCCTACTTTCTATGACACTTTTAATGACATCTGTCATCGTATATTCTTCATCATCATACATACGAATATTGTTTTCATTGATCATCGAAACAAGACCCGGAACATCGACTCCAATCTTTACAATATCTAAATCTTCTGCCCCTTCTTTTAACTCTTTTACAACTTCGTTTTCTACTTTGATTGTTTTATTTGCCACTTAATTCATTACCTCTGAAAAGAATTGATAAAATCACTTATCATAGAAAACCTTTTTTTGAAAAGAATAAATTAAAACCGTATGCCCATGATTACAAAAAGAGATTTTGCAAAATCTCTAGTTTATCAAAAAAACTAACTATTCCACCCATCAAAGTCTAAAAACCAGATTTGTCTGAGAGATTCTTATCTTCTAATTCCTCTTTTTTAAATTATTCTTTCTCGTCCGAAAAAGAATTTATCTTTGGAAATTCATTTTTTTGTAAAATATTTGTCATTCTAATTTAAAATTCATCTTGTATTTTACCAATTTCCAAAAGCAATCATTGGACTCAAAAGAACAAAGAAGTATATGAAAAAAAAGATCCAATTCTTACCATTCTAACTGATAGAAAATTTGAAACACAAATGCGGATAATGATTGTTATCCTCTATATTCTCTAACATTTCTCTGCAAGTTTCTATCCCTAGAGAATTAAAACCAAAGTCTCAAACAAATGATATGAGAATTGAAATCTATAAAACTCTTTTTACTCCTGTTACCGATATACGAAAAGCTAAAAAGAAAACCTAATTATTCTTACAGAACGCATTCCCAAACTGGAAGAAAAGTAAAAATAGTAAGAATTTAAAGGGGTAAACTTCCCGTTTTTATACCTGCTTAGAATAAAAAAATGGAATATATCCTAAATCCATTTTATACACCATTTTATGGCGAGTAGAATTCTTTTGAATTGGATTCGAACTCACTCAGAAAGGAATCGTTAGGTAAATAGCTGTTATCCGAAACTTTACTAGAACGGCAAGAAATCAAATAAATATTTGAAAAACCTAGAGAAATAAAATCAAACCTTATGCAAGGATTCGCCCAATGATTTTCTACTCTTTTTTAAAAAAGGTTCTTGCCCTTTTTAATTTATAAAATATTTTGTGGATATGCCAAGAATTAGTGTTGTTATACCAGCTTTAAATGAAGAAAAATATTTACCTATCCTACTGGAATCTCTCAAGAATCAGACTTTTAAGGATTTCGAAATTATAGTAGCAGATGCAGGCTCAAAAGACAATACGATAGAGATTGCTAAAAGCTATGGCGCAAAGGTAGTTCCTGGTGGGATGCCAGGTCCGGGTAGAAATAAAGGAGCAGCAGTTGCAACGGGTGAATTCTTATTTTTCTTCGACTCAGATGTTTTACTACCGACAGACTTTCTAGAAAAAGCAATTACAGAAATGGACGATCAATACATAGATTTGGCGACCTGCGAATTCCTACCATTATCCGAACTTACTCTAGATAAAGTAGTATTTCAACTTTCCAATTTATTTGTAAAAATAAATCAAAATTTAAACCCACGTGCTGCCGGCTTTTGTATTTTTATCAATCGCAGACTATTTAATAGAATTGGTGGATTTGATGAGAGTGTAGTAATTGCGGAAGATCATGATCTAGTGGAAAGAGCAAGTAAATTTAGACCACTCAAATTTCTAAAATCAACTTCTCTCAGTGTGAGCGTTAGAAGACTAGATAAAGAAGGAAGAATTGCACTCTTACAGAAATATGTAAAAGTAGAAATGCATCTTCTAACTAAGGGCAGTGTAAAAGACGATATAATAGAGTATGAATTTGGGAATTTTGATGAAGCAGAAAAATCAAAACGTAAAAAACTTCTAAATGATATCGAAGAAGGTATCATAAAACTAGATCGTCAATTCACTAAGACATCAAATGAATGGAACGAGAAAACAGCAGAAGTAGAGGAAAAACTAAAATCTACTTTTGACAATTTAAATGATTCAATAAAAAACTTCTTTAAGTAAATTTTTGTAATCGCTAAGAGAGTTAAAAATTAAATTCAATTGTCAATTTTAAACCACAGATATAAATCACTATGAAAGACCTGCGAATCTTACTCATCGATGAATCAGATAAAGAGGAAGAACTTCTCAAACAATATTTAATAAATAGTGACTACAAACCTGAGATTACGAAACTATCTGATTTAACACAAATCAAAGAGACTGCAACCAAAAAGACCTTTGATTTGATCATCACAGAACACACACTCTCTCATTTCAACACACTAGACTTAATTAAACTCACACAAGACAATAATATCGATATTCCTATCTTAATTGTTTCTGGTGCAATGAACGAAGAAATCGCAATTGAGGCAATGAAAGCAGGAGCCAAAGATTATATCATGAAAGATAATATGGCTCGCCTCATTCCAGTGATCGAAAGGGAATTGAGAGAAAATGATTCTAGAAATGCAAGAAAAATGGCAGAAGAAGCTGTTTACTATATGGCGTTTCATGATCCTTTAACTGGTTTATCGAACCGCTATGAATTTGAAAGTAGACTGATTAAAATTCTAGAAGCAGTAAAATCAGATTCAGATCTACAATACAGCCTACTCTATATCGACCTAGATCAATTCAAAGTAGTAAATGATACCTGTGGCCATCCGGCAGGAGATGATCTACTCAGGCAAGTCTCTGTTATCCTCACCCAAAGTCTAAAAAAAGATGGATTCGCAGCTCGTATTGGGGGAGATGAATTCGTAATTATATTAGAAAATCATAGTTTAGAGCAAGCAAATAGCTTTGCAGAAAATCTTCTAAAAAATCTCTCCGAATTTAGATTCAATTGGATGGATAAAATCTTCGTTATTGGGGGAAGTATTGGGATAATCAAGATTAGCCCCAGAGTAGAAACAATCAATGAAATTCTGAGTATGGCAGATATGGCTTGTTATGCCGCAAAGGAAGCCGGTAGAAACAGGGCTCATATTTATATAGAAGATGATAGGCAAATGACATTTAGAATGCAGGAAATGCAATGGTTCTCTAGGCTCAATGAGAGCATTGAACTAGATCAATTTACATTGTTTCAGCAACCAATTGTGTCTGTTCCCTATCAAAAAGAAAGCTCAGTATTATTCTATGAATTTCTACTCAGACTCAAAACAAATAACAACACTGTAATCATGCCTGATGTTTTTATGAGAGCAGCAGAACGTTATAATATGATGCCATCACTCGATCGATGGGTTGTAGAAAATGCATTCAAATATATATCTAAAAATTTCGGAGATTCTAGTTCTCGAAATCGAGAAACTCGATTTTTTATTAACTTATCTGGTGCAAGTATGAATGATCATAACTTCTTTTCTTTTACTTTTCGTAAAATGAAAGAATACGGAATTGAGCCTGATCTAATTTGCTTTGAAATTACAGAAACAGTTGCTATTTCCGATTTTAAAAAAGCACTCGATTTTATAAAAGAAGTTAGGAAGCGAGGTTCTTACTTTGCTCTAGACGATTTTGGATCTGGTATGTCCTCTTTCTCCTATTTGAAAAATTTTACAGTCGATTATGTAAAAATTGATGGAAGTTTTGTAAGAGATATGAAAGATGATCCACTTGATTATGCAATTGTGGAGTCCATTAATAAGATTGCACATATCGTTGGACTTAAGACAATCGCAGAATTTGTGGAGGACTTAGAAACGATGGAGATTCTAGAAAAATTAGGCATAGACTATGCGCAAGGATTCGGAATCGCAAAACCATATTCTACTTAATTAAATCATGCAAAAAGTTACACTATTAAATGCAAGTTCAGAATTAGAATTAAACTTAGACCAAGGTGCGCAAATCAATAAGCTTAGTTTGAGACATCCCAAAACTGGAAAAAAAATTCCGGTAGTCTCACCTTTTGATCCAAACAAATCATTCTTTTTATCGGGAAACTTTTTAATGTTTCCTTGGGTGAATCGTCTTGAATCAGACAAACTAAAAATTGTAGGAAAGACTATTAGCATTGAGCCGTTAGAAAAAGACACTCATAGTCAGCCGATTCATGGTCTTTATTTCAATAAAAAAAGAAGACTTATCGAAGTAAGAAAAAATTCAGCCCATATTGAACTCACTGAGGTAAATCCAAATTTCCCTCAACTCAGCGAAACCTATACTCTAGAAGACAATTATCTATCCATTCAAACAGAAATTCACAATCCATCTTCTCAGATACAAGAATTTGCCTATGGCTATCATCCCTATTTAAGGTTAAATGCAAATTTAGATGAATGTATCATTCATACAAACCTAACGCATTATATTCCTTTAGATGGAAATTCTCTGCCAATCAAGTCTCTCGAAAAAAGAGATCTTTCTTATTTATTTACGAAAGGAGAGCCAATCGGAAGTTTGAAATTGGATCATCTTTTAACGGGAAATTTTAGAGAATTATATTTTGGAATTTATGATCCAAAGGATAGACTTCTCATTCAAGTGAGAGTTCCAGAAACCTCACAAATGCCAATGCCCTACTTCCAAGTTTATATTCCGGAAGATAGAAAATCCATTGCAATTGAGCCAATGACTTCCACAGGAAATGCATTTTTTACTCCAAAATCTGGACTCTGTAAAATTGCTCCTGGTGAGAGAGCCTTTGGTGAATTCTTAATTGAATTAAAAATTCTACCGATTGTGTAAATTGAATTAAATAGGGAGAATCTTCCTAGATTCTCTTGAATTTTTTTTACTAGGATTTTCTTCCATTTTTTGCTAATAGCCAGAGGATTCATAACCAAAGGAAATTCCGAAATCCCTTCTAGTCTCTAAATAAGTTTAGATTTAGGGAAATGATTCACCCCTTTTTGGGATTAAATTCTTTTGTCAGAATTACTAAATTCTTTTCAGATTGCTTATTTTATACGCACATTTATAAGAATACTTTGACTCCTTCTTGAGATGAAGATTCAAAACAATTCATTTCGGATCCTATCTATGCAGTTTTGCCCTTTCTGCCAATTTAAACTAGTTGATTAAATAAAATCAGAACTATTTTGTATGTGGCACAGTTATTGCTTTATTATAATCAATTATTAAAACTTTTTTTCAATTTTTAATAAATCCTCTTGTTTATCTCAAATTGGGGAATGGATAGAAATCCTCCCCAATTCTTTTTTTCTAAAAAGTCCTTTTTACTCTCTTTTCATTGACAATAGAGCCCATCCAAAAAGAATAAACAAAAAGGTATCTTATATGGCAAGAAAATGTGTTGTTACAGGCAGAGGAACAGCTTACGGAAACGCTGTATCTCACTCTCATAAAAAAACCAGAAGAATCTGGAAAGTAAATATCGTTAAGAAAAATATCTTCTTAGAAGATGAAAACAGATGGGTTTCTGTAAAAATTTCTACAAGAGCTCTTAGAACTCTCAAGAAAAAAGGACTCAAATCTGCTATCAAAGACAATGGTGGTTCGTTAGCAGCTATCGCTCCTAAAAAATATGTTGGAGCAAAAGCAAAAACAGCAGCTAAATCTGCTTAATCGCTAATTTAAAAAGGAGAGAGAAATTTAAATTTCTCTCCTGATCTACTTTGGTTTCAAATTTAAAAAACAAACCAGATAAATTAAATTTCACAACAGAAACAAACAAGCGTCTCAAAAAATATTTTGGTCCTGTAAGTTGTCCTCTCCATTATACTAAGGACTATGAATTATGCATTGCTGTAATTCTCAGTGCGCAGTGCACGGATGAGCGCGTAAATACGGTTACCCCTGCTCTCTTTCAAAAATTCAATTCACTTGAATCCTTTGCAAAAGCAAATCTGAAAGAAATTGAGGAACTTATTTTCTCAACAGGATTTTATAAAAATAAAGCCAAATCCATAAGCGGCTTTGCAAATAAATTATTATTTGAATACAACGGCAAGCTTCCTAAAACAATCAAAGAACTGATTCTGTTTCCAGGCGTTGGAAGAAAGACTGCAAATGTGATTCTAAATGAGATTCATAAAATTTCAGAAGGAATTGTTGTTGATACACATGTAAAACGAATCTCAAAAGTTTTAAAACTCACAAAATCTGAAGATCCTGTGCAAATTGAAAAAGACTTAATGCAAGTTGTGGATCCTAAATACTGGATGGATTTTTCCCTCTATTTAATTTTTTTAGGTAGAAAGTTTTGCAAGGCACATAAAACTGAATGTGAAGGCTGTCCTCTGAACGACATCTGCCCTTCTTCATTGGTATAATAAGTATGGAAGAACCAAATATAAAAGGCATGGATTTAGTAACGCAACACATTGTCATGTCGAAAGATTTAAATTCACATGGAAATCTTTTTGGTGGAATCATGCTTGCCTGGATTGATGAAGCAGCAGCTCTATACGCCATGGAAAAGATTGCCTATACAAATATTGTTACAGTAAATATGGATGATGTAAATTTTAAATATCCAGGAAAGAATGGAGACATCATTCAAATTCATGCAGCCATTGAAAAGACAGGTAAATCCTCATTAACCGTTAGAACCATTGCACTTTCAATCAATGAAAAATCTAGAATCAGAAACGAAGTGATCAACTGTCGCGTAACATTCGTTTGCCTAGATGCTAGCGGAAAACCATTCCCCTACTTTGAAATGTTCGGAAATTAAAATGTCCATTTCCTTTCCAGTATCACCCGAAAAACAAACTCAACTTCTTTCTAGAATGCAGAAGTTGAATATAAAAGAATCTGATCTAGAAGAAACATTTACTAAGTCTGGAGGAAAAGGTGGGCAAAATGTCAATAAGGTATCGACTGCCGTTCATTTAAAACATAAAGTAAGTGGAATCGAAATCAAATGTTCGATTCATAGAACACAGGGTTTAAATCGATACAAAGCCCGCGCCATTTTATGCGATAAATTAGAAGAGAAAGAAAATCCAAAAGAAAGCAAAGCATTTATACAAAGAGAAAAAATTAGAAAAACAAAAACCAAAAAAGAAAAAAGAAGACAAAAGCGATTAGAAGAATTGAAAATTCAAGATCTAGAAACTGAGGGAGATTTTTAACACAGATGGAAAAAGAAAAAGTAACATTAGAAGACGCGATTGAGCATGGTTTAAAAGAAAATGAATTTGAAGATATTTGTAAAATTCTAGGTAGAATTCCAAATTCTACAGAACTTGGAATTTTTTCTGGCATGTGGTCAGAACACTGCTCTTATAAAAACTCTATATTAAAATTAAAAACACTTCCTACAGAATCTAGCCTTATGTTGACTACAACAGGCGAAGAAAACGCAGGTGCGTTAGACATCGGTGATGGTCTAGGTGTTGTATTTAAAATTGAAAGCCATAACCACCCAACAGCAGTCGAACCTTACCAGGGAGCTGCAACTGGAGTTGGCGGTATCATGAGAGATATTTTTACAATGGGTGCAAGACCTTTTATCTCATTAAACTCTCTTCGCTTCGGTTTACCAGACGTTAAACGAAATGAATATTTACTCAAAAGAGCTGTTAAGGGAATTGCAGACTATGGAAACTCTCTAGGTATTGCAGTCAGCGGTGGCGAATTATTTTTTGATTCTTCTTTCTCAAAAAATCCACTCGTAAATGCAATGACAGTTGGTGTTGTGAAAAAAAATGGAATGGCAAAAGCTACGACAGGCGGTAAAGTAGGACATTCTGTATTTATCGTAGGTGCTACAACAGGTAGAGATGGAATACACGGAGCTTCTTTTGCCTCTAAAGATTTAAGTAAAGAAAGCGAAGAAAAAAAATCAGCCGTTCAAGTGGGCGATCCATTTATGGAAAAACTTTTGATGGAAGCAACACTCGAAGCCATTGAGAAAGATATCCTAGTTGGAATCCAAGATATGGGTGCAGCTGGTATTTCCTGCTCTACTTCTGAAATGTCAGCGAAAGGAAAAACTGGAATGGAGATAGATCTAGATAAGGTTCCATTCAGAGAAACAGGAATGAATGCCTATGAAGCAATGCTTTCCGAAAGCCAGGAAAGAATGCTAGTCGTTCCAAAAAAAGGAAAAGAAGAAGAGTTAGTCGCCATCTTTAAGAAATGGGATTTAAATGCAGTCGAAATTGGAGTCGTAACAGAGGATGGGATGCTTAGAGTCAAGAAAGATGGCAAAGTAAAAGCAGAAATTCCTTCCGATACTCTTGTCTTAGGTGGAGGCGCTCCCCGCTATGTCAGAGAAGAAAAAAGACCGAATTATTTAGATGAAGTAACCAAGTTAGACATATCTGGTATTCAGGATATCACAGCGGCTAATATCGGTAAGACTCTAGATCAAATGCTTTCCAATTTAAACATATGTTCTAGAAAGCCACTCTATGAACAATATGATACCGATGTAGGACTTGTAGAAGTAATTGGTCCTGGACTTGATGGAGGTCTTGCAAGAGTTCCTGGAACAAATAAAGGAATCGCTGTCTCTACTGATTGCAATTCTCGCTATACCTATTTAGATCCATACAAAGGAGCTATCTGGGCAGTCTGCGAATCGGCTCGAAACGTTTTTGTAACAGGAGCAAAACCAATCGGTATCACAAACAATCTCAATTTTGCAAATCCATACATCCCAGAAAATTACTATGTATTCTCTGAATGTGTGAAAGGAATCGGTGACGCCTGTCGTTTTCTAAAGCTTCCTGTTACAGGAGGAAATGTTTCATTTTACAATGAGTCTCCTGAAGGTCCAGTATTTCCTACTCCTACAATCGGAATGGTTGGTTTAATTCCAGATATTACTCACCATATCAAAAATTACTTTCAAAAACCAAATGAAACCATTGCGATAGTCGGTAGATTTAAACCTACTTTAGGTGGAAGTGAATTCTTAAAAGAATTTCACAATCTTACAAAGGGAAACATTCCCGAATTATCCCTAGAAGATGAGATGAATTTACAAAATTTGATTTTAAGCTTAAATCAAGATAGACTCATTTCGAGTGCAAAAGATATTTCCCTTGGTGGTATATTGGTTGCCCTCTCTAAAATGGCTTTTCCAAAGAAAGTCGGGGCTAACATTGATTTGTCTTCCATTAAAAAAACACGACTAGATGAAACTCTTTTCGGAGAAACAGCAGCCTCTGTTGTTATCACTTTCCCAACCCAAAATTTCGATCAAATAGAATCCATTTGTCAGAAAAATAAATTGGAGATTTATAACATTGGGAAAACAAAGGCAACTCCTTCGATCGAATTGGGAGAATTATACTATGAAGGCGATTTAGGACATTTAATAGAAAAATATGAGTCTAGATTAGTATCTGTTTTTGAATAGACGAGATATAAAAAATGGAAAAGTATATTTCTAGTTTTTTTTTGATTTTACAATGTTTACTCCTGACAGCCTGCTCCGGTTGTAGTTCCACAGAAAATAAAAAATCTGTTACACCCGGGCTTGAAGCAGAGTATTTAGTATTAAATGAAAAAATTCTAATGAATTTATACGGCAGTCCTGATGAAAAAGACTGGGCAGTCAAAACGTTAGAAAAGCGATGCGAAGAAGATGGTGATCCACATGCATGTTACAATCTAGCATCTCACCTCTTTGCAATCAAAAATTTCTCAGGAGCTGTTCGGTATTCAGAAAGAGCAGTGATTAAAAGCCCCAAAGATGCTTTGTATGTAGAGATGTATCGACAATCTCTCTTGGAAAATGGGAAAATGGAAATTGCAAACAAAGATTCTCTTCCAACAAATGATCCCAGTTACTTAATTACTAAATTAGAACTGGAATGCAGAAATCAAAACAAAGAAGTAGCCATCCAAATTGCTAAGGATTTAGTAGGCAAAGAAGTATTAACCGCTGAATCAATTCGAAATGGGTTTATTTCTGAATGCTTACCTGAAAAATCAATAAATGAACTAACGAGTGTTTCAAAAAAGAATAAAGTCAATTTCGCAAGCTTCTATTACTCAGAAAAGAATAAATCGAATTTATTTTATTCAATCTGGGATACATCCTATTTTACAAAAAATCAACCAATCGAAAAAGAAGAAGATTTGAAACACCAATTAACTATGAGTTGGCGCGAGTTTCGAAAAGCAGTTCAATCCAAAAATGATAAACTTGTAAGAAAAAACTTTCATGAATTTCTTAAAACACTAAAAGACGAAAAATCCCAAGCAAAACAGGAAGCAAATCTATATCTTGCCATTGAAAGGGCTGCCAAGCTCTTACTGGAGCAAGACGAATTCTTTGCAAAATACAGAAGCCTAGCAGATGAAATTTAGTTAATTCTTGACGCTATTCTTTGATTCTGAGAACTATTAACAGGCATTGTGCAAATTAAAAAACTTTAGAGATAAATGATGATATTAAATGCTAATGAAATAAGAAAATCAATCGCTTATAACTTCGCTCGGCTGACGATGAGTGAAAAAGAAATGTGTGAAAAATCCTCTGTTCCTTTTTTTTTACTCTTCTCATTTCCATTGTCATTTTTCATTGGTGAAAGGAATAAACCATACTTGAACGCTTGGTTCACCTTGTTAAAGGTGAGTTAGTAAATGTTTTCTAGAATTGAACTTCCACAAATGAATCTTAGAATAAAAATATTAATTGGTTCTCTAATCCTCAGTTTAGTTGTTAGTGTATTACTCGCATACACATCTTTTAAAATTCTACAAAACGAACTCTATGAAGAATACAGAGATAGATTGATCCATACTTCCGATCTTGGATCTCAACTCATTGACCAAGACTCTCTTCAATTTCTAATTTCAAATTTATCTGAAAACTTATCAGAAGAAAAAGTAAACGAGATTCAAAAATCAAAAGAATTTTTAGATGTCTACAATGCTTTAAATTCACTCAGAAATTCAAAACCAGATTTGATTCAATATGTCTATATCTGGGTAAGCACTGATAATCCTGAAGAGGTGATTTATTTAGCGGATGCAGATGTTTTACGATTACTCGAAAAAAAAGCAAAGGGCGAAACGTTAGAAGATATATCCACTTATGGTAGTAGATACAGTATTTCTGCATTTCCAGAAGCAAAAAATGCATTTAAACAAAATATATCTTTCGTTGAAAAAGATTATAGGTATGATGCTCAGTTTCATACCTACTCCATCTCAGGCTATTCTCCAATAAAAGAGAAAAAGACAGGAAAGCAAATTGCAGTTCTGGGTGTAGATATGACAGATACAAATATTAGAACTGCACTCAAAAAATCCACTTTAGTATCTGCTATCATTGGAATCATTACTGTAATACTCACATCCATCTCGTCTCTTCTACTTGGTAATTTATTTGTGAAACCAATCCTAGAATTAAACAAAGTCGTTTTGAAATTTGGTGAAAAAGATTTTTCTGCTCGTGCCAATATTGAAACAAAAGATGAAGTTGGTCTTCTTTCTGATAACTTTAATAATATGGCAGAAACGATCGTTGATTATGATCAAAAATTAAAACAACTACTCGATTCTATGAAGAGATTTGTCCCTTTTGAATTTCTCAATTTCTTAGATAAACAAAGTATAATTGAAATCTCTCTTGGAGACCAAGTATATAAAGAGATGACTATTTTCTTCTCCGATATCAGATCATTTACCAAATTAAGTGAATCTATGACCCCAAAAGAAACTTTTAATTTTATCAATTCTTACTTAAAGAGAATGGGACCATTAGTCAGAGAGAACAAAGGGTTTATAGATAAATACATTGGCGATTCTATCATGGCAATTTTTCCGACTACTCCTGATTATGCGCTCCTCGCAGGAATTGCAATTCGACAAGAATTAAAAACATACAATGCACAAAGGGCTAACAACGGTTATGCTCCGATTCATATAGGAGTAGGAATCCATACTGGAAACTTAATGCTTGGCACCATTGGAGAAGTGCAAAGAATGGATACAACAGTAATTGCAGATTCAGTGAATCTTGCCTCTCGTATTGAGGGTTTAACTAAATACTATGGTGTCACAACTCTAATCACAGAAACCACAAAATCTAAATTAATCAATCCAGAAAGATTTCATATGCGTTTTATAGGACTAGTGCAGGTAGTGGGAAAAGAAGAATCAGTTCCCATTTATGAAGTCTTTGATGGTGATGATGAAAAAACCTTTTTGTTTAAAATAAGGATAACTCCTGATTTTGAACAAGGAATGCGTTATTACATAGAGGGAAATCTGAGAGAAGCTCACAGAATATTTAAATCCATCTATCTTGAAAATAACTCTGATCTACCATCTGAAGTCTATTTAAGAAAAATAAAACATTTCACTAAATATGGACTTCCTTCTGATTGGAATGGTGTAGATAAAATGTCGAGTAAGTGAGTTTTTTTCACCACCGATGCAACCGTTAAGTGAAAGATCAATAAACGATGGATAATTTTGAATTATCGTATCTCTTATCTGTGTTTATCAGTGGTAGTCTTTTAATTCTTAGTTACATTGAACTCGCGTTATCTAACGAGTGCTTGTAGATATGTTTTTACTGCATTCTCTAAACCATATAAAAGAGCATAAGACATGAGTCTATGTCCAATGGATACTTCTTGTAAACCGTTTAGTTTTTTAAATATAGCTAAATTTTTCTCATCTAAATCATGGCCTGCATTGATTCCTAACCCAAGTTTTAAAGCAGCTATTGCCATTTTTTCATATTCCATAAAACTTTCTACGCCCTTCCCAGATTCAAATGCATGGGCAAAAGGACCTGTATAAAGTTCAATCCGATCTGCTTCAATTTGTTTGGCATAACTTAGATTGTCTAGGTTTGTATCTAAAAATAGAGAGACTCGGATTCCAGCAGATTTAATTTTTTTAATTATCGGATAGAGCATCTCCCCTTCTCTAGCTAAGTCAAATCCATGATCGGATGTAATTTCCCCTTCTCTAACAGGAACTAACGTTGCTTGCTCAGGCTTCGTTTCGAGGATAATGTCAATATACCTTTCATCTGGAGCACCTTCAATATTATATTCTATTTTTTTATTGTATTCTTTATTATACTCTAGAATGAATTTTCTTAAATCATATGTATCTTTTTTGGTAATGTGTCTTTCATCAGATCTGGGATGCACTGTAATTCCATGAGCACCCGCATCCATTATAACTCTTGTATATTTTAGTAAATCTGGAATATTTCCCCCACGAGAATTTCGAAGCGTTGCGATTTTATTAACATTAACACTTAGCTTTGCCATATTAGTCCTTCCTACAAAAATTTAGAATTTCAGGTTTTAATTTTTCTGCGTCTTCTTTTCCTAATTCATAGCATTCTTTTACTGCTACCGGATCAGTATAGTCAAAGGAAGCAATTGGTAATTTACGAGAAGGCTTTATTAAAAAAGTGCTCTCTAGTAAAGCCCTGTCTTTTCCAAAGATTGTTGTATCTTCATAATAAACTCCAATCTTTTTTGATTTTTTAGAAAATCTTTCTAGGAGTAAGTTATTTGTAAGTCCTCCATCTAGAAAATAAACTTTGTTATTGTTTTGAAAAGATACGACAGGCGGAATAGAAGATGAGTTCAATATAATGTTTTCCACAACTTCAGGAGATTTTAAATCTTTATTTGTATAAACGATTGGAATCATATTCCATCTTTCCATAATAGTACTGACTCGATTGCATGGAATGCCTTCCTCTTTATCATTTTCATCGAGTAGATAAGCTCTGGTAGTTTCTGTTACTAATTTTGCTATATCCCAATAATGATTGAGACCTGATTTTTTGGGAATTGCTTGCACGGTTCCAATATATATTTTCACTTTAGATTTTCGAACTTTCTCCAGATTCATGCCATGTCGAATGAGTCTTCTATATATATTTTCATGCGGGAAAGGACTTTTTCCTTGAAACAAACTCATAACTTGAAAATTCGATTTATTCCGCTTGGTAAGTTCACTGAAATACTCGATACTTTCATCTTCTGTTTCTGAAATTATTCCAAGAGCCATAGCAGCGCCTGCACTTACTCCAGAAATTTCTTTTATTTTAACTCCCCATTTTCTAAGTTTGTATCCAACAGCCATTCCGTATAACGCTTTGCATCCGCCGCCTGCAATTGCAAGACTTACTTCATAGGTCGGTTTTTTCTTAGCTGGATGCGCTTTTTTAGAAATAGTTTTCAAAGTTTCATTCTTAGATTTTTTTTTCATACCATTCACCAAATTGACAGGTGAATATTTTCAGGCAAATGAAAAATGAATTAAGATTGTCTCCTATACTTGCAATAGCACTATGACAGAAAATGAATCTACTATCCATTGATAAAATATCTAAAAGTGCTGGCGAAAAAGAATTGTTCCGAGATTTAACCTTTGGTCTAAATGAAGGAGAAAAAGTTGCAATCATCGGAGTAAATGGCTCAGGCAAATCAACCTTTTTAAAAATTATAAAAGGTCTAGAGGAAGTCGATGGTGGTGCAGTCTATAAAAACAGAAATTTAAAAATTAGTTCGCTTGAGCAAAATCCTAGCTTTAACCCAGAGGATACAATTCTAGAACACATTTTTAAAGGCAAAAGCAAAGCATTATCACTCATTCAAAAATACGAAGAGATATCAGAAAGAATTACATTAGAGTCTACCAAAGAATTGGAAAGCGAATTGCATTCGATTATGAATGAAATCGAAAAAGCAAATGCTTGGGAATATGAAAATCAAATTAAATCGATTCTAAATGAATTAGGAATTAAAGGCTTAAATCGGAAGATGTCAGAACTTTCGGGAGGAATGCTAAAAAAAGTAGAACTCGTCCAGACTTTAATCGATGAATCCAATCTACTCATTCTAGATGAGCCAACCAACCATCTAGATATTGATACGATTCTTTGGCTAGAAGAGTATCTAATCAAAATGAATAAATCACTACTCCTTGTTACACATGATAGATATTTTCTAGATTTAGTGGTAGATAAAATTCTAGAAATTTCACTTCCTCAGTCTACTTTATTCGAAGGAAATTATAATTACTACTTAGAAAAAAAAGTAGAGATGGATGAGGCAAATGCTAGGAAAGAAGCAAAAGCAGAAGGCTTTTTAAGAGTAGAATTAGAATGGTTAAAACGTCAGCCGAAAGCAAGAGGGACAAAACAAAAAGCAAGAACGGATAAAATCATAAGCGTAATCAATCGAGAAAAGTTTGAGGAGCAAGAGAAATTTACATTTAAAGTCGACCCCAAAAAGGTAGGAAAGAAAATTCTAGAAATTGAAAATATCTCTAAATCTTTCGGACCAAGAAATTTAATTCAGAAATTCAGTTATACATTTAAACACTATGAGAGACTTGGAATCGTAGGTCCCAATGGAAGCGGCAAATCAACATTACTCAATATACTAACAGGAAAATTAAATCCTGATAGTGGTTTTGTAAATCCTGGAATGAATACTCGGTTTGGATACTTTGATCAAAACAGTATTGAACTAAAACAATCGATGCGAGTTCTAGAATACATTCAAAAAACAGCAGGTGAATATATTCCAATGGAAAATGGAGAAAGAATCAGTGCTGGTTTGCTACTAGAAAGATTTCAATTTCCATCTAAAATGCAATCCAGTCCTGTAGAAAAATTATCCGGTGGGGAAAAGCGTAGACTTTATCTTGTGCAAATTCTAATGCACAATCCAAATTTTTTAATCTTAGATGAACCTACAAACGACTTTGATATAAAAACTCTTTCCATTCTAGAAGAATTCCTTTTAGAATTTCCGGGTTGTATTCTAACTGTTTCCCATGATCGTTATTTCATGGATAGAGTTGCCAATCATCTTTTAGTTTTTGATGGAATGGGTAATATTTCTGGATTTGCGGGAACCTATTCAGAATATTTGAGTAAACCCAAAAAAGACCTAAAAGAAAAATCAGAACCAATTCAAGAAAAAAAGCAAGTAGAGGATAATACAAATAAACCACAAAAGAAAAAATTATCTTACAAAGAAGAGAAAGAATTAAAAACAATCGAATCAGATATCGACTCTCTTGAAAAAGAAAAAACTCAGATTCAATCTGATCTTACAACGTTCCACTCTGATTTTGTTAAAGTAAAATCACTCAGTGATAGACTCGCGGAAATTGAATCTTTACTCGAATCCAAACTCCTCCGCTGGGAAGAATTAAGTAGCTAACGCATTTCTCGCTGCCTTAGCTAGTAAGAAATTAATAGTTTTTGAATGGATTTTTAAAACCAATACCGTTTAATAGTGGATTTGGTATCACATGAATTTTCTTCTAAAATCAAAACAGCCAAACAGGCATCTATCAATGCCTGTGATTTCTTAGAACTCTCACTATTAGATCCTAAGACCATTGCCAAGCAAAAGCTAGAAGGACTATCATTATACTTATTGTATTCACAGTAACCTTTTTCACTTCCGTAAGGTCCGTAACCTACATCCCAACAAGAACTGGTAGTTAACAAAAGAAAAGTCAACAATAGGATTACAGTTTTCATAAAATTATATTTACTGGTTTGCTTCTGACTTTAGTCAATCAAATCTTTAGTGTTCGATTTTAGATCTCGAATCAACATTGTATGCTTCTATCTTAAAAGCACAAGCACGGCTTAGAGAATTTTAATTTTGATTGATACGTATAAATAAAATGGAATGTTTTTGATTGTAAAAAATAGTTTTATTTGAATTTTTATAAGTCATATAATCTTTCTCTAATTGCAATGACTTAAGTCTATTGCTTTTTTGAATCAAGTCTTCTCTCCAAAGATCACTCTCAGGAAAGGATGTGAGTGTTACATCTGTGAGCCATTTGGAAATATCCTCTTTTTTTAGAAATAATACAATGCGATAGTCTCTAGATGTTGCTCCAGGAATTGTATACTCTGCATTTAGATTCACATCATAAATATCATATTCTGCATCTAGAACTTCTGACTTGAAAATTAAATATTTCTGCAAAGTTTCTAATCTATCTTTCCTGTTTTCCAAAGCAAAACTTTGAATATGATTTTTAGGGATAGAACAATTAAAAATAGCAAATAAAAAGAGTATAGCAATTACCCTTTTCATTTTAAGTCCTTTCTGAATCATTTCTTAGTCATTCCTTATCCTAGGGATGAAACCCATTCTGTATTTGATTTCGAACTCGATACATTTGTCTATATTGATTCGGTGTGATTCCAGTGATTTTTTTGAAAACCTTTCTAAAAAAACTAATATCTTCATAACCGACTAGATAAGCAATTTCTTGGACTGTATCATTTCCGGTTTCGAGAAAGATTTTTGCCGACTCAATTCTAACATTTTGTAAATAGTCTACAGGAGAGAGACCTGTCGCTTCTTTGAAGCGTCTATTTAAAGTTCTCTGACTCATCACAAGTTTTTCAGAAATCTCATTAAAGGAAAGCAACCGATTACAATTATTTTCAATCCATTCTTGTGCAATTAACATCTCTTTGTCGCTATGACTTCTACGACCAATAAACTTGGAGAAAGGTGCTTGTCCATGTCGTCCTAATTCTAAAACAAAAGACTTAGCAACATTCATTGCCTGACTATGACCAGAAAATTTTTCGATTAGATAAAGTGTAAGATCTAATCCAGAATTTGCTCCACCTGAAGTAAAAACTCCAGTATCTTCCGAAATCAGTTCTTCTCTACAAAGTTTTACTTGTGGATACATCTCTTCAAATAAATTGCAAAATCCCCAATGAGTGGATGCTTTTCTTCCATTCAACAATCCAGCTTCCGCAATTAAAAAAGCTCCAATACATAAACTAGCAACTGGAATTCCTTTTTCAAATTGGGATCTTAAATATGGTAGAACAGGTTTATATTTCTCTAGAGTCCACCCAATATCAAAGGAACTACTAGAAATCACAATTAAGTCTTGCTCCACTGAATCAAAAATAGAGCATTTAGGCTGAAGGGTAATTCCATTTTGACAGGTAATTTTTTTTCCATCCAAAGAAACCAACTCTACTTCAAAAAATGGGTCTTCCTTGTCTCCATTGATAACATTCCAAATTCTTCCTGTATGATAAAATAAATCCAGTGGACCTGTTATGAAAGAACTAATGGAATCTTCCAAACCTAAAAATGTAATTTTAAACATATAAATACCTGTATTTTATTGAGTAGAATTAAAATAAAAATCATTGCAATGTCATTTCACAAATTTGAATCTTTCCAGATACCCCTTCATATTTGTCCGATTCAACTCTTGCAGATTTTAAAATCATCGTTTATATTTGAGATATATCAGACAATTTAAAAAAACAAATTTGAAATTCGAATCTGTTTACTGATAGAAGGAGAATACAATGTTTAAAGTAAATGAAGGAAACATAGATAGAATCATAAGAGCTATACTAGGAGCTGGTCTAATTATTGGTGGATTTGTTGCAACTGGAACAATCGCTATTGTGCTTTGGATTGCAGGAGCTGTTCTTGCTGGAACTGCTGCCACAGGAATTTGCCTTCTCTACATTCCTCTTGGAATCAATACCTGTTCCACAAAGAAATAACTGAAAAAATATTTTAGTTAAAATGAAATCCCCCGTAGAGACAAACACCTATTATCCCTACGGGGTTTCGGTTTTATGAATGATTGAATGGAATTAATCTCGTCTTCTTTTAATCGCTCCGTGCTAAACTAAGAAAACTGCCCTCAATCTAAAACTTAATGTTAAATTAATGGATTTTTCATTTCCTTTCTTTATAATTCGAAATTTATTTCTAAAAACCTTTCAATTCGTTTTTTCTATACTCACCTATCTCTTCATGAGCATAGGTAACAACCAATCGCGAAGAGAAGAAAGAGTTTGGTCTATTTGGAAAGTTCTTAAACATTAGATCCAAAAGACTTCCAAGTGATTTGAAATTCTTGAATAATTTCGGATTGAGATATGCTCTTATCCCATTTGCAAAAGTCCCCTTATACTTCAAATATCTTTAATAAGTAGTAAGCAGGTCTATCCACTTTATTTTTTATTCTTTTTAAAGTTCTCTGCTTGTTCAAAAATTTCTATATATACTTCATCTCTTTCTACAGGTGGATAACCAAACTCATCTAGTATCAAAATCAATTCAACTTTCAATGCAGATTTAATATCATCTCTTTTGTTCCAATCTGGAAATTTTGATTGATTGTCTACAATCACTTTTACTGCTTTAGACAAAGCTATCATTTTGTCTTCAGGATATTTAAAGTCATACTTTATACATAATTCTTTGAGAATATCGTAGAAAGCCTTTTCTTCAAAATCAATTCCAAGTTCATGACCTGCTTTAAACTCTTTATGAACATCCCAGATTAGATTTGTTAAAGCTTCAGCCATTTCTTCATATACTTCACTTTTAAAAATATCATTCTGATTTCTATTATTATAACGTTCCACAATAGCCTGCATTTTTTTTGTGAAATCAATACCTTTTACTTTATTGATTTTTTTTATTTCACCTATGACTCTTGCTAATAGCATTTGAAGTAATTTGATTTTTGTATTTGGTAATTTAATTTTATTAATTTTTGCTAAATAATCTTCATTGAATATATCTTGTTCTGATTCTTCTTCTCCTAATTTGAAAATTTCCTCAACACCATCACTTTGTAATGCATCTTTGATCATTTCTCGAACTCTAGCATTCATTTGGGCAACATCAGGCGCATTGCCTTTAGTTAATTTAATAATAATGGAGCGAATTGCTAAGTAGAAATGTGTATAATCCCTTTGTGTTTGACTTAACTTTTCACTTCCAACACATATATCATATGCAGCTTTCAAACGTTTTACTAACCCCATAAATCTATTTTCAACGTCTTTTGTTTGCTGAACGAACTCAGCCGCTAAGTTTAATGTAGTGAGTTGTTCAAGATTACTCCCTTTAAAATACTTTGAATTATCAAACGTATGCATTAATTTGCCTAATAAATCTAAGTGATCTTTGACAACTACAATAGACTGTTCTATATCTTCAAAATTATCCTCATCTCCTTTATTATATTTAGCAAGAGCCAAATTCATTTGTTTTTTGATTCCTATATAATCTATAACTAGTCCTTTATTTTTACCTGCATATCTACGATTCACTCTTGAAATAGTCTGAATCAAATTATGCTGTTGTATGGGTTTATCAATGTAGATACTATCTAAAAAAGGAACGTCAAAGCCAGTGAGCCACATATCAACTACTATTGCGATTTTAAAATTTGATTTGGGATTTTTAAATTGTCGATCTAATTCTTTTCTAAAATCTTTTGTTCCTAATAAACCATACAATTCTTTAGAATCATCTTGATTTCGAGTCATAACTAATTTAATTTTTTCAATTGGTTTTAATTCTTTCTTATCTTTTTCCGTTAGTTCCACTCCTATATCTGCTTCTCGTATTTCAGCCCATTCAGGTCTGATTGAGATAATATTTTTATAGAGTTGATAAGCAATTTCTCTATTACTGCTTACAAACATAGCTTTACCATTTACTGTTGAGCCTTCCGAAGTTCTTTTTTCATAATGTTTTACAAAATCCTGAGCAACCTCTTGTAATCGTTTAGGATCTCCTAAAATTGCATACATGTTTGCTGTCTCTTCTTTGCTTTTATCTATCTGGTATTCATTTGCTCCTAGTTCAGCGGCTTCTTCATAATAACGTTCAATTTTTTCTAATTCACTATTTTTCAAAATTACTTTAGCAGCTCTACCTTCATAAACGATTCGAACTGTTACTTCATCTCTTACAGATTCTGTCATTGTATATGCATCTATTACTTTTCCAAAGACATCTAACGTTGCGTCTATAGGAGTTCCGGTAAAACCAACATACGTTGCATTCGGTAAAGAATCATGTAAGTATTTTGCAAATCCAAAAGTTTTAGTAACTCCAGTAGAAGTTATTTTTATCTTTTGATCCAGATTTATCTGACTTCTGTGAGCTTCATCTGATATACAAATTACATTTGTTCTAGTTGTAAGTAATTCTATGTCCTCTGTAAATTTATGAATTGTAGTTAAAAATACTCCCCCACTTTTTCTACCCTGTAATTTCTCTCTTAAATCTGCACGACTTTCAACACTTTCTACTGTATTGTCTCCAATAAATTTTTTAGCGTTGATAAATTGAGTTGAAAGTTGATCATCTAGATCAGTACGATCTGTTATTAAAACAATGGTTGGACTTTCAAGATGTTCACTTTTCATTAATAATCTAGTTAGAAAAAGCATTGTGAAACTCTTACCACAGCCAGTGGCTCCAAAATAAGTTCCCCCTTTTCCATTGCCCTCGGGCTTTAATGCTTTTAAAATATTCTCATACAATGCTCTAGCTGCATAGTATTGAGGATAACGGCAAACAATCTTTTCATCTTTCTTACTTGAATCTGGAATAAAGATAAAATTGTGAATGATATCACGAAGTCTACTTCTATCAAACATTCCTTGAATGAGAGTGAACATACTATTTATTCCATCTACGTCTTTAGCTAAACCAGCCACTCTTCTCCATCCATAATAGAACTCATAGGGAGCAAAGAAAGAGCCTGCTTTATTATTTGCACCATCGCTGATTACACAAAATGCGTTGTATTTAAATAATTCAGGAATATCTCTTCGATACCGAGTTGTCAATTGAACATAGGCATCATGAATCGTTGCATCTTCTCGGATTGCAGATTTGAATTCAAATACAACCAAAGGTAAACCATTCAGAAATAAAATTCCATCCGGGATTCTTTTTTCAGTGCCTACAATTTCTAATTGATTCACAAATTTATATATATTCTTATCTGCTTCCGTATAATCAATTAGATGTATCAAAATATCTTTTTGGGTTTGATCTTCTCTCTTTAGAATAAAACCATCTGTAATATACTGTATAAAAAGTTTATTGCTTTCGTAAAGATCAGAAGAAGGAAGAGATTTGAGTTTGAGTAAAATTGAATCTACTTCGTTTAGAGTAATTCCTTCAGATAAATAGTGAGTGAATAAATATTTTCGTAAATCATCTTCTAGAATAACTTCATCCATTTTTCGAGTAACGTTATTTCCTAGAATATGTGAATACCCTTCGTTCTTAAGCAACTCAATAAAGGTTTGTTCTAATTTTTCTTCAGTGAATTTCATTGTGTTTAGCCCTACTTCAGAACTTATTTTCCTTTACTCTCATTTTGAATAGATTTCTTATTCAGTTTCTGAATATCCTCTTCTAATTCTTTTAAGCTATCTTCTTTTTGTTTTTCTCTTTCTGCTTGTTTATATTTTTCAAACTCTTCTTGCGATCTTTGGATTGCCATCTCATGACTGATTCTTCCCGCATGTGTTAATAGTTCTCGTCCATTTAATTGTAGAATAGAATCGAGTCTGGAAATCCAATCTTTCATATACATAGGAATTTTTTGTTGTGCCATAGCTTCCGCAAATGCCAAATATTGCTCCACCAATAATCCAAGTAATTTAATTTCGTCTTCATTCAAAAAATTCTTAGCTATACCAACATCAGATTTTTTGATAGATACATTAGATTTCTTATCAAAGGACTGCATACCTAGTAACGGTAAATTTGCATCTACCCTTTTATAAATTAATTCTGCAGCCGTCTGACTGCTTATTGCCCACAGCAATTTATTTTGAACTACTTTAAAAAATTCAATAGTCTTCTCATCTTTTGGATCATAGTCAATGCTCGTTGTATAAATATCCTTGATCTTCTGATAGAAAAATCTTTCCGAAAGTCTAATCTCCCGAATTCGTTCTTGTAATTCAGAAAAATAATTCATCGAATTCCCAGATTTGAATCGATCCTCATTGAGGGTAAATCCCTTAATAATGTGATCTTTCAATCTTTGGGTTGCCCAAATTCGAAACTTAGTTCCTTGCGTAGATTTTACTCGATACCCAACAGAAATAATTACATCTAAGTTGTAACCTTTTACTTCTATTTCCTGCTTTTTTTCTGGAATAGCTCCATGCCGACTGGTTGTTCGGAAATTCCGAACAACCAGTTTCTCATCTAGTTCCTCTTCTTCGAAAATATTTTTTATATGCTCACTAATTGTAGATTTTGATTTTTGAAAGAGTTCACAGATTTGAGCTTGTGTTAACCAAACAGTTTCATCTTCCAGACGAACATCGATTTTGATTTTGCCTTCTGGATTTTGATAGATTAGAATTTCACTGTTGTGGGGAGAGTTGGTCATATTAAATTAAAGCCTTTTTAACAATACTCATGTATTTTTGTTATGTAATGGAAACAAAACTGATGATCTATTTTGTTACTAAAATCTAATGATTCCTCGAATTTTGTTTTCCAGAAAGTGTAGTTCATTGATATCAAAACACTCCCCATATACAGTTCAAAATTTATGATTAGAATCATAACTGCCATCATTTCCTCTAAATTTTGCATTGATCCAATTGACTGGAGATACCGCACATTTACTGGAACCTTCTTTTTAAATCGCATAACGTCTATTGACCAATTTTCGAATATGTTTTTTAAGTTGATAAAATTTTTAAATTCCAATAATATATCCGAACACATATTCAATTATTCCATTTTAAATTTAAGTTGATTGTCTATCTTAGTTTTTATTTCAGAGGAATTAATCACTAGATTTCTTTTTCTATATATCCAACCCTCTAATTTAGCTTGCGAAGATTCAGGCTCATGAATAGGTTCACTTGGGAAAAAAGATATATCACATCTTTTATAATAGTTATAGCTACTGTTTTTATTGAGTGGATTGTTTATTATTCTTTCAACTAAATCTTTTATTTTCAAGGATAGTTTTTGTTGTCCAATATTATTCATATTGGTATCAAAGCAATTTGAAACACTTCCCAAAACTATATCTGAAAGTTGGATCAACTGAGAATAATTCGAATATTCTGCTTCTAAATTATGATTGGAGTTTATAAAATAAATTCTTTTAGAATTTATAGTTATATTGTCCTCGGTAGTATTTACCTTCCATATCGAATGCCAATTGAAATAGGAATGGTTTTCTAAATTGCCTTCTGTATCATGAAAAATATTATCAATATTTAATGGATTAAAAAAATACTTTAATCCTAATAAATTTGTTCTGAAAAAACGATTGTACATATTCGCAGAATATTCTCCTTTCTTTACATCTCCTCCAAAATTTTTATTTTTGAATTTACTAATATCTATTCCTAATATTTTAAAATGAAAAATCTTCTGAGAATCCTTCTTTATTAAATCAATCCATTCACTCGCTAATAAAAATTTATCTCCATGATCTTTTTTTATATCTGAAAATTTCAGCTCAAAATTGTAACCAATTCGATTCCGCTTTTCCGTAAGTATTGCCAGTGCTGTTTCTAATTGAATGGTTGGTATAATCAGAAGAATTAAATAATTCCATTGACCATTGATATTCTTTCTTTCATCACAAAAGATAGTAACAGATTCGATTTCTTTTTTTTCTATTTCAAATAAATTCATATAATTATTATTTACCATTCAATCCCGGGACAATAAAAATCCTTCTTTCATTTTCCCATCTGTTCTTTCGATTGATAAACATTTTCATCCCCTGCCTTCAGTTGCTAGTTTGGACACAAAAAAATCTTCTAGTTCTAATAATTTTATTTCTTCTTGTTTCATGAGAAAAATCTTTTTTTGAATATTGGTTAATATTAAGTTGAACTTCTCTAATATCTTTTTATCTGGGATGATCGCTGGATAATTCATGATCCACTTTTTATCACCTCGTGGCATTTTGGTTCCTTTACTTCCTGCCATTACATAATCAAAAAAATTATCTTTTTCGAGTATCTGATATAGATACAAAGAAGGTATATTATTAAAAGGAACAAGGCAGAGAACATCATTTGAACACCCACCATTAAAATCAGCTAACCAAATTTTCTTAAAATATGGTCGAATATTTGAAATTAAAATATTACCAATTTCAAAATTTGTAAAATTGTTTGTATTAGGTAGATTATTAGCTTTTGTTATTCCTCCTCTATTTTGTATCATATTCTCAGTTGAAATATAATTGTTTAAATTAAGTTTTTCTATTTGAATTCGTTTGTTTGAGTATTCACATAGTTCCCTTAACTTTCCAACTCGCCACCCCTCAGGCAAATTATCCTTATCAACTCCATCCACAAACCACTGTTTATAAATTGCCTGTGCGGTTTCTTCTAGTTTTTGAATCAATTGATTGTTGAGTTCGATTCTGTTTAGAATTACATTATATTCTTTTACGATCTCTTTTTGTTTTTCGATAGAAGGAACGGGGAGTTTCATATTGGAAAAATCTTCCCACTCCAAACTACCCCGAACTCCACCAACAGCATAAAAACACGCTTCGCGATCAAACTCTTTTCTAGAAAACCACATCATCAAATATTCAGGTAGTATATGTTTTGTATTAATAATTTCAAAAATTGGGTATGCTTGCGATATAATAGCAACTTCTTTATCTTTCAAAAGTGCTACAGGGATTTTTTTATCTCTACGAACCTGCATTAAACTACAAGCAAATTGATTTTGTCTTATAATTTTATAATTTTCCATATCAGAACCAATCGTATTAGCAACCGAGGGAATGAATTGTTTTGAAATTGTAAGACCAATCAGTTCTTGAACTTTAAGACCAGTATTTCTTTCATCTACTAATCTTATAAAATCCCCGATTCTTTTATAATTTGATTTCATACCCCAATTCCTTGAATACATTCAAAAGTTCTTTTCGGGACTTGGATTCTTCTTTGAGTAACTCTCCTATTTCTTTTTGGAGAGATTGCATTTTTTCATCGAAATCAATGTTTTCATCTCTGTTTACAAATTCGATATATTTGCTGGGGACAAGTGAATAGTCTTTGTTTGCGACTTCTTCCATGGTGGCACTGTAACAAAATTCAGGAATGTCTTTATACTTTTTTTTGTAATTTTCCTGTTGCCAGTTGTGGTAGGTGTCTGCAATCTTTTGAATTTCTTCCTCCGAAAATTGAATGTATTTCTTTTCAAAAGGAATTCCCATTTCCCTCAAATCCATGAATAGAATTTCATTTTCTCTATTTCTATAATTGCGCGTTTCATCACCCACTTTTTTTGATTTAGCTTTTTTATTTTTATTTAAAACCCAGAGAGTAACACTGATGTTAGTTGTATAAAACATATCCTGCGGCAAAACTAAAATCGCCTCTACAATTTGATTTGTAATCAATTTCTTTCTGATTTCTAATTCTGTTCCCCCACCGCTTAAAGCACCGTTTGCAAGAATAAAACCAGCTACTCCATTTTCAGAAAGTTTACTGACCATATTTAAAATCCAAGCATAGTTTGCATTGCCTGTAGGCGGCACTTCATAGCCTTGCCAACGCGGATCATCAGTTAGTTCATTTTCTGCTCTCCAATCTTTTTGATTGAAGGGTGGATTTGCCATTATAAAATCTGCTTTAAGATCTTTGTGTTGGTCGTTTAGAAATGTATTCGCTGCTTTTTCTCCTAGGTTTCCACTGATACCTCTAATCGCTAGGTTCATCTTTGCTAGTTTATAAGTAGTGTTTGTATATTCCTGTCCGTAAATAGAAACTTCTTTTTTATTACCGTTATGCGCTTCAATAAACTTTATACTTTGAACAAACATACCGCCTGATCCACAGGCAGGATCATAGATGATTCCTTTGTATGGTTCAATCATCTCTGTGATTAGATTTACTATACTCTTGGGCGTATAGAATTCTCCTTTTCCTTTCCCCTCTGCCAATGCAAATTTAGAAAGAAAATATTCATACACTTTTCCTACAACATCTTGCTTTGGATCACTCGTTGTTTCAATCTCATTGATTGTATCTAATAACGACGAAAGTTTGGTCGTGTCTAATCCCAGACGAGAAAAATAATTATCAGGAAGCGCTCCCTTGAGTGATTTATTATTTTTTTCAATTGTATGGAGTGCTGTATCAATGAGAAGAGCGATATTATTTTGCTTGGATTTACTGATTAAAAAACTCCACCTGCTAGTTTCGTCTAAGAAAAATACATTGTTCATATTATAAAATTCTGGTTTCTCTATATACTTTTCTTTCCCTTCAGAAATTAATTTAGCTCTCTGCTCTTCAAATTTATCGCTAGCAAACTTTAAAAAAATCAATCCCAACACAACATGTTTGTATTCGGCAGGCTCTACACTTCCCCGAAGTTTGTTTGCTGCATCCCAAAGATTTACTTCTATTGCTTTTTCTTTTGTTTCTTTTTTATTTTTAGTTTTTTTACTATCCAACTTGCTTTTTTCCCTTCTTTGCTATTCTATCATCCCTCAGACATTAATTCTAAAAACGCATTAGAATGCTCTGTATTTTCTTTGCTAAACAGAGTCAATGGGCTTCTAAACTTAAACCTAGCTACACTATCTAACTCTAATTCCCTTTATTCCTAGCCAAAAGTCAATAGGAATATTCAGGCAATTGGAATAAATCAATTTATCATATAGAATATTATCCACAATACTTCCTCCCATACTCAAAACATCGTTTCACTATACCAAGGACTATAGCAACACTATACGAACCACTATACCAAGTCACCAGTTCATGCGTAGTTAATATGAAATCTTGATTTCCTGTTTCGCTAACTACATTTTAAGGAACTGAAACTACAAATTGAGAAATGAAATCTTGATTTTATATTTCGCTAACTACATTTTAAGGAAGTGAAACTACAAACTGAGAAATGAATTCTTGATTTACTATTCCACTATCGATTAGTTCAAGAATATTTTATTCAAATAGTTATTTCCTATAGAGGATTTCGAGAATGACACTTTGAACGAATTCCAAAATCTCCTTAAATCCAACCTTCTAAACTAAAGCCCTTCGTGTTTCTTCGTGCTCTTCGTGGTAGAAATATTTAAACGAAATAGCCGCAAGTAGCGTGAACTGCTCGACATTTTTAGGAATAAAACATTGATTTACTATTCCACTATAGATTAGTTCAAGAATATTTTATTCAAATAAATATTCCCGATAGAGGATTTCGAGAATGACACTTTAAACGAATTCCAAAACCTCTTTAAATCCAACCTTCTAAACTAAAGCCCTTCGTGTTTCTTCGTGCTCTTCGTGGTGGAAATAAAGGCGCAAGGCCACGCCTACCGATTGATTTCAATTTCTTCGAAATAAATTTTCTGCAACTACATCCGCGAGATCGCTTTTTAATTGAACGTCAGTCGAACGAGTGATTCTTTTTAGAATGAGTTTTGGGTTTAATAAAAGTCGAACTCCCAGTCTAAATTCTCTCACCATTGATTTTAAACTGTAAGTAGAAGGAAGATACTGAACTAAAATTCTTTTTTCCTTTAACTCATTTTTTAGTTCTTCGACAGTATCCATAAGAGACTGATTGGAATCGACCATGCTACTTGCCAGAAAACTTTTTCCAGTAAAAACTCTTCCTTCTGCTAAGGTCTCTAAATCTTTTAAAGTCTTATTTCTAGAAAGCATGACTCTTTCATAGAATTGACCATTGACTCTTTTTACTTCTTCTGTTAAAAATTCTTTTCCTTCATTGGAAATTTGTCCGTATTCAGAAAAAATTTCTCTGAGTGGATAGAATTCAATTCTTTGTTTAGAAACTCCATATTCATTGTATAATTTTTTTAGATTGGGACGAATCATGATTGTTCCAATCGAGCCAGTAATCGAAAGCGGATTCGATATAATTTTATCACAAGCAGCTGCAATATAATAACCGCCTGACGCAGCTACATTTTGAAAATAGGCATATACTTTTTTTTCTTTCTTGAGTTTTAAAATTTCTTGGTAGATCAATTCAGAAGCAAAGGCAGAACCACCAGAAGAATCAATTTCTAAAATCACACCTATTATCGATTTATCCTTTCGAATGGAACGAAGAACTGGAATCACAGAATAGGCTTGGATTGCATCCGATTTTATTTCTTCCTCTTCTTTTTTACCCATTCCAATATTACCCTTCAGAGGAAGTATCACTAGTTTTTTCTTTTTCTTTGGAAAGATTTCAAATTTTTTCTTTTTATGAAAGAAATGCACGTTTCTAAGACTTGCTTCTTTGTCTAGAACGTTACTTCCATCTTCATTTATTTCTTCATAGTCTTTGTTGCAATAATTCTCTAAGAAATTTTCCTCTTCTAAAAATCCATGAATAAAACCAATTTCATTTAGATACTGAGCTGTTAAGATCGGACGCTTCAAGATTTTACTTTCTAGTTTTGCATTATCAAAAAATGTATCTAGGATTTGTGTTTTTATTGAGCGGATAAGCATTGTTATATTTTCTTTTGCAGGTATTGAAAAAGAATTTCGATTGAACATTTCTGCAAAGGATTTGTAAGGACCGGAAGCAAAACTATCAACTTTCACGCCTAACTTTTTTAGCAAGTTTCCAAAAAAGAAACTCTCTACTGCTGGAAGTAAAACCATGAATTCACTTGATTTTGAAGTATATCTTTTATTTAGAAAAGAAAGAAGATAAAGAGTTTTTATATCTCCACTTGCCGCATAACCAAAGGTTTCAATTCCCTTTGCTTTGATTTTCTCTATCTGAGAGGTAACATTTGATAATTCAGCCATTCCAAACTCTGGTTCAGAGGGAATGTAAAAAGAAACTTTTTTAATTCGATTGCTCTTCGAGATTAATTCTAGATCATTTAAAAAATCGATGAGAAGAATCTCGGAATCTTTACCTGTTACCCACTCCACAAGAGAGGTCTTTTGATAGGAGGCAAAGGATTCTGGAATCCGAATTAGTATATGATCTCCTTTTTGAAAGGGTGTAAATAAAACAAAATAAACAGATTTCAAAAGCCTAAAAGGAAGAAGTAAAATAGAAAGTATTGTAGTTATCATGCTTGTAAGTTAGAATTTAAAAGCCTATTAGATTTTAAAGCCTTTATTTATTCTACCTTCCATACTTATACTAAACGTCAAGAAAAAGTCCCGTTTCAAAAATAAATGGTTGGGTTTAGTCTAAACACTTCTTAGTGTTCCCGAACTTAAGTGTGTTCGGTCTACCAAATGCTATAATTCATATATGAATGAAAGATTACCATATTCTGTTACAATCATTGAGAAGCCAAATTGGTTTAAATAAACACAACTCATTCAAATAGTAAGGAATATTCATAAATATTAAATCCATAGCTGTGCATCATGTTTAAAAAAGAGATCTTTGCACTACAACCTTCAATATCTATCGGAACAAAAAAAATTTATTGAATGATTTTGGCTTTAAATGGATACTTACACTATTGGGCTAGGTATGTATGAAAAACAAATTAACAACTGATACGATTTTAGATGGAATCAAGGAAGGTAAAGCGATTGGAATGAATTGCTTTACTCTAACAGATAATTTTGTTAAAAACCTAGAACTAGTCCTAAGAACCATATTAGAAAATTATGATAGAATAGAACTTTTGCCTGCAATCTTCGGAACCGCGCAAGAACTTGTAAACTGGACTTGTCTTTCGAATATGCGATACATTTACTATAAGCAGAATGATCTAGACCTAAACGATGAGAAAGTTTTTTTAGAAACCGAAAAGCGTTTTCTATCCAGTGTAAATAAAATCAATTCTGCCAATTATAGAGAATATCTTAAATCGAATAATATGTATGTTCACATTGCCTTCGAACACGAAGTTACAGGACTCAATATCAAAGTGCATAACGTTTCAGAAAACACTCTAAATCAAGAAAAATATCTTCGCTCTTATTTAAAGCAAGCAATGCATTATTCAGATGTTTTAGAGTATTTCAATGATCATCCGGAAGACCCTCAAGGCAAAAACATGGGGCTTGCTTTCTCTATTATCATTCTAAAAGAATCTGGTCTTAGACCTGATTTAATGCGTATCAGCAAAGCGGGAAAAGGCTCCTATTCTCGTATTGAAATCCCGTTTGTAAATGAATATGAAAGTATTCGAGATAAAATTTTACGAGATGAATCTATCGTTCCATTTGAACGAAAGAGTCTAGTTCCTCCTGAATTTCAGCAAGAACTAGAGCGACGAATCAAATCTTTCGATATTGATTCGTATGGATTTATTCAGAATTAATCTCCTGTTTTGAGAACTGCTAGAAATGCTTCTTGTGGAATCTCCACAGAACCAAACTGTTTCATTCTCTTCTTTCCTTCCTTTTGTTTCTCTAGGAGTTTTCTCTTTCTAGAAATATCTCCCCCGTAACACTTAGCAGTTACGTTCTTACGAACCGCAGAGATATTTTCTCTCGCCACAATCCTTGCTCCGATACTGGCTTGGAGTGGAATTAAAAATTGTTGTCTAGGAATTAGTTCTTTCAACTTACTAATTACAGCCCGACCTCTTGATTCTGCGCGAGTTCTATGAACGATAGTAGATAGAGCATCTACTGGTTCAGCATTTACTAAGATATCAAGTTTTACTAAGTTCGATTCTCTATAGGCAGCCGGCTCATAATCTAAAGATGCATATCCTTTTGTGTATGATTTTAATTTATCATAGAATTCAAAAATAAGCTCAGCAAGAGGAATTTCATAAATCATCTGCACCTTATCTTGATCCAAATAAATTGTATCTAGATGAACTCCTCTCTTTTCAATCACTAGAGTCATTATATTTCCAACATATTCATTTGGAGTAAAGATCGTTGCCTTAACAAATGGTTCTTCCATACTTTCAATTGATTGTGGTTCCGGAAATTTAGAAGGATTGTCTATTTCTAAAACTTCTCCTTTCGTTGTAGTAATTCTATATTTTACAGAAGGAGCTGTTGTGATGAGCTCTAAGTTGAATTCTCTCTCTAGTCTTTCTTGCACAATTTCCATATGGAGAAGACCTAAATACCCAACTCTAAATCCAAAACCGAGTGCGAGCGAATTTTCTCTTTCATATACAAGAGCTGCATCGTTTAACTTTAATTTTTCAATCGCTTCGACTAATTCATCAAACTGTTCCCCATAAATTGGAAAGAGTCCGGAGAATACCATTGGCTTTGCTTCTTTATAGCCTTGGACAGCCTCCTCTGCTCTTCTATCGAAATGAGTGACTGTATCACCTGTTCTTGCATCTGCTACTTTTTTAATTCCAGCTACAATATAACCTACATCTCCCGCAGATATATAATCCTGTGGAATGAGGTTAATACGATTTATCCCCACCTCTGTCACGATAAAATCGCCACCACCACTCATTAAATAAATGCGATCCCCTCGCCTAACGGTTCCATCCATAATTCGAACCTTGATGACTACACCCATATAGGTATCAAAATAAGAATCATAAATCAATGCTTTGAGTGGTTTGTTATCGTCTCCTTGTGGTGGAGGAATGAGTCTACAAATAGATTCTAATACTTCTTTTACATTCTGTCCTGTCTTTGCAGAAATTGCAATTGCCTCTGATGATTCCAAACCGAGGCTATCTTCGATTAGCCGCATACATTTAGGAATATCTGCACTTGGTAAGTCGATTTTATTAATCACTGGAATGATTTTTAAATCTGCTTCCATTGCTAAATACAAATTGGCTAGAGTCTGTGCCTCTACCCCTTGGCTTGCGTCTACAATCAGCAAAACTCCCTCACATGCTTTTAAGGATCTAGAAACTTCATAGTTAAAATCCACATGCCCGGGTGTATCAATTAAATTTAAATAGTATTTATTTCCATCTTGAGAAAGGAATTCAAAAGAAGCATTGTTTGCCTTGATTGTAATTCCTCTTTCTCTTTCAATATCCATTGTATCTAGGATTTGATTTTTTTTAGTGCGCTCATCTGTTACCAGAGTTAATTCGAGTAAACGATCTGCAAGAGTAGACTTGCCATGATCAATATGTGCTATGATTGAGAAATTTCGTGTAAATTTTTGTTTGTCAGACATTCTGTAAATTAAATTTACAGAGGTGCGCTATTTAGCAAGTCATTTTGTATTAGGCTTTGTCGGCAAGGCGAATATCCTCTTCTGTGACAACGCTTCTTGTGTATCGAATAAAATCTACGTCCTTGATTGTAACGACTCCTTGCGGCATCATTGTATCTAACATTTTTACAATTTCTTCGATTCTAGAAGCTGATTCTATGACCTGTAAAACAATCGTAGAATCCTTGCTCCATAAGTCTGCAATGGATTCATCAGGATATTTGACTTTTAAATCGGTTCCATATCCGGATGTAGATTTTAAAACTGTGCAGCCAGTAATTCCCATGGAAATAAATTGATCAATCAGCGCTTTATATAGGGGAACATTCCCTTTTGTTTCTTTACTTGTTATATAGATGGAAAGTTCTTTTTTTTTGTCTCTAATTTTCAAAGTCGCCTCTTCTTGATTTTCAGATAATATTACCAGTGTTTTGTATGTAAACTATAAAATATTCTTTTTCAGCTAAAACTGGTAGCCGACGGTAAACCAAATATTTCTTGTTTCGAGAGGTTGCAAAGTAGGATAATACGCTCCTGTTGCAGATCGGATACCTGGATCAAAAAATTGCTGATTCAATAAATTATTAATATGCAATTGAACAAATAGCCCTCTGTAAAATAAATTTTCTTTTCGTAAGTTTAATTTTACCATTTTATATCCACTCGCAGTTCGAACTGGATCAGTCGAAACAGTTCTTCGGATGTCTACATAATTAATTCCCAGATAAATTGAAAAGTCTTCGACTGGAGAATAAGTAAGCCCCGCATTCACTTTATGAGGAGCTATGTTTGGAATTCCTCCCGAAATAGGAATTGTATTGAATCCATTGGGAGACTGTGGGCTAACGGTGATTTGCCTGTATATTGCCATTTCCAAATCATTTCTAGGATCGTCCCCCACTCTTCCTGTTGTAGCTGGTGAAGTTTGTAGTGTTGGAGGCAATCTATCATATTCTCCTTTTGTAAATGTATAATTAAAGGATGCTTGAAATTGATCTGAAATTTGAAGATTACTTTCTAATTCAAATCCATAAATTCGAGCAATACCTAAATTTTGATATTGTTGCCATGGATTTTTGGGATTAACTCCATTGATAGGAGTGGTATCATTCGTTGAAAACTCTAAAATCAAGTTGGTCACTTGGTTATAGTAACCCTGCGTTGAAATATAATACTTTTTAAGAAAACGGTATCCGACTCCGATTTCATGAGCTTGCATGAGTTCAGGACGAAGTGCTGGGTTAGGCTTTCTTTGAGCAGTTTGTGTAAATAATTCTTTTGCAGATGGTTCTCTAAAACCACTACCAAATAAAAATTTCAAAGTTAAATCATTCGTCGGCTTATAAATTAAACTCAATCTAGGATTGGTTGTATTTCCATAAGTAGTTGAAAAATCATGTCTTACTCCAGCTGTGATCGCAACCTTGTCTTGTGGTTTATAAGTCTGTTGTATATACCCTGAATAAGTATTATAAACAAATCTTTCGTAACTATTGTAATCCTTTGGAGTTATAAATTGCCTGATTACAACACCGACTGTAGTTGTCATTTTTTCACTCTGATTGTATTGAAGTTTCTCTTCTAATTGATAATTATTGTCCGGTCTGGAATAAGCAGACGCTCCACGAATTGCATTTCCAGATGCCTGCACAACATCATTAGGACGATAGTAGGCATAGATATCTGTCTTATTTGGATAAAACTCGTTACTCGAACTTAGCACCTGTGTTGACCTTGTCACAAGTTCACTATCTAGATTTAATTTATCGGAAAATTTATGCAAGTATCCAATGGTTGCACTATTATTTTTAAAATCCCTGTGGGATCCTAAAAAACCACTCGTTCCAATATTTTGTGGATCGCGTAAGATTCCAAGTAGTCTTGCAATATTTCTACCGTCTAATTTTCCCGTATCAAGTCCTCTTTGATTTGTATCAATTTGTTGGGTCCCATTTGCAAATGCTCCCTGTCCTTGTTGGTATTGCCAATTTACTGTTTGAAATCTAAGACCATTTTTCATAAATTTAGCAGTTAAATTGTATGTGTCTTCTTTCGAATTGCTATATCCATCTGACCACCAATTTCCAACAGAACTAGAATTTGGATTGCAAACACCACCGCAGGCTTTTGTTTCTGCATAGTAGTTAATATCGTTTTGCCCCAATCGATTTTGTATTCCATTCCGATCTAGGCGATTTGCCTTACTTAAATCTGGTCCATCTGTTTTATAATAATATCCGCCTATACTATATCGCATATCGCTAGATTCAGATCCTGTGCTACCACGCGCCGAAAAACTAGCTGAATAACCAGGATTTGTAAAATTCTTTTCCCAGGCTCCATATGTAAAATCTACATGATTTCCAGGATTCCCTTTTCCATCTTTTGTAATAATATTCACAATTCCATTAAAAGCATTGGCTCCATACAAAGCCGAAGCTGGACCGGAGACAATTTCGATTCGATCTACATTCGAAAGAGGAAATCGAATCGTGCCAGCTAATATTGCGTTTTCATTTATATTATTATCAGGAACTCCATCTACATAAACAAGGGTTCTATTGTTTTCACCAACAAGCCCTCTTTGATGAATCAATTCTGGATAAACTCCATATGTGTGTTGAAAATCAAAACCAGGGACATCATGTAATGCATCTACTAACGTTCTATACCCTCTTTCTCGAATTGTTTTTTGAGTAATCACATACACAGCTGCTGGAGCATCTGAGACTTTCTGGGACTTTCTACTAGCAGTTACTACAATATTATCTTCTAATTTGAAAAAGTCTTCCTCTTTAAACTTAGAATCTTTTTTCTCTGAAGCATTGCTTTTTGTATTTTTTTCCTCTTCCTCAATCTCTATTAGCTCTTTTTTTAATTTGTCCTTTTTCTCTGTTAACTCATCTATTTCTTTTTGTATCTGATCTTTTTTATTTGAAGAATCTATTTTTTGTTCTTCTGGGAATATAAACAAAAATGGCAAAATAAATAATAGTAGGAATGGCTTTGGTAAATCGATCATGCTAAATCCTTTCTATAGTTCACTCAAAAAAAGTCTTTGAATGAACTTACAACTTTCAAATCAAAATTCTTATCAATCAGTCTTTATAAATAAATCCTAAAAATTAGACTCATAGGAAAATAAAGTCAAGAAGGAATCCTGATCCATTAAAACGAAATTAGTTTAATCTATAGAAATACAATTTAGGGTCCAAGTAAACCAGTTGTTAGGTGAATATCGTCCACCTTTTCCTTCTTTAAAAGAATAGCAATCTGCCAACGTCTTGATATAAATAAGCCAACCATTTCATAATGATTACAATAGATAAAATTTATATTTCTCTCTTCTAAAAATTCTCCTTTTTCTATAATAGAACACTCAAAATCATTTTGCTTTAATATGCGAATTGCCTCAGGAATAGAACTTCCAATCGGAATGTGTTTTAATAGAGTCTTGCGATCCTCTTCTACTGAACCTTTTAATTGAATTTTATCAGTAAAACAATGAATAAAAAGAATGAATAGAAATAGGGATAAAATTTTTGCCATAGTTCATTAACTTAAATTAAGAGTTTTATTTTCTTTTAGAAAGACTAGAAAACGCAATCAATTACTAGGATCTATCGTATTGTCGGTAAAGTTCAGTAATAGTTTTTTATCTTATTAAAAAATTCTTCAATCTCTTCAGGTGGAAATGGTTTACTAAAAAAATACCCTTGCAGCCGATCACAACCACAGGATTGTAAAAATGTAAGTTGATTTCGATTTTCGATTCCTTCTGCCGTTACACTGAGTCCAAGACTATGCGCTACAGAGATAATTGCTTTTACTATTTCTTGGTCTTGCATTCCCTTTTCAATATCTCTCACAAAGCTTTGATCAATTTTCAAATTGTGAATAGGGAATTTTTTTAAATAGCTTAACGAAGAATATCCTGTGCCGAAATCATCTAGTGAAAGTTTAACACCTATGTTCCTTAGATCGTTTAAAATTTCAATTCCCTCAAAAACATTCTCCATGATACTACTTTCTGTTAATTCAATATAAAATAACTTGGGATCTAAATCTTCTTCTTTTAATATCTTAGAAATAATTTCTGTAATATTTTTTTCCTTAAATTGAACAAAAGATAAATTTACAGAGATATAAATCCCATAATGCAGGGATTGGAGTGATTTGCATTTAGATACTGCATTTCGTATAACCCATTCTCCTATCGCATTAATCATCCCTGTTTCTTCTGCAATTGGGATAAATTCAACAGGAGAAATAAATCCTTTACTTGGATGATTCCATCGAATTAAAGCTTCAAGACCATTAACTTGAGTGCCTGACGCATTTAAAATAGGTTGATAGTAAAGTATAAACTCATTTTTATCAATTGCCTGCCTTAAATTGGATTCTAATTCAATCAAAAAAGCAGCCGAATTATGCATCGAACCTTGAAAAATTTGAACCCTACCCCTTCCCATTTTCTTAGCATAAAACATAGCTGTATCTGCATCTCGCAAAATATCAGCGGGAGATTCATAAGATAAATTTGAAAAAGCAATTCCAATACTTACAGTTACAAATACTTCATGATAGTCTATTTTAAAAGCGGGACTTAATATAGAAATGATTTGATTTGCAAATATTAAGGTTTCTTCCTCAGATTTATAATTTTCGATTAATAAAACAAACTCATCTCCACCAAGTCGAGCGATTGTTATATTCTCAGATGAAAACTGATTGATTCTAGAGGCAATTTTAATTAAGAGCTTATCGCCCATACTATGCCCAAAAGCATCATTGATAATTTTAAAACGATCTACTTCTAAAAACAATAAAGCAAATGTCTTATCTGGATTTTTATGAAAGGCCTTAATCTTCTCTTCTAGCTTGTCTATTAAATAAGCACGGTTATAGAGATGAGTCAATGTATCATGATAGGCAATAAAATTTAATTTTTCAATGTAGTTTAGAAGAGATTTATTTTTCTCCATCAACTCCTGTGACGTTAACTCTAGAGATCTTTCAATCATTAAACGATCTGCATCAAATCGATTATAAGCCTCATCTATAGCTAACAGAAATTTTTCATTCTGCTCTATAAATTGATTATAATTATCAGTGCAGTGCTTTTTGATCTGCCTCTTAAGTAAACTATGCCAATCCATTTTTATTTTTCTGAGAATGTAGTAATCGTCATAGTTTGGTTATGCAAAGAACATTTAGCATCAGGAGTAAAAGGAGAAATTTCTCCGTAAGAGTAAAAGCCTGTTATAATAGTATTCTCTCCATATACATCTCTAACTGCCTCAATTTCTTCTTCGACTCTCTGGTCTAAAACAAGCTTTCGACCAACACAGCTAATGAGTAATGCAAGTTCTGGATTCTTATCTTTATTTTTCTTGCTGGTAAATTCTGCCGCACCAGAAGCTCCATCAATTAACCGATCATAATTCGCCTTCATTAAATTCGTATACGCTCCCTCAGGCATATCGCCTGCAAACGTTAGACTACCTTCCTCTTCATTCATACCTAAAATCGTTCTAACTACACCTGTTTCTAAATTATCAATTTTTAAATTGAGCGGGAATCGAAGGGCTGAGGCTGGTAAATCTTTTGCTGCATCACCTAGATATTTTTTATAAAGGGTTAATACTGGCTCTCCATCTAATTCGAAAAGAACATTACCTTTTGATTTCGTAATTCTTCTTTCTGGTCCAAAAATATCCCATCCTCCCATAGAAGCAGACCCGATTTGAATCTCTTTTCCATAAAGACCCAAAACACTGATTGCTCCTTCTTCTGGTGTATCATCCACAAGAACAAATGTTTTTTCAAAACGGGCGGCGTCTCCAGACAAACCTCCTGTTAAACCTACACCCGTCGGTAAATGATCACTGATTCCTTTTGTAAGATCACTACCATTTACATGAATTCCATCAGACAAGACAAGAACATGTGTCAAATTATCATGATCCAATGAATTTGCTAAAAACTTACCCGCTGTATAACTATCTTTCCACTCAACTAGTTTAGTATTTGCAAATTTTACTTTAGTTTTTTCAAACTGAAGAGCAGTAACAGTTAACGTTAAATCATAGACTCCATTTTTGAATATCTCACCAGAAGTTGTGCACCCAAAGAAAATAGCATTTGGAAAAAAACCTTTTAGTTTCTGAAAAATTTCCTTTTTCTCAAAGATTTCCCTTGCTCCGAATAAAAATAAGACTTGTGTTTCTCTATTTTCTTTTAATTGGGAGTAGTCGATTTGTTGGTTTTCAAAAATATATTGTTCTATCTTCATCTAAAAGGTAACCTATGTTCATTCTTTAAAACAACAGGTTTATGAATTTAGAATAATTTACTAGAAGTTTTTTTTATTTTTTACCAAGCTTCCAATGCTTTTTCAACAGAAGAAAAAACTTCTACTTGGTTTGTTAAATCTAGTAATTGGATGATAATATGAATTTTTGGATTAATTCCGCCAATAGATAATTTAGCGGAGTGTTCTTGGGTCTTTTTTATAATAGCAAGTATTGCAGCAAGACCAATGCTATTAACATAAACTAAATTGGAAAGATCTAGTATTGTATTGAAAGTTCCTGATTCAAAAAAAGCATTTATATTATCAGAAATTGTGTAGGAATTATTTTGGTCGATTTGACCAACAAAATATAAAATCTGAACCTTAGTATCATTGATTACTTCAATTCTTTCTTTTACAACTAATGCATCGAAATTAATTTCTCTCATTTCCATTTCCATCAATCAAGATCTTGCATCTATCCGTAAAAGATTTTCCTTTAATAAAAATAAGTCAATCTCTTCTAAGAAGAAGGATAGACTATTTTCATAAAAACCTTTCCACAAAATCTTTATATTTCCTCTATTTGCTGATACTTCACCTTCATACTCTAAATAGATTTTTCTGTGCGCTTGTTTCTTTCTACAAAAAATTTTTTTTTGTGACAAAAGTAAAGAAAACTGATCCACTTCTGCTTCATACGTCTCTAAATGTGGCTCAGTTTCGAAAAAAATATCTAGATGTTTCTCTTTTTCTAATCTATGCTCTGATATCGTGCATCGATTCAAATTAGATCCTCTAGGCGAATCATAATCGATTTGCCTTTAATGATATCCGAACGCTTATCAATCTCCATAAGTGAATTTCTAACATCTTTTTCTAACGCTTCATGTGTAATGATAATCAGTTCAACAGGTTCTGAATTTGATTCGTTTTGTCGCATAGAGGAAATGGAAACTAAATTTCTTCCAATTATACTCGTTAACTCTCCCAAAACGCCAGGTCTATCAACTGTTTTAAATCTTAAATAGTATCTAGCTTTTATCTCTCCTGGAGGTGTCAGTTTTCCTTCTTCAAATAGATTTTTTTCTTTTATTTCTCCCAACTCATTTAACCTAGATCCATAAAATACAAGATCGGATATGATGGCAGAAGCAGTAGGAAGAGAACCTGCTCCCTTACCAAGTAGCATACTTGGACCAGAAAAACTAGTTTCGAAAAAAATTGCATTCATTTCATTTCGAACACTCGCAATTGGATGCGTTAGTGGAATCATTGTAGGTTCAACTCTCGCTTCTAAATGATCCCCTACTTGTTTACATACAGCTAATAATTTAATTCTAAGACCAAGTAGTTTTGCAGCATGGATTTCTGCCTCAGATAATTTTGAAATTCCTTCTATATGAATATCACTGATTTTTATTTTTTTATTAAATGCTATGCCGATTAAAATAGAAAGTTTATGCGCTGCATCAATTCCTTCCACATCGAAAGTAGGATCTTTTTCCGCAAATCCCAAGTCTTGTGCTTGTTTAAGAGCATCCGCATAACCGATATTATCCTCTTCCATTTTAGTGAGAATATAATTTGTAGTTCCATTTAAAATCCCAAAGATAGATTGAAAATCATTGGCTACAAGACCTGTCTTGATAGAGCGAATAACAGGGATTGCCCCCCCGACACTTGCCTCATATCCTATTTCTACTTTTTTTTCTTCCGCTAATTGGAATAACTCAGGTCCTTTTTCGGAGAGCAATGCTTTGTTTGCAGTCACAACTGCTTTCCCATTCGAAAGAGCTGATTTCACAATTTCGTAGGCAATCCCTGTTCCACCGACTAATTCAACTACAACTTGGATTTTAGGGTCCTCTGTTATTTTTTTAAAATCGGTAACAGCTTCCCCTTTGAAATAGGAAGGAATTCGAGATGTGTCCGTATCACATATTTTTACTAGATTTAGATCAATACCCGTTCTATCTAAGATTTGCTTTCTATGAGAGTGTAATATTTCTATTAATCCAGAGCCTACTGTTCCAGCTCCAATGAGTCCAATGTTAATTTGTTTCATATCTATATACTTCTAAGGACAGAGTTTATAGAGTTTCAATTAAGTCAACGTGAGTTCCATTTGATTCAATGGTGGTTTTATAAAAACAATGAGACACTTTTTCCCAATTTACTAGCTTGGAACCGCGACAGTGTCATTTTCGATCTCTTTGATCGAGAGTCGCAACCACTATAGATTCAGGATGAGTTCTGATGTTGGCTTTTTTTGACCTTATCCTGTATCCAGCGAATCCCTCCATTTTATAAACTTTTTCCGATGAAGGGAAAAACATTAGTTTTTTTTCACATTGATACTTTTCTACGTTATACAACAGACAACTCGCTAGCATGCCATTGTATATCCTTTGAAGATCAGGATCCGTTTTGCCATAAAACGTGGGTAGTAGTGCATTACATGTTTCCTTATCCAATGCCCATCCTTCACGAGCATTTCGGATCGTGTTCCGTGTCTACCCCTGTGCATCTGATTCGAATCATTGTTAATATTATTAGTGTGATTATTTTTTTATATCTATCCTCTTAAAATGATTTTAGAAAATTACAAATCTCAGAAAAACGTTCTATTGATTTAGTTTTGTCTACCTAACACCTATCGGCTCGCTTTCATTGAACATCTTCCACAGTGTTCACCTGAAACAAGAATTTGAAAGTTTAAAAGAGAAGAAATAAATCTCGATTCTTTCCAATAGAGAGATTTTTAAAACAAACGGGAATCCTTTTTCCAAGTGATTACACTTGCAGCAAAAAGAAGGTTTCCTAGTCAATATATTTTTTACTAAAAGTTTTTTAAATTTTGCAAATCTAATTTGTCTGCCCTGTTATTATCATTAGAATAGATTAATAATATTTAACAAACTAGAATCAAAAATAAAAACAATGAAACAACTTAGCACAAAACAAAATACATTTCTAATTACGAAAACTTACTTTATCATTTTAGTCCTTTTCCTATTTGGATGCCTACAAGCAAAAAAATCTCGTTTTGATATCAATAGTCCTTCCGGACTCCTATTCGGACTTGTAAATGGAAATTCCTATTCCCAATTCATTTCGAATGGAACTGTAAATTCTTCCACTCCTCAATCAAACACAAAAGACATTACTTCCTATTCTTTTTTGGGAATTGCAGCAACCTCTTCCATTTCTAGCAATGTGATTAATCTAGAAGTTCCCCTCGGAACCAATCTATCTAGTCTAGTTGCTACTTTTACATCCAATGGAAAATCGGTTAAGATCGGTAATATAGATCAAATTTCAGGAGTGACTGCAAATGATTTTAGCGGAGGAATCGTATATACCGTGATTGCTGAAGACAGTTCAACAAAAGAATACCAAGTTCTTGTTACCATTCAAGGTCAAGTGAGCGCACCCTCCTTTAACGTAGCAACTGGAATTTATTCAAAAGACCAAAGTATCAGTCTATCGAGTGCAACGTTAGACGCAAATATCTATTTTAATCGTGGGTTAAATCCAACGGATCCAAATTGTTCTGGAAATGGAACTCTTTATACTTCACCCATTCTGATTGATATTACAGGAACTATCGTTAAAGCAATTGCTTGTAAAGTTGGACTAGCAGATTCAAATGTGTCAACCGCTACCTATACTTTAAAAGTAGCACAAACACTTGTTTATTCCAACAATACATTTAACTTGCTCGTAATACCGTTTTCTTTTTCAGCCACCACTTCTTCTGTACCAAGCATTACTAAATGCCTCAGAGCCAATGGAACTCCTGCTTGTAACTCGGATGGAAGCTGTGCAACTGGTTCTTCTACCACACTTTCTTATAATACAAATGCAGATGTCACTGTAAGTGCGATAGGATGTAGAGCAAATTATACGCCTTCTGATATCGATTCAAAAACCTTTAAAGTTTCTGCGATTCGGTCAGCGGATAACTCTTATTTAACCATAGTAGATGCCTCTGCAAATACAAATATAATGAATAAAAAGGTTTATATTTGCAGTGAAGGAGAAACTTATAATACTTCTACAGGAAATTGTTCTGGAACACCAACAGATTTTCAATTTTGTGCAACGAATGACAATAGTTGTAACGGTGGAACTGACACAGGACAAGCAGCGAATGGAAGTCCTATCTTTAACTATTGCAATATTAGAACATACGGTGGATTTGCCGCTGGAACTTGGAGAGCTCCCACACTCAATGAATTAACTGGATTCTTTCCTATCTATGCAAAAAATCCAAATGGTTGGCCTAGCTCTTTAGGGTTAAATTATTGGTCAAATCAATCTGTGTTATCAGGATTTGCGAATGAGGTTTCAAATACAGGTCCATTCCAAACAAATATTTACCAAGCGCAAAAAACAACCTTAAAAAATCTTAGATGCATTAGAAACTAATAAGGGGCTAAGCCCCTTTTTATCTTGATAGCTTTCTCCAAATCTATCAACGATTAAGACCGATGACAGCGAAAGGAAGGTAATTTTATAAATTAATTTACTCGATTGCACTTACTAAACCGCACAGATCCAATTGGGGAAATGTTGAGTAGTGTTAGACCTATCGCATTTTTTTCAAATGGGACTTTTCTTTATGTATTTGAATAAGCACTCACGTTTCCCCAGCCTCTTTATCGGTGTTAGAGAGAATTAAAAATCTTGTGTGAAATTTTCAAAGTGATTTCAGAATAAAATGTCTGAAAAGAAATAAGGGATATTTTCCAACTCCAGATGATTTGAGGTGAGATTCATTCAATGAAGGAGAGTATAAATCTTTAAAATTTATGTAATAGTGGATGATTTGGATTTATAGTTCTTATTTCTTTTAAGAGTTTTTCGATTCTAGAATGATTCCCCATCTTGGAATGAGTTTCGATCAATGAAAACAGATTTTTTATATTCTTTGGATTTCTAAGTCTATATCTTTCTCCTAAATCAGCTGCAAGTAATAGCTGATTATTCCTACGTGCTAGGATCGATGTTTGAAATATAGGAAAGCTTTTATCAGGTCGAATTTCGATTAACTGTAATCCATACTCCAATGCTAATTTAAAATCTTCCATTTTTATTGCACAGGCATTCGCATAACGGATCACAATCTCATTTTCTGGCTGATGCTTCAAAATATCTTGAAAAACGTTCAATGCATTTATATAGTCTTTATTTTTAAAAAGAATTATGCCTTTAGAAATATCATCTTTTATTTTATCTATAATTGTAGTTTGCACTTGAGGTTTATTATTTTCTAAATAAGATAAACGAAGCAAAGAAAGGTCATCTATTAATTGTTCTAGCTTCGAATTCAAAATTTCGAAAATACTATCAATATTTCCATTCGCCTCTTCTACTATTTTTAAAAAATACTTATAATCAGAAACAATAGAAGTATTACCATGTTTATCATATTTCAATAATTCATCTTTTCCATCTGAGCCAACTAGTATTACATCATTTGGCTTCATTTGAAAGGTCTGAATCCAAATTGTAGAATCTTCATTCCCGATCCCAAGTTTCGAAAAATGGATTTGGCTTTCTATAAATTTTGCTTTTTGGGATCTATATAAAATTACATAAGGATGTTCTGCATTTATAAAATACACTAAACCTGTTTTCTCATCAACAAGACCAATCACAATCGAAGTTAACATATAGCCATTAAAAGATTCAAAGATTTTATGAAGCTCTAAGAAAATATTTTTTAACCAACGTTCCGGATATAATAATTTTTCAGTGGGAGTTTGAATTGTTCTTTCGATACATGCTTTCATTACCGACCCTAATACAATAACTCCACCAGCACCCATAAGAGATTTGCCCATTGCATCCGCATTTACAAATAGACTATAAGATCTGTTTTTTAAAATAATTGTTTTAGCTAGGCATAAGTCTCCTCCAATTCCTTTCGTATTATTCTGATATGTAAATTGTTTCTTTTCTTGTATTTTAAATTCAATTTTGACTTTATCACCTGTTATATCATGGGTTTTTAATGGGTCGATGAGAAGAGACGTTAAGAAATAGTCTGCGTCTTGCTTTTCTTTTAGGTTTTGCACTTCTGTTAATGTTGAATGTAATTCTTTTGTTCGATTGATTACCTTTTGCTCCAAAGTAGTATTTAATTCGAAAAGGTTAGAAGATAATTCTTCAATTTTCTGAAATGCATTTGAATAACGAACCGATAAAAGATAGGACTGTGAGAAAATAAAAATCAAAAGACCAACAGGAACGATGTAAATCCCTGTATTAAATTCATTTGTTAACGAATTTACTATATCGTTAAGCGAACTCAAAAACAAAATAAAGAATCCAAATAAAAAACTTTTGGCTCCCTGTAACTTTTTAAACCATGCCCTAGTGATTGCAATTATAATATAAATACCAATAAAAATCAGAATTAAGGAAGACTGAAAAATCAAATTCGTAAATATAGATGCATGCGTTAGTATACTTATTAAAGAATATAATACACCAAAGAAAATAGACACAACTGCAATCCATTTACCTATTAAATTTGGATACAAGCTTTTTACATACAAAGTAAATGAGGGAATGGCAAGAAAGTAGCTAATTAATTCCAATCGCATATAAAAATCGTAACCCGGCTTCGGAAACCAATGGATAAAAATCCTTTCCCCCATAATAGCAATTCTTGTGCTTAGCAAAATACAAAATATTCCAAAAAATAAATTTGATGTATCCTTTCTCCTAATCACTAATAATACGATATGATAAATCCCCATAATAATAATGGAGCCAAAGAGTAACATATCAATTGCGACTTGCTTTTCCCTTCGACCTGAGATTGCTAACTGAGAACCTAGTTCCGGTGCAGAGTAAATCCCGCCTTTGTTTTGATGAAAATTGGAAATCTGAATTGTTAATAAAAATTCTTTTTCTAGCTGAGGTAAATTTACCGATGCTGGAAGTATTTGTGCCTCTGAATTTTCAGGTGTTTTTGAAATTTTGCCACTCTTATAAATAAGTATATCATTCACATATACGTTGGACGCTGTGAGTAAATTAACCAATCTCAAAGAAAGTTGATGGTTTTTGGAATTCTCAGGAAGAATTATCTTTAAGCGATAGGTTGCATATCCAAATTGATTTTTCATTTTAGAACTTGGAATTTCATCCCAACCAGAGGGAAAAGGAATGAAAATGTTAGATTTTCGTGAAGAGTCTAATACAAATTCCTCAGGAAAAAATTCCCAATTCCCTTTTAAAGAAATAATTTCCCCTTTTTCTATATCCCAGTTATCTTTTAGGTCTAGGCTCCATCCGCGAAGACTGAGTCAGAATACAAAGAAAAATTTGAAAATAAAATGATAAGAACGGAAAAGTTTAAAAATATAAGATTTCGAATCAATTTACGCATATTAATAAATGAATTATTAACTTTTTTAGTATGACTAGGAACTATTTCCAATCTTTTTTTAATTAGAAAACTAAATTTTAACTTTCTAGCGGCTATCGTTAATTTGATTTCAGTTGAACTAACTATCCTCCGGAATATTGAAAGCTTTGTTAACTAACACTGCTTCTTTCTTTATAGTTCCAACAAATGAATAGGAAAACTTTTTCTCAAGCAGTCAGAATTTATTTTCAATCGTGCTATAAGATTTTCCTTTTTTGCTTAGTTTTAAAATTAAATAAAATCGATTTTTAAAAATTTTACTCTTTTTACTCAACCAAATTAAACCTATGTAAGCTATCGACTCAATAGAATCCTTAGCAATCACAATCTTCGGTAGAAAATAATAGGAAAAAATTTTGAAATTGAATGAGAAGATCCAATGGATTAAACTTTTTTTCTTAATTAAAATCAGATCATCTGTATTCAAAATCTTTCCTCATTTTTTTATCTACAAAAGAAAGGTTTAAATCAAAACTAGAGCGCTTACCTTTCAAGAAGAATGCTTTAAACGAAACTAGTGAAAGTTTACTAAAAAAATATTTTTTAAGATAAAAATAAATATTTTCAAACCCTTTCTTTTGATCAAAATAAGATGGAAAGCATGTCCGAGAAGGTGATTTCTTGAATCTTCAATTGGGTTTCAAAGCAAAAAAGTATTTTTCTGAGGGTTCTCTGATGTATCATCCTTCCTACTATTTTGTTATTTTTTTTAAAAAATCGAATTTTTTTTGCCAAGAAAATATTTGCTTTTTATAAATTAGTAATTATTCTTACACCCTATTCGTTTAATTAGATAGGAGAAGAGAAAAATGATACGAAATACAACGATAATTGCTGTGATAGTCTTTAGTATGCTATTTACACAGTGTGAGAATAAAAAGAAGAAAAATTACATCCCGATTCAAAGCATTGCAAATATCGGAAGTTCTGCAAACCCATCTACCTCTACGGGAACACCAGCAACTAATATTGGAAATACACAAGCTGTTGTAGGAACAGAGTATGGCGTTGAAACTTTTAGTTACCAAACAACTAGATCTGTTACAATCGATGCAACTGTTGTCGATGGAGATGATAAGGCAATCGTAGGAGCTTTGGTCGAAATTAAAGATGGAGCGAATGCGGTTTCAATTTACCAACAACTTTCAAATTCAAATGGAAAAGTGGTTGGATCCCTCACATTAAATACTACAGAGACTAAAATAAATGTTTATGTGACTTACAATGGATTTACAACTGCTGCAACAGCAGTTGCAATTAAGCAAGAAAATAAAGTTTTAATCAAAATTACTACAATTAAAGTGCCAATAAAAACTTCTGAATTACAACTTGCTACAGCTTCTTCTGGGGCAACTAGTGTTAGCCTCGTAGATACTGATGGAGATGGGGTTTTAGATCAGTTTGATGATTATCCAAATGATGTTACAAAAGCAACAAAGCTAAGATTTCCTGCAAGTGGAGTGAATACCATTGGGTTTGAAGGAACCTTTCCAAGTGCTGGGGATGCCGATCTAAATGACTTAGTTACAGTTTACTATATCGAGGAAGACCAGAATGCGGCAGGACAAATTGTAGAAATTCGTGGATCTTTTCAAAATATGGCACACGGTGCAGGCAACCAATATTCTCTCAACTTACGCTTGCCTTCAACTGTAAATATCACTTATGAAAGTGAAGTTCGTGATGGAAATAACGTTCTGCAACCGACTGCTGCTCCTACTAAGAGTAAAACGGAAGCAACAGGTATTAGCCAGTATACTCCGAGTGCAACTGATTTACAGGATGGACTTCGTATTTTAGGAAATACCACTACTACTGTTGGAGCTACATGGTATACTAAAAACACTGACACTACCTATGCGCCTGGATATATGGCAAAGATCAAAATTAAATTTTTAACTCCTGTTGATCGAGCAACTATCGGTTCAGCTCCTTATGATACTTTTGTCCGTGTTGAAACAAAAGCGATTGCGACTACCCCAGGTTATCCAACAGAAGGACCAAGATCTGTTACTACTGCTAGTAACTTTGATGTATATGAAATCCATCTTCCTGGAAAATATAAATATACAACAACTGCTACTGTTGATGGTGTAACAAGAAATGTTGGCGAGGATATATATATCGATAAAAATGGATTTCCTTTTGCAGTGATCGTTCCAGGATTATGGAAATGGCCGGCTGAATCTAAGGATCTAAGAGTAGCGGCTAGTTCTGGTTATCCGAGATTTGCAACATGGGTAAGCAGTGCTGGACAAACAGATATGGATTGGTACAATGATGCTTCAGCGGCTACAAGTCCAAATGTTTATTATTCCTTTGTGACTACAAATCGTGCAGCACTCGATACTCCAAGTAGCCAACTCCTAGCATTTATTGGAGGTGTTACATTGCTTCAATACCAAGGAATGCTCTTAGGAATAGTGATACTTATTTCCCTACTCTTGTTCTATCGAAGAACTCACACTCCAAAACAAATCTAAATAGATTTTACATTTCTCAAAGCCAAAAACCATCTTGGCTTTGAGAATTTCTTATCAAATCCTTTCTATCTAATTCAAATCTAATTCCTAATTTTCTAGCTAGTAGAAATCGAGCGATGATTGAATAAGAAATATTCAATCTTTTTCTTATTTTTATTATTTAAATCAACTTACACAATATGAGCCAAATGTTTAAAATGAGATTTGTTTCTAGCGGAGGGCTTATCCACTGAGCGTCACGCTCTCCAGCAGCCGAACTATCGCAGGCGAATGATATTATTAGTTTTTTAACATTCTATAATATTTTCAAAATCATCATTTGCTACCAAAAATAACAATTTTGCGTAACATTAGTAATTTGAAATAAAGTGTTGATAAATAATTAAATCGAATGATTCATTTTGTTATTCAAAATCCCGGCTTGCGATAGTTGTGATGAATCCCCACTTAGCAAACCCAGATATTGAGATTATTAAACCTGAAAAAAAATATTAAAATCTTCTCTTAAAGTAAAGAATAAACGGATGCAATTATAATTTCTTTATCTAAATCACGGCAATCGAATTTAAATTGAAGAAAATAAATACATATTGCATAGAGGTAAACGGCGAGTATCCGCATTCTATCAAATTTAAACTGATAAAATCTAACTAAGAAACCCACATAGTTGCAATTAAATATAAATTAATTCATAACTAGTTATTTTTGCTGGTAGAGAAGATTGGATAAACTTTTTTAAAGAAAAAATATAGAGAAAAAACTTAGCATTTCAATTTGCTGAATCCTCCAAAATTAATTTATTTACTATGGAATTTATAGACCCGTTACTAGTAATTTAACGTAAAATAATTCCTAATTTTATTCCCCCAATTCTAAATCGCTAACTCTAAACTTAGTATGAGTAAAACTATTTTTTATTGAACAATCAAACTATTGTCTAAAAATGTAGCAAATCTAGGCTCACTATGAAAAAATTAGCAATCATTTTACTTTTCCTATCTTTTCTTTTCTCAAATTGCTTACCGCATAAACGAAAGGCTCCAGAAGCGATAAAGGGTGTTCTTGATTTACGTTATGTCGGAGAGACACGCGATCTTTGGGATTTTGAGAACGATGGCATTGTCGATTTAAACGGAGAATGGGAGTTTTACTGGAATGAGTTTAGAAATTTTGAACCATGTAAAGATGGACAAAATTGTTCTCCACCAAAGGAACCTTTTTATATAAAAGTGCCTGCTGCTTGGAATAATTTTAAGATTGATGGGAAGACTGTAGGTGGATTTGGATTCGCAACGTATCGACTGCGTATCCTTCTACCTCCAAGCGATGAAAAAAGCAAGTCCAGATTAAAACAAAATCTTTCTCTGCGTATGCCTTGGGAATATACTGCCTATAAACTGTATGTGAATGGAGAACTTTTATCTGAAGTTGGAAGGATCGGCAAAAATGAAGAGGAATCAATCCCTAGATTTTACCCACAAGCATTAGATATACCGTCTATCGACTTTAATTCTCTGGATTTAGTAATTCATATTTCTAATTTTCATCACAGCAGTGGAGGTGGGTTATGGGATACCCTTTCCATTGGTGAAAAAAATTCAGTCCATTCTATGCGTGAAAAAAGTTTAAGTATGGATTTTTTTCTAGCAGGTAGTTTCCTGATTATGGGGTGTTATCACTTAGGTCTTTATTGGTTACGCAAAAAAGATCGTTCTACTTTCTATTTCGGACTTTATTGCCTATTACTTTCGTTGCACTCACTTTTAAGTGGAGAATGTTTCTTATATCAGTTGCTTCCAAGTCTGTCTTTTCAATCTGGGGTCAAATTGAATTACTTATCCTTTTATGTCGGAACACCTGTATTTATTATATTTTTAAAACATGCTTTTTCAGAGGACGTAAATGATCTTGTGATTAAATTTATCGTTTACCCATCCTTTCTTCTATCTTTGATTGTTCTTTTTTTTCCATCGCAAATATTTACAGCAACCCTAGTTGCCATGCATGTTATTATATTAATTAGCTGCCTATATACCATCTATTTAATGTTCTTATGTAGTTATCGAAATAGAGTCGGAGCAAAATCTTTTTTAATTGGTATTTTAGTTTTTACTCTATTCGTCATTGATGATATTTTATTTGTAAACGGAGTGATTGACTTTGGAGGTCAATACGGAGCAATAGGATTTTTTTGGCTTATCTTTTTTCAGTCTTTTGTTCTCTCTATACGGTTCAGCAGCGCCTTTGTAAGAATAGAAGATCTTTCTGAAAACTTGGAAAACCAAAATCGCATTTTGCAAGAGCAATCTACCAAGCTAGAAAATCAAAATACATTACTAAAAAAACTCACTTCTGAAATTTTCGAAACTAACGCTGCTTACGAAAAATTTTTTCCATCTCAATTTATTCAATTATTAGAGAAAGATCATATCACCAAATTAACGTTAGGCGATCAGATGGGTCGAGAGATGAGTGTGCTATTTTCTGATATTCGTTCGTTCACTACACTTTCGGAAAGTATGAGTCCCAAAGAAAATTTTGATTTTATCAATGGTTACTTGTCAAGAATCGGACCATTCATTCGCAAATATAATGGCTTTATAGATAAATATATGGGTGATAATATTATGGCTCTCTTTGATAAAAATCCCAATCATGCAGTAGATGCTGGGATTGAAATGTTGGAGGAATTATATCGATACAACCAAGTGCGAATGTCAAAGGGGAGAATACCTATTTCTATTGGAATTGGAATACATACGGGAAATCTGACTTTAGGAATTATTGGAGAGGCTGGTAGAATGGAAGGAACTGTGATTGCGGATGCAGTAAATCTCGCATCCCGTTTAGAAGGACTAACCAAAATGTATGGTGCGTCTCTTTTAATTAGTGAAGATATGTTAAATAAAATGAGTAATATAGAAAAATACCAATTTAGAAAAGTAGATACAGTCAAAGTCAAAGGCAAAAATACAGCGATTGCCGTAATAGAAATTATAAGTGGAAACTCAGAAAGAATAACTAATTTAAAGCTCAATACAAAAAAAAATTTTGAGGAAGGCGTTAAGCGATACCTAGAAAGAGATTTTTCAGAGGCAGTTAAACGTTTTGCACAAGTGCTAGAAAAAGATCCGCTAGATAAGGCTGCCAAGATTCATTTTGAACGATCTCTTTACTACGACAAACACAGAGTTCCCCCTAATTGGGAAGGTGTGGAAGCCATGGAGACTAAGTGAGATTATGCCTGAAACAAGATTTGGAGAAATTTTAGAAAAAGTCTTAGAAAGAAACTGAAAGTTTTCCTCTTTTTAGAACTTCTCTTAAATGTCTAGATTGAAAATCTTATGAATTTATTCACAAATCGAAAAATCATTCATTGTTAGAGTTAAGGAATCACAATTACTCTATTTAAAGCTCGCTCCAATGTGCAAAGATTCTAAATTCAAAAGAGCCAAATCTCTTATGGAACATCTCTTTCTTTCAGTGAACGAAACGGAGACAAACTTATCATTTAAAACAGGATTCAAAGATCCTTAAATGACTATCAAACCAATTCCATAACCTATCTGTCTAGAGTGCGTCAGTCACTATATCAATTGTGTTTTTCTTTTTGATTAAACTAGTCAAAAATGTTTTAAAACTTTTCTTACTGTTGCACGCAAATTAAACTGTGTGTTGTATTACAAAGTGCTGTTGTATTTGCAATACTCGCAGAATTTGTAGCTGTTCCATCTCCGATTTGGCCAGAGCCAGCAGATGTTGTCCAATTGGTGCAGTGACTTCCGTTAGGTCCCCAAGCATTGGTTAAGCCGGTCCAATAGGATGTTCCAGAAAAGGCAGCGTTAAATGTTCCGAAAGTAAAAATACTACTTGCATTCGTGGTAAATAGGAGAGTAGTTCCATCTGTTAAAAAGTATTTTGTATTGGCAGCCAACACCCATCCAGTAAGAGGAGCACCTGTTCTAGTTCCAGAGATAGCTATCAGTGCTTTATAATTATTCGGAGTAATAGAAGGCTTAGCTGGATCTGCATTGCAAATAGCGTCCGCACCTGCAATTCCTCCAAGCATTCCATTTGTAGGATTCGTTGTGATAAAGGTTCTCTTTTCTCCTACATCTGTATTTATAACGTTAACGGATGCAGGAGTCCTACCGGCATAAATAGGATCTCCAGTTGCTGCTGTCATATTAATTGCATAGGTAGTATTTCCATCTGCGATAGAATCATCCACTCCAGTCACAACGACGGGTTGAGGGGTGCTCCAATTTGCAGAAGTAAATGTCATACTAGCTGGACTTACAGTTCCCTCTGCTGTATTATTGGATGATATATTAAAACTAACGTTTGAGGTAATGGCTCCAAGTAAACTAATTGAAAAATTTGCAGTGCCTCCTGCCTCTGTTGTATTTCCAGAAATAGCAGAAATATTAAAATAATTTTTTGTGTCCCTATTTACTAAAGTAATGTCAACAGGATCGATTCCATTGAAGATAGGATCAGCGCTTGTCGCTGCGTTGATATTGACTGTATACGTAACGTCCCCATCATAAAGATTATTATTAAACCCAGTTACTACAAATTGATTCGATACCGCAAATTGATTCCAGTTAGCTGATGTAATCGTTACACTCGCAGGTGAAACTGTTCCCTGGTTTGTATTTGCACTAACGATAGGAACAACCACATTTGCTGTAGGAGCCTGAGAAAGAATCAAATAATAAGTGGCTGTAGCACCTTGTTTTGTAGTATTTTGATTTGGACTAGCATTACAAGCAGTGATGATAGACACTCCTCCATAATCATTATCACAACTACCAGCATTAATACTCCCTGGCATACCAAGACCGTTATAGGCAGTGTCAGTAGTTACTGCAGATTGAAAATCTATCGTGAATGCTTTATTACCATCGGAAATTCCATCACTTACCCCGGATACAGTCACTGTTTGGGCAACATTCCAATTGGAGGAAGTAAATACAATACTAGAAGGCGAGACGGTAGCTTCTGTTGGCATAGAACTCACCATTGGAACAGTAACAGGTTGAACAGGTTGGCTTGTAAGTTGTATTGTAAAAGAAGAACTGAGTTGTCCTGCATCTGTAACCATTAACGTTCCAGATACAACATTATAACCGGCAGTATCATTGTCATTGTTTGTGACAGATACACTCGATGGAACGAGTCCTTGGTAATTTGAATTTGCACTCGAACAAGGTCCTACATTGATTGTATAGGATGTATTACCATCTGCTACAAAATCATTTACTCCAGTAATTGTTACTGTTTGCGGAACATTCCAATTTCCAGGGGTGAAAGTTAGACTAGAAGTATTTACCGTCCCTTCTGCTGTATTACTAGAAGAAATGGGAATCGTAACACTCGATGTGCTTGCACTGTTTAAAACAATATTAAAAGAAGCAGTGCCCCCTACTTCTGTAGTAGTAAGACCTGCGGTTGGGGTAACTGTCACTCCGAAAGTTTCATCGTCTGTATTAATAATCGATACACTCGTTGCAATCTTTCCATTGTAAACAGGATCAGAACTACTTGCAGCCGAGAATTGAATTTGATAGGTTTGGTTTCCATCACTCAAGATATCATCTACACCTGTTGCTGTTATCGTTTGTGGAATATTCCAATTCGTGGAAGTAAAAGTTATGGTAGATATACTAACGGTTCCTTCTGCAGTATTAGAACTGGTAATACTTGGAATTGTAACATCTGCTTTTGGTTCACTTGTAAGTGAAATCGTAAAATTTACAGTAGTGGCTGTTTCCGATGTAATCAATCCAGATGTAGGTGTAATTGTAAATCCAGGAATATCATCGTCTTTATTTGTAATCGAAAGTGGTGTTATGCTAAGTCCATCAAACTCTTTATCATTACTAACGCTTGGTGAAAAACTCAAAAGAGATACTTTGTCTCCATCCACAATTAGATCATCCACTCCAACTACTGTAATGACTTGAGCAGTGTTCCAATTCGATGTTGTAAAGATGAGAGAAGTCTTATCGATAGTCCCCTCCTTTGAATCGGAAAAAGAAATTGTTTGAATAGAAACTGTATCCGTCGGAGCTTTGTTTAAAGAGATTCGAATTTGAAGACTAGTCCCAGATTCACTTGTTTGAAGTCCAGTTGATGGTGAGATTACAAATTGTGCAGGTGCGGATGTTGGTTTTATTGGAAAGATTCCAAAGATTTTTGGAAATGCACTACCGGCCTTACAACCAAGTAGACAGCAATAAATCGCTGCAAACAGAAATGAACCCATCGATAATTTCATACGGGGTAAACTTATACACACTAATTAAAAATTGTTTTTTTTGCAAATCTAATTTAAGTAGAAGTTCTAAATTCTTTATAGGACATTACTGATTTTTTACTAGAGTTTAATCGGGTTTAAAATCAGAATAAACTAAAACACATTCTTTACTGGATTCGAAATTGCGGGAAAGAGTCTGGATCCAATTTCTCTAATGAATCACTCTCTATATGTAATCAGAAATTAACCCAAGTAGATGGCTAAATGCAAGTCGAGCCATTTACAATTGTTTTTATTTCTCTCCTTCCTAAAATTCACGCAATCTCTCCTGTTTCATCTATTAGAATGCAAAAAGCAAATGATTAAAATGGTAGATTTTTACGAATTGGAATAAACTTTACCAATATGATAAAAATTTGGATTCCCTTTTTGATTCTTTTTTCTACAAACTTACTTAAAGCAAAGGAAACGATTTCTGCAAAGTCTTATCTAATCGAGGATCGAGATACAAAGGTAATCCTATCTAAAAAAAACACATCGATAGTTTTGCCAATGGCAAGTATCACAAAACTTGCAACCGCACTACTCACACTTAAAAATAAAGATTTAAATGATTTTGTTAAAATCACAAAAACAACAGTTCTAAGAAATGAAACGGATAAGAGCGCTTTTTTAACTGAAGGAGAATTCTATACGCGAAAAGATTTACTTCTAACTATGCTAGTCTCCTCTACCAATGTTGCAGCCATTTCACTAGCAGCTAACGTTTCTGGAAGTCCTGAAAAATTTGTAGAAGATTTAAACTTATGGGCAAAAGAGAATCAATTAGAGAAAACCTCCTTTGGAGATACATTTGGACTTTCCCAAAACTCTAAATCCAATATAGATGATATTGCAAAAATTTTAGATTTAATCGAATCTAATAAAGATTTATTTACAATACTCACCACAACTAGTTATACAATTACAGAGAAAAAAGGAAAAAAACAAAATCTTACAACAACAAATGAAATGCCAACCTATAAAGAGTATAAGATATTTGGAAAAACAGGAACTACAAATGCAGCCGGTAAATGCTTTGCTGGATTCATTACGAAAGATTCCAAAAAATGGAAAATCATTTTGCTCGGATCTAAAAATGTTTTTTCAGATATGAAAATTCTAATAGATCAAATTCAATAATATAGGTTACATAAATAGGATGCAGTTTTCCAATCTAGATTTTTTAGTTTTAATTTCCTACCTTGCTATCGTTTTACTCGCAGGACTTCATAGTTCCAAAAATGATACATCTAAAAGTTTTTTTCTAGCTGATAAAGAATTGCCTTGGTATTTTATCATGCTCTCGATTGTGGCAACCGAAACGTCTAGTCTTACGTTTTTAAACATACCGGGATTGAGTTTTAAAGGAGATTTTAGTTTTTTACAAGTAGCCTTCGGCTATATTATAGGACGAGCTTTTGTGGCTAACTTCATTTTACCTCTCTACTATAAAGGTGGTTACTCTTCTGTTTATGAATGGGTAGGCGAAAAATTCGGAAAAGAAACTCAAAAATCAGTTTCTAGTGTATTTTTAATCACTCGTGTTTTAGGAGATGGAATACGTCTTTATGCAACGTCAATTCCTATCGCAATTATATTTCATGGCTATTTTCAGAATTTAGTTTCTGAAGAGACAACTGGGATTCTTACCTTATTTATAATCACAATGATTACAACTCTCTATACTGTCTTCGGTGGTTTTAAGTCGGTAGTTGTGACAGATAGTTTGCAGTTTTTTATTTATATTGGAGGTGGAGTTTTTTCTTTCGTATACCTAATGCAAGATCTAGGCAATCATATTTCTTTTTCTGAAATTCTTTCTACAAGTTTATCAAATGGCAAATTAAATTTCTATCAAGGCTCAACAGGAATTACAACTTCCAATTTTTTTCAAAAACCGTATTTTTTTATCAATGGTCTCATAGGAGGAATTTTGTTATCCATTGGCACCCATGGAGTAGATCAAATGTTTGCACAAAGACTCATTGCCTGCAAATCAGAAAAAGAAAGCAAGCTAGCGCTTATCGGTTCTGGAATTTTAGTTTTCTTACAATTTGTTCTATTTTTAGGAATAGGACTTTTACTTTTTTACAAATACCAAGGAAGTGAGATTCACCCAGACAAAGTTTTCTCTAAGTACATCATTGAAAATATCCCAACACCAATCCTTGGAATCATAGTTGCCGCGATTCTCGCTAGTGCCATGTCTACTCTATCTAGTTCTATCAATTCTATGTCGTTATCCGTTTTATTTGATTGGATGAAAAAAAACGAAAGTGAACATCAAAGAGTTTTACTGTCTAAATGGATTAGTGTTCTTTGGGGCTTTGTTTTATTTGGAAGTTCTCTACTCCCGTATTATTTCTCTGGAAAAACTTCCGAAGGCTTAGTTGAAATTGGTTTAAAGATTGCCTCTTTTACGTTTGGACCACTCACTGCACTCTTTCTACTCGTTCGATTGAAAGATAGATTTGCTCTAAATCTTTACCCATCTCTTTTAATTTTTTCTTTGTTTCTAAGCTTAGTCACCACTATTTTATTTAGCATTTCACTTAAACCAGCCATGGCATACCTCATTCCTTTTGGTATTTTTATTTTTTATCTGACAATCTTTACAGGGCAATTTTTAAAACCAAAAGTTTAATTTGTAAATGATACAACAATTTTCCTTTTGTTACATTGTCCCTAAACTCAATCCAAAAGTCGCAGCATAATGTGGTGAAAATTTTTTTATGAATCGAGTTCTGTTCACACAAAACTTATAAATGCGAATCAGTAGTAATCTTTCAAAACCGACTCTTAGCAAATTAAATCTATCCAAAGTTCGATGATAAAAAGAAGTAATCCTTTAAAATTCTGATTGACATACTTTTTACTCAGCATATCGTCTTGGCGTTTTTCACCAAACAGGGATTGGTTCCAAAATGATTCATATCAAAATCATGCTAGTTTTTCTAATACTTAGCCTGAGCCATTGCTTGGGTATCAAAAGTTCTCAGGAAAAGCCTAAAGTAACTAGCAAAGAAGGTATACTCGACCTAAGAAATTGGGATTTTTACAAATATGGAATGGTCGAATTAAATGGGGACTGGGAATACTATCCTGAAAAATTTGATTTAGGTGAAAACACAAACGAGAAAAAACCAAAATCTTTCTACGAATTTGGTTCCAAAATAAATCCGAATCAAGCCTACCCAGAATATGCAAGCTTCCGATTAAAAATACTATTACCTGAAAATAAACCCGAACTTCTTTTCTTTAGGATAGCAGGATTAAATAGTTCTTATAATTTATATGCTAATTTTAAATTAATAGCATTTCGTGGAATTGCCGGCAAATCGAAATTAACCACAACTCCTTCCATTGGTTCTGATATTTCTCAGGGAATCTTAGATTCTAAAGAAATCAATTTAATTTTACAAGTCTCAGACTTTTATTCTAATAAACATGGATTTAGCGGCAAATTAGAGTTAGGCACAATGTCTGAATTAGGATCGAGTGCAAATCTAGAATTGCTAACAAGCTTTGGACTTGTTTTGTTTTTATCTTTTGTATTTTTGATTAGTATTACTCAAATATCTGAAAGAATATTTTTATTATTGAGTATTTCTTCTATTGGACTTATTTTTCATATTAGTCTTTCTTACCCATATCCAATCAGAGTCATTGCATCTAAGACAAGAGAAGATTTTATTTACTATTTCAGAATTTTCAATCAAGGTCTTGTTACAATATGCTTTGCTTATTTTTATTATCAAATTTGCGAAGAGTTAAAAAGCATCTGGGCAAAGATATCCATTACAGGAGCCTTTTCTGTTTTTATTTTATTTCTTTTTCTTTCATCGAATTACATTCCTCCGAAATTAGAAATCATATCTAGTTTTTATTTAGCATTTACTCAAATCGTTTTTACCTATCATTTTTTCCTAGACGGACCAAGTTCCTTTGCACGAATCAAAGCATATACAAAGAAATACAAAGCAGAATTAGATAGAACGTTAGGAGAATTAACTGATAGTAAAAAAGACTTTGATAAAAAAATTATTGAACGTTCATTCAATATGGTCACCTATATGGAGAAATTAGAGATCCAGACCGGTGAGATGGAGAAATTAAATGAACTGATTATTCACTTATTGGAAGGAGCAAATATAAATTCTGTTCTAGATGAGATTTTCTCTCATATCATGACTTACTATAGATCCAACATTGCTTTTTTATATTTCCTAGATCCTGTTACAAATGAATTTTTTCCCTATAGAGGAATCACAAAGGATATTCCAGAAGAGATAAGATCTTTTATGGAAAATTCTAGAATGCCAGTTTCTAGAGAAGCTGGAGTTGCCTATATTGCTTATAAAAGAAAGAAAACAATTTATCTTGAAAATGCTAAAACAAAATATACTAGAAAGAGAGAAAAAGGAAAAGGAATTCCAGAATTAGTTTCTTCTCTTTACATTCCAGTCTTAATTCGAAATGAATTCCAAGGAATCTTTTTTCTAGCTACCTTTAATCATCCTCTCAATTTAAACAAAGAAAAAATTAAGTTTATTTCTATGTTTACAAACCAACTAACGGCTGCGATTCAAAAAGAAAAACTTTTAAAAGAAATGGAAGAAGAAAAAAGAAAAGCGGAAATGGCTCGTGAGTTTGCGGAAATTGCAAAAAAAGAAGCAGAAGAGGCAAAAGAAGAAATTGAAGCAATCAATAGCTTAACAAAATCAATTAACGAAAACTTAGAGTTAAAATATATAATGGATAAGATTATGAACTTTGTAAAAGATCATTATGGAATTCATTACTATTCTCTTCATATTCTAAATGACAATAAAAAGAAAATGAAACTACTAGAAGCAAAATTTCCAGACCATGTAACATCAGAAGAAAAAAGAAGAGTTTCTCAAATTCATATTCCTGTGCAAGATAGTGAAGGTGCTTTTCCATTTATTTTTAAAACCAAGAAAATGATTTACTATAAAAAATTAAACATTGATAAATCAAATGAAGAAGAAAGAGAGTCGCTTAGAAATTTACATATCTCTTCTATGGTTGGAATTCCTCTCAAAGTAAAAAATGAAATCATTGGTATTTTAAATTTCTTTAGTCCAGAGGAATTAAGTCTTACAAAAACACATTTAAAAACCATTGCCAATCTAGGAGAACAAGTTGCGGGAGTCATTCATAATTCTAGTCTTTATAAAGATATCAAAGTAGAGAAAGACAAATCAGAGGGGCTACTTTTGAGTATCCTCCCTCCTAAAATAGCAACAGAACTGAAAAACACAAGTAAAGTAGTTCCAATTATTTATGAATCGGTTACTATTTTATTCACAGACTTTGTAGGTTTTACAAAAATTGCTGAAACACTCCTACCAAAACAACTATTAATCGAATTAGATGGATATTTTACTTTTTTTGACTTTGTATGTGAAAAATACAATATCGAGAAACTTAAAACAATCGGTGACTCTTACATGTGTGCCGGTGGTCTTCCAACTGCAAATAAAACTCATGCGATAGACGCTTGCTTGACAGCGATTGAATTTAGAGATTTTGCAATTAGAATGCAAGAATTAAATGCTACCTCCAAGGATGAAATGATGCCATGGGAACTTAGAATTGGTTTGCATACAGGTCCTGTGATTGGTGGAATTGTAGGAACTACTAAATTTGCTTATGATGTTTGGGGGGATAGTGTAAATATTGCAAGTAGAATTGAATCTTCTAGTGTCCCAGGAAGAATTAATATTTCTGAGACTACATACGAATTGGTAAAAGATTTTTTTATTTGTGAACATAGAGGAAAGGTAAGCGCAAAAAACAAAGGAGAAATTCGAATGTATTTCTTAAACCGATTGAAACCAGAATTCTCCGCAAATGAAGAGGGCACAGCACCTAACCAAAAATTCTACGAATACTATGAAAAAATCAAACTCGGTCAACCAATTCCAATCCAATCTAGTAGCAAACTAAGACTAGTCGTTTAACGTCAGTTTGATAAAAGAAAATTTAAAAGATTACCACTGATTAACAACGATAAAAAACGATGTGTATACATAAATTATCATATACATTATCGAATGCGTAAACAAGAGAAGGCGCGGGTCGCGAATACTCGGAGCGAAGGGTGGAATATAGACACCGATAAAATAAAAAAAAAATAAACCCAAACTCAATGTTGCTTCCTAGGGTCACAACATAATGTGTTCATCCGTGGTAAAACATTCTTACAATCAAGTTCACGTTATTTGGATATAGTATCCTTTTAATCTTAAAATTTTATATCACTCGAATTAGCTGAAAGAGTTTTGTATTTTCCACTAATCCAATTTTTTAAATCCGTGACATACCATTTAGAAAAGCGCCTATCGGATGGACCACCAGGCATATTACTTACAACCTCATCTGTTGCCATATCTGATACAATTCGAATGGAAGCAGCAAAACTTGTAGTTCTACCTGCAGCCTGGTAGATCTGCCCTTGAGATATTGTAGCTCTTCCTCCTGGAAGAGAAATTGGACCATGATCAAAACCTAAAAACTTAGGAAGTTTTCCTCCAAATAAAATATGTGTAAATTTGATTTTTTGAACTTCTCCCCATTTTTTTATTTCTGTATTAAGACTTACCTCTGCTACTCGTTTAAAGATTTGCTCTCTAGATTCACTTCCAAACCAAATAGATTTTTCAGATAGCAAGATTCTCACAAATTTATCATAAAAATCAATAAACACACCTGTCTCATTTTGTAAGTGTTCCACTAACGACTTTCCTAAATTCATTTTTCCAAACACTTCGACAAAGAGTGCTTTATAAAAAACTTCAAATAGATAAGCTCCTTCAGACTCTATATCATATTCAAAATTCCAGTTCTTTAGAATATGTCCTTGTTTAGTATCAGGTAATATAGGAGATAATATTTTCATAAATATTTCTGCTTCTTTTGAATAGACATCATAATGCATCTTGCAGACATCTGCCACAGTAAAATTTTCAGCTTTGCGAATAATATCTGTTATACGATCAGCTCGATAAGATCCCATCCCCATATTGATCGGCTGTATTTTCCCATAACTATTTAGGTCATTGTTTGCAGTTGTAAAAAATCCTTCTTTGGGATTATAAGCTTTTGGCAAATCACTTGGGGACTCAAACCCGTTCCAGTCCTCTTTTTTATCCCATCCACAAAAAGGAACAAAACCACTCAGACCTTTTTTTCTTTTAGGAACTTTTCCAGACATTTGGTATCCTATATTTCCCTCTGCATCCGCAAATACAAAGTTCCAAGCAGTCTCTACCTGACTGACTGCACTCATAGCTTCTTTTGTCTTTTGAATCGTCAAAAGAGATAAAATAGAATTAACCGTTATTCCACCAGAATCCATTCCAGTCCATTGAGACGTCAGGTAAATCCCTTCCTTAAACGGATCACCGGATAAAGTTCCATGTTCATTTTCATAGAATATAACCTCTTCTGTTTTCTTCTTTTTTCTTTTAATAGATTCCTTTCGAATTATAAAGGGTGTATATTTTCCTTCTTTTAAATACTTTCCTTCTTTACAGTCTTCCATCCAAGAATCATAAGCATCTATAAATGCGTATGTAACTCCCCAACTCAAATGATTTGTTCTTCCTGTCAAAATTCCAGGGACTCCGGGCATACTGCCACCTATCGCATACCAATCAGAAGTCGATAAAATCACCTCTCCCCAAACAGAAGGCAATCGGTTAATCTCTAAATGAGGATCATTGGCTAATATTGGTTTGCCACTCTTTGTTTTTTTCCCTCCAATGACCCAATTATTTGAAGCCATCATTTTAGGCGCACCCATTTCCCAAAGTGAAGAAGGAACAACTCTATCTTCCAATTTGATTTTTTTAATTGAATCAAATTTTGCTCCATCCAAAATATTTGGAAAAAGTTCCTTTAAATGATTTTCACTGAGACCAGCTTGAACCATTTCAATAAAAAGTCTTTCAATCTCTGCTTGCGACTGGGCTAAAGTCAAATAACCAATCATTCTAGATATTAAAATGGAATCTTCTATCGTCCAAGCTTCTTTAGGAACACCGAGTAATTTAAACTCAAACGGGAAGGATTCTGCAAAACCATCGTTTACTCCATCACAATAAGACTTGAGCCATTGCTTCTTTTCCTTATCCACTTCGGCTAACGGTTTTTTAGTTCTACCATACCAATTCATTCTTCTAAAAAATTTATCTATCTCAAGAGAATGATCACTCGAATCTAACAGTTCTGAAAGCCTACCTTGCCCTAGAATTTTCATAAAGACCATCTGCATTCCTCTATCAACAGCATGCACATAACCTAATCCATAGAGACATTCCTCTATTGTATTTGCTTTTATTTTTGGTGTTCCTGAATTTGTTCGAGTAATTTTAACGTTAGTATTCATTTCTTTAACCCCTTGCTCTTTCCAATAAAGTGAGCATCATAAGTCCGAGTAATAGAATTTCTTCATTTTTATCATAGTCTGATATTTTTTCTATTTCAAATGCTCTTTCTAGAAAGGACGCTTTCTTTTTTAATCGAAAGATTTTAGAACCATCTTCGAGTGTAACTATATAGGAGGGATGTAATAAATAACCCATCAGAATTCCGATAAAAGGAATTTCTCCCACTAGTGCATCCAAAACTTTAATCCAAGGATTCTCTTCTCGGATCGTCATAATCGTTTCATCTGATTGATCTAAAATAGTATAATGGGCTTTCCAGATAGACTTCATTCCAGAGCGCCTAACGGATCCTATCTTTTCCCCATTTACTTTGGAAAAATAATAATTTGCTGTAAAATCTAAAATTCTATCTGCATTTATCTTATATAATTCTTTTGTTTGTGTTTCATCTGCATAGACGGTGACGGACTCTTTTAACTTAAATAGTTTTTGCTTCACATAAAATATTAAATTCTTATCTCTATCTGTAACTCGCATCTGTGGAGCAAATGCAAAGAGTTTAAAAGAAATTCTAAATGGAAAATTCATAAATAAGTCCTTATGGTTTTACACTCATTCTTTTTTTTCAATTAACCTTGTCAGTATTTTTATTCGCTTTCCTTTAGAGTTCAGATTTAACTTTAAATTGACTCATTGATTTCAAAAGTGAGTCTCTGAATTTAATTGGATCTAATAGCGCATAGAAAGGATATTTTAGCGATTCAATCGTATGAACCTATTTTTACGGAAAAACATTTCCAAATCATAACCGATTCTTTTTTTTAAAATTTACAATTCAGAAATAGACTAATTTTTGCAATGAATTGAATCAAAGTAGACGTTAAACCAAAGAATCGAGGCTTTTTCTACCATTTTATAGGCTAAAAAGAAACTAGAGTTTAAATATCGATTTCTCAAATTAAGAAGATTTCCAAAAGAAAAAACTCTTTGTAATAAGAATTCTAAGTTATTCCTTAAAGATTTATTGAGAATCCACCTAGCACCGTATTTGAATCGACTCTCCAATCCCTTTTCAATAATTTATTCCTTAAAACCATAAAAATGTTGTCCTAAATGAATTAGAATCAATTATAACTTAAACATATGAACATAAGGGCTTTTGGAAAGACAGATATTGGTGTCGTCAGGGAAAACAATGAAGATAATTTCCTGATTATGAACTTGGAAACAGATGCAGAAGGAAATGTAATAAATCCAACCTCAACAAAAAATGGAATTCTACTACTTGTAGCAGATGGAATGGGTGGAGCAGTCGCTGGTGAAACCGCTTCTTTAATCATGGTAACAGAAGCCTCTAAATACTTAAAAAGCCATAAAAAGATTAAGCCAGATGATGCTGTTAGAGAATGTCTTTTGGTTGCACATGATCAATGCCATAAAATGATAAAATTAAATCCTGGCTTAATGGGAATGGGGACAGTTGCCACAGTTGCAATTGTTTCCGAAAATAAACTCTATATTTCTCAAATAGGAGACACTCGTCTCTATCTCTATCGAAATAAAACCCTACTCCAAATTACAGAAGATCAAAACTTCGTTTCTGAATTAGTTCGGATTGGAATCATTACTCCAGAACAGGCAATGATTCATCCTCAGAGAAATGCAGTTACACAGGCAGTCGGATCCATTGAACCAATCCTTCCAGTCAATTATTCCGAAAACTTAGAAGTGGGCGATAAAATTTTACTCTGCAGTGATGGGCTTAATTCCATGATTAGTGATATGGAAATACAACTGATTCTAGAAAGTAGCAAAAAATTAGATGTGATTATCGATAATTTAATCTATGCAGCTAAGGATAGCGGTGGTCACGATAATATCACTGTAATTCTAGCTGAGGTAGGAGAATGAAGTCCTATTATATTGACTCAGAAGACGTTAAGCTACATGTTCTCGCTGAGGATTTAAAGGAAAACAAAGAAACTATTTTATTTTTACATGGTTATCCTGACACATCGAGCAGTTGGACGAAACAATTCGAATATTTTAAAGATAAATTTAGAATTGCAGCCTTTGATTTAAGAGGAATCAAAAATCCATTTCAAGACACAATTCCAACTAACTTTCAAATGGAAAATCTAATGCAGGATTTAGATTCTGTTATTGAATTTTTAGTTGGCTCCAATGGAAAAGTTCATTTAGTCGGACATGACTGGGGAGCTGGAATCGGTTGGTCTTATATTTCTGATCCTAGTCATTTACATAGAGTCTTTACCTTTACTGCAATTAGTTGTCCCCACCCTAGAATTTTCTATAACAATGCAATTGGAAAACTATTCAGTGGAAATTTTTCTGAAATTCAAAAATCATTAGAGCAAATTTCAAAATCTTGGTATATGATTCTATTTCAGATTCCAGTGATTCCTGAGCTTATATGGTCTACTTTCACAGAGCCGCTCTGGCAGAAAGTCATGAGTGTATCTAGTCTACCCGCTAACGATGAATTATTAAATTTAGAAAAAGATAGAATTTTAGATGCAACCATTGGAAATATAAATATATACCGAGGAATCCTACAGAATGGAGGGTTCCATCTCCCAGAACTCCCCCAAGAAAAAGTAACTCTACCAATCTCTGTAATCATTCCTGAAAATGACATTGCTCTATCTCCTATCGTTTATGAGGGCACGAAAGAGTATTTTCCAAATGCAGAATTGCAAATTCTACAAGCCAATCATTGGGTTCATAGAGAGAAACCTTATCATGTAAACCAAATCATTGAGAAATTCTTACGAGATTTCACTAAAAATTCAGATATTTATTTCCATGCTGAATGGGATACTGGAAATCTAAGTTCCGGTGAAATCCTAATTCAATTAAAGAAAAAAATGGCAAATTTGAATCCAGGAAATATTCTAAAGTTAAAAACAAAGGATTCAGGCTTGAAAGATGCTTTGTTTTCTTGGTCTCTTCTGACAGGAAATAAATTAATTAGAACGAAAGAATCAGAGTTTTATATTAAGAGGAAGTAAAAAAAAAGGCGGATAATTTTTTCAAATCATCCGCGCTCTTTTCAATCTATTTTTTAAGTTAGATTATTTTTTAGCTGGTGTTTTAGCTGGTGTTTTAGCTGGTGTTTTAGCATCTTTAGCAGGCTCAGTTTTAGCTGGCTCAGCTGGTGCAGCTTCAGGTTCTTTTTCTTCAGAAGAAGAGCAATATCCTAAGCTCATGATTAAAACTACTAGTAATGAAGCGATAACTTTTTTCATTAAATATCTCCTTAATGGTTTAATGGTAATATTTTTTATATAGGCTTTAAAATCAACCTTATTTTGGAACCAAAGTAAGATTTTATTTTACAAATATTTTTTAGGTGCTTAAATAAGAAGAAACAATTTCTTTTATCATTGCAAGCCCAATTCCCATAGCCTCTTCATCGAAATCAAATTTAGAACTATGATGAGGATTTACAAATCCTTTCTCTTTGTTTCTAGACCCTATAAAAAAATAACAACCTGGAACCTTTAATAAAAAGGCTGAAAAATCTTCTCCTCCCATAGTTCTCACTTCTTCTTCTGTCACAGAATCATTTCCAAGAAGTTTATAGGCAGCTTTTCTAACGACGTCCGCCATCGCTGGATCATTTATAGTAGGCTTATCTACTCTTTTATAGATAATTTCAACCGTTGCCCCAAAGCCATCCGCAATTCCATTTACAATTTTTTTTAATTTTTCTGGAACTTCCTCGTAAACTTTTTTAGAATAGGTTCGAACCGTTCCAGTCAACTCTGCCGTTTCAGGAATTACATTAAAAGCATTTCCTGCATGAATACTTCCTATCGTTACCACACAGGGTTCAAGTGGATCAACAGATCTGGAAACAACGGTTTGAAGAGCAGTGATAATATGAGCAGACACAACAATCGGATCTACTGTATGTTGCGGCATTGCCCCATGCCCACTTACACCTTTTACAATGATTTTAAATTCATCCACGGATGCCATCATCGTTCCATTCACAACGCCTACTTTCCCTAAATCCACATGATTCCAAACATGAAGTGCAAAAGCAGCATCCACTTTGTATTTTTCAAGAATGCCTTCTTCAATCATTTTATCCGCCCCACTCCCTCCTTCTTCTGCCGGTTGAAAAACCAATAGAACTCTACCACTCGGAAGAATTGATTTAATATCTTGTTTTATTTCTTCTGCAAACCCCATGAGAACAGAAACATGAGCGTCATGTCCACAAGCATGCATGACGCCTTTTTTTTGCGACACATACTCTGTATTATTTTCTTCTATGATTGGAAGCGCGTCCATATCTGCTCGAACTAAAACTGTCTTTCCTGGAATTCCAGAATCTATGAGAGATACAATTCCAGTTTTTGCAATTTTATCTTGAAAAGACAAGCCGAGTCGATTTAAATGATCTTTCACAAAAAGCGCAGTATCTTCTTCTTCATATTTTAACTCTGGATTTTTATGAATCGTTCTTCTATATTTTATTAATTCTTTTTGTCTTTCTTCTGATATTAAATTCATTTTCATCTCCTACTCTACCTATTTATTAAAGCTACTAAAGCCTTCCTATTATCTGAATTATCACCTAACGCTTTTAACTTCAGGATGTCACTTAGGACACCGGTTTAATAATAAAAAACATTTCTAAATGATCCAATTCCTTATCTGTGCTTAGAAAACAACCGGTCTTTTCTTGAAAGAATCTTTTTCTTCTTTTCTAATTCGAGACGATTTTGTGAATACTTTTGCTCTACAACTAAATCACTCTTTTATAATTTTCTAATTCCTGTTTCCAGACTTGCACACCGCAGTATTTATCTCCTTCAGGACAATAGGGTTTTTGTTCCCCCATTTGGCGAATTCCGCAAGGAGCTTTAATCCATTTACTGATTTCAGGATTTATTTTTTGAATGTCTTTTACTTCATCTAAAGATGCATAAAAAATTTCTTCTTGTGCATTGTAACACAACCTAGATCTCCACTTATGATGTAGATTGAGCAAATCTCCACTTTCATAGAAACGAATAGGAATGGCATTGGGGAAGAGATAGGTTGCATATTCTTCTTTTTTACATTCATTTAGAAATCGATTTACTCGTTCAAAAATACCATTCATTCTTTTTTCATATTCTTCTTTTAGTTCTGGATATTTTTCTATGACAGCCGGTGTTATATAATCTGGCTTTCCTGCATACTGAGACAGAAGAACAGGTCTAGCTCCTGGAACCATTCTATGTCTTTGGTCTTGGCTATCTGCGGTATGCGAAATCCTTTTCTTAAATGTATAATGAACCTGAGAAAGAGATCTTGAGATTGGACTCATCGTTGTTTCATTTAGGGTAGAAGTTAAGTGGTGATTATGGGCTGGCGACAAGACAAGTCGAATCGCCTCTTCATCACTTAATTTTGACTTAGGAATAGAGAGAACGGAACGAACAGCAGAAGCAAGAATTGCTGGCGAATTCTCATTGTAGCCTACTAATTTAGAATAACGTCCTTCCATATCCGAATCAAATTCTTCGATGAATTCTTTCGTATAGCTAGGATTGTAAGCGGATTTAGACGAATAGAATTTTTCAAAAAATTGATACTCTGAAGTTTCCTCTAATGGAATAGGATCATCCATTTCCTCTACATAGAGTGGGTCTACGCTTTTCACCGCTTCAATCATTTGCTCTACTACTATTCTTTGTTCTTCTGGAACGTCATACGTATTCATAAGCCTATGATAACGATGAAGAGTTAATCCATTGATTGTATGAAATAAATAGGTATAAGTAGCTAGCGGTAGGAGATACCGAGCAATTTCTAAACTTTTTTTCTTAATAGGATCTTGCCATTTTTCGGGGTAATTTGCACGGGCGCGATAAACAGAAAAATACTCTTTCCCAATATAAGGATTTAATCTGTCTATAAAATCAAAATAAGAATCGGAACTATAATTCACTGCATCTAGATACAATTCCAATTCCTTGCCATTTAGATTTTGAGGAATGTAATAATTTTCTTTTTTTACTTCTACATATCTTTGGCTTACTTGCTCAGAATTATAAAAAGGGTGCGAATGCAAAAAAGACCAAACAAACTGACGGGAGACTTTATCGATTGTAAAAATAAATTGAGGGTGTTGTCTTGTAGTTAAATGACCTGCTTTTTTTGTAGATTTAGCAACACGGTCTCGAATCTCTATCGATTTTTCTGATTTGACCATATCTTCTGGAAGAAGTATCCCTTTGGATGAGTAGCAGGTTCTAGCAGTTGCAATGGCTAAATTAAATGGTTGTTTACTGTAGTCGATTAAATTGACAATTGGCTTCGGTGTATTCATTTTCATTCTCACATACATACGGAAATTATTATGTCGTAAAGACAAGAATTATTCTAATTTGCTAAAAATGATTTAAAATTCTATTTAATTTTAAACAGGAATTGAAACTTTTCCTTACTCAGAAAATAGTTATTTCCTTATTCTCAGCTTAAAATATTTACTTGACTCAACAAAACTGCTAATTATTATCTCAAAATCTGTTTAATAAAATAAGTAAGTTGGTAATTCCCGTGAAAAAAACCGAAACTGAACTCAAAGAGATCATTCAAAATGCAGTAAATAAAAACAATATTTTAAGCATGAAGACCTATCTACTCAGTGATTATGGTGAAAGCATACTGAAAATTATTTCCTCAACTATCTTAGAAAAATTCAATCGAATGGATTTAATGGATATTGCCTACTCTTCTGCAAAAGAACTAGTCATCAACGCAACAAAAGCGAATTTAAAAAGAGTTTTATACAAAGAAATGGGACTCGATATAAATAATCCAGACGATTATCAAAAAGGATTAAACGAATTCAAAGGAAGTCTAACAGAAGATAAAATTGCTACCTACAAAGACTTATTTAAAAAACATGATCTACCTGTCACTGCCACATTCTATTACACAAAAGACGTTTTAAATATTAAAATTAAAAATAACTTTCCCCTTCTACCAATAGAAGAAGAAAGAATTCGAGATAAATTTCAAAAGGCAACCAGTTTCTCAAGTCTTATCGATTTCTTTATGGAATATGGAGACAATACGGAAGGCGCTGGGATGGGTATAACAATGGTTGGAATTCTACTCGACCAATCAGGCATCAATAAACATAGCTTTAGTCTTTATTCAAGTGATAAGTATAAAGAGACTGTCGCAAAAATAGAAATCCCTCTGCACGAAGGATATCTTTCTAAAAGAGAAGTGTTTGAAAAAGAACTGAGAGAAAAAGGAATTACACCAGAAGAATTTAGAAAAAATTTCAGTTATAATTACAAACACTTTGATAAAATGAAATCTGACGAAGTAAAAACAAATTAAAACTATCTAATAAAAAAATAGAAAAATATTTTTAGAAAAGCAATTGCCTCCCTGAGACTAATTGGTAACACTTGGTCACGCAGAGGCTTTTAATGCATAGAAAATTATTTGTATTTACGATTTTATTTCAAACTATACTTTTTACACAAAAAATAAATGCACAACAGGTAACTCCCTCTAAAAACTCAAAAAAAAATCAAACTGATTTAGAAATCCAAAGACAAAGTTTAGAGATTGAGAGAGAACGTCTTACGAAAGAACAAAATGAATTTTCTAAATTAAAAGAAAGTTTTCTGAAAGAAAAAGAATCTCTAGAAAAAGAAAAAGAAGAACTCCAAAAACAAAAAGAAGAATTAGATCAACAGAAAACAAACAAAGCAAAAGATTCAACTGAAGAAGACTCCAAAGAAGAAGATTTTTTTAAATTAGAGGAGTCTATTTCTATTGTCTCTAAACGAGTTGGAGAGTCAGAAAAAACATCAAAGACATCCGCTATCGTATCTGTATACAATCGGCAAACAATATCCGACATGGGAGCAAGAAACTTAGCAGATATTTTAAAACAAGTTCCTGGAATTGAAATATTATACGATCAATTTGGATCCTATAAAGTAGCATTCCGTGGAGTATTGTCTAGATCTGGAGTGTTAATGCTTCTAGATGGCCATAGAATCAATAACTTCTATGATGGCTCTACTTTCTTAGATATTCGTGCAGATGCAATTGAAAAAGTAGAAATTATTCGTGGTCCTGGATCCTCTATTCATGGAACTAACGCTTTTGTAGGAGTAATCAACGTAATTACAAGAAGTTCATCCGGTAGAAATGGAAACGGATACGTTGCCTCTCGACTAGGACAATACAATACAATTGAACCTACTGCATTCTATAATATTAAAATGGGAGAAAATTGGAACCTTGGAACGTATGCAGGATACTATGAATCAAAACGTCCGGAAGTTCATTTACCAAATGATCAATCTTGTGGACGGACTCTCTATAGACAAGGAATTTGCACAAGCGTCATTCCCCTTCCACTTGCCGACTACATCAAAACAAATGATAGAAAAAAGCAAACAAACCTATTTCTAAACCTAAATAGAGGGGATGATTTCTATATAAAAGGAAAAATGATTCGAGAAGATAGAGGACCGAATGTAGGAGAGCTTGGCTACTTAACTCCCAATTCAGAACTAACTTTCAATTTGATGACTCTAGATATTGGAACTCAAAAAATTGCAATTACAGAAAAACTATCTTTGAGTGCTCGTCTTTATGGGGATACATTCTTAAAAAAGGATCAAATACAAGTAGAAAGACCAGACATGATAAATCATATAGGAATGAGTCCTATCAAGAAGACAGGATACAAATATGACACAAAAGGAACGGAGGTAATTCTTCAATACAATCCTTTGAGTCAATTGTCTATTATGCTCGGAGCACAATTAGAAAAACTAACTTATAAAGATGCGTATGTCCAAAAAAACTTTGCGGGAAATAATACATCAAATCTCTACCCTTTTTTCTATGACTTTGATAATTTAGATAGAGATAGAAATGATACAATCCTAGCTTACTTCACAACAGGGAAAGCATTTGTATCCGATCCTGAAAGCCTTCAGAAAGGAAAAACAAAATCTAGAAATATACAAGCTGAATTCCTACAAGTATTATGGGATCCATTTAAATGGCTATCAATTACAATGGGCGTTAGACGAGATGTATACTCTGATTTTGGTAGCACGATAAATCCGAAGAGTGGTTTCGTCCTTACTCCTTTTGAAAAGACGAGATATGGTAGCTTATCTTTTAAATTTTTACTTGGTTCAGCCTTTCGGGCTCCAACATTTAAAGAAATGTATGATAGAAGCCAAACCTATCAATTTGGTGGAGTTTTAGGAAATAATACAGAGCGTTTTCAAAATTATGGACAAGCCGGTTACGGTCCACTAAAGCCTGAAACAATTAGAACAGGCGAAGTGGGAATGGAGTATCAAACACCATACAAGCCGTTAAACATTCAAGCAAATTGGTATTATACACGAATTTATAACAATATAGATGGAGTTAACGTCTCTAGCACACCACCAGGAAAATTAGACATTTACCATAACTTGAGAGGCTTGACAATTCTAGGAACAGAAGTAGAAGCAAAACTTAGCTTTTCAAAAAGAAATTATATATTTGCAAATGTTTCTTGGTTTCAAGCGGTAGATCATGGAGGACTCAATGGAATTGTAACTAGTGACACAAAAACATTTTTAACAAGCATTCCACAAGCGAGAGCAAATCTAGGAGTCAATTGGAATCTATTTAAATATTTTATTTTAAATAACACAATCTGGGCTTCCTCTGAAAGGCAATCCAATGCTCGTTTTGCTTTTGAACGACTTTCTACCAAAGGCTTTCAATACAGTCAATATTACATATGGAACGTTAGTTTAGGAACAACAGAAGAACTGAATGAAAATCTAGAATTTCGATTTTCAATTTTCAATTTAAATAATTATAAATTGTATGATCACTCAAATACGGCAACGGAAGATTATAACAATCGAGCCATTCCAGCTGCCTATATCTACCAACGTTATATTGAATTTAAAGTGACTTATTTTATTAAATAGAGGGAAAAAATGAAATCATACATTCTACTGTTTTTACTTTTATCTAGTTTATTTTGCACACAAAAACAAAATCCTTTTGATGATAGATCCGCGCTTGTATCTGTAGTAAACCCTTTGTCATCAGGAACCCCTAAGAGTTTTGGTCTTGATCTAAAAATTGATAGTCGGCTCAATCGGGGATGTGAAACAAGAATTGGAAATTTGATGGCAGATGTTTTTGCAGACAAAGGAAATTCAATTTTGGGATTTTATAATGGCGGAGCTATAAGAGAAGACTTTGGCTTACAAAGTATTTATCCCAATTCAATTATTCCCAAAGGAACTATTCCCAACTCTGACCTTTTAAAAAAACTATTTCCTCTCACTGGCGGAAATTTGGTTCGTATCAATCTAAATACCTATCGTCTTAAACAAGCTCTAGAAGTTTCTGTTGGCAGATTAAATGCAAGAGCAGAAAGAGGAACAGATGATATTGATTCGGATGGTCCAACGCATGGAAATTGTTGGCTCAATCCAAACTTAAGTGGAGCAGGAAGGTTCTTACATGTGAGCAGTAAAATGCAAATCGAAGTAAATCCAGTTGCAACGGCAGTTGTCATAGGTGGATCAGGAACGACAAACACACTTGTTATAACTTCAGAAGGAAGAAGAATCATAAAAATCATAATTGATGGAATATTATTATACAACAATAGCACAGGGGATATAACATCTGGCTGGAGCGCTGGTCAATCAAGTTGCACAATAAAAGGGATAACCTACTCCAATAGTGCCGCTTGTAATTTTTTTTCGGCAACGATTCCAAAGTTTCAATTCGACGGGGGAGATTCAAACGCAACCCTAAATCCAAATATGTTAGAAGTAAATAATGATGGAAGTGTTGTAGTTTCACAAACAGGCATAGGAGCCAATTTAGATGATGGAACCATCTTAAATGATTATTTGCAAAAATTTACAACGGGACCAGTTTATCCTCGTATTTCGGGTCGAATCTTAATGCCTTAGATAAATTTAAATCTTAGAATTAGTAAATTCAATTCTAAGAAGAGAATAATCGTCCATGAGAGATGCTTTGTTTTGAATAACGCTCTCCACTTTATAAATATCTCCCTTAGCCTCTTCTAGACAAGCGAGAAAAAATTGATCACTCGAATTGATTTCTCTTTTTCCGGAATCATTTCCTTTTAATAAAACATCATCTTTTCCATCTGATCCAAAAAATAGAACATCCTGGTGATTTAAAGAGATATGAGATATTTTTAAATTATTGTTTCGAATCTTTTCATATACGAAGCTTTCTCCGATTTTTTGATTCACATCGTTCTCACCGAGAAAACTTGCTTTTCCATCTCTAAATAAAACGATAGGCGGATGACCTGCATTTAACGCATGCATTCTTCCAGTCTCATCATCTAGTAATGCCAGAATACAAGAAATACTCATTGTTCCTTGCATAGAATAGAATACTTTTACTAATTCAATATAACAATCTTCTAGCCACTCTTCTGGTCTTGTAATTTGACCGGATATTTCTGTGTATTGAGTTCTATTTAAAATAGATCGAATCACAGACCCAAAAATCAGAGCACCCCCTGCCCCCTGCATAGACTTTCCCATTGCATCCGCATTACACAAAAAACAATAATTCTTATCTCCCAAACGAAGAGTATCTGCTAAAATAAAATCTCCTCCAATTTGAGAGGCAGAATTTCTAAATTCAAATTTCATTTTCTGATTCAATGTGTAATCAATTTTAACATGAGGATTTTCAATAAAACTTCCAATGAGTGGATGAAGAAGATTTGCCGTTAAATAATAATCTCCCTTTTTTTGTTCATGTAAAATATTTACTTCGTGTAGAACATTTTGTAATTCTCTTGTTCTTTCTTCCACTTTCTTCTCTAAGTTGAGATTGAGTTCTCGGAGAGAGGAGCTGTATGTTTTTATACTCATCCTCATTTCATCAAATGCATCTGCCAGTAATCCAATTTCATCATTGGAGAGAACTTCTATCTTATAATCGAAGTTTTTATTCTGCATTTCTTCTGTCGCATTTTTTAGATTTAAAATGGGTGTGGAAAAATGGAGAGAGAAGCGGATACTAATAAATATCCCCATTAAACTAAAAGCAATGATGAGTAGAACAGAAATAAAAACACTCTTGTATAAAGATAAATTGAGATAACGAGTCGTAAGTCCTATTCTTAATGTGGCAAGTTCTCTATCGCCTGCTTTTACATGATACAATACATCAATACACTCAAGACCATTGTGCTCGATTTGACGAATCTCCATATTCTGACCGGTCTCTTCTTCTGCTTTTATTTCAGATATGACTTTATCTTTTGTTCTTTCTCCATCGGATCCTAAAAGAGTCTTATCTCTTTCAACGATTGAATTTCCTTCTTGGCTTTCTAGAATCACATATACAATTTCACGATCGTTTTCTACTAGTTCAGCAGCACCTCTCTCTACCTCTGAAAAATTTAAACTGGCAATTAAATTCTCAGACACAAGCCCCATACTACGTGTGATCATAATTCCCCGCTTCACCAAAGACCTACGCAATTCAGAAAGAAGCATACCTGTAAAGAAAATACTAGAGATTGTTAAGAGTAATATAACAACAAATGAGATTGTTAGAGTTAATTTACTCCTTATACTTTTTGAATCTCTGAATAAGGCAGATATTAGGGGAATTTTTTTCATACAGATATAATTTGTTTTTTTAGCATGGACATTTGAGGATTTACTGACAAGGATTTTTTCCTTGCAATCTATTTTTACTTTCTATTTTATTGAAATTATTCCAATGTAAGAAAAAGCAAAACTTTTTGCTAACACTCTTGCATTTAAAGACTAATTATACGTGAAAAGACTATTTGAAATAATTCTACTCTTCTGTGTCCAATTCTCTGTTTTTGCAGAAGAATTTACGATAGTCTATTTTGATCCAGATGGAAACTTGCGAAACATCACAAGCCTTCAATCAGAAGGAAACAAATACTTCCAGTCCATTTCCCCTGATATTAATTTCATAGTAATTGCAAGTGAACAAATTCTATCTACAGAACTAGAAAAATTAAAACCACAGATTATGATTGTGCAATCTTTGTATTATACAAGGCAAAAAAACAGTCTAGGATTTAAACCCTTTTATATATTCTTAGCGAAAGACAATCATTTGTATTTTAAAAAAATTATTACGATGAATCCAGATTTTAAAACATTAGAAGATCTAGATAAAAAAATTGTTGCATCTGCTCTGCCCAAGGATACAACCAAGGAACTTACAGGTGGAGAGAGAAACTGGAAAATTCTCACTGTTCCAAAGGATATGGATGCACTTATGGCGATCAAATTCAGGCAGGCAGACGCTGCGCTTGTTGCAGAAAGTAGTCTAGACAACTTTAAAAAACTAGATCCTACAGATGCTCAAAATTTTAATTCTATATTTACCACCAAAAGTATATTCCAACCGCTTGTTGTTACGACTAAGTATGCAACAAACAAAGATTTGATTCCTAAGATAATGGATTCTATGAAAAAAATCAAAGCAGACACTAACGGTCAGAATTTTTTACGTATGTTGAACTTTGATGATATTTCCGACAATAAAAAAGTTTTGGGGTCTGTTCCATGAGATTCATATCCTATCTAATTGCTCTTTTACTTTTAATCAACAGTTGTCAAAGCCCGAACCGTATCTTAGAAGGGATGAAATTTCAGGGGAATAAAAAGAAGATTTTTATCCTAGTCTCAGAACAAATTTCTAGCTTTGAAGTTGTGAAAAACTCCTTTATGGAAGAAGGAAAAAAGGAATACCAATTTCTTTCTTTAAATCTAGATGGAAACTATGATGACTTAGAACAATTACCAGCTCAAATCAGAAAATTAAAACCAGACTTAATTTTATGTATTGGATCCAAATCCTTGGAAAGTTTAGCGGGAAAAATCACAGAAATTCCAATCCTATTCGCAATGGTATTGGACTACCAAAGATTTCACCCTGAAAAATATGGAAATATTGCTGGAGTATCACTGAGCATTCCACCCGAAACCGTTTTCTATAATTTTAAAAACTATTTTGGCGAAATTAACCAATATGGTGTTTTATCTAGCAGAGATCATATCAGTTCTCTCAGAGAGAATCGAGAAAGACTCAAAAATGTGAACATTCAATTGACAATTGGAGAGACCAATTCTCCCGATGACGTGCAAAATAAGTATGATGCGATTAAAAAGAGTATCCAAGCACTTTGGATGGTTCCTGATCCGAAAGTAATCTCAGAAGAAAGTTTCTTGTTTCTAGTTGATAATACTATAAACGATAAAAAAAGTTTTATCGTTTACTCTGAACAATTTGTAAAAGCAGGAGCACTCTTTAGCACTTCTCCCAACTATTCTACCATTGGCTCCCAACTTGCAATTAAATCCCAACAAATCTTAGAAGATAGACAAAAGCCAGTGCAAGTAGGAATTTCCCCTATCATCGGAACCTTTTTAACCCTCAATAAAACAACAATGAAAAAGCTCGGCTTGAACGTACGAATGGATGGAATCGACCAAGTCTTCGAATAATCAAAACTACGAAAGATTATCTAGCTAGTTAAGAATAATCTATTTGCGATTGCCTCCTATTTGACTCAAAAGACTATGGCAGTTAGGAGCAAGGAATGGAGAAAGAGAAACTACAAGCAATTGCGAATCTAGCAAAATTACGCATAGAGGATTCCCAATTAGACTCAATGGTAAATGATTTTAATAAAATCATGGCTTATGTGGATAGTGTTAAAGAATTAAACACGGAAAGTGTTTCAGAAGAAGAAATCTATGAATGGTCAGAAAATAAAGTGCGACCAGACATTCTAGGCAAATCACTCACCCGCGATGAAATCGCAAAAATCTCCCCCAAATTTGAAAATGGTTACATTGTAGTTCCAAGGGTAATTGAAACATGATATTCAAAAAATACGCAGAAATAAAAAAAGACTTACAAGAAAATAAAATCACATCCGTTGATCTTTGCAAAGCCTACCTAAAAAGAATTGAAGAAAACGATTCCAAAATAAAAGCATTTTTATATTTAAACAAAGATAGAATTTTACAAGAGGCGGCTAGCTCCGATGAAAGAAGAAAAGCAGGAAAAGCTCTTTCTGATATGGATGGAATTCCGATTGGAATTAAAGACAATATTTGCATCAAAGGAGAAAGAGTTTCTTGTGGTTCCAGAATATTAGAAAATTTTGTTTCGCCTTATGATGCCACTGCCATTCAGAAACTAAGAGACAAAGGTTTTATTTTCTTTCCAGGTCTGAATATGGATGAATTTGCAATGGGCTCCTCTACTGAAAATTCAGCATATCAGGTTACAACAAACCCCTTTGATACAACTCGAATTCCAGGTGGTTCAAGTGGTGGCTCTGCTGCCGCTGTTGCCGCTTCTATGCTTCCTGTAGCACTTGGATCTGACACAGGAGGATCTATACGTCAACCGGCATCTCTTTGTGGCGTTTTCGGATTAAAACCAACCTATGGAAGAATATCTAGATATGGACTCGTTGCCTATGCATCTAGTCTAGATCAAATTGGTCCCCTTTCAAATGATCCGCAAGGAATTATAGATGTATTATCCGTTCTATCTGGATCTGATTTAAATGATAGCACAACGTCACCCGAAAAGCCCTTCACTGTTTCCGATCTCACAAAAATCGATTTAAAGAATACAAAAATTGGAATCATGGCAAATGAAGGGGCTGAATGGGAGAAGGATGTAAAAGATAGATTTCATCAAATTATAGATATTTTGAAATCGAAAGGTGCAAAAATTATTGAGCTTGACTTTAGCATTCATTCCTACGCGATTCCAATTTATTATATCATCGCAACAGCTGAATGTTCTTCCAATCTGTCTCGTTTTGATGGAATCCGTTATGGGTATAGAGTGGAGGATCCCAAAAAATTAGAAGATGTCTATATTGAATCTAGAAGCAAAGGATTTGGAAGCGAAGTAAAAAGACGTATTTTACTAGGAACTTTCTCTCTCTCATCTGGATACTATGATGCGTATTACGGACAAGCGCAAAAAGCGAGAGTGCTTATCAAAAAAAGCTACGCTGAATATTTTAAACAAGTTGATTTTATCTTACAACCAACCTCACCTACCACAGCATTTAAGATTGGAGAAAAAACAAAAGATCCAGTGCAGATGTATAAAGCAGATATTCTTACAACAAGTGTAAATTTAGCAGGACTTCCTGCGATCAATATTCCAGCAGGTGTGGATAACAAAGGTTTGCCGATCGGATTACAAATCACTGCCAATAAATTCTTTGAAGGTAAACTACTTTCTTTTGCCTCTGAGGTTTCGAGCTTAGACGAATGCAAGGTAAAACTACCGGAGAATATTCAATGACAGAACTCACTAAAAGAGTGATCCCATGCCTAGATGTAAAAGGAGGCAGGGTAGTAAAAGGGATTCAATTTGTAGACTTAAGAGATGCAGGGGATCCAGTAGAATGTGCGATTTCTTACGAAGAACACAAAGCAGATGAACTCTGTTTTTTAGATATTACTGCTTCGAGTGATAGAAGGGAAATTCTACTCCATCTGGTAGAATCAGTTGCTAGCAAAATTTTTATTCCATTTACCGTAGGTGGTGGAATCAATTCTGTGGCTATGGTAAGAGAAGTTTTAGTAAGAGGAGCCGATAAGGTATCGATCAATACAGCCGCTTTCGAAAACTCTAAACTTTTAAAAGATGCAAGTGAAATCTTTGGTTCTCAATGTATTGTTTGTGCGATAGACGCCAAATATCACAGCGAAAGAAAAAGACACGAAGTTTTTCTACATGGTGGAAGAACAGAGACAGGAAGAGAAGTTTTAGATTGGGCAAGCGAAGCCGAGGAAATGGGAGCGGGAGAAATTTTACTCACTTCTATGGATAGAGACGGAACCAAAGATGGATTTGACATTCCTCTTCTAAAGCAAATCACAACGAATTTAAGAATTCCAGTCATTGCAAGTGGTGGAGCAGGAAATGCGGAACATTTAGTAGAAGCAATTCTCAGAGGTGGAGCAGATGCTGTCCTTGCAGCCTCTATCTTTCACTTTAAAGAACAATCGATCATTGAAGTAAAACAAAGTATGAAAGAAATGGGTATTCCTGTTCGTTTATGAGTTTATTCACTTGGATTGATATATTCATTATTTTTATTTTTTTATTTTTTTCTCTTTTTCTTCCTTATTTATTTTCCAAAAAAGATTCTACTCTCAAAGGTTATTTTCAAGCGAGCGGTAGAATGCCTTGGTTCATTTCTGGGACTGCAATGGTTGCAACAACGTTTGCCGCAGATACACCGTTAGCCGTAACAGAGCTAGTTGCAAAATTTGGAATTTCTGGAAATTGGCTTTGGTGGTATGGTTCAATTAGTTCGATTGCAACGGTTTATTTCTTTGCTCCTCTTTGGAAAAAATCGGGAGTGATGACTGATATTGAACTCGTAAATCTTAGATACAGTGGAATCGGCGCTGAGATTCTAAGAATCTTTAAATCCATCTATCTAGGTTTTTTCATGAATATTTTAATCCTTGCTTGGGTAAATCTAGCAATGGTAAAAGTTGTAGAAGTTTTACTTCCAGACGTTTCTGCGAAATTAATTGTGAGTAGCTTATTTCTATTTGCCTTTCTATATACAATTTATATGGGATTAAATGGAATTTCCATTGCTGATACATTTCAATTTTTCTTTGCGATGATTGGATGTGTTGTTCTTGCTTATTTTGTTTTATCGATACCAGAAGTGGGTGGAATTGATGGTTTACAACAAAAGCTTCCCCCATCGTATTTTAACTTTATTCCTGATTTTCAGAATCCAGCTTCCAAAGATTTTTCAGTAGAATCATTTCTTTTATTTATTGGTGTAATATGGTGGTCTAGTTGGTATCCAGGAGCAGAGCCAGGTGGTGGTGGCTATATAGCACAACGCATCTTAGCGGCTAAAGATGTAGAGTCTTCCCTACTCGCTTCCCTTTGGTTCACAATTGCACATTACTTTATAAGACCCTGGCCTTGGATCTTAGTAGCACTTGCAAGCGTTGTTTTATTTCCTGACCTTTCGCTCGAAGATAAAGGGAAAGGCTATGTTTTGATTATGACCAAAGAAAACCTGCCAGTTGGACTTTTGGGTCTTGTAATGGCAGTTTTTATGGCAGCGTATCTTTCTACAATCGCAACACATCTAAATTGGGGTTCATCTTATCTAATTAATGATCTTTACAAACCTTATCTAGCAAAAGAAAAAAGCGACAAACATCATTTAGCCGCTGGTAAGGGATTCCAGCTTTTAATGATGGCATTTTCCCTTTTGATTTCTTTTTACTGGATTAAAACAATCTCAGGGGTTTGGCAATTTTTACTCGAATGTGGAGCGGGAGTGGGAATCGTGCTTATCTTACGTTGGTACATTCCAAGATTAAATGCTTGGTCAGAGTTAACAGGTTTTATTGCACCTTTTGTTTTTTACTCCATCTCTAAATTCATCTTGCATTGGGAGTCTCCCACTTCTGTTCTATTTACAGTCTTCTGTGTTTTGATTACAATTCTATTTATCACATTTCTAACTCCTAAAGTAGATTTGGAAAATTTAAAATCCTTTTATCAAAAGGTAAATCCTCCTGGTCTATTTTGGGCAAAATGGGCAAAAGAGAATAATTTAGAATGGAAACCTTCAGAATTAAATCTGCTCCATAGTCTTCTACTATCCGCAACCGGAATTCTTTTGATATTCAGCGGTCTTTTTAGTTTAGGAAATATTATTTTAAAAAGATATGATTCATTGGTTCTAAGTATTTCCCTTTTTATCTTTGCAATTGTTCTCACTTATCATCTATTTCCGAGACATCTCGATTTAGAGAACAAGAAAGAATAATTTTCACTAAATTGATTTGACACTTAGGCCTGAAATAAAATCATAACAATATCGCGCTTATGGCGTCGTGGCCAAGTGGCTAAGGCATGGCTCTGCAAAAGCTTGATCCCCGGTTCGAATCCGGGCGACGCCTCGGTCGCTAACAAAATGCTGGGTGAGCGCCTAGCGAACAGGGTGGATAAATCCTGTGAGAGGCGACTCTCGAAAATGCGAATGTTTTATTTATGCCTAGGTGGTGGAACTGGTAGACACCTAGGATAGCTTGGCTGCTGGGTGAGCGCCTAGCGAACAGGGTGGATAAATCCTGTGAGAGGCAACTCTCGAAAATGCGAATGTTTTATTTATGCCTAGGTGGTGGAACTGGTAGACACC
>DAORDH010000005.1:0-240372 GCA_035345875.1 Leptospiraceae bacterium | reverse complement strand
GATAAAATTTCTAAAAATTCCATAATATCTATTTAATTACCTCATACCGCACAACTATACTTCTCCGAATTTATTATACCCTGTCAATAGGATTATTTCGTATTAACTGATTCATATGTAGTTAATATGACAAAAAACTGAGGATATGATGTTTGACTAAGCAAGAGCCTTTTCAAAAACTCCCCACTAGCAAAACCGCAAAATACAACTCAACAGAAAGCCACCATACTCCTTCCATTACCACCAAAGCCTTTTCAGTATATCAAAGACTATACCAACACTATACGAACCACTATACCAAGTCACCAGTAAGTGCGTAGTCAATACAAACCATAGAAATCCTTTTTTCAATTCCATTTCAATGAATATAAATTTTAAAAAGCTCATGAGTGAAATGGTAGCAGAGTTAAATAAAAGAGATATTAGCAAAACAAATACTTATCAGTGATAATAATATACGATAGGTGAAATTTTTATGACAGATACTCCCGATTAAAAATCTCGGGAGTGAAATCTTACATCACTTGCATAATTCTTAAATCAAATACACGCAAACACACAACGCATTCAATTTAACTTCTTCGTGTCTCTTCGTGCGCTTCGTGGTTTATAATGAGCGGAGTCGAAGTATGGTAGAGAAAACATAACGATATAGATGACAGGTTGCATGACCTGCCCTACATTTTTTTATATAATAACAATCCAAATCCGAAACCATCGAACCCCATCGGTGTTTATCGTCCCTATCGGTGGAAATCTTCAAACCCCCAACCATCGGTGCCTATCGGTGTTCATCCGTGTTTAATCCACCCTTCGCTCCAAGTATTCGCGACCAACGCCTTCGCAGGTGGTAAATTCTAAATACAATCTTATTTTTACGAACTAGACTCTTGTGCAAGATCGAGCATTTTTTCATAAAGTGAATTTGCGATCCAATAATTTTTATTTCGTAAAGAATCCAAATCAGAACGAACGGAAGAAATGATTTTTAAATGCTTGGCTCGAAGTAATACAGTAAAGAAGCCAATCACGTTTATCCCCATATTTAAGGCAACGTTTCGTCCTAATTTTTCATCTATCAAAAGATTTTTCTTTTCAAAATAGGCGAGAGCAATTGCACTCTGTTCTCCTTTATCTAAATGCGAAATTTTTTCGAGAAGCTCGTTATCAATAACAGGATTTTTTACTACTTTAATAAAGGATTGAAAAGCACTCTCTAAAAATTCTCCTTCCTCTCCAGCTTTAGCTAACAATTCTTTTTCTACAATTTTCGGAATCGTAATCTCAGTAAAGACCAAGGGGAGTAAGTTTAGACGATTAATTTTTGCAAGAGCGACGAGTGGACTCGTATTAGAAATGATTTTCATGTTTTAAATAATTCAATTTCATTTTCTAATTCTTGTTGAGTAAAATCTATAACAGGAACTTTATAAGATCCGCACACATCTAAAAACTGAACTCGAGTCATTCCAGCTAACTCTGCCGCTTTACCAGATGAAAGTTTATTTAACTCAAACATTTTAATTGCTGCCATTAGTAGTATCTGGGATACAAACTCTTTCTCTGTCATCTGAACTGAGTTTAAAACATTTAATTCGTTTCGTTCTAATAGCATAAATTTTCTCCTTTGTTAAAGTAAATTGTCAATTATCATTCATGTCAAGCCAGAATAGATAGATTATTAATACAATAAAAACTCATATTGACTTTTTAAAACTCCTTCGTGATTCTTCGTGCGCTTCGTGGTTTATAATGAGCGGAGTCGAAGTATGGTAGAGAAAACATAACGATATAGATGACAGGTTGCATGACCTGCCCTACATTTTTTTATATAATAACAATCCAAATCCGAAACCATCGAACCCCATCGGTGTTTATCGTCCCTATCGGTGGTAATCTTCTCACTCTCCTATCACCAAACTTATCCTAAACTTAGGGGTAAAGATCTCTTAAACTTATCCTAAATTTATCTCCGAAGATATCTTTAGGGGAAGTTTAGTCCTAACTTTAAGGGATGTTTAGTTTATCGTTAATAGATTCCATTCACGATTTGTTCAAGTAACATCTTTAGCAGAAGAGATTCTCGATAGAAGATATAGAGAATGACATTTAAATCCACTTGCAAAATTTTTAAATAAAATACACACAAACAAACAACGCATCCAAATTATCCAAATATCCTTTGAATAAAAACCCTTCGTGCGTCTTCGTGTCCTTCGTGGTTTAAAAAAATATAACGATATAGATGGCAGGTCTCGACCTGTCCCTACAATTTTAAACAATCATAATACAAACAACCAAAACCCATCGGTGTTAATCGGTGGTAATCTTTAAACCCTAAAACCCATCCGTGTTTATCCGTGTCCATTCCACCCTTCGCTCCAAGTATTCGCGACCAACGCCTTCGCATGTGGTTAAAATTTTTTAATTCTCATTTCGATAAATCGAGATCACAGTAACGTCATCCGAAAACTGCTTCGTTTCCACATATTGAAACACATCTTGAAAGATGGAGTCGTGGAGTTTTTCAAATTCTAGGTTTGGATTTTCATTTAAAAAATCTTCGAGGCGTTCCATGTTGTAGGCTTTGCCAGTATCTTCATTCATGGTTTCGAGAAGACCATCTGTCATGATGAGTAGATAATCTCCTTTTAAGAAAGGAATCGATCTTTCTTCATAGAGAGCGTTAGGAAGAATCCCAATTAGTTTTCCTGCAGATTTTAACTGTAAACAATTACCAGATTCTTTTCTAAATAGAATTGGACTTGGATGACCACCCTTCGCATAAAAAAGAGATTCTTTTTCTAAGTCAATTACGCAATAAAAAGCAGTTAAGAAATATCCGCCCATTTTATCTGCTAAGCATTGATTCAGATAGATTAAAAAATTAGCAGGACTTAAAAATAGATTTTTCTCAAAGCTTTGGATCACAGTATGCACCATCACAGTAAGAAGTGCAGACGAAAGCCCATGACCGGACACATCTCCCACTAAAACTCCAATTCTATTTTGATCGAGAGGAAAGAAGTTGTAAAAATCTCCTCCTACTTCTCTAAAAGGAATGTATTTAGATCGAACAGTGAGATTATGAACGATAGGCACATCTGGAGGAATAATTCTTTCGATTAGTTTTCTAGCCCGAATGTTTTCTTCTGCGGAAAGATTCATTTCGTCAAAATACTTAGCATTTCGAATCGCTAGAGCAAGACGTTCCGAAATCGCGCAAGTCAATTTCAAATCATTTCGATTGAAGGAATAACCGTCTTTTTTATTGTTTATATTTAAAACACCGATCAATTCATTTTGGATTAGAAGCGGAACAGAGATAAGAGAATTATTTTCATAATTCGCTCTTTTTGAATTTTTAAATCTTGGATCTGTATCTAGATTTTGAATGAGAAGTGGTTCTTTATTTTCCGCAACCCAACCAGCAATTCCATCTCCCGGGAAGATTTTAATATTTTTTACAACGTCAGGTGGAAGCCCCTTAGACTTAAACATTTTAAGGCAACCTTCTTTTTGATTCCACAGGAGTATAGAGCCAGACTTTGCCTCAAGTCCACTCAAACAATGCTCGAGTAACCAATCCCCTATTTCATGAATATTTACATTTGTGCTAATTTCCTTATCGAAGTCATACAAAAGAGAGAGCTCCATAATTCTCTTTCTTAAATTTTCATTGAGTGCACTATTTTCAATAGCGATAGCCGCAAGATCTGCCAAATATTCTAATAGTTCCAAGTCATCTGAATTAAAAGCCTCATTGTTGTTTTTATTCATGACTTCTAAAATACCAATGAGCTTGTGCTTTTGATACATTGGAACGCAAATGATTGAGCTTGTTTTAAAACCAGTTTTCTGATCCCAACTAGAATCAAACCTAGGATCCTTGTATGCATCCTCTATTAACAGTGGATGACCTGCTTTTGCAACCCAACCTACAATTCCTTCCCCTAATTCGATTCGAATGTATTTCTGTAAAACTTCTCCCTTTTCTCCTAGTGCCACTTCACAATAGAGATGATTATCCGATGGATCAAAGAGAAATAAAGAAGATGCTTCCGCCTCTAGTAAATCTTTAGCATGAAGCATAATAATTGGTAAAAGTTGAAATATATCTAGATTACTATTGAGAGATGTGCTAATAGTTAATAAAGTTTTAATTTTATTGGTCTTCATTTATTTCCCCGGAATTTAAAATAAATAGACCTAGGGCAATGGCAACCAAAATAACAATCTACCAAACGTATAAATTTCAGACAAAACTCAATCTTTACTTTGTTTCAGGCAAATCATGATAAGGGGAAACAAAGATACCTGCTCCCTTTGGCTTAGAAAGTTTTCCATCTTTTCCAAAGTTTGCAATAATGTTTTTAAAGGTTGTAATTGTTTTTTCTTTTTCCTGTTTTTGTTTTTTATCAGGAAGAGATTCTACATAAAGACTTGTAGTTGGATACGCAAAAGTAATTCCTACTTCTTTTGCCAAACGCATAACGTCTAATAAAATCAACTGTCTTCCTTCTAAATTCTTTGGAAGAGAATCTACCGCAAGGCAAAATTGTAGATAGATAACAAGGGAAGATGCTCCGAAATCTCTAAAACCAATATGAACTGTATCTGCAACAATCAAAGGATTTTTCATTATGATCTCTTTGATTCCTTCTAAAAATGCTTCCATCTTTTCAGGATTTGTATCATACGTTACATCAATATTAATAACGTTTCTTCTCCATCGTCTAACGCCCATATTTTCTATATCAGCATTTGCAACAACTGAATTTGGAATTGTAACAAGAGAGTCTTCCCAAGTTCGAATGAGAGTCGAACGAAATCCAATGTCTTCTACTATTCCTTCTTTTCCATTTATTATGATATGATCATCAATTTTAAATGGCTTGTCCATAAATATCATTACAGAACCAAATAAATTGGCAGCTGTATCTTTAGCTGCAAGTGCAAGTGCAAGACCGCCAATTCCAAGACCAGCAATCAGCCCCACTACATTCACGCCTATATTTTGAAGGGCAATCAAAAATCCAACAGTAACAAATAGGATTCGGAGAGTCTTACTCATTAGGGGAATTAATTTATCATCGATTGGATTTTTAGTTCGCACAGAATTATCTTTTAAAAGGTCAACAGCAAGATCTGATAATTTATAAAGAAAGTAGATAAAATTAAGACCAAGACATACTTTTAAAATAAAATTAAATGTAGTGAATATTTTTCCTTCAATTCCAGAAAGATATAAAAATGAAAACCAATAGGCAATAGAAAAGAAATAAGCAACTGGTCTTGCGAGTGTCGTTAGTATAAAATCATCCCAACGAGTGCTTGTATTTCTTGTTAATTTGATAGCTAATCTAAAAAAGAATTTAGATACATATTTGAGTAAAAAACTAATAATAGTAGCTACCAGAAGACCGAGCCATTGCCATATAAAAAAGAATCCCCATTTCTCTCTTGCCCATTTCGGAAAAATTGTCTCGAGCCAAGGAAGAGAATAAGCAGCTCCACCACCTGTCTTTGCAAGATAAGGCATATGGCTTGTCTTTCGATAGTATTCACTAGCACTCGCTACCGTTTCTGCGGTAAATACATATTCACCGCTTCTATTCCCGCTAGTAATTTTTGTTATTGTTATTTCTGTATCTGGGATACTCCATTTATCAACGGCTGTCTCAGGAATCTTTTCTAATTCTAAGACATAAACTCGATCAATTGCTTCTTTTAAAAAGATTGCTGTCTCTTTTCCTTTCTCTTCTCTCACAAGAGGAGCAATTTCACTTAGATCTAAACATTTTATAGATTTTTCAATGGCTAATTTTTTACTCTCATCGTTTTTCTCTACTCCCTTTTTATATTCATTCATAGAGCTTAGAAACATCTTCATAGTTTCACGAGGGGAATCTAACTTCAGCGGAGAAAGAGGATTCTCTGCGTTAGCCGATACAATAGAAATAAAAATTAAAAAACAAAATCGAAAAAACATTTGAACTCCTTAAATTAAATAGAATCATTTCATTTTTTTTCTTAAATCCATTTGCTCCAGGGAACAGCTCCAAAATGATAAAGCCCAGACCAAATTGTAAATGCCATACCAAAAGAACCTGCAAAAAAACAAAAGAGCCAATGCTTCCACTCGATATGTTCATCCCTAAGAGCAAGATAGGTTAAGTATAGATAAATAGGAAAATATAAAAAGATAGCAGTGAAATAACCAGGAGAATACGCATTGAATTTAAATTGAGTGTAAATATGAAATACGAAATTCCAAAACTGTTGACCTGAAACCCATAAAAACAATAAAAAAGTAGAAAGTCTATTTTGCTTTTTTGCAGCAAACAATGTGAGTCCGATCAAGACTACCATGAACATTGCATTGTTGATATAAAAGAGGCTAATTTCCATTTTCCCTTCTAGAACATATGTTACCCAGTAAGGAAATCCATTTGATTCTTCTATGATATGAAAGAAAAATGCAATAGGAAAGAGCCAGATTAATTTTTTATAGAAGGAATTTTTTTCAAATTCTAGCAATTTTGTTCTCCTCTTCCATTTTCGGTGGAAATAAAAACTATTTCAGAATTTTTTATTTAGATACTTAAAGAGACATCACTCAATTTAGTAAAAAAGGATTACCACCGATGACACCGATAACAGAACGATAAAAAAGAGATGAAAATGAAAGTATCGTATCTTTTATCGGTGTTTGCGAAGCGATCGGTGTCCTCGGTGGTAGTCTTTACGAGTTGCACCGCGCTTCCTGCGACTCAATTTTTCAGAATCTAATTTAAGATTATTCTCCCTTAAGCTCCCTTGACATTAAGTTTTCTACGGTTTGTTTTGGATCTTGGTCTTCGTATAAAATACGATAGACTTGCTCCATAATCGGAACTTCTACTCCTAATTTTTTACTGAGTAGATATGCACTTTTAGAAGTAAGAACTCCTTCTGCTACCATTCTCATATCTCCTAAAATATCTTTTAGTTTTTCTCCTTGCCCGATTTTAAAACCAACCGTTCGATTTCGAGATAAGTCTCCCGTGCAAGTCAAAACCAAATCGCCCATTCCAGCAAGACCAAGCATCGTTAGCGGATTTGCTTTTTTCTGCGTTGCAATTCGATTGATTTCACCAAGCCCTCTTGTAATGAGTGCCGCTCTTGTATTATATCCAAAACCAAGACCATCTGCAATACCAGCTGCAATTGCAATCACGTTTTTTAGAGCACCACAAAGCTCTACTCCAATAATATCAGAAGTTGTATAGCATCTAAATCTTTTGTCAGACATAAAAACTTGCACATGTGCGGCTAACTTTAAGTTTGCACTCGCAATGGTAACGGCAGTCGGAAGACCTGAAGCTACTTCTTTCGCAAAAGAAGGACCAGAGAGATAAGCGAGTTGATGATGAAATTTTTCCGGTAAAACTCTTTCCATAATTTCTGATGGAATTTCGAGTGATTCATTTTCAATCCCCTTTGAGCAGCTAACAATGGTTTGCCCATCTCGAATAAAGGGAGTTGCCTGCTTCATCATTCTAGCGACATGCGGCGTAGGCATCACAGAAAGGATCGCTTCTCCAAAATTCATACATTCTTCTAGATCATTGGTCGCAGTTAAATTTTCTGGAAATGTATATCCTTTTAGAAAAACTGAATTTGTATGATTCTGATTGATCTCTTCTACTACATCTTTTTCATACGCCCAAATTTTTGTAGGAAACCCTTTTCTTGCAACATGGAGTGCAAGTGCGTTTCCATATGATCCTGCCCCAATCACTCCGATTTGTTTTACTGGTAACATTTATTTCTCCTCTCGAATTTACATTCATGGAAGAAATAGAAAAAAAAGGAAAGAAAAAAAGAGAGATCGATTGGATTTCAGATTGACAAAAGTAGAAATTACACCATGTTAAATCTTATGGAAAAAGAAAAATTATTAAAGCGCATCACAATAAATCCAGAACAATGTGGCGGAAGACCTTGTATTCGAAATATGAGAATCAGAGTTTCGGATGTTATTGATATGCTTTCGGAAGGAATGCTTCCAACAGAAATAATTGATGATTTTCCTTATTTAGAACTAGAAGATATTAAGGCAAGCCTTCTATATGTATCCAGATATATCAATCATACGGTCATTGCAGCTTGATCCTTTGGATTGACGCACAAATTTCACCAAAGATAGCTAAATGGGTGGAAGATACCTTTTCAATCAAAACATATCATATATCTGAATTCAAATTAACACAAACCACAGACAGAGAGATTTTTTTAAAAGCAAAGCAGAACTCAACGGATGAGACAATCTGTATTCTAACGAAAGATATTGATTTTGTTTTGCTACTTGAACAATACAAAGTTCCTCCGAAAATTATTTGGCTCACATCCGGAAATGCTTCAAATGAAAAAATTAAATTAACTTTAAGTAAAGCACTCAAGGAAGCATTGCATTTATTGAACCAAGAAGATTTGATTGAGATTAGATAGGTAATTTAATTTATATATCTAAATTCAGGACGGTATTTCCCATCTCGATAATAGAAGAAAATTCCTTCATGCCATTCTCGCTTTTCTTCTAAACACCAGATTCAATCTTTATGACGAAAGATTTTGCCGTTACGAGAAGTTCTTCCCCCATATTCTTCTTTCGTGTTGTATGTATTAATGCAAGTTCCATCGGCATTAAACTTATATTCATAGTTACCATCTACTCCATCGAATTTAATTTCTCCCTTAAAACAATCTAACGTTACATATTCTTTATTATTCCCGAGAATACATTCTTCCCCCTCAGGAAAAAATTTATCTTTTATTAAAAGAACTGTATAAGTTTTATTTTTGGTAACAATTCCTTTTATACCGAACGCCAAAATTAATTTCCCTTTTTTAAATCGCAAATAAGTGTTCGGTCTAAACACTTCCTAGTGTTCCCGCACTTCAGTATGTGCGGTATACCAAATGCTATGAAATAAAATCCCTCTAGAAAGTTTCTTTTGTCATTTGGTATATACTTTCCAATGCTTTAACTTTCTTAAATCCAAGAGAGTAATACGTTTCTCTGAGAGAGGCACGGATTAAGACTTGTAAGGATTTATCAGGCTTTTTGCCTTTCCAATTTGTCCAAAATAAATTTAAGTATGCTTCGAAAGCCATTTTTAGAATCCTCTATTTTATTTTTCAAATAGAATTATTTAGAAGTCAAGTAGTTTTGAATTTTTAAACTGAGATTTTTCATAATTTTATATTACCACTCAGTATATAATTCGTATAATAAAAATATTTTTATTTTGAATATAGACTTGACTCATTTACTTTCGAGTTTTATGAAATGTTAAGCGAGGCAACAATGACTGATACAACTGGAATCCTTCTCAATTTCACAGAAGAGCAAATGCAACTACGAGAACTAGTAAGAGACGTAGTAAAAAAAGAAGTTATACCGAATCGAATGTATTATGATGAACACAACGAATATCCTAGAAAAGTTTTAGACAAATTCAAAGAAGCAGGTCTTTATCCAGCGATGTTTGAAGAAGAAGCAGGAGGTCTCGGTTTAGGGATTCTTGCGCAAATGATTCTAGTTGAAGAAGTTTCTTATGGATGCTTAGGAATTAACGTTTCCTTTGCTACTACAAAACTAGGAGCTCTCCCAATTCAAATTGGGGGAACCAAAGAACAAAAAGAAAAATGGCTCGCACCTCTTGTCACAGGAGATAAAATTGCAGCCTTTGGTTTAACCGAGCCTGGGGCAGGGTCTGACGTTCCAAATATGGGAACTACTGCGGTTAAGAAAGGCGCAAAATACGTGTTAAACGGAACAAAACAATGGATCAGTGGCGCAGGGCAAGCAGACATCTATACTGTATTTGCCATTACAAATAAAGAGAGAGGAACCAGAGGAATTTCTTGCTTCATCGTAGAAAAAGGAACTCCTGGATTCTCATTCGGCAAGAAAGAAGATAAACTCGGAATTCGTTGTTCTGAAACCAGACAACTTATTTTTGAAGATTGTGAAATTCCAGAAGAGAATCTAATTGGACTCAAAGAAAATACCGGATTTCTCACTGCCTTAAAAACTCTGAATTTATCAAGACCAGCGGTGGCTATATCGGCTGTCGGTCTTTCCCAAGGTGCATTTGACTGTGCAATCCAATACTCTAGAGAAAGAGAACAATTTGGAGTAAAAATTGGATCTTTCCAAGCAATCCAACATCTACTCGCAGATATGGCAATGCGAATCGAAGCAAGTAGACTCATGACTTACAAGGCAGCACTTCTTTGCGAAATGGAACACAAAGACATGGCAAAATTTTCTGCTATGTCCAAATGCTATGCGGCAGACACTGCAATGTTTGTTGCAACGGAAGCAGTTCAAATCTATGGAGGCTACGGCTACACAAAAGAATATCCTGTCGAAAAATACTTTAGAGATGCAAAGATTTTACAAATCTATGAAGGAACTAGAGAGATTCAAAAAAATGAAATCGCAGCAGGACTCATAAAAGAAAGTGCAACAAGGAAGTAAGTATGAAAAATTTATTTGATGTAAGCGGCAAAACGATATTAATCACAGGGGCAAGCCGAGGAATCGGAAAAGCTTTAGCGGAAGGATTTAGAGATGCAGGAGCTATTGTCTATGGAACTGGAACAAAACCGGAAACCATTGCTTGGATGAAAGAGGCAAACATTGAAGGAAGAGTAAACAATCTTCTCGCAGAAGATAAAATCAAAGACATCATCGGAGAAATCAAAGCCAAGCACGGGAAATTAGACGTGCTTATCAATAACGCGGGAATTTCTCTTGATAAACCTGGCTCTCATTTAAACGAAAAAGAGATGAGTGATCTAATTGATATCAACTTCAAGGCAGTCTTTCGTGCAAGCCAAGCTTATTATAAATCACATAAATTACTAGGAGGCAACATTATCAACATTGCATCTGTATTAGGGCTGAGAGGTTTTACTCTTGCTACAGTCTATTCTGGAACAAAGGGAGCAGTAATCCAACTAACGCTTGCTTGCGCAGCAGAATGGATTCGAAGTGGATTCCGGCTAAATGCTATTTGCCCCGGCTTTATCGATACTGATATGGTTGGAAATATGAAATCCAAAGAAGCGCTCATGGAAGGAATCAAATCTCGTATCCCTATGGGCCGCATGGGAAAACCAGAAGAACTTTTAGGAACTGCGATCTTTCTTGCGAGTGACGCATCTAGTTATATCAATGCACAGACCATCGTAGTGGATGGTGGTATGACAAATATTGTATAAAAGGATTACCACAGATGGACAGGCGAAGGCGCTGGTCGCGAATACTTGGAGCGAAGGGTGGATGAACACGGATATTATTAGAGTGATTGAAAAGTTAAGATATACAAATATCAGTTCGAGCGATAGTCGAGAACTGCAACAGCGAAAAAACTTTATTTTAAACCTTCGCGATTACACTCGAATTGCGATGATTCATATCCGAAATTTTCCATTGGGTATCTCTAAATAGAAACACTCTCATGAAAATACTCGGGTTCATAGCTATTTCCTTTTACTTTTTCTATGCAGGGTATAGCTATTCCAAAGGAAGTTTATCCAATGCGCTTTGGATTTGTCATATTGGGTGCTTTCTTGTAGGCTTAGGACTATTAGCCAGTATCAACATCCTGAGCTCTATTGGGTTTTTGCTACTATCGGTTGGAAATGTGGGATGGGCACTTTATTTGTTAGCCGGTGGAGAATTAATTCTACCTTCTATCCTAACGCATGTAGGTGGATTCTTAATCGGTCTTTTTGTAGTTTATAAAAATGGAATTGAAGCTTATACCTATCTCTATTCCTTAATTGCATTTATTCTTTTACAAATCCTATCTCGCCTATCGACAGATGCAAAAGAAAATGTAAACCTAGCATTTCAAATCCAAGAAGGATGGGAAAAGATTTTCCCTTCCTATCCAATCTATTTACTTGTTATCTACCTACTTCTTTTCTTTGGATTTTTTGGAATCGAATTTCTAATTCAAAAATTAAAATCCCAAACAAGAATCGAAGAAACAAAATTTAATTCGGAACCACAATGAAAAAATTTAAAATCTTTCTATTCTTTCTAATTCTACTCGTATCCTATTTTACGTTTAAGTCTACGCCTATCGATCCAGTTGCCTTTACTCCACCTGAGCCAAGAGAAATGAATGGACCTCTTTCTAAAAATGAAATTCTACAAAAAGCTGAGCTTTTAGGACTCAGAAAAATACATGGACCAGAAGGACTTGCAATCGATAGAAATGGAATTATCTATGGAGGCACAGCAGAAGGAAACATAACACGGATTTATCCTGATGGAAAAGTAGAACCGTTTATCAATACAGGAGGTCGTCCACTCGGTATAGAATTTGATGCAAATGGAAACTTAATTGTTTGTGATGCATGGAAGGGGCTTCTTTCAGTTTCTAAAGAAGGAAAGGTAACTACTCTTTCCGATTCTGCGGATAACGTTCCATTTCGATTCACAGATGATTTGGATATAGCAAGTGATGGGATGATCTATTTCACAGATGCGAGCAGTAAGTTTCACCAACCAGAATATCTATATGATCTGTTAGAAGGAAAACCTCACGGTAGATTCTTAAAATACAATCCTTATACAAAAGAAACAACTGTTTTGCTCAAAAACCTATATTTTGCCAATGGGGTAGCACTGTCTAAAAACGAAGACTTTGTTTTAATCAACGAAACCTATCGATACCGGATAACAAGGTTTTACCTCAAGGGAGAAAAAAAGGGAACAAGCGATATATTCTTGGAGAACACTCCGGGCTTCCCTGATAACATTACTTCCAATCGGAAAGGCTCCTTCTATCTTGCCCTCTTTACCGTTCGAAATCCAATGATGGATCGAATTCACCCTCATCCTTTTTTTACAAAACTGATGTCAAAGCTTCCAAAATTTTTCTGGCCTAAACCAAAACCATACGGACTAGTAATTCGATTGGATGAGAGCGGAAATATTTTAGAAAGCTATCAGGATCCTTCGGGAAAACATTTAAAGGAAATCACTTCAGCCTTAGAATACAATGGATTTCTTTACTTGGGAAGTCTTCACAATGATCGCATTGGAAAACTAGAATTATCAAAATAAAATCTTTCATTCGTAAAAATTGAAAAATGTGTTTATTTTTAAACAAGCAGAGCGGCAAATAGAGAGTAACCAGAGAGGAAAATGTATGAGAGCTAGTATAATTCGTAAATATGGAAACAATGATGTAATAGAATATGTGGAAGATTTTCCAAAGCCTGAAATTGCAACCGATGAAGTTTTAATTGAAATGCATGCAGCAAGTGTAAACCCAATCGATTGGCATGTTATGAAAGGAGATGTAAAACTTTTATTCAACTATAAAATGCCACATATACTTGGAAACGATGGGGCAGGAACAGTGGTTCAAATAGGATCTAATGTGAGTAAATTTAAAATAGGGGATGAAGTTTACTTTCGACCCGGAAAGAAAAAAATTACAGGAACCTTTGCTGAATTTTGCAGTGTAAAAGAGGACGAGGTTGCTCTAAAACCAAAGAATCTAAGTTTCGAAGAAGCGGCTGGAATTCCACTGGTAGGGCTTACTGCTTGGCAGGCTTTATTTGATCTAGGAAATTTACAAAAAGGACAAAAGGTTCTCATTCATGCTGGCTCTGGGGGAGTTGGAAGTATTGCCATTCAACTTGCAAAAACGATAGGCGCAGAAGTTGCAACCACAACTAGCACTTCCAATCTTGAACTTGTAAAAAGCTTTGGTGCTGATACAATCATTGATTATAAAAAAGAGAATTTCAAAGATAAATTAAAAGACTATGACCTTGTATTTGATACGTTAGGAGGAAAGACTAGAGAAGATTCCTATCCAGTTCTAAAACCAAATGGGATTTTAGTTTCGATTGCGGGAATTCCAACTCCTGAAACTGCGGATCATTACGGATTAAACTTTGTAATAAAGACTTTGTTTTATTTGCTTAATTTTAAAAATAGTTCCATTGCGAAAAAACACAATGTGATATATAAATATTTTCTCATGAATGCAAGTGGAGAACAATTAAGTAAAATTACAAAACTAATAGAAGAAAAAAAAGTAAAGCCTTTAGTAGATAAGGTTTTTTCTTTGAGAGAAGTAAAACAAGCTTTTGAATACCAGCAAACAGGTAGAGTAAAAGGAAAAGTGATTATAAAAATAAAATAAGAATCCTCCTTTAGACACGAGGCGCTGAGATGAAAATTAATAATTAAATCATCGGTGTTTATCCGTGTTCATCGGTGGTAATCTTTTTTGAAAACGAGGATAATATGAATTTTGACATTCCAAAAGAAGTAGAAGAGCTAAGACTCAAGACAAGAGAATTTGTAGAAACAGTTGTTATGCCACATGAAGATGACTATGACTATAATATTGGTAGACTTCCAGAAAATGTTGCGGAAGATCTTAGAAAAAAAGTAAAATCAGCTGGACTTTGGACTCCGCATCTTCCTAAATCAGAAGGTGGACTCGGACTCGATCCAGTCGGCACTGCAATTATATTCAGTGAATTAGGTAGATCTCCTATCGCTCCTTTTGTATTCAATTGTGATGCGCCAGATGAAGGAAATATGCATTTGCTGCATCTAGCTGCAAACGAAGAACAAAAAGAAAAATTTTACTACCCACTTATCAAGGGAGAAATTCGTTCTGGGTTTGCTATGACAGAACCAGCACCAGGAGCCGGTGCGGATCCTCAGTCTCTCATGACTAACGCTGAAAAAGTCGGAGATAAATATATTCTAAATGGTCGCAAATGGTTTTGCACAGGAGCGAATGGAGCAAAATTTTTAATCGTCATGTCGAAAGTAAGTGGAAGTTTTAGAAGATCTACTTTGTTTCTAGTTCCAACCGATGCGCCCGGCTACACAATGGTAAGAGAAGTAGCTACGATGGGCTCTCATGGACAAGGCGGACACTGTGAATTAAACTTTGAAAACGTAGAAGTTCCACAGTCTATGATTTTAGGAAGAGTCGGAGAAGGTTTTAAGTGGACTCAGGAAAGACTAGGTCCCGCACGACTAACACACTGTATGCGCTGGATTGGTCTTGCGAGAAGATCGATGGAAATGGCTAGAGAATTTGCGAAGAAGAGAGAAGTATTTGGAGCAAAGCTTGCAGATCATGAAGGAATTCAATGGATGTTTGCAGAATCTGCACTTGAGATCGAATCTGGATTTTTACTTACATTAAAAGCAGCAGATACACTCAGGAAAGGAGACGATACGCGCCAGATTATCTCTATGGCAAAATGGCACGTCAGTGAAATTCTATGTAGATGTATAGATCGCGCAATTCAGATTTGTGGCTCTTATGGATATAGTAGAGACTCTAAACTAGAACTCTTTTATCGAGACGCAAGAGCGGCAAGACTTGCCGATGGACCAAGTGAAGTGCATAAAATGGTCATTGCTCGAAATCTTATGAGTGGTAAATTTGAATTCTAAATTTTAAAAAATGGAAATTAGTCTAGGGAATCATTATTTTCTAGGAATAATTCTATTTTTAAGAAGTAAAAATGGCAGGATAAAAGATATCAGAATTTGATTCGATAAAATCCTGCTTCCTTCTTTCTTTTTCGGATGCAATGATTTAGGGATTTTTATTTATTGAACAATTTGAGGATAAAAATGAACCAAATCTATAGATTGATTCTTATATTGTTTACAATTTTCCCAATCGTTCTAGCAAGCAAAGAAGAGAAAGATAAATGCGATACATATATAGAAAAAGGGTATCAAGAAAGTAAAGTTCTTACTAAAAAACCTATAATCAAAATTAACTTTAGCCTAAAAGATTTTTTCCCCAAAGAAGCAAAAGAAAAGAATATCAAAACAGGAAAGTCAGTTGTTCAAATTTTTTTAAACAAAAAAGGAAAGCTGGTCTGCACTTCCATTAGGCAAAAAAGTGAAGGATATGGATTTGACCAAGCAGCCCTCCAAATCCTTCGAAAAGCCAAATTTCGTCCAGGAGAAGTAAAAGGAAAACCGGTCGACTCCTACTTGACCCTACCGATTGAATTTAGCTCAGAGTAATTTCGACGAAATTATCCTTGAAAATTCCAGCTCATCAACAGGGTTGTTGAAAAATTCATTGTTAATGAATCATGTCACTTCGAGTGTAATCGAGAAGTGCTAATAAAATAAAGATTTTTCACAAAGTAGATCTCGACTATCGCTCGAACTGACATTTATTTTTTCATCATTTCTAACAAAATTTCAAGGATAAACCTACTCTGTTTTCTGAACTAAAATCTTTTCAGGGAAATCTACAACACGATAGGTGTCATCTTCCAAGCGAGTAATTTTAATTTGAACTGGTTCTACTTTTGCAAAAACTCCTTTTAAACTATCGTCATTTGCCACACCTGGGAGACGACCAAAAAGTGTAATCGAATCATTTTCAATTTTTATATTCGCCTCTTGCCACATGAGAAAAGAAATTCCCTGTTTTTGCAAAGAAGGAAATAGATCAGAATGTAGTGTATTTGCCTTTTTTAAACGATTTGTAAAATCTCCATCTTTTAAAAGAAGATATCTATATTTTTCTCTTCCTAACATATTTCTTTCATAGTTTGCGAGAATATGAATAAATTCTTTTGCGGTTTCACTCGGATTCTTTTTTTGTAAAACTTCTTTCGCTTCTGTGTAATTCATCTCAGGTAGCATAAAACGAATCACTCCATAATAAGAAATAAAGAGCCCAACTAAAACATAAGGAAAAAGTCCACTGAGTCTAGGAAATACAAAAATTCCTAAGGCAATGAGCACTAACGCATTTGCAAACCAATCCAAAGTCGATGTCGGTGTATTCATATTCAGATAAGAAATACAAAATACAATAAATAGAGAATAGTAAACGATCGGCATCTCAAGTGGATTTTTTGCGAGAAGAAAAATAAATAAAACTAAAACAGATAAATCAAGTAATAGATGGGACCAAATTTCATAGATGGTATAATCTCTCACTAAAAACTTCCAGCCATTCACAAAAAGAGGTGGAGCAAATAAAAATACTATCATTACGATCGTGCCGAAACTGATTTGTTTTTGTGTTTTTGTCATAAACAAAAGTCTGAAAGCCTAAGTAAAAAATGCAAGAGAATTCCTTTTTCCCAATTTATCCGTTAGAAGGTTTAAAACTTTTATACGATGCAAAAATTGATTTTTAAAATTCTAAACAGATTGAACTAGATAACTTTATGATCTACCAAAGGAATAAAGAATTTTAGCTTTGAACTATTTTTTCTGGAATCTTAAAAAAGAAATCATTTGATTAAATAATTGTAATGAAAATGTAACACAATTATAGGAATCTGTTTTATATCTCGAATGTGAGGAACAGAGTGAATATTCATGACAATGGTTTAAAAGTTCTAGTCGTAGATGATGAAGAAGATATAAGTGATTTAATCCGATTCAATTTAGAAGAAGAGGGATTCCAAGTATCTGTTTGCCAAAATGGTCTAGAGGTTTTACCAAAGGTAGACAAAGATTTACCAGACCTAATAATATTAGATATAATGCTTCCAGGTATTGGTGGAATCGACCTTTGTAAAAGGATCAAGGAAAAATTTACTGTCCCCATTATTATGGTTACTGCCAAGACAGGAGAAACCGATGCTGTCCTCGGACTAGAACTTGGAGCAGATGATTATGTTCGAAAACCATTTAGCCCCAGAGAACTTATGGCAAGAGTTCGATCCGTTCTTCGTCGTTATGAAGATAAAACAGAAGAAGATAAAGCGGGCAATATCACCATTGGCAAAATTCATCTGAACAAAAAAGCACACAAAGCCTTTGTGGACGGAAAAGAAATTGATCTCACTTTAATTGAATATAAAATCCTACTCCTCTTTATGTCAAACCCTGGTGTTGCACTCACGAGAGACAAACTTTTAGATAAAATTTGGGGACATGATATTTATGTAACCGATCGGGCAGTGGATGTAAACATCAAACGATTAAGAGATAAACTTTTAAGCGAAAAGGAAAGATTAGAGACCGTCCGTGGAGTCGGATATAGATTCAGTGATGCGTAGTCTTTTCTCACGAGTCCTTCTTAGTAACTGGCTTTTCCTTGTAATCCTGCTTGGAACAGCTCTAATCTTACTCTACCTAGAAACGTTAGTCGCTCCAGAGTTCAAATTAATACTACTTGTATTATACATTATCTATTCTATGCTAATCGCCTTTCATTCTTCTTATAAAATCGCAAACAGTGTGACAGAGCAACTAAGCGTGATTCAAAAAAAGACAATGGATATAAATGCAGGAGATTTTGGAACTCTGCTCGCTGCATCCGATATACGCGAACTAGGTGATTTAGTTTCCTCTATCAATTCCATGTCCAATAGGCTTCAAATGCAATTTACAGATCTCAACCTAGAAAAAGAAAAATTCAACTCCCTCCTCCAGAATTTAAGAGAAGGAGTCTTTGCTATTAGTCCTGATAAAAAGATTTTATTTCAGAATCAAAGCATTCCCAAAAGCTTAATTCCAACAAATTCTCAGTTTAGAAGTATCCAAGATGTAATTCAAAATAAAAGACTACTAGAATTTCTAATTGAACATATTGATTCAACGCAAGATGGAAAAATTGGAATCGAAGATAATAAGCATTATTACAAAGTTTGGTTCTATTCTCTTAAATCAAACAATCAAATACTGATGTATATAGGCGTAATTTCAGATAAAACAGATGAAAGAGAAACTCAGATGCTAAGGGAACAATTTGTGCAAAATGCTTCGCATGAATTAAAAACTCCCATCACTTCTATCAAAGGATATGCAGAAACTCTTCAAAGCAAACTGCATGTATCACAAGACAGTGTTGAGAAGAGATTTTTAGATGCAATCCTAAGAAATACAGATCGAATGATCCGAATTGTAGAAGATATGCTTACTATATCTAAGTTGGAGTCTCAAAATTATTTTTTCCAACCAGAAAAAGTAAATCTATCTGATATTGTGCAAAATTTAAAATTTACAGTAGAAGGGTTTATCAGACTTAAAAATCAAACCTTCACTGCAGAAGTTCCGGAAAACATCTACCTCTATGCAGATATGGTTCTAATTGAGCATTTACTTTTAAACTTAATTCAAAATGCATCTACCTATTCAGGAGATAATCAACCAATCAAATTAATTGCCAATACAAATGATGCATTTGTTGTAATCAAAGTCATCGACAAAGGAATTGGGATAAAAGAAGATCATATTGAAAGAATCTTTGAAAGATTCTATAGAGTGGATGAGGATCGATCACGCAAAGGGGGAGGAACAGGCCTTGGATTATCCATTGTAAAGCATATCGCGAAGCTTCATTCAGGTTGGGTTAGTGTAGCTTCGAAGCCAGGAGAAGGAACTACATTCACAGTTAATTTACCGATTGACAGAAAGAAGCCTATGTCTTAAATTTCAGATATAGGAAGTTCATGTACCCACTCGGCTTTTATTCATTCGGAAAAAATATAGGCATCAAAGATTCAACTCTTGACTTCTCTGTCATCTATTCGGAAAAAATTTGTGATGCTACTGCAGTATTCACACAAAATAATTTTCCGGGATCTCCAGTCATTGTAGGACGGGAGCATATTCAAGATGGGAAATTACAAGCAATCGTAATCAATTCTAAAAATTCCAATGTAGCAACAGGTCAAAAAGGAATAGAAGATGCAAGAAATACATGTAAGACACTTGCGGCTAATCTAGGTATCCGCTCGGAAGATGTATTGCCTTCTTCCACTGGAGTCATTGGTGTTCCACTTCCAATCGAAAAAATTCTAACAGCTTGTCAGACTGCAAAAGAAAACTTAAAACCAGGAAATCTAGAACAAGTAGCAGAAGCAATTATGACTACTGACAAAAAAAGAAAAATATCTTTTAAAGTCATCGAATCAAATGGAGTCAAAGGCGTTATCTATGGTATGGCAAAAGGAGCTGGGATGATTGAGCCAAATATGGCAACCATGCTTTCTTATATTTTAACTGATCTGAAACCAACTAGTTCTAATCTTTACTCATTTTTAAAATCATCTGTTGATAAAAGTTTCAATTGTATGACAATTGATTCGGATACTTCTACAAGTGACACAGTTGTATTAATGAGTAATGGTCTTGCAGGAGAAATTCCTGATTCACTCTTTCAACAAGCGTTAGATGAAATATGTATTGATCTAACAAAACAAATTGCAATGGATGGAGAAGGAGCAACTAAGCTGATTGAGCTGGATATTTTAGAAGCCAAAGATGATCAACAAGCTAGAAAGATTGGGAAATCCATTTTAAACTCACCTCTAATTAAAACTGCTATCTATGGCGGTGATCCTAATTGGGGAAGATTTGTAATGGCTATCGGCAAAGTATTCGATGAACCAATCTCATTTGAAAAGCTATCCATATTAATTGGAGGAATTTCTGTTAAAGGGGCAAACTCAGAGACATTAAAAAAATTATCCAACTATTTAAAAAATAATTCAATTATCGAAATATCCGTATATCTAGGTGCAGGAAGTTCTTCCAAACGATTCTGGGGATGTGACCTAACGGAAGGATATGTTCAAGAAAACGCTTATTATACCACTTAATGAAAGAAAAATTTTCGTTTTTATATTCTTCAGACTATCGGTTTAAGGGCTATGTAATTACAAACCTTGTGCGGTTAATATCAATTATCCTCACAATATCAATCTATTTTTCTCTTCACCAACTGATTCCTAAGAGTCTTAGTTATTCTCTACAAATTATGATGATAGGAACAATAGCCATATCTTTTATAATCATTTTCCCAATCCAAGATTACTTGGAAAAAATTATACGCCAAAAATTTGTTTCCCAATATTTGGATGAGGATTTATCAGCAGGTAGAGTAGTCAATGTTGAATTGAATGAACTCATTAGTAATCTCTTCCCTGATATGGTAAAAATTTCAGAAAGTAAAGAAGGACGTATGGTTTTACTCATACGTGAACCTGCTGATTATGAAATGTATGTTTATTTAAATGGAATGAGAAGAAAAGTAAAATCAAAGAGCTTCCAAATTAAAGACAGACTTTTAGAATTTTTAAGTGATAAACCTGAGGGGATAACAGCTGCTAACCTCCTAGGTCACAATGAAATAAATGAAGACTTTATCAGTTTAAAAGTAAGCTATGTAATACCTTTTATCTATAGACAAAGAATTTTTGGTTTTCTTGGTGTAAGCAATATACCAAGTGAAAAAAGTATTTCCAATTTGTATATACTTGCGAGCAAAGCAGCAATTGCTGTTTATAATCATATCCTCTCTTCCCAAATTGTATTACATAAAAAATACAAAAGAGAATTTGAAATAGCAAATAGAATCGAAGGTCTAATCTTCTCTGCTAAAGTTCCAATCATTAAATCATTTAAATTCGAAGCCTATCAAAAAGATCCTAACGTCTTAGTTGAATTTTTCAGAAATGATGATGGAGAATGGCTTTTTATTTTACTCGCTTTAAATAAAGCTAGAATTGGGACAGGACTTGTGAGCAGTCACTTACTCGGTAAAATGTATTCACAAAGTCTACTTAGACGCAAACATAGTCTAAACTCCATTAAATCTATCACAGAAGATATGTTAAGAAAACTCTCCTGGGAAGATGGATATGAAATGGTTGTAGGTAGTTTAAGAGAAGATCTATCAAAACTAACCTTCTCTCAGAAAGGTGTTAATTTTAGAATTACAAATGATGTGGATACAAGTAAAAGTTTGATTTCCGTAGGATGGCGTTATACGGTCGACCTAAAGGAAAATCCTGTCATATTTATCTATTATAAATCAAGTAAAATTATTTCGGTGCAAAATATTTAGAGTATGAAAAATTCATTAATCATAACAATTGCATCGATTTGTTTTATTACCTTTAACTTATTTATTTTAAGAGGAATTGGTCTCGGATCGAATTATCCCAAACGATTTCTATACTTTTATCCAAATGGATATATTGCAAATACTGATTTTGATAATACTCATATGCTAGGAATTAATATTGAAGAAGAGAGAATTCCTAAAATTAGATTAGAAAAAAACAAAGAATCCGATTTTACTTCAGAGTTTTTTTTACAGTATAAGACTTTAACGGACTTTTCTCCTCATATTATACTTTCATTAATATTACTTATCACATCATTTTGGTTTTTAATCAAGTATTCAGATGTTTATATCTCTTTGCTTTTTTTTGATTTATCCATTTTCGTTTATAGTAATTTTACAGTTCTGGCTTTCGACTCGTATTACTTTTTATTTTATTTAAGTTTTGTGTTTATGGTTTTTTTAACCATTCATTTGGGATTTAGATTAAAAGGAAAAGAGGTTTCAATCCGTTGGATCATTCCCGAAATATGCGCATCAGCCATTGTCGCATTTACTGCCATCTCTCAAAAAGAGAACTCTCAGTTTTTTAATGAGTTTGTAAAATTGTGCGGAAATTTAGTCTGTATTGGTGCTGCTGGTTGTTTGACTGTATTAATCTATGACACAATTAAGTATAAAATTACCGGCAATCCTTTGATTAAGAAAATTGCGGTAATCATTTCCATTTTGCAAATGGTAATTATTCCTTATAGTGTATTTGAATTCAACCTATTTAGAGTATTTAATAATTTACACTATTCTCTCTATATAACTTTCCTAAGCTTCCCTCTTCTATTTGTATATGGCACCTATCGTTATACCATGATTAGAGAACAAGTATACTTTGTATCCTCTGTTGTGATTTTCACTCTTTTGTCTAGTTTAATTGTTTTTTATATTCTATTAATGGGAGCAGTAAATTATTTACTTGAAACTTTTGCGATTCAAAACCTAGAAGCAATCAATGTTCTATTTCTTATTATCAGCACCTACTCTCTTGTATTAGCAAAAAATAAAATTAGAGATTTTACAGAATACTGGCATTTCAAGAGAAATGAAAAACTCACCCAAACTTTAGAACAGATGATTGATTTAGTTCGCTCTCAACAACCAATGCGAATCACAACTACAAAATTAGTAAAAGCAATCACAGAAACCTTAGACATTCAAAAAGTTGTTATTTTAATTCCATCTGATTTAATTCCAGATGAAATAAAAAATGAAAATATTTTAAGAATTCATAGTAAATCAGAAGTTTGGAGTTTTTTCTCAAAAGAAAAGGATATTACTGTGACCACTTCGGTTATGTATGGATCTGGAATTCGAAATAATGTATATACCTTTCTAAGACAATTAAATATACAATTAGCATTTCCAATGTTAGGTCGTGACGAGAAAGAATCTGTGGTTGGACTCATTTTGATAGGACAAAAAAATATTCCTGGAAATTTCACTCTAGGAGAACTAACGTTCATAAAGGAATGTGCGAAGCTAGCATATTTACTTTTAAATAACTATAAACTTTTACTGGCTGATATTGAGAAAAAGAAAATGGAGAGAAAACTAAAAGAAGCAATGATTTTAGAAGAAACAATTCATCCACCAATGAGTAGTAAAATCAATAATCGCCAGATGGAAATAAAATTTTTCTCTGATCCGGCAGTGAGTATTTCAGGAGACTATGTCGATTTTATTCCCATCAATGAGAAACAGGTTTTTATCATGTTAGGTGATGTTTCTGGACATGGTTTAGGTTCTGGCTACTTAGTCAGTGCAATTAAAGCAATCGTCCACGATCAAATTGAATCCGGTGTCGACTTAGGTAAATTATTTAAAAATATTAATAATTTCTTAATCGAAAGATATTCTGGAACAGAATTTATGACTCTTATTGGAGGTCTTTATGACTCTGGATCAGGAAGATTCGAATTTATAAATGCTGGACATTTATCTCCTCTCATTCTTCGAGCAACAGGAGAAATTGAAGCAAAGAAAAGTGGTCATAGAATTTTAGGTGTAACGGTTGGTCCTTTTACCACTGACTCTATTCAACTAAATGTAAATGACAAATTAATAATCTATTCTGATGGAGTAACAGAAACCTTCAACCCATTAGATGAAATATATGGAGAAGAAAGACTCAGAAGGTTTTTAGCAGCAAACAAAGATATGCCGTCTGAAAACTTATTAGAGTTTCTGAAGAGAGAATTAGAAAATTTTAGAAAAGATTTGGAAATCTCAGACGATACTTCTTTCATAATTCTAAAAAGGATGTAATATGAATACAATTAAAGACAAGATAATTAAAGTTGAACAGGACATTGATTCAAAGAAGATTGTCTCCGTTCAAAGTGTTGCTTTTAAATCTATAAATGCAAATGAACTGAAAGAAAAAAAACATTTAATTGATTGTGACCTTGATTCTATTCTTGTGAGTGGAAATTATAAATTAATCCACACAAAAAAAATTAATTCTGATTCTGATATTTCTTTTTCAGGTCTTCTTCCCGTGGTAACACTAGACACGATGGGAAAAGTTTTAATGCAAGCCTTTGTAAATGAAGAAGCATTGTATCAAAGTATTTCTTCTGGATATGCAACCTACTTTAGTCGTTCTAGAAATAAAGTATGGTTAAAAGGGGAAACGAGTGGGAATAAACAAGAAATGATAAACATTGAATTTGCTGATTCTTTCTTTATTTATATTGTAAGACAAGAACTTGCTTCTTGCCACGAAGGATTTTATTCCTGCTATTATAGACAACTACTCGCAGATGGAAGCCTTGCTCAAATTGATTTTGATAGAAAATTCCTACCAGAAAAAGTTTATGGTTAATTGAGGGAAAAATTACTGTGTTATCAAAAGAAATGTTAATAAAAAGAATATTACCTGCAATCCTAGGCATACTTTTTTTAGGAATCGGTGGAATGTTTTTAATTGATTCAATCAAAGGCGGTGCACCCGGAGATGGTAGTTCAAAATATGAATTGATTGTCTCTGCGGGAGAATCTTCAACCAAGATTACAAAGGATTTGGCTAGTCATGGAATGATTCAATCTAGTTCTTATTTTGCCTATCTCCTAAAAATTTCTGGCAATACAAATAAAATTAAACAAGGTGTTTATTCAATTGATAATGGAATGACTGCAAGAAAGATTATGGATATTCTTGTAGATGGTAAAGTAAAAATGATTTCTTTTACCATTCCAGAAGGTTATAACAACCGTCAAATCGGTGACGTCCTAACTCAAAAAAACATAGCAAAGTCTAGAGATGAATTTTTAGCTCTAGCGTCTAACGAAGAAATTTTAAAGAAATACAAAATACCAGCAAAAAGCACAGAAGGTTATTTATTCCCAGAAACGTATACAGTGCCTTACAATTATCCCCTTGATAAAACAGTTGAGATGATGTTAAAAAGATTTTTTTTAAATCTTCAAAAAATTGATAAGGCGAAAGATGTTTCACCAGAAGATCTACACAAGAAAGTAATTTTAGCATCGATAGTAGAAAGAGAAGCTAAGAAAAAAGAAGAACGTCCTTTGATGGCTGGAGTTTTTATTAAAAGACTTAAAAAGGGAATTGCATTAGAAAGTTGTGCAACTGTGCAATACTTGTTTGAAAAGCCAAAGAAAAGATTATTTGAAAAAGATTTACTTACACCTTCTGATTATAATACCTACTTACATAAGGGTTATCCGCCAGGTCCTATTTCGAATCCGGGAATGCCTGCACTCTTAGCTGCATTCAATCCAGAGGAAACAGACAATTTATTTTTCTTGCTGAAACCCGATGGATATCATTATTTTTCAAAAGATCACAAAGAACACGCGCAAGCAAAGAAGAAATACATAGACGTTTTATATGAGTAGTATAAATTTTGACAACCTAGATAAAGAGATCTTTGGAATCAATAAAGAATTACAAGATGTCCAAAAAGCTCTAGAAGAAGTAAAAAAAAGACAAGATTCTAATAAATCTGCCAAGAAAGAAGCGTTAGTATTTATAGAGAAGGCTGAAGCTGTAATTGAAAAAGCAGAGAAAGGCAAGATTAAACTAAGCGAAGATCAAGTAGAGCGAATCAAAGAAACTCTAAAAAAAATTCTACTCATTTTTAAAAGCTAGAAATTCTCTATAAAATCTTTAATATTTTCTACAAATTCTAATGGTGCTTTTTTAGGACGAGAGGTTGAGAGAGACACAAATAATTGTTCATCTCTCATCGAGGCAATAATTTCTCCGGTTTCGGAAATAATATCCTGCCTTAAATAAAAACGAATTTTTTCGACTGATTCAATCCAAGTAACTATCTTTACTTTCTCTCCTCCATTCGGCATGCGAATAAAACGAAGTTTACCACCCATAAAAAAGGAAGTTGTATCTATTTTTGCAATTTTTGAGGTATCGGCTACTTTGGAGAAAAAAAGCCAACGCCCCTCTTCAAATGCTTTCCATACAACATCAGGAGAGTATCGCCAAAAACAATTTAGATCAGAATACAGAAAAGTATAATCATGGATCAACTGTTTACAAGTTCCTTTAAAAGCATGTATAGTCGGTATCTCAAAGCGATCAGAACTACTTGTTAAAACAAAGGTTTCACCAGATGCCTTTTCCAATCGACTAATCAATCTTAGTTCACAAGCAAGAGAATTGTCCTCTCCGTATATTTTATGATTCCATTCCAATTGATTCTCGCGATAGGCGACAAGTTGAGTCTCAATGCGCAAATTTGCATCTGAAAATTGTTGAGATAAAAATCTAACCTGAGTGAACTCTGGAATCAATAAAATTCCCTCTTCCATACATTTTCGAATTGGAAAACCTAAACTATCTAGAATTTGACTTCTACCCTCTTGACTAAATCTTTCGTAGGTTCTACTTGTTACATGGCGATTCCAATCTAAATCAAATATATTTGTTCTGAGAGTAATTTCATTTTTCATTGTATACATTTTCCGATTTTTTATCTGATTCAACCATGCTCTTATTACTTCCTATTCTGAATATCCTTTTGTTTTTGATTTTGAATGAGTAGGGTTCAACAAACCAATGAGCTTGAGTAAATAATTTTCTTTTTTCTTTACATAAACATAAATTCATTTTTCTTTGGAAGTATGGATACTACACTTGGCATAAATATAAATACTGGAAAAAGTTATACCGTTCTTATAGCAGATGATTCATTCTCAGATAGACAATTGATTAAGCGCTTCTTACAAGCGGATCAATTCGAAGTTTTATCGGATGTTCCTAGCGGGGAAGGAGTGATTGACTATTTAAAATATTCAAAAACTGTTCCAGATATTATTTTCTTAGATTATAAAATGGAACCTAAAAATGCATTGGAAACAGTGAAAGAAATTCGTCCTACTTATCCGGATCTTATGATTGTAATTGTTACTTCCAATGTAAACAAAGAGGCAATTGCCGAACTAGCTCGTTATAAAATCACTGCCTACATATTAAAACCAATCAGTAAAAGTATCATCGACCAGAAACTAATCCAAATTCTAGGAAGAAAAGACTTAGTTGTAGAATCTAAACTCGTCAAAAAGCATGCTTTAAAACTAGAAGACATCAGCATACCACCTCTTCCTGGAATTGCTCAAAAGGTATTACTATTTGAAGGTGATCCAGTCAGCGGAAGCAGTGAACTCGAACAGATTATCTTACCAGATAAATCCATTTGCGCAGATATACTTCGAATCGCAAATTCTGCCTTCTATGGTAGATCTAAAAAAGTGCAAACTATAAAAGATGCAATCACACTACTCGGGTTGAAAACAATTAAAAATATAGTTATGCTTCAATCTAAGAGGCATATGGCAAAAAATTTAGTTTATACAGACATATTTAAAAAATATCTATTAGAACTTCCTATATTAAATGCGTTAGTAGCTCTAGATCTTTCTGTTCCTATGGGTCTAAAAAGCCAAAGAGAAGAATTATTTTTATGTGCCATGATGATAAAAATCGGAATGACGATTCTAGCTCTAAACTCTGCTAAAGTTTACAACGATATGCTTACTCAATATGATAAAGTAGGTGGTGATTTAGTAAAACTAGAAAAGGAGGAATTTGAAATCAGTCATGTGGATGTTGGTGTCCATATTTTTAAAATATGGCAAATGCCAGCAGTTTTTCAAAAAACAATGAAAGACCAAGGATTTCTCACCGTTGAATTTAATAAGGTAGATGATTTCGACAGAGTTCTTAGACTATCAGAGATTATTTCCAAACGTTTAACGCATATTCCAGTTCCAGACTCAGATATAGAGTTAGCAAAGCATATTCTCAGGCATTATAATTCACCAGAAGAAACACTTGATGTATTTGATGATGAATACTATGAAAATATCAAATCTCATCCATTTTTTAGTTCAATGTAATATTCAAAATCACTGGAAACTAGATACAGATTCGAATTTTATTTTTTTATTTTTAAATCTCAGGATGATTTGATTTTACTAAAAGCAATAACTCGCCTGTAGAAAACAAATACTTAGTAAATAGATTAATCTATTTACAGTAAGTAGTGAGAATACGATTCTTGCCAAAGGAGTCATCTATGGCAAAAGTATCGATTTATTTAAATTTTCAGGGAAATACAAAGGAAGCATTTGATTTTTATAAGTCCATTTTCGGGACAGATTTTGAAACAATCGTGTATCATAAGGACACAGCGGAAAATGGTCGCCCTAATCTGCCTGAGAATGAGTGGAATAAAATCATGCATATTGATTTACCAATTCTTGGAGGAATACATCTAATGGGTTCCGATATGCTCGAATCAATGGGTCATAGCCTTAAGATTGGGAATAATACAACCATCAATCTACAAGGAGATACGTTAGCCGAAACAAAAAGACTATTCGAGTCTTTATCAAATGGAGCATCTGAAATTGCCCCGTTTGGTGAAACGCCCTGGGGGCATTGGGGTTGCCTACTAGATAAATTCGGCATAAGGTGGATGTTTATATTTCCTTTATAAAAAGAAACTAGCAAGACCCAAAAAGCAAAAGAATCCAAATGTATCCGTGCAGGCAGTAACAAAGATTGAAGAGGCGATCGCCGGATCAATTTTAAAAAATTTTAAAATCAGTGGAACCACAGATCCAATGAGTCCGGCAACTATCATATTAAACAACATAGCTGACCCAATGACACTAGCCAGAGTAAGATCTCTTTTTACAATAAAGGTTATTGTGAATATAATGCTACCTAAAACAAAGCCATTGAGGATACCAATGATTAGCTCCTTGCGAACAGCAATATACCAATTATATAATGTTAATTCACCCGTTGCAAGATTGCGAACAACGATTGTGATAGCCTGAGTTCCTGCATTTCCACCCATACCAGCAACAATCGGCATCAAAGAAGCTAGAACAACAATTCGTTGAATCGTCTCTTCAAACAAAGAAACAACTGTTGATACAAGCATAGCAGTCACAAGATTTAGTCCAAGCCAAATGATTCTTCTTTTGACAGAATCCCATATTGAGGTTTTTAATTTTTCATCCTCACTGAGTCCCCCGAGTCGGAGGATATCTTCACTCGCTTCTTCTTCGACAACATCTAATACATCATCAACCGAAATGCGACCAATAATCTTTCCTTCATCGTCTACAACTGGAGCAGAAACCACATCATACTTTCTAAAAAAACGAGCAACCTCTTCTTGATCCATATTGTAATGGATGGTCTGAACTGGTTTCATAATTTTATTGATCTTTGTTTTATGATGAGAGAGAAGTAAATCTTTTAGTTGGACAAATCCTTTTACTATACCCTTTTGGTCTGTTACATATATCAGGTAAATATTCTCTGTTTCCTTGGCAGCACGTCTAACACTGCTTATCCCCTTACTTGCAGTTTCATTATCCTTAATTACTGCATAATCCGAACTCATAAGTCGACCTGCAGAATTTTCTGCAAAGCTCATTTGGTTTCGAATGATTGCAGAGTCCTTACTATCAAGAGAATTTAAAATTTCTTCTGCCTTCTCTGGTTCTATTTCTGCGATAAAACTAGTTGCATCGTCAGACTCTATGTCTTCTAAGATAAAAGCAATTTCTTCTAGTTTTAAATACCCTACAAATTCAGCTTGTGTCTCTTCTCCCAATTCAACAAAGACTAGTTTTTGTTTATCTTTATCACATAAACGAAATACATAGAGAGCATCTTCGATTTTTGCGGAAGAAATAATTTCGGCAATATCAGCAGGATGAGCTTTTTCAATATACTCTGCGAGTGCTGTATAATTTTTACTAACGATATAAGAATGAATCAATTCAACAGAGAGATGTCTACTTTTCTCTTGCTGAGAGATCATCTCTTCATCACGCTCTGGTTTAAATGCAACTTGTTCTTTCATGATTCTATTCCTTTTCTATTAATATTTTTAAAAAGAAAATTGAGTCAATCTAAGATTTTTTAATGAAAAACAGGTTTATTGCAAAGAAGAAATTTTTGGGTTTGTGATAACATGCATAGATTCTGTGTCTTGAAATTCACCAGCTTGAATATCTAAGGATAGGTTTTCTGTTGCAGATAAATCAAAAGTCTCTCCACGCTTCAAGGGTTTTCTTGATAAAAGAACATGATGTGCTAAGTCATAGATAATTTTATAGATTTCGTCAAAGGTTTTATCTGAATTCAAAAATTCAATTTCCCTAAATCCAAATTCTTTCATACCTATCGTGAAACCATTTCTTTTTCCATTGTTTTCTCTTAATCCAAAGTAAATCCAATTATTAAGAGGCAAGTCATCCTTAGTCATTGTATCAGCAATTTTTAAAAAATATTCTTTAGGAGAAACGAGACATTGATTCCCTAGATAGACGCCTATCGATTTTGTATTCCTAAGGACTGATGCTAAAATTTGGGTGAATTGCATATTAGCCTCAACTAAATCCTCAACATTAGTTGAAACAGTGATAATAAGATGAGAAAGATGTTCTGCTATTTGTTTTTCTGCATCTTGCCAAATATGGGACATCTTAGCTACGGTTTCCATTTCTTCTTTTGGAATTTCTGCGTCGACACCTAGAATTACGATCCTATATTTTTCTGCTGTAAAGATTACTATTCCATCATTAGAAGTTTGCTTGCTTATTTTCATTTTATACTTAGTTTCTAATTCTCTTTGAATGATGGAGGAATTAAATAATGGATCATCCTCTAATAAAATAATCCCAGTAAGAGTAGTTTTATAAGTTCCGCGACTTCCTCGGTAAATGAGTATTAGCCCCGAAAAAATTAAAACAAAAATCGCAATAAATAAAATGATAAGCTTAATCATACTTCTTTCGACCAGTTTTTTCCCACAAAGATTTAAGTCTCTCTTTTAAATTTTTATCCATTCCTTGATTGGTAGGAAAATAAAATTGAGGCGAAAAATCACTTAACTCTTTAGGAAAATAATTTTCTAAAATAAAATGATCTTCCACATCATGTGGATATTTATATCCATCGGAAGCTCCTTCTTTTTTATGAAGAAAAGTAGGAGCATTTCGTAAATGATTTGGTATTGTTACATTGACTCCATTTTCTCGAACAAAAGCAAGTGCACTATCAATTGCTGTATAAGATGCATTTGATTTTGGACAACTCGCCAAATAAGTAGTGACCTGACCAAGTAGGATACGACCCTCCGGCATTCCAATTTTTTCAAGAGCTGTAAGTGCACTTACAGCCAGAGGCAAAGCTTGAAGAGAAGCATTACCAATATCTTCAGTGGCTAATATGATTAATCTCCTCATAATAAAAATGGGATCTTCCCCACCTTCTAACATGCAAGCAAGATAATAAAGAGATGCATCCGGATCAGAACCTCTAACAGATTTGATAAAAGCAGAAATAAAATCATAATGATTTTCCTTATTTCGATCATAATTAAAAACTTGTGATGAAAGATAAGATTCGATACTCTCTTTGTCCCAAGGCTTCTCTGGCTCAATTGTATGAAGAGCTTCAATAATTCCGAGAAGTCTCCTTGCATCTCCTCCACTTGCATTTAAAATTATCTTCTTCGATTCTGCGTCTAACTCTAATTTGCCGCCTTCCTTCTGTAATGCTTTATCTAATATTTGAAGCAATTCTAATTCTGTGAAAGGCTTTAGTTTAAATATTTGACATCGGGAAAGCAAAGGTCGATTGATTCTGAAGGCAGGATTTTCGGTAGTCGCTGCAACTAGTATAATTTGACCAGATTCTACAGCCTCAAGCAAACTATCTTGTTGAGAAGTTGAAAAGCGATGAATCTCATCTAAGAATAAAAGAATGGTTCCAATCTTTTTAGATTCTGTAATTAATTCTTTTACTTCCTTGACCCCAACAGATATTGCACTTAGATGCTTGTAATTGAGTTTCCAATTTTTACTTAGAATCTTTGCAATCGTTGTTTTGCCTGATCCGGGTGGACCATATAGAATCATTGAAACGGGGCGTTTTAGTTTTTTTAATATTTGAATTGTTTCAGACTGACCAATTAAATCTTCAAACTGCTCTGGTCTAAGTCGTGAGGCTAATGGCTCGTATCCACTCGAAAATAAGTTACCACTCAAGAAGCCAATTCCTTTTTAACATCTTGTAGACAATTATATATAAGTTCGGAACAGAGAACACATCCACTGTGACAGCAAACTAGGGAGCTCTCATTTAATCTGCCCTCAAGAAGAGCAATGATTTGAAATTTTGCATTTGGAGGTAAGCCATAACGTTCCAAATGATCTACTATTACTGAATCTCTATCTGGTGGAAATAACGTTGGTTGATCGCTCATTACTTTACAAATCTCGCATGCCATTCATTGGTCTTATTGTAATAATAACTATGACCACTCGAAACATATAAACCATACGCATAGAAGCTTGAAAACTCATCAGAGGTCCAAAATAAATATCCATTATCCAACCAAGATTTTAACTTGCCCTTTTGATAAGCATCTAGGAGTTCTTCTCTAGTGGGAAGACGCATTCCTAATTTGTTTGCTTCCTCCATCGCCTTATCCCAATTCATCTTTCCTTTATAGATTCCCCATTCGGAATCGTTTTGATTGTCTGTTTCTGAAAATTGCTCCATAATTGCACCTTGATTGTAAGGTGAAAATTGATTCTAGGAAAGTCAATAGAAAGATAAGGTAGTCATTGTTAATTTTTTACAATTAAAGCCTTCAGTTTATTCACATCTTCACTGAAAATAAGCGGCACAGGAAGAAATCTTTTTTTGGGAATAATACTAAATGCCTGATCAAAGAAAATAACTTCTGCAATATCAGAATAAGCAAAATCTGTGAGAAGATTCCCTGTTATAAATTTAAACGAATTATTTTTATGCTGCACACGGGCTACCCCAATCCGTTTAAAATTTTGGAACATGTTTTCGCTCCACTGGATCGATTTTAAATCTTTCGATTGAAATGGGATGGTTCTAGAATAATCTAGGAACAAAAGTCCATTGAGTTCAATCATAGAAGATTCTTCTTCTATAGGAATCGTCTCCATTTTCTCTCTCGTCTCTTGAATGGAATTTGTTGTCTTAGTATGAACTGTATTGTAAAAAGAAGAAATAGAATTTTCTTCTGGAATTTCATCGAGAGTCGGCATCTCCATTTCGGACTGATCCAATTTTGGTTTCCACTCAGACGTTGCCATCCTTCTCTCTTGACGGATCTTCTTCTCAATTTCAGTGGAACTTCTGTGTTCAGGGTATCTAAAATTAAACAATGCTTTTTTGGATTTAAAAGCTTTTGGAGAATTTCTGACAATTTGAGTTTTAGAGTTGGGTTGAATGGCTTTCGGTTTTTTGGAGACACTCATTAATTCGGGACCGAGACTTGCGATCACAAAAAAAAGGAGCCCGATTAATATCATTATGGTTGCAAGATAAATCATGTGTATATCTTGAATATCCTAACAAAATGGCAAAAAGTAAAGTAGTTTTTATTTCTTTACAAGAATCCTAGTTTAAAAAACCCTCATAAAATAAAGAGAGAAAAGATGATTTTAGAAGAAGAACCAGTAAGCATATCACAAAAAATTTACAGAATATTTGCAGGACTTTTTATCGCAGTCCTAGTAACAATGCTTATCTTTACTTTAATTCCTGGCGATGCAGAACAAAACTTACTCCGAATGATCATTGGACAGGATCAAATGACTGCAGGAAAAGTGGGAGATGAAACAATCCCTATTGATTATTTTAAGGCTGCACGATTAGAATGTTATTATATGTACAAACAAAGGTTTCCAACTGCTGCTGATGATGCTTCTATGCTTGAGAACTGTGCTTTCAATCAAATCAAATCTTTAAAAATAGATAAAGTATTGGCAAATGCAGCAGGATACCATGTATCTGATCTTTCTATTAAAGAAGACATTTCGAATGAAGCTAGAAAAATTCACAGTCAATCTGGAACATCCGCTGGCTACTCAAGTGATGAAGTAAGAAGTGTGGATGATATTTATAGATCAATCCTACAATCTGTTCCAATGCACTATAGACAAGACACAGCTGCTTCCATTGAACTATATGAAAGATTCCTCTATACAGATGTAAAAGAATCAGAAGAAGAACAAAAAATCCGATCTGAACTGGAAAATGTAAGACTTTCTCTTTCTTATATTTCATTCTCAGATGAAGAACTGTCCAAGGTAATTGGTGAAATCCCACAAATAACAGATGCAGAAATCCAAAAAGAATATGATGCATCTGTTGCAAATAAAACAGTTCCGATGGGAGAAGATGGAAAGCCACAACCGCTGGAAGTTAGAAAAGCACTTATCTTTAACAAACTCCAATCAGAAGCGAAAGAAAAGAAACTATCAGAACTCAAAGGTAAGATTCTATCCGCTAAAGGGGCAGAAAATGCAAACTTAGGTGCACTTGCACTCATTGCGGGAGTGAAAATAGCAGATTTAAACAAAGTATCTCTTTCTAGCATAGGACCGCAAGCAAAAGAGAATAAAACAGAACTACCTAAGTTTTTATCTGGATCAGCATTCTTGAAAGATATTACGAACCAAGCATTTGGCAAAGGAAAAGTCGGTGGACCTTATACGGATAAAGAGAAAACTTTTTATGTTGAATTTAAAGACTTGTCCATTGAATCTGGTAATTCAGTCGGGAAGAATGTTGCGATGAACGAAAGTAATTCCAACAGAACTAGAATGTTTTTATATGAAATTAAACAAAGCCTAGGCGGAATATTCCCAATACAAAGAAATAAATCGGTAGAGTAAATGGAAATCAGAGCGGAATTTGTAAATCCCTTTATTGAAGCGGCTTCTCTTGTCTTTAAAGATTCTTTAAAGGTAGAATTGATTCGTGGAAAACTTAAAATTAAAGAGAGTCCAGCACCTTCTCATGAAGTGGCGATCGTTATTGGTGTTGTTGGTTCCTACAAAGGGGAAGTTGTTTATAGTATGAATTTAGATGCTGCCTATAAAATGGCAAAGCAACTTGTTCCCTCCTTAGATGATGAAAGCATAAAAGATGAATACAAAGACATCATAGGTGAGATTGGAAACATGACAACTGGTAATGCTCTTCGTATCTTTGCAACCAGTGGACAATTTATAGATATCACTACTCCGAATGTCATTGAGACAAATGATTCCTCTATCAAATTCGTGAAAACAACCACTTTATCTCTGAATCTCTATTCACGTTTTGGGCAATTAGAGATCAATATAGCGATTCTTTAATTTTCTATTAGTTCTAGTCTCTTTTTCACAAAAGGTAAGTAGATACTATTTTTAAAAAAGGGCTTATTCGCATTTTCTAAAAACATCTGATAGTATTTCTTGGCTCTATTTAAATTTCGAATTGTAGTGCTTTCTTCATAGATTCTACCACTTAGATAAATTGCATCGTCAATATATTCACTCTTGCTATGTTTTAAGATGATATCCGACAAATGATCTAAAGCAGGAGTATGATCACCTATCGTAAACAATAAATGCGAAAGTGCCCAAAGGGATTTTGGAACAATTGAATTTGATTCAGGAGCTTCTGTGATGATGGTAAGATGAAACGGTATTGCTTCTTCTTTTAGTTTTCGATCTCCTTTTGCTGAATTTTCTAATCCAACGGCTAATTCATATAATCCCTTAAACTTATAGTCTTGATCAGAAATGCTTTCAATAATAGATTTTGCTTCATTTTTCTTTCTCTCTTGTGCAAGAAGTCTAATTTGATCCATTTTAGCTAAATTAGACTTTTCTCCTTCTCCGGAAGAAGCAATATTTAATTCTGAAACCGCAGAGGTTTTATCTTCTCTATTTAGATAATATCTAGATCTTTCAAAAGGAGCTGATGATTCGTCTGCTTTCTTTTTATCCTTCCCTTTTTTATCTGAAGTTTTATTTACATTTGGTAAATTAGTAGTTTGTAAGTTTCCAGTTGTTTCTGCTTTTTTTGCTGAAGGCTCTTTTATTTCTTTTGCTTCTTTTGCTTGGGAAGCTGTTTTCTCAGTAGACTTTGGACTTTTATCCTTGGCTCCATATTCCCCTAAATCTAATTTTGATTTTGGTAAATTATTTACTTCTGTAGATTTTGGTTTTGCAACGGATTTAGACTTTTCACTTTCTAGTAATGCCTTGCCAATATCGGTTGTAGGTTTAATGTTTTCTTTCTCAATTGGTTTAACTGGCTCAATGTTTGGTTTTGTATCTTTAGAGACATTCGAACTAGGTAACTCAGTAGCGTTAGACACAGACTTAGCTGGTTTTTCCAAATTAAGAGTCTTTGGGTTTGATTCAATCACTGGTGCATTTTTAGCAGATTCTGTTTCAGGGACTACAATGATTTTCTCAAGTGGAAAATTAGAATTAGTAATTGGATTGTTTAGTTCTGGCTTTGTCTCCGTAACTTCAATCTGTTTAAATTCAACTTCACTTTCTCTTTTATCTACTGGATCTTTGGGAAAAGGAATACGAATACTTTGTTTTTTTTCTTCTTCCTTTGTTGGTATTGCTGGTTTGTCTTTTCTAATATTACGATCCATTGGATCTTCGATTGTAATATTTTCAGGAAATGGAATTTGAATTTCCTTTTTTAGATCCTGAGAAAAAACGATAGTTGAAAAGACAATGAGCGTAGCCGTAAAAGATTTTTTATTTGAAAATAGATAAGTATTTTTCTTCATTTATTGATTGCCATCTAGAGGAAGCAACTTCCCTTTTGTATCTTTTTTTTGTGGATTTCCTTCCGTTTCTAAACTACCTGTTTTTTTAGTTGGTAATTCCATATTCCCAGTTGAGTCAATTTTATCCTTAGAGTCTTTTCTATTTAAAATCTTTTTCTCAGAATTAGGATCTGTATTGACTCTATCAAAAATACCTTCCATATCGCGCGACTCAGATCCAGAGAGAGGATCGTCAAAGTTGTCTTTTAAATACAGCTTTCTCTTTTTGCCTTTATTTGATTCAGAATTTTCATTTCGATTGGGAATTGGAAATTCTTGGGTTGCAGGAACATCGTTTAATTCAGCTAGAGGAGAAGAATCCCCTTTTCTTTTTAAGGAACGAATACTTTTGTCATTCTCCACTAAAGAATCATCTGCTGAATAGATTGAGTTTGGCTCTGTTTGTCTGCCATACCGCTCATATTGTTTTGGGGTTTTATAAAGATCTTCCCCAATGAGAGTGTCATCACTTGGCATTCGAATATTTTTTCGTTTTCGGTTGTATTCTCGCTCTATATCTTCTTGAAATAATGATTTTGTGTCTTTTGCGAGTTCTTGGCCTTCCTGTTTGGCACTACCAACGCCAACAAGATAACCCCAATAAATTCCATATCCTAAAGCAATCAGTAATACCCCTATCATTAATTTTCTAAAAATAGAGGCAATACTTTCAGGGATCTTAGCGACTAAATCATCTAAAAATCCCAAAACATCTTTTGGTTTAATTTTTTTAAAATCCATTATTTAATCCTTCGGACATAAAATGGATTTTTTCAATCCTTTTCCGAGAATAGAGTTATGCTATTTTTTCTTTGGGCTTTAAAATGAGTAGAGGAGCTTCTCCTTTTAATACAGATTCCTCTGTAATAACAACCTCGACTACATCTTCTCTAGAAGGAATTTGAAACATTAAATCCATCATGATATCTTCTACGATGGCTCTAAGTCCTCTAGCACCCGATTCTCGCTTGATAGCCTGTGCAGCTACTGCTTGAATCGCTTCATCCGTAAACTTAAGATTCACATTTTCTAACTCAAAAATCTTGGAGAATTGCTTGAGAATAGAATTCTTTGGCTCTGTGAAAATTTGCTTTAAAGTGTTGATATCAGCTTCTTCCAAAGTTGCAATGATCGGTAGTCTACCCACAAACTCAGGAATCAAACCATATTTTAATAAGTCTTCAGGGATAACTTGTCTGAGGGCATCAGACTTAGTCATATCATTCACATTCGCGTTCACATCGGAATTGAATCCTATCGTTTTGACACCAACTCTCGATTTGACGATTCTATCCAAATCAACAAAGGCTCCACCGCAAATAAAGAGAATGTTTCTTGTATCAATAGAAAGATAATCCTGATGAGGATGCTTTCTACCACCCTGAGGAGGGACATTTGCAATGGTTCCCTCAATGATTTTTAAGAGAGCTTGCTGAACCCCTTCCCCACTTACATCTCGTGTAATGGAGGCACTATCATTTTTCCTGGAAATTTTATCAATTTCATCTATGTAGATAATGCCAAGTTCAGCTTTCTTTATATCATTGTCTGCATTTTGAATTAGTTTTAAGATGATGTTTTCTACATCTTCCCCAACATAGCCAGCTTCTGTGAGTGCAGTAGCATCTACAATTGCAAAGGGAACTTTTAGAATACGAGCAAGTGTTTGGGCTAAAAGAGTTTTTCCGCTACCAGTGGGACCGATTAATAAGATATTGGACTTTTCTAACTCAACATCTGTTTTACCAACATTAAAATGGATTCTTTTGTAATGATTGTAGACAGCAACTGATAATGCTCTCTTTGCATGGTGCTGTCCAATTACATATTGATCTAAAATCTTTTTAATTTCTTGGGGCTTGGGAACATCCGCAATATGAGTTGGTCTTTCTAGATGAGCTGGCTCATCAGCTATAATTTCTGTGCAAAGTGAAATACACTCATCACAAATATAAACTCCAGGACCTGCAACCAAACGTTTAACAGCATCCTGCTCTTTACCACAAAAGGAACAATGTAATTTTTCTTTACCCATATTAGTCGGTTTTTTGGTAGATGCCAAAACCTCAGCCTGCCTTTACTGTCTTTCGATCTATAATCACGTTATCAATGATTCCATATGCTTTTGCTTCTTCAGCAGTCATATAGAAATCTCTTTCGGTATCTTTTTCGATAACTGAAATATCTTTTCCTGTGTGTTTTTGATAGAGCGAATTTATAATACCTTTTACTCGTAAAATTTCATTGGCTTGGATTTCGATATCACTTGCCTGCCCTGTAGCTCCACCGGAAGGCTGGTGCATCATGATTCTAGCATGAGGAAGAGCCGATCTCTTTCCTTTGGCACCGGCAGCAAGCAAAAGAGATGCCATAGAGGAAGCCTGTCCAATACAGAGGGTTCGAACTTCCGGCTTGATATATTGGATTGTATCATAGACAGCAAGACCAGAAGAAATATATCCACCTGGAGAATTGATGTAGAGATAAATATCGCGATCAGGGTTATCAGCTTCTAAAAATAAAAGCTGAGCTGTGAGAATATTTGCATATTCGTCATCAATCCCACTTCCAATAAATATAACACGATCCTTGAGCAAGCGAGAGAATACATCTGAACTTCTTTCTCCTCTACTTGTTTGCTCTGTAATGTATGGTATAATAGGCATATATTAGTTATCCTTTTTCGAGCCGTTGACAATTTCTCCTGCGCGGCTAATCGAAATTTCACTGTTCCCTTGTTTATTAGAATTGGAAAGTAAAAAATCATACACTTTCTGAGAAATCAGATTTTCGTAGATATTGCGATAAATCCTTTCTCTAGACTCGTGTCTTTTTTTCTCCAATTCATTTATATTGAGTTTAGAAAAAACTGCATCTAACTCTTCAGGCGCAACTGTTATATTCTCTTTTGCCGAGATTTCATGAATTGCCAGATAATATTTTATCTGATTTAAAGCTCTATTTTGGAAGTTAGACTTAACAGAGTCTAAATCGGTATTTAACATTTCTGCATATTTTTCCATTGGCATATGATCTAGGTTATAGTCATGAGTAAATTGGTGATAGAGAGCGTGCATCTCCTCTTCGATGAGTGAGTTTGGAATCTTGTAGGAAGAATTTCGAACAATTTCACCCATAAGTTGCTCAGAATAATGAGCATGCATTCTATCTTCCACATAGGTTTTCATTCTATCTTTGAATCGATTCTTTAACTCTTCTAAGCTTGGAGTCTCATCCCACTCTTTAGCTAGATTATCATCCAATTCTGGGTAGATCACTTTAGAAATAGAATTTGCTGTAACAGTAAAATGAAAGGTTTTACCTGCAAGCTCCGGATTGGCTTTTTCACCATAAGTATAGTCAAAAGATTTCTTTTCTCCAACTTTCAGTCCAATGAGCTTTTCATCTAAGTCTTTTTGATCTGGATTGAGTCCTATGTAATATTGATTATTTTTAGTATCTTGAATGATCTCACCGGCTTCATTCTTTGTTTCGATATCTAGATCAAGTAAATCTCCGTCTTGACTTAGTTCTTCTGGTTCTTTTGCTTGGTGTTTCGCAAGTTTAAGCTGAATGTCCTTTAACTGAGATTGAATGTCCTCATCCGTGATTTTGATTTGATAGACTTCAACTGGAATATTTTTATAATTTCCTAAGGTAACCTCAGGAGCCGTTTCGTAGGTTGCTTTTGCAACTAGAGTATTGTGTCTTTCAAATTTCTCAATTTCTATCTTTGGTGCCTTAAACGCTTTAAAAGAAAGACTTGGATAGAGACCATTGATAGAATCTGTTAATAAAATCGTGACTGCATCCTCGGAAACAGAGTCTCCAAGCATTTTAATAACCATATCTAAAGGAGCTTTTCCTTGTCTAAACCCATTGATTTTTACTTTTTGGGCGGCTCTTTGGTAGGCTTTTTTGAAAGCATCTTCAATATCTTCAGGTGAATAGGTTAAATCTAATTTTGCAGTTGCGTCGTCGTTAATAGTTACTTTGTATTCCATGGATTGCTCTTTATAGGGAGTGATTTAGTTTAGCGGGAAACGGGATTTGAACCCGCGACCCCCTCCTTGGCAAGGAGGTGCTCTACCACTGAGCTATTCCCGCAGTAATGTTGGTGATATTTCCATAAAAATATTATAAGGGGATTTGTAAAATAAATTTTAGAAATTAAAAGAAAAGGATTTTATAATTTGAAAAGATTTTATATCCATTCTTTTCGATTTCCAATGGAAAAAGCATTCCTTGAGACTTATATACAAAATGATAACAAAGCAAATAGTATTTTCCACAAGAACTTGTTTTGAATAGAAATTGATATACCTCAGATAAAGTGTGAAAGCACTAAGAAGCGTTCATACTAATTACACCATTTGTTTAATGATTTGGATAAGGATAAAAATTCATTCTTTTTTCCCTTCTTTTGAAAAAGAAGTAAGATCTGTCTGTCCTACTTTTTATGAAACTTTTTATAATTTTGAATAAAGTCAGATTAGCTGGTTTTGCAATTATGCTCATCGGCATTTTGGGGAATAGTTACAATTGGTATCAAGTTCTTCACTCAGGAGTATTCTTTGAGAAGGCATGTATTCTTTTTCCTTTGTTTGCATTCCTTGGTTTATCTATTGTTATCTATCCAATGTCAAAGGAAGATAGGATTTCTAGATTTGGAACCGATCAGATTCCGATTAGCGCTTATCCATTTGGACAAAAAGTATTAGTTGGTTTAGGACTCTTGATAGGTATTCTTCAATGGCTTTGGTTAAAAGGATTGGTATGATTGCCTAGCCAATCTGTCGCTAAAAAGGCATTCAAAAATATTTGAAACTAATTCTTTGAATAGAAAGAGTCAATGCTGTTCAATGTAAAAATAAAATCCGAAAATTATTATTGATAAAACTTTTCCACAGTTCTAGCAACAATTTTCAAAAATATCCTACAAACTTGACAGCATTGCCAAACGATATCCGCTATGGATATTAAACTTTTTAACTATAACTTCTCTGGAACAACTGAATCCAAAAACTTCTTAATATCATTCAAGACAATTTCTCTGCTTTCAGGAAGCTCGTTCATCAACTCATGATAAAGTCCTGGATAAATCTTTAAAGTTTTTTTATCAGATACTATGTGGTTATCCAACTCAATACTTCCTCTTGCCTCCGCAATACCATCTGCGTCCCCGTGAATCATAAGAACTGGAATTTGAAGATGCTTTGCTTTCTCATAAATTGCATACGATAGGTGAAATAAATGGTTTGCCATTTGAAAAGAAATTTTCCCATGATTGAGTGGATCTTTTTTGTAATCCTCAACAACGGATTTGTCATGGCTAAGTAAATTTACATCAATATTTGCATCTACGACAAAGCTTGGTAGAAAATTAGCAAATATCTTTGCGAGTTCTCTTTTTATTAATTTTTCGAGATCAAACTTAACTTTTAAGCCCGGGGAACTAACGATTAATCCATGCATTCGATCTTGGTTATGAACTTCTAAAGTAAATTGCAATGCAATCACTCCACCTAAAGAGTGACCTAGCAAAAAGAATTTTTCTTTCTTCTCTTTTTCTAATGCAATGTGTACCAAGTCAGATAGATCTTCGATATAATACTGAAACTGGTCAACATGGCCTCTAATTCCTTCAGACCTTCCATGCCCTCTAGAATCTAATGCATAGATAGAAAAATCAGAATCTTTTAATTTTTCCAATATATTTTTGTAACGATCACTATGCTCTCCAAATCCATGCTGGATCACTAAGAGCCGGTTTGCATTGGGTTTTGTCCAAGATTGATAAAAAATCTTTGTATTATCAACTGAGGAATTGAAACTACTTTGGGTGTTTGAATACGTCATATTTTCCTTCTCTAAACTTTAATCACTTTTTTTAAAATTATCTATAGCGTATACAGAAATTTAATAAACTCATTTTAAAAACTTTTCCAGATCAAGAATAGAATTGTATGGAACAAATATAGCCACCTTGGTAAAAAACCCAAATTTAGAACTTTTCTCAAACTTTTATTTGTGAATTCTCTTTCTTTCTCTAAGTAGTAGGAAATTTGAAAAACTAGAGAATAGAATCGATTTCTCAGTGTGGCAAACAATTGTATGAAAGAGTTTTGTAAAAAGGCTACTCTACCAATTTCCTCACACTCGGATACAAGGTTTCAGCAAGAAGCTGATGCCCCTCGCCTGTTGGATGAATTCCATCTTTTTGATTCAATTCTTTGATTCCGGCAACTTTCTCTAATAAAAATGCTGATAAGGGTATTTTTTCTTCTTTCGCAACTTTGGGATAGATCGCATTAAACTTTTTTACATATGCTGGGCCTAAGTTGGGAAAAGTTAACATTCGCACCAAAAGAATTTTTACATTTGGATTTTTCTCTCTGACTTTGGAAATAATTTTTTTCAAATTCGACTCGATGAGCTCTGTCTCAATTCCTCGCATTCCATCATTTGCCCCTAACTCCAAGACAAAATAGTCAACTCCTTTTGAAATGGACCAATCTAGTCTCGCTAATCCTCCCGATGTGGTATCTCCACTAAGCCCCGCATTGATTACCTTTAAATCAAAACCATCTTCCTTTAACTTAACAGCGATCCTTGCAACAAACGACTCATCTGGGTTGAGTAGCCCCATTCCAGCTGTCAAACTATCTCCAAAAAAAATGATTTTTTTTCGATTGTCTGGTTTCATTTCAGCTGTTGGATTGGAATCCTGTTTATTACAGGAGGTAACCATTGTGAGAATTCCGATGAGAAGATAAATTATTTTTTTCATGCAAGGCTGACAAAACCAATTTAAAATCATTTTGTCAAGATAGAAAATACCTTTTTTTATTGACGCAAGTCAATCTAAACAATTTGGTACTTTCATGAATAAATCCGACTCCTACTTAGTAGGGATTTTACCTGAATTTAATTTTAGATTTTTACTTACCGATTGCTCTAACTCGGTGCAAGAGGTGATTACTCGGCATGAAATGAAATATTCTTCTGCAATTCTAGTTGGAAAAACTATGTTAGCTTCCTTCTTCCTTGCAGGATTAGTAAAAGAAGAAACTACTATCAGCATTCAACTAGAAGGAGAAGGTGATATTGAAAGAGTGATGGCTTATTCAGATAGAATCGGAAGAATGCGTGGGATGGCAAAACACAATGCTATCCAAGCAGAAGTTTCCGATCATACGTTAGGCATAGGGAAAGGGATATTCCGTGTTACCCGTTGGGGAGGAGTCCAAAAACTACACCAGTCAATCACTAAACTAGATGATTCCGCTTTTGAAACAAATCTTTTAAATTATATAAATGAATCCGATCAACTCATCTCCTTTTTATCTATCTATCTAGATATGGATACGAAACCAATTCGAGCTTGTGGTATGATTTTACAGGCTCTACCCTTTACTACATCCAGACAAATCGATGATCTGATGGATAAAATCTCAAACATGAACATTGAACAATCCAAGATCTTTGCAGGAAGCATAGATGAGTCCTTAAAACTTATGGAAAATATGTTAGAAACTAAAGCAGATGTTTTGGAAACTGGCATTCCTGAATTCTATTGTGGTTGTAGCTTAGATAAAATTAAAGGCGTTATTGCGTCTATCGGTAAAGAAGAGGCATTTTCAATACTCGAGGAGAGAGGTTCAATAGAAATGATTTGTGAGTTTTGCATGGAAAAATATACCTTAGATGCCGAGGAAGTAAAACTGCTTTTTATTTAATCCTATGCAACTTTTATATACGTTATCCGATATAGACAAGCCTATTCAATTGGTTAGAAACTATTTAAAAGAAAAGAAAATTCAACATCCAGTAATTCTTCTAACGGGCGAAATGGGTGCTGGCAAAACAACTTTTACCTCAAATTTTGTTAAATCCTTCTCACCAAACCTGAATCCAAATTCCCCAACATTCAATCTAATGAATGAATATAAAACATCTAGTGGAAGTATTTTCCACTTCGATCTTTATCGCCTAAAATCTCCCCTAGAAATTGAAAATTTAGGTTTTGAAGAAATTTGGGGCAAACAAGGATTATCCATTATTGAATGGTGGCAAATAGCTAAAGATTACTTCGACTCTTCTTCTCTTGAAATAAAAATCGAACTCGCCGATAACAATACTCGCTTATTTTCCTTAATCTCAAAATCCTAATTTTTTATATGAATTTTCTCTAGATTCCTTTCTCTTCTTTATCTAGATATAGCTTCGCCCTACTACTTTTATCTAAATTAGAATTGCTAAGCTTTTCTTATGAAAAATATATCTGTTTTATCCAAAACGGCTCTTTCTGTATTGAAAAACTATAGTATAATCAGATCGATTATTAGTTAAAAAGACTTTTGCGTATAAGTCAAACTTGGAGACCTCCGAAATTCCGACTGTCGCTAAGTGGGCCGAAGAGGCTTTTACAAAATCAACAGAATCAGCTATTAGTAAGTAGACCAAAAAAGCTGAGATCGACATACCAAAGCTAACACGATAAAGTTTTAATTCTGCCCAATCTTGTGGCATGGGACGGAAGGCTATTTTTTGTAGATTTTGCCCTTTCTCCTGGTATTTAGTAGTAACATTTGAATAACCAGGCACAAGACCATTTGTGATAAAAAGTTGGTATTTAGAAAGAAGAAAATTTACATAAGCGCGAACACCGCCATATACAGAACATTTTTCTAGAAAAATATCGTAATAACGGTTTGGAATCAGAAGAGTGGAGCTAAACTCAGAATATATATACTCACCTCTGGGAAATGAAATTTTGGGATTGGAAAAAATTTTAATATCATGGTTCATAAAAAAGCCTCCAATGTTAATAGAGAAAAATTTCTATTCAGCTGTGCGGGATTTTTAATAAAAAAAAGATGTTTTGAAAAATTAATTTAGAAATCGGTTTATTGGATTCATTCATATTCTATAAAAAAATGAATTTAAAATATGCTTAAAGCAAAACGATAGTAAAAATATCTAGAAAGTTTTTGAGAATGTAATCTTAGTTTGAATCGACTAATTCTTCCCTTGGATTATTAGAATTTCTTTCTTTTAGAAAATTTCGAATAGATACTAATAGAGAAGCGATTAAAGCAATTCCAAAAATATAAAAGTTGGTATTATAACGATAATCTGAGTTCTTTATAAAATCTATATGAACAGAAGTTGGACTATTGTAACCGACAACAAAGAGTATTGCCATTATGACTTCAGATAATAATATTAAAATATTGGAGATAGAAGAATTACTAAAAAGTAAAAATAAATTGATAAGCGAAATAAAAATAAAAAAAAGATTTATTTTAGAAGAGACAGCCCACACTTCATCTGTTCCAATAAAGTTAATCGTATATTCAAACCAGGGACGTGTAGCAAAGATAAGTTGGACTGTAAAAAAAATAATTGTAACTTGTTTAAAGAAAGTAAATTGTTTCCAAAGAGAGAAAAGAAAAATTAGAAAATGAAAGAGAACTTTAAACCAACCGATAATCGCAATTGGTGTAAAAAAGATAAAATCTCTTATATATTTTACCAGAATCATTTTACTTCAACAGTAACTTCCAGTTCTACACAGGCATTTAGAGGAAGAGTATTCACGCCAATGGCAAACCTTGCATGCTTCCCAGGTTCTCCGAAAATTTCTAGAAGTAGATCGCTTGCCGCATTTGCTACTATATGCTGCTCGAAAAATGATTCAGCCGAGGAGACAAATGCTCCAATTTTCACAACTTTCTGGATCTGATCTAAATCACCAATATACCCTTTAATCGCAGAGAGAGCATTTAGGCAAGACTGCTTCATTGCTTCTCTAGCTTGTTCAATTGTCACATCTTTTCCGGTTTGTCCTGTATAGAGTAATTTTCCGTCCTTCATAGGAAGTTGGCCTGATGTAAAAACCAATTTTCCAGAACCATTTGCAGGAATATAGGAGGCTATAGCTTTAGGGACTGGTGGGAGCGTAAGTCCAAGAGATTTTATTTTTTCTTCTATCGGCATTCTGTCAGATTTTGAAAAAATACTCTCTTTACAATAAAAAATTGTTTAATCTTTTCTGCCATTTTAGGTTGGATTGTTTTATGGTTGCCACAGATATTTTAGATATTGTTACAAAGCTTTTTCTTGCCGCTTTTTTTGGCGGAGTCATCGGATTCGAAAGGAAATTTCAACATAAACCAGCAGGTCTTAGGACAAATATGCTAATTTGCCTCGGGTCCTCTCTTGTTATGATTCTATCCCAGCACTTGTCTTATACCGTTTCAGAATCAGACTTGCTAACAGGAAGAACGATGCAAAAGACAGTTGGAGATCCAGCCCGACTAGCCGCCCAAGTTATCAGTGGAATCGGCTTTTTGGGTGCAGGAGCTATTTTACATGGAAGGGCAAATGGCACAATTAAAGGTCTCACAACGGCAGCAACAATTTGGACAAATGCAGCCATAGGCTTAGCGGTTGGTGCAGGATACTATATTTTGGCTGGAATCAGCACTCTATTTGTATTGTTTACACTCTATGTAATTCGAATGATAGAAAACAAAACAAATAGTAAGCATCCTAGACCGAGGACATTGCTCATTATTTTGAAAAAAGTGAAAAAAATATCCCAATTAAAAAAGGAAATTTACAGAAAGGGTATCTTTATTGATTCTGAATCCATTAAAAAAAGAATGGATGAAGTAGAATATAGAGCAGATTTAAATATCTCCCCTGTCATGGAGGAGATTCTACTCAACCATTTAAACGAAGACGATAATATACTATCTTATAATATAACTAGCGATCAATAAATGAGCATATTTAAAATTACAGATCATCCAAAGTTTCCAAATTATTATAAATATTGTGAGAACACAGGAACCTGTTTTTATATTCCAGCAAAAGAAAGAAGCTATTCCAATTCCTATTTTATGGAAGAATACAAGGCTCAATATAAAAAGACTTACTACGAAGATGAACAATCTCTTCGTAGCCTAGCGAAAAGAAGATTAGCAGTTTTAGAGAAGTTCAATCGTCCTAGAAAAACAAAATTACTTGAAGTAGGTTCAGCGGCTGGTTTCTTCTTAGATGAAGCAAGAAAAATTGGTTATAATACGAAGGGCATAGAGATTTCTGAATCAGAAGTAAACTATGCAAAAGACAAACTAGGATTAGATGTCGAAAATATTTCGTTCCTAGATTTTGATGCAAAAAATAAATACGATTGTATCGCGCTCTTTTTTGTTTTAGAACATTTTCCTGATCAAGAGACAGTTCTAAATAAAATTTTTTCTCTTTTGAATGAAAGCGGATACTTATTCTTAGCCCTTCCCTCCATCTATGGTCCAAGTTTTTCGACAAATCCAGAAGAATGGTTTAAGACGCATCCTGAAGATCACTTCGCTGACTACTCTCCCTTTTCCCTTAAGAAAGTGTTTCAATATTTTAACGCTAAAATTTTATATTGTGAGCCAATGTCTTATCATGTAAGTAGAGATAAAGGAATGAGAGGAAAATTTCCTTTTCGTTTTTTTTACAATTCGCTCGCAAGACTCACTTCTTATGGGGATACAATACAAATATTAGCACAAAGAAGATAACTATGAGATTTGATGAATTAAATATACATGAAAATATGCTACGAGTCTTTCAAGAAATAGGCTACGTAGAATTAACTCCTATCCAAGAGAAATCAATTCCCTATGCATTAGTAGGAAGAGATTTAACTGGTCTCGCACAAACGGGAACTGGAAAAACTTTAGCTTTCCTGATTCCTATTGTAAATAAAATACTCAATGAAAATCCAGAGGGTCCTGTTGCCTTGATTCTTGCCCCAACTCGGGAATTAGTAATTCAAATTTGCGAAGAAGCAAAGCGACTTTTAAAATACTCCGACAAAAAAGTAGCAAGTTTTATCGGGGGAACAGACTACAAAGAACAATTACAAGATATAGAGGACAAAACAGAGATCATTGTAGCAACACCAGGAAGGCTGATCGACCATATAAAATCTGGTAAACTTTCTCTCTCTCAAATAAAATTTTTCGTTTTAGATGAAGCAGATAGAATGTTCGATATGGGATTTATAAAGGACATACGTTATGTCATGAAGAAATGTCCAGATGATAAGCAAGTAATGCTTTTTTCTGCGACTCTTTCTTATTACGTTATCCGCCTTGCATCGGAATATTTAAAAGACCCTGTAGAAGTTTCTATCGAGGCGGATAAAGTTGTCACCGATAATATAGATCAGAAATTAATTCATTTAGGTAGAGATGAGAAGCTTCCCTATCTTGTAAATTTAATATTAAAAGATCAGGAAGATGGGCTTGGAATCATTTTTACAAATCTAAAAATTATGGTTCCAGAAATTGTTCATAAGCTATCAAAGTATGGAATCCCTTCTACTGGGATTTCTTCTTTGTTAGATCAAAAGAAAAGAGTTCGTCTTTTAAAGGACTTTAAATTTGGAAAATATAAATACATGGTTGCTACTGATGTAGCTTCTAGAGGGATTGATGTAGATAATATAAAAGTAGTATATAATTTTGATTTGCCTTCTGATACAGAAAATTATGTGCATAGAATAGGAAGAACAGCCCGTGCGGGGAGAAAAGGCAGATCAATCAGTTTTTGCTCAGAAAAGGATTATATAGAATTGGAAAAAATAGAGAAATTCTTAGGAACAAAATTAGAAACAATCTCAGTAGATGAGGAATATCTAAATTATCCGGAAGGGGAATTTACCCCTTTTGTTGGAGAAAAATTAAAAGGTGCTTCACCAAATCAAAACAAGCAACAGCGCCATCCAAATCAGAAAGGAAAAGGAAACAACTTTCAGAAAAAAGGAGATCGCTATAGAGATGATAAAGACAGAAAGAACAAAGGGAAAAATGAAAAATTCAAGAAGGATAAATATAAACCAAAACAAGAACCTATGAATCCCTTGGATGAAGCAAAATTATATCTACAAAAAGCTGATTCAATGCTAGGGACAGAAAAATCTAAAACGTCAACTCATCCGTCTAAAAAAGAGACGCATCCACATTCAAAAGAAAAAGTTCATAAGATAAAATCAGAAAAACCATATGATCCGAAAAAACAGCCATATGATAAATCCAAGAGAAATCTATTTGATATCAATGAACAAAATAATAAAGATGGGAAAAAATCGGTATCAATTTGGAAAAAAATAAAATCATTTTTTGGACGATAGTTCTAATATCCTTTCTAGTAACATTTGTTTCTATTAAAGCTGAAACAATCAATGTAGAGAAAGGATATGTTCGTTTTAATGATCTTAGAAAAAAACTTCCAGGTTTGCAATGTAAGCTCGATACGGTCATACTAGTAGGAGAAATTCGTTTCAAGAAAAGCACAGAATTTAAATTCAGAGTCGATTCCGCTTATTACATCCATAAAAATAATATAGAGAGTTTACCAAAACCTATTTTATATAAAATGGGAGACCTCCTACTTCCCAAAGAAATGGTAGAGGCAATTTTTATATTTTTAATTGATACCGAGGTGTCTTACAAAATTACTGATGATCGACTGACTCTAAACTTATATGAAAAAGTTGAGATCAAACCAGAAGAAATACCACTTAGACATTTAATTATTGATGCAGGTCATGGAGGTAAGGACCCTGGAGCTACGGCGGTTAACGGTGAATATGAAAAAAATTATACATTAAAAATCGCAAAGATGGTTCGCAAATACATTAAGAAAAAGTTTCCAAACTTAAAAATAAAATTTACAAGAAAAAAAGATGTATATGTTCCGTTAGAAGACAGAGCAAAGATCGCTAACAAAAAACTGCAAACAAGTCGCGATACAATATTTATAAGTTTACATTGCAATTCAACTCCTACACCAGAAAAAAGTCCTCATGGTTATGAAGTTTATTATTTAGCACAAAGTGCACCAATCGAAATCAATAGAGAATCTTCAATCCTTTCTAATCAGCTAATCGATGTTAGGCGTGATCCTAAAGTTCAATACATTCAGAGTAGTATGCTATCATCGGTAATTCAGAGAAGAAGTATTCTACTCGCAAAATCAATAGACAATAAACTAAAAGAATCACTAGACTCAAAAATAGCAAGTCGGGGAGTCAAAAAAAATAATTATCAAGTTCTCAGAGGAAGTATGATGCCAGCAGTTTTAATAGAACTCGGGTTTATTAGCCACCCACAAGATGTAAAAATGCTCGAAGAAAAAGCAGTTCAATTAAAATTGGCTGAGGGAATCGCTGAAGGAATAAAAAATTATGTTATGGCAAAAAATTAAATCAATTTACAGAGCCTCAATTGATTTCTGTAAAAATTTACTTTCAAAAATTTTTTCTGAAGCAGTTGGCGAAACCAAAAGCAATAAATTCCGATTTTTCTTTATTTCCTCTTCCGCTGGTATATTGTTTTTTATCATTTTTATTTTGGTAGGTAAAAATCCATTTTCTTTACTAGTTCCTTTTTACTTTTATGATCTACCAAGCATTGACAAAAGAACCGAAATCACTCTTTTTATATCTGATGGAAAAAATAACCTACTAAAATCAAAGCGAAAGGTTTTATTAGCAGAGAATGATTTGAGAAGAAATTTAAACATTATAATTGGGGAACTAAGTCAAGCTCCCTATGAGGATGTCATAGAAACAACAGAAGAAAATGTATTTCCAAAAAAACTTCCTAATATTCGCAATCCTATACTAATAAGCTGGTTTCTAGAAAGCGAGAAAAAATTAATCATAGATTTAGATGAAGAAGTAATTCAAAAAGAAATCTCCAATATTCGTATTCGCGTCGATGCAAATGACGATGACCTCGATGAAAAACAAAAAAAAGAGGAAGAAGAGCTTGAAAAAAAACGTTATGCAGAATTACAAGTCGCTAAAATGAAAATTTTAAATACTACTCTGCAAGCTTTAGAAAAAACTATCTTTGCGAATTTTCCAAGTATTGAATCTATAGAATTTAAAATAAATGGTCATTCTAAAGAATTGGCTGGTCTTGAATATAAACTATCCGAAATAAAAAAGCGCAATTAGTTTGAGTAATCTTCAACAGTTCCCTATTAATCTGCAATTATATAAAAAAAGAATTCTTATTCGAGCAATATTAATATTTACAGTAAATTTAGCACTTCTTGGTCTGACCGTTTGGTCAGCACCGAGTGAAAGTCGCCTTAATTATCTAGCGATAACCGGCATTGTCATCACTGCAATTGGTTTGTTTTTAAATAAAAACTATGAAAGGCAAGTCTCCATCCTAAAAGATAATTATTTAGAATTAAATAATCATATTCTTCAATGGTATACTGGCAATGGGAAATGCACTACGATCAATCTGAAAAGAGTAAAAAAAATTGAAAGAGATAAATATAGGAGCTTCGACCGGTTTTTAATTTTTGAAGGAGAAAATCCTGAAATAATTCTAAATCTTCTAGAACCAGATGAATTTCAAAACAGAATCGAAGAGTATACAAAACTTAAAACTCAAATATTTATTATCCCATGGCGTTCCTATTTAATAAAAGGAGTTAGTTTCTTTATTCCTGCACTCATCGCATTCGGTTTTTATAAATTCCAATTTTTAGAATTAAAACTTTTCTTCTTAATTTTGAATATGAATGCAATTTTTTTCCTAGTCCATTTTTCTGAAAAAAGAACCCGAGGTGGATTTGCAGAAGCTACCGTTAGACGAAGCAGTATAATTCTTTTTTTGTTATTAGCCTACCAATTATTACTTCTCTTCGGCTAGTTTTACTCTATTCTATGAATACCGATTCTTTCGATATCGAAAAATAATCGTATAGTAAGATCTGTTGTTGGAAAGTATGACTTTTGTGGACAAGTCAAAATTCGAGATCACTGGAATTCCGACAGTCACTAAATAGGACGAGGCGGCTTTTTCAAATTCTACAAAATCTGCAATCAGTAGATAGACCAAAAAAGCTGAGATAGACATACCAAAGCTTATACGATAAAGCTTAAGTTCCGCCCAATCTTCTGGATTAGGACGAAAGGCAATCTTATGAAGATTTTGCCCTGCCTCTTGATATTTCGTAGTAACATTAGAATAGCCGGGCACGAGACCATTGGTAATAAAAATCTGATATTTTGAAAGAAGATAGGTAACGTATTCCCGAGTGCCTCCATAGGCTTTGCATTTCAATTGGAACATTTGTAAATAGCATTCCGGAATCAGAAGAGTTGAACTAAATTCCGAATATTTATAATCCTCTCTTTGAAACTCGAATTTTTGATTTGAAAAAGTTTTCCCATTTTTATTTTCCTTCATAAATTACACCTCTATGATAATAGGGAAAAAATTTTAAAATCTGTGCGGTACTTTTGGAATTTTTTTATGAACTGTAAATTTTTTTTGAATATTCGTCGGAACTCCTACGATGGTTATGGGGAATTCCGACGGTGGCGACTACGATTTGCTTTTAGTAAAAAGTTTAGGCAGCCATTACTTTTTCGGCAAAGGGATCTGGAAGAGAGAAGGCAAAAATCCTTTTCCAAACAGAAGCAAACTGACTCACAAAACTACCAGTGTTATAATGCTGACCATACTTCTCACAAAGATCCTGTAGACGGGGAGCAATTTCTTCGTAACGATTCGCGGGGATATCGGGGAACATATGATGTTCAATTTGGTGAGAGAGATGTCCGCTCATGAGGTAGAAGAGTTTACTGCCTTCTAGGTTGGAGGAGCCTTTTAGTTGCCTGAGATACCATTCAGCTTTTGATTCGTTCTCAATGTCCTTCGGAGTAAAGGTTTCTGCGTTTTCCGTAAAGTGACCACAGAAGATGATAGAGTAAGTCCATAAGTTACGGATAACGTTTGCGAAAAGATTACCCATAAAAATTTTAGGAGCCATGAAACCGCCGAGTAAAGGGAAAAAAACAAAGTCTTTAAAAAGTTGAAGTTCAGCTTTTTTATTAAAAACATCTTTGTATTCTTGGAAGGTTCGTTTCGTTCTTTGTTTTTTAGGTTTTTCTAGGTATTCAACTTTATAGCCATGCCCACCAACGCCCCATTCGAAAGTAAAAGCCAAGTAAACGTTTGCAATCGTTTGGAAAAGGTTTGTGATTTTCCAAGGTTGTTCAGAAGAAAGTCTTGTAAAGTGATACCCATAGTCATGGTCTTTACCAATAACGTTCGTATAGGTATGATGCATATAGTTATGGTAAAATTTCCACTGAGCAGAATCAGATACAATATCCCATTCGAATTTGTTCGAGTTAAATTCAGGATCATTCATCCAATCATATTGACCATGCATAACGTTATGCCCAATTTCCATATTGTTTAAAATTTTAGAAATCGCAAGTAAGCTAGTTCCAAGACCGAAAGTGATCGGGTCTAGGCTAAAATGAATCAATAGACGACCGATGATTTCATTGTAGCGGTAGCTAGCTTGAATGCGGCGGATGTGGTCAGCGTCTTCTTGACCAACTTTTGCAAGAACCTCAGTTCGAATGGATTCTAGTTCTTTACCAAATGCTTCAATTTCTTCTTTTGTTAATGGTTTACTTTTAGTATTCATAGTATTTTCCTTTTTCAATTATAGATCTAATTCTAAATTTTCTTCTGCTCTACTGAGGCAGAGTTGAATTGTTTCGTCTTTGTTTTCAGAGACAGTTCCTTCTTGTAAATTCGTAACAGTTCCAGTTTTTTTTGTGCAAGCACAAGTATGACAGATTCCCATTCTACAACCACTTTGCGGATAAATTCCGTTATCCTCTAATTCTTCCAGAAGATTCTTTTCTCCCTTTACTAAAATCGTTCTATGCGATTTAGTGAGAGTAACCGAAACATCTTTTAAATGTCTCTTAGCAGATGATTTCAGGAATGGTTGAAAGTTTTCTGAAATAATTTTATCTTTTGGTAACAGATCTTTCACGCTGTCTTGTAAAGATTTAGGACCACAAAGATACGTTGTTCGCAAATCAAAATCAGGAACTAAAGTCTTTAGCATTTTTTCCGAGAGAAAACCAAATTGGAATCCATTTGATTCAATATCAGTTAAGATAAAATGAGTTTTCAAAAAGGAATTATTCTTTTCTAGATTTTGAATTGCCTCATGGAAAATAACGTCTTCTTTTGACCTAGAAAAATAAAGAAGAGTTGCTTCTCCCGTATAACCCATTTTAGAAAGAGTCTTTAGGATCGAATAGATTGGGGTAATTCCACTTCCACCTGCAATCAAAAGCAATTTTTCTGGAAGATTTTCCGTTAAAACAAACTCACCCTTTGCTTCTCCCAGCTCAATCACACTGCCAAGACTTAGGTGGTCATGCATAAAATTAGAAACAAGCCCATCCTTTTGTCGTTTAATTGTAATTTGTAGCAAACCTTCGCTTGGAGCAGAAGAAATCGAATAGTAACGAGTCAGCCTACGCCCGTTTACTTCTACAGTCACAGGAATGTATTGACCTGCCTTAAAACTGATCTTTCGGTTCGTTTCGATTGTGAAAGTTCTAGCAGTTTCAGTTTCTAAATGTATACTTAGAATACGACCTTTCACCTTAGAAGTAGAGAACATTGGGTTTATCTCCCTCAAAACAAACTCAATCCAGTCTTTAGGATTGAAATACTCCTTATATTCTTGCATTTTATTGTATTTTAATGGAAAAGTTTTCATTTCGCCTCGCTTAAGTGAGTTAACACTTGTTCACTAATATTTATATATTATTTCCTTCGTCAAGCCAAAAAAAGCTTTTTTTTTCAGAAAGAGCCAAAAAAGTAAAAGAACAGATGAAGCTAAATCAAAGATACCAGCAAAAACTACGCACTAGAACCACATTGATTCAGGCGGCTCTTAAGTTAATGGGTGAGGACAAAAGCCTCGGATCACTCAGCCTCAGAGAAATCGCAGGCGAAGCAGGTATCGTTCCCGCCGCATTCTATCGTCATTTCAAAGACATCGAAGAATTAGGTCTTGCCCTTGTAGACGATATGAGCGTTAAGCTCAGAGTCATCCTACGCGACGCACGAAAGAAAGGAGCATACAAAACAGCTCTCCAAGTCTCCATTGAACTTTTTTTTAACTATGTAAAAAACAATCGACTTCTCTTTCGCTTCATCACACGAGAGCGCGTCGGTGGAAGTAGAAGAATTCGTGAAGCCATTCGAAATGAAATGTCGTTTATCGCATCAGAACTTGCCTCCGACATGAAAAGACCCGGAATGCCTTTTTCTAAATTGGAATTCATCTCAGACTTCATTGTCACAACTGCTTTTACTTTAGCGGGCGACTATTTAGATTCAGATCCAAACGATCAAGCAACTGGAAAAAAACTAAAAGTAAAAAGCATCAAACAACTTCGACTCATCTTTCGAGGATCTCTCATCACCAAACGTCGAATCAAAAAAAGAATCAATCCAGAACAGGTAAATGAAAATGACCTCAGATGATAGAAAAGCATTTTTAGAACTAGCCAAACTTTCCATTCCCTATTTACTTTTTTCTTTATTCTATTACTCTGGAATTATTTTCTTGGAAGAAAAATTCGGAGATCATATTTATAAAATCTCAGGACAAATGGGAACTGTCTTTGGATTAGCACTTGCCTTCTTTCTTGGATTTAGAATGAACACAGCCTATGATCGCTGGTGGGAAGCTAGAAAAATTTTAGGCGAATTAGTCAATACTTCTAGAAGCTTTGCCGCAAAGGTTGTTACTTACTTTTCAAAAGACACTAATGCCCAAAAAGTCTTAATCGGCAAACTCTTATTAGCCTACATTCATCAACTCAAAGACCAATTAAAACAAAACTCAAATATAAAAAACTATTCTCACCTACTCGACGGAAAAGAAAAAGACTTATCTCAAAAATCCAATCCAGCCGTTCAATTGTTAAAAGAGATTTCTATGTCTATCGAAAAAAATTGGAAAACCAAAACAGATCTAGATAAAAATGATCTAATGCAACACATCTCTCGTTTCTATGAAACCCAAGGCAAAGCAGAACGAATCCTAAACACTCCTTTTCCTCGCATCTACAAGTCTCTGACAAACGTTATGGTCTATATCTATGTATTGCTCATTCCCTTTTTTATGGGTGATATCGATCTAGGGGGCGAAGTCAGTCACTGGGAATATCTCTCCATTCCTATCATGTCTCTCATTGGTTCTATTTTTTTGACTGTAAATCGAATGACAAACCTATACGCAGATCCATTTAGCAACCATGTCATCTCACTCCCCATTGATAAAATCACATCCACAATTGAGAAAGACATTATTCAAATGTTGTGAACACTTCTTCAAAACTTCTAATCGCTTTTGTATTTTCAATCTCACTCTTTGTTGGAATTTATTTTCTTAAACCTATGATAAATACTTTTTTACATCCGCAAAAAACTGTAGAGATGGTCATTGAAAAACTAAAAGAAGAAAGAGAAAAAGAATTTTTAGAATCCTATCCAGATCTTTATAGTTTGCATAGCATACGGCTAATCACTGTTAAAGAAAAACAAATTTTAGAAGTATGGAGCAAGGCAACTGAGAAGGATGAATTTATCTTAAGAAAAACATATCCTTATACTAGCTTCAGCGGAGTTTTAGGTCCCAAGTTAAAAGAAGGCGATAGGCAAATACCAGAAGGCGTTTATTCCATAGAAGGTTTAAATCCTAACAGTAAGTTTCATCTATCTATCAAAGTTGGCTATCCAAATGATTTAGATAAAAAATTAGCTTTAGAAGAAAATCGAGAATCGTTAGGCGGTGATATTTTCATTCATGGAAAAGCATCCACGATTGGTTGTATTCCAATTGGAGATTCCAATATAGAAGAACTTTTTTACTTGGTCGCTACTGTAAAGCCAATTCATTCTTCTATAATTAGTATGCCTGTCGACTTTCGTTTAACAGAAAATAACCGCTACATCGGAAATACAAACGTAGAAAAAGAAATCTACAAATCCATCCGACAAGCGCTACACCATTCATATACAAATTCTAAAACGTTTTTGAATAGATAATAAAGAATTATTTATAAATAAAAAGATTTGCATAGTAAGGCATTCCTTTTCATCCTACTAAAGGTTAGTAGTTTTCTTTGCAAAATAACAAACGCCAGTTCGATGTAACAAAAAATTTAAAAGATTACCACATTATGTTGCGACCGACAGTAAGCAACATTGAGTTTGAACACTGATGGACACGGATAAAATAATAATAATTATTAAAACCATCCGCGCTTATCTGTGTTCATCCGTGTCTATCTGTGGTTAAATATTCTTATATCGAATTCACATTAACGAGTATCCATTTGTTATTTGAAAGGAAATCATTTTCAATCCAACATCACCGTTCTACCCTTTGGAGGAAAAACAATATGAAAACAAATAAATTCTTAATACGACTGTGCCAAGTCACACTGATTAGTTTTTTAATATTCCATTTCATCCAATGCAATGACCCAAATGCAGAAGAAAGAAAAAAACGTAATGATGATAATAAAACTGCATTACTCGAATTGATTGGTTTGTCTTGGGGATCAAAAGAAATAGGAACGGTAGTAGATAATAAAGACGGCACCTTAAATTATACGTATCAATTACTGCAAACAAATAGTTGGTTGGGGAATAAAGTCATTAGCCAGAAGACAATCCTAATTCGCCGTTGTTTGATTGGTCAAGTGTATCGATCTGCACCGAACGATTGCCAAGGAACCGGAACAAAAGATACAGTTTGGGGAGCAAGTCAATTGCAATGGTGCCCGACTAACGATCGAAGCTGTGAAAAAGACGGCAAAGCAGATCCCGCTATTAGCCCCGCCGCGAAAGCTTGTGCAACGGATACTTTTGCTGGGAAGAAGTGGAAATTGCCTAGTAAAGATGATTCTTTAGGCACTCTATTGTCGGAATTATCAGGAGGTTTTTATAATACAGGGTCTAATTATATTGCAGTTACATGGCTAATGGAAAGTATAAGTGAAAATAAAGCGTTATATGCAAGAGCTTTATATAATTTTAGAGATAGTGACAAGAATTCAGCAGGAGAAGTCTTATGCAAAGAAGACATTTAATACAACCTCTATTCGAATGAAATTTAAAACTAAGAAATCTTACCTTTAACAAATTGGAGGAATAACAACATGAAAAAAATAATTCTATTACTACTACTGTGGATAATCTTGTTTATCCGCTTTGAGAGTGCTTCATTCATAAGAGCATGTATAAATCAAAAGTGTAAATGAGCAGAATGAAATTAGTTTTTATTACTCTTATAGTTCTATTTTCAAATTGCGAAAATCCAGATTACCCGACTGGATCAAAAACTAAAAAAAAGAAAAAACACTGCATTCGCGAAACCACACTGTATTATTTATTATATTCAAATGACTATCGCTTTAGTTGTAATAATCCTGATTATGTAAAGGGTATAAATGCAAAATCTTTAGACGAATGTTTGTCAAAGAGAAATGAAAGTATAATATTTAATTTAGGCACTGTATATAGTCTCTGTTCCTCAAATGAAGAAGGATCAGATGGTTAAAATAAAAATTTCCCCTGTTTAGTTTGAAAACATCTTTTTAGAAAAGACTCGCAATCCTTTTTAGCTTTAAGCCATTCACTAGTAAGATGGAAATAGAAAACGATTATGGAAGAAGTTGGATGCAAATGAGCGATCGGGCTAGAAAGAAAAGGCTTGATTGAAATCGCTTTTGACTTAAAATGAGATTATGAAAGTGTTAATTGACGTGCCAGATAAAAAAGCAGATTTCATCATTGAAGTCTAACAAAATTTTTCCTTTGTGAAAACGACTAAAATCACTGATAAAAAAGCCGAATTTATCAAAGATTTAAAAGATTCTGTGAATCAAGTGAATGCTTTAAAAAAAAAGAAAAACTAGATTAAGGAATGCAAATCATTAAAAGAAGAATTAGCAGAGTTAGTTTCAAGTCTAGAAAAAAAATAATCCTAATATCGATATAACAAAGATTGCCACCGACTTGCACGGCGCCTGTTAATGTTGTCAACTTAAAGATTTTTAACCACGAAGACTCACGAAGTGAATAAATAATAAATCTTCTCTTTTCTTCGTGTTCTCTGTGCCCTTCGTGGTTAATTCTTTTTCATTTCTCTTAAGTTGACCGTATTGAGCGCCTGTCGCATGCTCAAACACAATAAATAGGAAAAAAACTTAATCCCATCGGTGCCGCGAAGCGATCGGTGCTCATCGGTGGTGAAAAACTCTTCTCAAGAAAAATTAGGTCTTCGTTTCTCTTGGAATGCGTTCATTGCTTCCATTAAATTCTTTTGAATCACTGGATTTTGGAAATTTGCATCGAGTGCTTTCATGTGTGCATCTGCATATTGAGAGAGATGATAATGCAGGGACTCTTTTGTTTTTTGGAAAGCAGAGAGAGGAAACTTGTATAAATTTTCCAATTTTCGAACCGTTAGTTTCCGTAGGTCTTCTTTATTATCAGCAATTTCATGAATAAAACCAATTTCTTTTGCTTCTTCTGCTTTGTAATTGGTTCCATAGATTACGTCATTTACATGTTGCGGAAGAACTGCCATTTTACATTTTTCTATTAAAACTCCAGGAAGTGGAAGCCCGAAGAAAACTTCTGTAAAAGAAATTCTAGCTTTTCCAGTTAGCATCATTCTATAATCACAAGCAAGGGATAGAACAGCTCCTCCTCCCATTGCGTAACCAGAAATCTCAGCGACTAACGGTTTATAAATCTCACTCATAAATACAAAAAATTTTATAATCTCGCCCATCTCTTCTGCAAGTCTATCTTTTGGAGTTGTGGAAATATGCTTTGCATCCATTCCATTGCAGAAAAACTTTTCATTCTCTGAGTGAATTACAATTCCTCGAACTGTAGAATCTTTATCTAAATCTGTTAAGATTCTTTGTAATTCTAAAATCTGATCTCTAGTGACTGTGTTTTGCTCACTCGTTTGAATTCCAATGAAGGCAGTCTTTCCGCCTTTTAGTTCTTGGTTCTCTACTTTAAAAGGATTCATTTTATACTCCGTATATAAATCAGTTTTTTGTTTTGCTACAACAATGCAATTTTATTTTTGTATTTTATTTCCTATGGCAAATAAGAAATCTTTAGAATCGAAAGATCATCGATTAAAGTTCCTGATTTTTTTATTTCTGAAACCATTTCTTTCAAATCACCCTTGGTTTGATTCACAATTTGAAGAAATTGATCTGGATCTGATTGTATAGTTTCTTCTCCCGTTTCAGGATCTATAATCTTTATATCATCTTTTCCATCGGAGCCTATAAAAATTTGATCTCCACTTGTAAGTTTCATTACATCTAAGAAGAATTTCTTTTCATTTAATATAGATCCAATTTTTGCAAGTTGGATCGGATGCTCAACATAACTGGCAACCCCATCTTTATAAAGCACAGGCGCTTGGTGTTCTGCATTTAAAAAATAGAGAGTTCCTTCTTCCGTATCAATAAGTCCCATACAAATCGAAACGAGCATAATTCCATCGAAAGATAAAAATACTTTTTGTAAATCCCAGTATCTCTCCTGAATCCATTCCTCAGGCGTTAGGCTATTTGTATTCTCATTTTTAGTGCGAGTGATTCCAGACTTAAAGACCACTCCCGCGATCAATGCGCCTCCTGCTCCTTGCATCGATTTACCCATTGCATCCCCGTTTAAAAAAACTGTATAGGTTCTTCCATTCAATTCAATTGTATCTGTAATACAAAGATCTCCTCCAATTTCACACTCTTCGCGTAACGCTCTGTATTTAACTTTCTTCTTTTGCTCCACGATAAATTCTGTATGAACTGTTTCTGCTGTGTTGTTATTTACTTGCAATGGACTGAGTAAAACAGAAGTTAAATAATAGTCTGCATCTTGTGCGACTTTTAATTCTTTTACTTCTTCGAATAACGTCTTTAATTCCTGTGTTCTGACTCTAACAATTTCCTCTAAATTTTCATAGACCTCTGCATTTTGAATCGAGACCGCCGCTTGAGAACAAAGCACATTTAGTATCTCTACTCTCTCTGGAGTAAATGCATTTGGAAGAAGATTATTTTCTAGATACAAAATGGCAATGAGTTGGTTTTGATTTAAAATCGGAAAGCAAGCTACAGATAGAATTGGATTTTTTGCAATATAAACATCTTTTGAAAATTGTTTATCTTCTTTTGCTTGGTGTAAAATGACATATTCCTTTGTATGTAGCACCAATTGAATGAGAGAGAGAGGCAAATGAGAGTTATCCTGTTGTCTCTTTTCTAGATTTGTTTCTGAATTGGCTTTGGATTCTGCAAAAATAAGATAATCCCCCTTCTCTTCTAAAAGCAATACTCCTCTTTCTGCTCCTGCATTTTCAATAATGATATAGAGCAAATTTTTCAATAGAAGTTCTAGCTTGACCTCACTTGAAATCACACGAGATGCTTTTAATAGAGAATTTAAGTCGATACTTGCAAGAGTGGTCGAAGTAGAGTCTGAAACTTTTTGTTGTCTTCTTTCTTTACCCATATACTGAAAGTGTTTTTTCAAATACTTTTCTTCTAAATCCCTAGCATATAAATCTGCCCCTTGGTTCTTATAGGCGAAAAACGCATCCATAAAAAATAGATAAGCAAATTTGGGTTTATTCAAAGAGAGATAGAATTTTCCAGCAAGCTTAGAAGCTAACGCATGATTTAAAATGTAATCATTTTTCTTGGCAGATTCAATCGCTTCTTCATATAAATCCATGGCAGAAACGACTTCCCCTTTTACTCTCGCCCATTCTGCTTGAATCAGTAGAGATTTATGCAAATAATTTTCAGGACAGGCTTCCGCCCATCGTTTCCATAATTTAATTTCTTGCAGAATTGCTTTCTCATTTTGTGCTTGTTCTGTTCCTGCTTCTAAATGCATTGCAATGAGTGTAAGTGCATAATAAAAATGAAACTCTAAATAGAACATCAAACCAAATACAGAATCCTGATGTTCGAAACTTTGTTTAATAATAGAAGGACTTGTTTCAAATCTTTCTAAATGATAATTCAATTCTAAGTCCAAAAGAAGATATCCAAAGAGAGGGATTTTCATCTCACTCTTTCTACATTCTTCAAACAAATTAGAATCCTTTTCTTTTATATCTTCTTCTCGTAAAATTTGAATCGTTTGAACGATAATTCGAATCAGAAGTTCTAGATTTTTATTTTTTACTTTCAAAGCAAATTCCAGAAACTTCAAATTTTCTTTTTGAATGCCTTCTAAATTCGCTCCATGAAAAAATCGATACCATAAATACCACGCCACATTATAACCAGCGTAACTAAGATCTCCCGTTTCAATTCCCGCTTTAAATCCTTCCAATTGAAATTCAAAACCAGTCTTGATATGTCTTTTCCAGTGATTGATATGCGCACAAAAAATATTATCACTTTTACTTTTAATGAGTGTGAGATTATTAGAAGACGTTATCTCATTGATATATTTTCCTATCTCAAATCCGAATTGATAATCACTATTGGCACAAAGTAAATTTCCAAAACTTACAAAGGAAATATATCCCGCAAGAGAGACTCCGTTGATTAAAGAAAACTGAATCGACTGTAAAACAATATATCCATTCAAAATTTTATCAGTAAAATAAGTGGAATCGACTAGATTGATCAATAAATGAAGATGCATCAATTTGTCTTTATCTACTAATTCGGGTAACGTCTTAATTCTATTTACAGGATTATCACCGATCAAAGCTTTAACTGCCTTGATCTCTTTAAAAACATTTGTGACTCCAAAATTCTCTGGAGTTTTAAACTCATAGAGCTCAAGACCTAAAAGCCCTGTCTCGATTGCCTGATTGTATTTTCCCTGTCCTGTATACAATACAACTTTTAGATTGTAAATTCCTGCTTTATCGAGTCGACTCTTTGCATTTGCAAGACCAATCTCAAAAGTTATATCTGCCTCTTCAAAGTTTCCACACAAGAATTCTGTTTCTCCTAACTCTGTAACACATTGATAGATAAGAGAATAATTTGTATCCCATGCATCTTTACTGAAAAGCTTTTCAGCGTTCTTAAAATAACCCAATGCACCGTTATACGCTACAGATGCCTTTGCTTGCTTACCAGCCTGAATATTCAATTCTACAATCTGAATTTTTTCCTCTTCTGTCTGAATCAAATCGAGTCCATAATTCAATTGATCTACTATATCAAATAATTTTTCTTGTAGTTCCTCTTTTGCAGTATGTTCGAGTAAAATCTTTCCAATTATAAAATGAATCTTTGCTTTTTCCTCTTCTTTTACAAGCCTGTAGGATGCCTGTTGCACTCTATCATGCAAAAATCGAAAAGAGCAGTTATCACTGGAATCAGACTCTATCCATTTATAACTATCGCTTAGTGGAATGATGAGTCCTGCCTTGATACATTCTTCTAAAATAGAAATCACATCGGGGGTAGTTTTTTGTAAGAGAAAACTTAAAACTTTTAAATCAAATTGATTTCCAATACAAGACGCATAGCCTAAAAGGAGTTGCGAAGGTTCTGTCAATTTTTCTATCTTCTGAAGCATTAAATCTAATACGTTATCCGACACAGACTTATTTCGAATCTCAGAAATATTCCATTTCCATTTTCTTTCTGAGATATTGATTAAATTTTCTTCATAGAGAGATTGTAAAAATTGCCTCACAAAAAAGGGATTCCCATCTGTTTTTTCTAATAAGAGTTCTGTTAATTCTAAAGAATCCTCTTTTTTAGAAAGAAGAGAATCGGACACAAGAGATAAAACAGAATCTTTATCTAAATTTCCGAGTTGCAGATTCTCTATTTTTAGCCCGTTTTTTTCTAAATCATGTAAGAAGAAAGTGAGAGAATGAGAAGAGTCTACTTCATTGTCACGATAGGCGCCAACTACAAAGAAATATATAATATCCGTATCCGTTAAAAGATTTTTTAAAAGAGAAAGAGATGCCATATCCGCCCATTGCAAGTCATCTAGAAAAAGCACAAGAGGATGTTTTTCTTTTGCAAATACTCTTACAAATTGACTGAACGCATACTTAAAACGATTGAAGGCTTGATCCGGTGGAACATCTGGAATAGGCGGCTGTTTACCTAGGAACAATTCCACTTCTGGAACCACATCCAAAATCACTTGACCGATATTTCCCAGAGCCTCTTTTAATTCATTTTTCCAATTGAGTAATTCTGTTTTATCTTTTGCTAGTAGCTGACGAGTCAATTCTCGAAAAGCTTGCACGACTGCAAAGAAAGGAACATTTTTTTGGTATTGTTCAAATTTTCCTGAGATGAAAATTCCATTTTTTTCAACGACCGGCTGATTCAATTCTTGCACAAGAGAAGTTTTTCCGATTCCTGAATATCCATTGATCAATTGTAAAGTTGCTGTTCTATGTTCTTTTGAAAATAGATTTAAAAAGGAATTTTTTAAACTTTGAATCTCTCTATCTCTTCCGTATAACTTTTGGGGAATGGAAAATTTTTCTGAAAAATCATTTTTACCCGCGAAGAATTTTCCCTCGATACCGCTTCCCTCGACTCCGCTCGGGATCCGTCCCTCTCCAATAGCCGAAGCAAGTTCAAGTAAATCTAATTTTAAACCTTCTGCACTTTGGTAACGGGCTTCTGGAGATTTGGAAATCAATTTAGAAACAATATCAGAAATGGAATTTGGAATAGATGGATAGATTTCAGATAACGGTTTTGGTTGTTGTGCGATATGAGAGTGTAAGATTTGATTTTGATCTTTATTTTTAAAAGGCAATTCTCCCGTTAGTATTTCGTAGAATGTTATTCCAAGAGAATAAAGATCTGTCCTATAATCGAGCGCTGTTCCCGTTCTACCTGTTTGTTCGGGAGATACATACTCAATGCTTCCTTCTAATTTTCCAAGACTTGGAATGTATTCTTTAGCAAATAACGTTGCAATTCCAAAATCAGTGAACCTAATTTCTTTTGTGATAGGATGAATGATAATATTAGAAGGTTTGATATCTTTATGAATGATATTTTTTTTGTGCACTTCATCTAAAGCGTCTGCCATTCGAATCGCAAGATCTAAAAACTCTACTATAGTTAGATTTGTATTTACTAAATAGGTTTTAAGAGAAATTCCACCTGTATCTTCTAAAACCAAAGTTCTCTCATTGACAAGTCGAATTACTTTTACACTTTTAGAAAGAGGGAATTTACTCAGTATTTTAAACTCGTTTTTTAAACGATAGTATTCATAGGCTTCTGGAGAGGGAGAAATGATACGCTTCACGATAACAGAATTTTCTTGTCCCCGAATCTTTACTCGCGAGACTTCTATGCTTGCATTTTTGTGAAGTATTTCTTTGTTCTCAAAAGCAAACTCTATCTGATCCAATGATGCTTCTCCTTTTTCTATTTTTAAAGAATACCACCGATAGGGACGATGAGCACCGATGAAACCTAGAATCGATTTTTTATCGTTTAGTTATCGGTGTTCTCGGTGGTAATCTTTGAATCTCTTTCTTAACTGAATTCGTTGCCCTGTTAGGTTGCACAGTTTCAATTGTAGTATAATAATTTTAAGAATCAAAAAAAGTCACTTAACAATAATTATTTACTCTAAAGATTTTCCCAAACTTATCCTCATGCTAATTGGATTAATATAAAGTTTCTTAAAGACAAAATGCAAATTATTTATTCACCACAATCGAATGAAGATTCCATTACAATCCACCTGAATACAATTCCCAAAATTTTCCATTTGGAATTTTTCCTTCCTCGTCTTTAGAATACTGTCTCTTCAACCCATTTACATAATACATCTGAACCACTCCTTTATTCTTTGCCGCCACTTCTCCTCTATATTCACAGTCAAAGAATTCTTTCACTATTTCATAGGTAGTCCCACTGATATTTATTTTACCTGGTGTTCCAGATGATTCCATACGACTCGCTGAATTGACCGTATCTCCCCAGACATCATAAGCAAACTTTTTTTCTCCAATCACCCCAGCAATTAAAGGTCCTGAATGAATTCCCAAACGCAATTCCCAATAAGGAAAACCCTGTGCAGCCTTTAATTCCTTCATCATATTCATAAAGGATTGAATTTCAAGTGCTGCTAAAACGCAATCAATAGCATGAGTTGTATTCCGCCTAGGGATTCCGCCAGCGCACATATAGCTATCGCCTATTGTCTTTAATTTCTCTAGATTAAAACGCTCACTGATTTTATCAAACTGAACAAAGCAAGCGTCTAGATCTTTCACTAGCTCCTGTGGAGAAAGTTTTTCTGCAATTTGTGTAAACCCTTTAAAGTCGGTAAACATTACACTAACGTTCTCAAATAGAATCGGCTCTGCATATCCTTTTTCTTTTAACTCTTTTGCTACATCTTTTGGTAAAATATTTAATAATAATTTTTCTGATTTTTGACGCTCTGCTTCGATTTGATTTAAAATACTAGCTCCATGTAGCACCCCTGCTATTTGCTCACAAAAGACACAAATCTTAGAGATCTCTTCTTTGCTTAAATTCATTTCAGAGGAGTAATGAGAAAAATCCATAGTTCCAATCACTTCGTTTTGAATCAGAAGAGGAACTATAAGTAATGATTTAAATTGGAGTAATTCCTGAATTTTATTTTCTGCTTCTGATTCTGATTTTTTTCTTCCCATTCCTCTTACAAAAAAGTATCTTTTATTTCTACAAGCGGCTCCATGCACTCCAGAGTTTTCGTTCATTGGTATTTTTAGTTTCATAAACTGATTGATTGTTTCTTTCTGAATGCTTTCATGAAAGGTTCCCTTGTATGGAAATAATTCAGATTGATTTGCATCCATTTTCCATAATAGGTAATGACCAATATTGAAATTTTCTAAAATGTATTTTCCAACTAAATCTAGAATCTCATCTAAATTAAAATTCTCATTTATCTTTTTTGTAAATTCATTTAGCTTTTCGATTTCTCCTCTCGCTTGCTCTGCTTGTTCTTTTGCTATTTGCGCTTGTTTAAATAGTTTAGAATTCGAAATTGCTCCTGCTACTTGGTTTGTAAAATTTTGTAATTTTTCTATCTGCGTATTTGTAAAAGAAGAAATAGATTGGTTGTGAACCATGAGAATTGCAGTAACTTCATCATAAACCACCATCGGTAAACTTAGATAGTAAGAAAAGTTATGAATGTCTTTTAGTTTTCTATCTAGTTCAGAAAGATTCTTTTCTTCTAAAAAGACTTGATTGATTTTTTTGGATTGATATGCATCCCAAACAAGTGATGGAGCATTCATTGGGATTTTTATATTTTCGAGCGACAGAATTTTTTCTGGTGTCGCAAAAGGGGAAACAAAGGAAAATGTATAAAGTTCCTCTTTTTCCTCTTGTTTCAATAGCATCCAAAATTCATTGAATTTAAAATCTTTTTCTAAATGAAAAAGAATAAACGTTAATATATCGGTCAAGTCAGAAACTGAATTGATCTTTTTCATTATCTTATTCAGTTTTTCAATTTCTTTGTTCACAAGCACTAGTTCCCTCTGGGCAACTATCGCTTTTTCTTTTTCTTCTTGCACTTGTTTGAATAAATTAGATCCGTGCACGATTCCAGCCAATTGTTCTCCCAAAATGGACAAGCGTGTGATATCTTCTTTGGAAAGATTCAATGGATTCTTGCTATTAGAAAGATCCAAAAATCCTACAGCTTTATTATCTAAAATCAATGGAATTATAAGCATTGAATTAATTTGAGTTATTCGAATGATTTCTTGTTCCTCCAAAACATTCTTATCAAATCTTTTGATCACTTGATCTGATTTAATATAAAATGGCTTTTTAAATCTTAAGGCAAAGGCATGAGAACCTAGATCCTGATTGATTGGTATAACCATAGATAGGATTTTATTCTGTTCCTCTTCTGTAACGAATTCTGGAAATTTTATATTAAAAGGAAGCATATAAGTCTGCTCAGGATTTACAGTATAGAGAGCATAGTATTGAATTCCAAAATTTCTTTGCAGAAATTCATATACTTTATTCATAATTTTTTGAATATCTAACTCTTCATTTAAACTTTTAATCAGTTCACTTAATTCAGCCATTTCCTTTTTTTGTTTTTCAGTTTCTAATTGAGCGATAAGCGCTATTCCTTTTTCCTGTTCTGCTTGCTCCTTTGCTAATTGTGCTTTTTTGAAAAGTCTAGAATTTGAAATAGCTCCCGCAATTTGATCCGTAAAACTTTGTAGTTTTGGAATCTGTTCTATATTTATTTCTTTTATACTAGGATGATGAACCAGTAAAATACCCACCACTTCCTCAAATACAACAAAAGGCAAACTGAGAAAATAAGTAAATGCATTGATCTCAATCCATGTCTTATCTAAAGTAGAAAGATTCTTTTCTTGGATTAAAAATTTTTCTACTTTTTTTAAATTGTATGCTTCTATAACAAGAGAAGATTCACTTAAATTAATTTGGAAATTTTTCATTTTTGTAATTGTATCACTCGAAGCGATAGAAGATACATAGGCAAATGTAGAAAGTTTATTTTCTTCCTCTTCTTTTAATAACATCCAAAATTCATTGAATTTGTATTCCTTTTCCAGGTAGAATAAGATGACTGTTAAAATATCAGTTAAATCAGAAACGGAATTCACTTTCTTTGTGATTCGATTTAATTTTTCTATCTCTTTATTCGTTTTTTCCAGAGCGTCTGTTCTTTCCGCTACTTTAGTTTCCAAATTATCCGATAGTTGCTTTAGCTCTACAGTTGTTTCTTCTAATCGATCTGTTTTTTTCTGTAATTCCTCTGAATATTTTTCCGATTTTTCCATTCCGTCTGCAAATCTGCGAGAAAGCACGATTGCCTGAAAAAAAGTAAAAACCAATAACCCATAACTTACTGTAGATGGTGTAGAAATAATTCCCTGTCCTTTTAACATATCATTAATAATCGCAACGGCAAAAAGAATAAAACCTAATAATGAAATTATAGCTCCCATTTTTTTCAATCGAATTGCAACTATCGTTGCATGTAAAACTTGAATAATAGCAATTAAAACGATTATTTGGAGAATCGGCAATAGAAACATAAATATTTTCATTGGGAAAAAAAGAACCGTAAGAGTTGCAAGCAGGAATATTTCATTGACAATATAAAATATTGACTTTATGAAACCCTCCGAATAAAGAGAATATACAAATTGAAAGAATAGATACGATCCAAAATAAAATGTAAGATATTCAATTTTTCTGACAAAGAGAAAAGACAGAGAAGGAAAAAGTTCAAAGATCAATCTTTCGTTTATAGTAAGAACACGAATTACGATGAGCAAACAAAATAAGCCTAAAAAGAAGGGGGATCGATCCTTTTTACGAATAGAATATAGGCCTAGATGATACAAACCCATCATTCCCAAAAAACCAATTACAACTAAGTCTAATGCAATTTTTTTCTTATAAATTTCTTCAATGTTTTCATAAGTTCCTATCGATAAAGGATGCCAAATTCCTGATCCAGATTGATGAAAATTCGAAACATGAAAAAGAATTTCTAATTTATTACTATCAGATATCGTTTCGGGAATCAGAATTTTTTTATATGCCATATATGGGCTTGAATCTTCTTCCGATTTTCCCACTTTTCCTACTGCAGTAACCAATTCTCCATTGATATACATATTATAATTAGAACTTATATTTCTAAGGTAGAGTGAAAATTTCCTTTTACCTTGCGGCAAACGTATTTTTAATTTATAGGAAACAAATCCCTCCTCAGGATAGCCATATTTATTCCACTCTCCAGGAACTTGAATAAAAGATTTATTTTCATGACGACCCACGATGGAATCATTTCCAATTGGATCGCTTGCGTTAAGAGTCGGATCCAAAAATTCATTCCAATAAAACTCCCATTCCCCATCTAACTTCACAATTCCATCTGTATCGGGCGAATGAAAATCCCAATTGGATAAATCCAACTCTCCTTTTATTGCTTTGGGAGGACTTATGGCATTTGGATTTTTACAATCGAAAATAAAAATTAAGAAAAACAAGAAAAGCCACTTATACATTGGATACTCCTACTGTATTTAAAATTGGAATTTGAATTGTAAACTTTGTGCCCACTCCTAACTCACTTTCTACATGAATTGATCCCAAGTGCATCTCTAGAATTTTCTTTGCTAAAAATAATCCAATTCCTACACCGCTTGTCTCATAATTCAGAGAACTATCGATTCTAAAAAACTTCTCAAAGATTCTCTCTTGAAATTCCTTTGCGATTCCGATTCCTGTATCTTCGATTTGGAGTTCTAACTTGTTGTCTTTTTTCTCTACAAATATTTTGATTTTGCCATGATGCCTATTATATACTATCGCATTTTTATACACTGCTTGAATTGATTTCTTGAGTAACAATTCATCACAATTTACATAGATCGATTCATTTTCTTGATACTCAACTTGAATCGATTTTTGTTCTACTAGATCGCGATAGGTATCCATACTTTCTTTTAAGATTTGGTTAAAATCGGTTTCTCTTTTTTGTAATTCTAAATTGGATTCGATATCTGTTACGAGTAATAAATCAGATACATAATCATTTAATTTACTTGCATTGGAATAGATTTGATCTGCATACTTTTCTATTTTCTTTGGATTCTCCTTACTCGCAGGAAGCATTTGAGAATAGGCATAGACAATCGAGAGAGGGGTTTTGATTTCGTGAGATAGGTTCGCCAAAAATTCGTCTTTCGTCTTACTTAGATTTTCGATTTCTTTTTTTGCATCTGCTAAATATTTCTTTTGTCTCTCCGCTTCTTCTTTCGCTCTCTCTTCTTCTCGATATGCATTTGAAAAACGAACCGATAGTAGATAGGCTTGGGATACAATAAAAATATAAAATCCAAAGGGAACTAGATTGCCTGTATAAATAATTCCCTGTTGGTGTAGTATATCATTTACAACAGTGATAAAAAATATACCAAATCCAATCAATAGAGTCTTTGAACCTATTTCATTTTGTAAGGCTGCTTTTAGAATGGAATACAAAATAAAGCAGGAACACATTAAAACTAAAATTTCAAATGATATCAGTGTTTCAGAGAAGATACGCACAGGGAAAAAAAGAACTACAAAACAAAATAAACTAGAAATAAATACAAATCCATAGATGATCTTGCGATTCATAGTTTTATAAAACACAGATTGAAAGAACAAACCAATTACGGGTGCCGTTAAGTAGATTGTAAAATATTCTATTTTTTTTACTAGCCCATATTCCAAAAAAGGGAAATAATCCAAAATAAAATTTTCTGTTACAAGCGGTCGAATCCCAAGTAAGAGTGTAATGATTCCAAAATAAAGAGGGGATAAATCTTTGGTTCTAAGTAGATACAAACCAAAATGATAAATACTCATAAGTAAAAAGGACCCTGTAAAAAAAAGAGCGAGAGCAAACTCTTTTTTTTGCTCTTCATAAATAAAAGACTCAGACTGTAGAAACATTGGATATACCAATCCGCCTAGCCTATGAAAATAATTAGAAACATGAAAGAGAATTTCAAACTGACCCGTTTTTGAATCTGGTAGCTTTACAATTTTATCTCTCACGTAAGCCTTGGAACTCTCTTTGTCTTTTCCGGCGAGTCCTGATTCATGCAATAAAACTCCGTTTATATAGATACGATAGGAGGTATACACATTCGAAAGTTTTAAATGAGTTATCTCTTTTGGAGTGTGGATTAATCGCATTCGATAGGTGGCAAATCCTTCTCCTTTTGCTGTTTCTTTTTTTGCGTTCGAGATAGAACCATTCCATCTAGAATTGGATTGTAAGTATTCTCGGTTCTTTTCTATCTCTTCTTGTTTATTTGGGTCTAGGAAGTCACTGGGTGCGTAAAATTCTTTCCAATAAAACTCCCACTCTCCATCTATTGAAATGGGAGTGGATGAGATAAAATCCTTTGCGTCTACTGATTCTAAAGAGGATAAATCTAATACTCCTTTTTCTACTTTTGGTATTTTCATCTTTTCTTTCATACAAAAGCTAAGATGAAATGCGAAGAGGATAAGAACGATTTGCCTCATGACAAAGCCTTTTGGATCTCCTCTAAAATCACTCCAGGAGAAAATGGTTTATGAATAAACCCACTGATTTTTAATTCTTGCACTAGGTTTTCATCATGCGCGCCGCCTTTGGCAGATAATATAAAAATAGGAAGCTCTTTAAATTCATCCATTGCTCTGAGTTCTCGTATCGCAGTGATTCCATCTTTTACTGGCATCATGATATCCATGATAATTAAATCAGGCTTTTCTGATTTTGCTTTTGCAATTCCTACTTCCCCATTGACTGCATTGACAATCTGAAAGTCACCCTCTTCTAATATATCTCCTAAGACCATCGCGATAGACGGCTGATCATCCACTATTAATATTTTCTTCATTGTTTTTCCTTTTTATTTTTCTTTGGTATTTTTATATAAAACGTGGTTCCTTCTCCGGACGTTGTTTGATAAGTCAAACTCCCTCCATGCGACTCTACGATCCATTTGCTCATAAAGAGTCCTAGTCCTGTTCCTTTTGCTTTGCCTTCTGTTGCAAAGGCTTCAAAGATTTTCTTTTGTAAACTTTCGGGTAGTCCCGGTCCATTATCCTCTACACCAATCACACAAGTGTCTCCTTCCTCTCGGCTGAATACTTTTACATAATATGGTTTTCTCCCGTCATACATCACTTCAATTGAATTCTGAATTAGATTCCCAATCACTCGTCTCATCCTAGATCGATCGAGTTCAATCTCTCCTTCGTATTGAAAGTCTTTGATCCCTTCAATGGAATTGTAGTCTAAATTTGTTTGTTGAAATTGAAGTATCTCAGAAAGATTTACACTTTCTAATTCATTTTTTGTTTCGATGTTGTTTTGCTTTTCTTCATTTAATTTTTTTAAAAGAATAAACTTTCTTCTATTCTGATATTCTGCTATGTATCCAACTAGGAGTGCACAAATAGAAAATGACGTTAGTATAAATAGAATCGCAAAGAAAACTTCGTTATTGCATTTTTGAGAAACATAAAGAGAAACTCCAAAGAGTAAATCAGTCAGGAGTAAGAGGTATACGTTAAATATAAATCGTATTTTGGTGATACCAAAAATAAAAAACAATATAATCGTTGTAACAGCTAAATCATAATAAGGAGAAGAGGAAGTAAAAAAAAGCAAAGCACAATGACCTAATTGTGCACTTAGAACTGTAAAGATGGCAATTCTTTCAATCCAATCAATCGTAGATTTATTTTCTAAATCAGCAAAAATCGAATATAAAAAAGAAAATAGAATTGGAAAAATAGTAATCGATAAACGTAAATAAACAGAAAACTCAAAATCTTCCCTTTTAAATAAAATAAAATCAACTAATAAAAATGAAGGATATAGGAGCAAGCCTAGAAAGGCAGCGATTCTTGCTTGGAAAATGGAATTGAGTAAATTAAAATCTAAAAATTCTTTTTCTAAATTTAACTCAAAGAATTTTAAAGAAAAAATATTATGGGCAACTCGAAAATGATCCGATCCAGTGCGGTATGTTAAGATCCTCTTTACTAAAAATTCTTCTAATCTTTTAAGCATAAACCTTTTACCTTATATTGCTCTGAGATAAAAAATGGATTCAAAGCCAAGAATTATGCCCGAATGTGTAAAAACCTCCAAACTTATTAAATTGGAGCTATAAATTTACTTTGATAACTAGAAAAGAAGTCGAGTCAGTATTTTAAGACCGGTCATAAATCTTCCTTGCTATTCAAAAAGGCATCAAACGCTAGAGAGCAAATGATACCTATCATGTAATTACACTGTAGGGAAATCTTTCTTGTATTGCATTTTGCTATTCAATGAATGAATTTAGATTGAAAATCTAAGTCAAAATTGAGAAATGCCATTGCATTTTACATAAAATACTCTAATTTTGGCAAGTGTTTTACTAAGAATTACAGAACTAAAGATTAAATATTTATTAATCCCAATTCTCTATAAATTGAGAGATAAGACAAATCTGTATTTATATTGAAATGTAAACCAATTTGTATCACAATTTCGTAAAATTATGTAAAATCTGATTTATTTTCTAACTAGAATAGAAGTAAATTTACTCCTTTTTATTCAGGATTAGTTCTGCACCAGATTTTAATAAGTAAATAAAAAAGGATTCTATATGAGATTTTGATCCTATTTTCTTTATTGATTCCGCCTATCGGTGCTAAAATATTTATCTACTGACCAGACAGAAGTTAAATCAATATTTTTAAATAGAACAATAGGTATTTTTATAAATATTCTAGAAGCAAGTGATAATAAAAATACCTACAAGTCTTTTTCTAAGAATTACCAAACCTTTAGATAAGCAAGAGATGAGTGAACCTATTAAACATCACAAAATCGCACATAACGTCTATTTTTTTCATCCCAGAGATTGCACTCTCTGATTGTTTTAAAATAATGCTTCCATGTAAATTTTTCTTCTACAATGTCTTCTGAATATTTTGAATTCGACAAATCTTTTTGTGCAGCAAGTAAATGATAACTTGGAATTTTAATATTAAGATGGTGAGGAATATGACAATCAATATGAAAATGAAGGAAGGATATCAGTTTATTCATACGATAGTTGGTAGTGGATTTGATTTGACCTTTGTATTGACTCCAATCTTTTTTAGGGTAAAACTGCATCTCACTGGATGTGTGATGTAAGAAAGTATAAAGAGACATCCAAACCTGAAAAACAAGAGCAGGTATAATCCAAAAATGAAAGATACCAAACCAACTTCCTGTCGCATAATAAAGAGTAACCGCAACAGAGACTCCAACAAATCCCAAAACAAAATAAGAAAAGTAAACATTTTTCCTATGATCTGGTTTAAATTTATTTGGAAAATAATGATAAACTATATTATGAATAAAAGATCCAATTGGTAAAACAATTCGAGTGAGTTTATAGAGAAACGCTCTGACAGGATATTTTTTCTGCATAACTTTATACTCATTGATTGTCATAGGAATCCAAGCATTGTCAAAATAGACAGTATTGGAAGGCGCATATAATTCATTTGTGTGTTGATGGTGTGCGGCGTGCGAATACTTCCATGCATAGTAGGGATAAAAAGTTGGAATAAAAAGAATGTGCCCTAGAAATGAGTTTAACATTTTACTTCCAGTAAACGATTCGTGTGCACAGTCATGTCCCAAAACAAAAAGAGAAGTAAAAACAAAACCAGATACAAACCAAGCAATAGGAAATAACGCATAAACTCCTATTTCCCAAACATAGATAGAAAAACTGACTGACAATATAAATTGAATCACTCCAGAGAATAAAAAAAGACCTGCTTTCCTTCGATTTGGTTTAAAGCAAACCTCTCTGACCACTTGTTTTATTTCAGAAAGAGTTGGTTCTTTTACCATCTCCTCTTTTTCTAACGCTTCTACCATTTCGAACTCCTTAAAAATAGTTAAACCATATAACTAACAGCAATAGATAAAGTCAATTCATATTAATTACTGTTAGTTATAAATAAAAAAAGAAAAGAAACGATCGTTTTCAAGCTACTGGAAACGTTTTTTCTTGCTTTAAGCTACACCTTTTTTAATCTCACCTCATCCCATGAAAATTGTAAAAGCAGAACCTAAAAAGAAAGCTAGAAGAATCAGGAATAGTCTAAACAAAGCCGAAATTCTTTCTGCAGCCCTTCATATAATTCAAAAAGATGGCGTTGAGTTTCTAAGTATGCGATCCATTGCGAAGCTCTTAAATTGCAGTGTAGCTAGTCCATATGCACATTTCAAAAGTCAGGAAGAAATCATTCAAACTCTTCTATTTAACGGAGAACAGAAATTAACCTCAGACTTAAAACTGGCTCGTGCTTCGTCGGAAAACCCACTTGAGCAGGTAAAAGCAATTGCAAACACCTATTGGCAATTCTCAGTTGAAAACCAAGGACTTCATAAATTGATGTTTAGTTCTGGTGGGGGGTTGCACAAAAAATTATTTCCAGCCCCCAGTAGTTATCGAGTCTTTTTAAGAACCATTCGGGACGGACTCATCAAAAAATCGGGAGGAAGACCAAACCCACATTATAACTCGATCGCAAGAACCATGTGGGCATGGATGTATGGGCTATTAGTTCTACAAATGACTGAGATTTTAGACCGAGATAAGTTGAAAATTGACCCGATCGAGGAAGGTATTTCCGTATTTAGTTCCTTTTTTCAAAATACAGATCCGCTTACAAAAAAAATAAAATAATGAAATGACAATTCAAAAAAGTCATGTTTACTTGTTGCTTGCATGTTTAAAAGACTTTATATAAAGCTAACACTGCGACTTGAGACCTTTACCCATATTGTGCCTCTTCCTTTTGCTATCTATTTTTCAGTTGTAACAGGAACAGGTTCTTATCTCTCTAAAGATGAGATGATGGTTGTAGCTCTCGCAGGATCTCTGAATGCCACAGCCTTATTTATTCTAGGTTGCGTATGGCGTTTTTTCTATCTAAAGAAAATTTTTAAACAAATAAAAAACTTTTACACCGAGAAAAATATTTCAAAAGAAGACAAAGTTAAAATAAAACTAAAACTTTTAAATTATCCATTTCAAGAAGCAAAGATCATTGTGCTTAGATGGCTCACCGGTATCATAGGGTCTCACCTATTTGTAATCCTAGCCGCAGGATTTCGCCCAGGTCTTCACCTAACGGCACCTTTTCTGTTTCTAATGATCACACCAATCTCTTATACAGCCTATTATTTTATCAGTGAAAATGTGATTGGAGCTATTTTTAAATTAAAAAAAGTCAAGGAGATTGAAATTGGAATTAACCAAATTCCACAGTTTAATTCTTTTCAACGAATTATTCTCTCCATGATTTCAATCACTGTTATGCCGGTTATCGTTTTAGGATATATGCTCTACGGTATGAAAATAGGTTTAGTTAAATTAGAAGACCCAGGACTTCATCTAACGATTATGAGCTTATTATTTCCTGTTCCTGTAATCATTGTAGGATATGTAGTAGCAAAAACATTTAGAAATGGAATCATGGGAATCAATGAACACTTGAATCAATTAGGGAAAGGTAATTTTTCAATTGTGAGTATGCCCACCTCCTCAGATGATTTTGGACTACAGGCTTATAATTTAAATGAGATAATCAAACAACTCAATTCACTCTATCGTGAAATTTCGGATTTGAATATAAACCTAGAAAATAAAGTGAAAGAAAGAACAGTGGAATTAAATTATTCTCTCAAGAATGTAGAGACCATGAAGATTCAACAAGATGGAGATTACTATCTAACTAGCCTTCTCTTAAGACCTCTTGGACAAAATCTTGCCGAGAGTAATAATTTTAAATTTTCCTTCTTCGTTAAACAAAAAAAGACATTTGAGTTCCGTGGAAAAGAAAATGAAATTGGTGGAGATATATGCGTTAGTCATACAATTGAACTAAGAGGAAGAACATTTCATGTCTTTTTAAATGGCGACGCTATGGGTAAATCTATACAAGGAGCTGGAGGATCTTTGATTCTTGGTTCTGTCTTTCAATCCATTGTAGAAAGAACGTTATTATCTGCAACAACCAGTGAACAGTCTCCTGAAAATTGGCTAAAACAAGCATTTATTGAAATGCATAGAGTCTTTGAAAGCTTCAGTGGATCCATGCTCGTCTCAATCGTAGTTGGTCTAGTTGATGAATTAAATGGTTTTGTTTATTATATAAACGCGGAACACCCCCCCAGTATTCTCTTTAGAGACAACAAAGCAGAATACATTGAAGGAGAACCTCTCTTTAGAAAATTAGGAACCCTTCAAATCAACACTGGAGTTTTTATTCAAACTTTCCAAATGTATCCAGGCGATGTATTACTGATAGGTTCTGATGGAAGAGACGATTTACGAATATCAAATGAAACTATTTCAGGAATGAATTCAAATCCTCTTAGAATTTTAAAAATTATTGAAGAGACTGATTGCGATTTGCCTCAAATTTATAAAAAATTATTAACCTATGGAGAGGTTACGGATGATTTATCTCTTCTGAAAATTGAGTATACCAAAGAAATAAATCTAGATCGTAAGACGTTGCCAGATATATACAGTATCCCGAGAATAGTGGAAAAACTTTTACTTGATAAAAAAGGTGAAGAGGCAATTCAATTTGTAATTTCTAAAATTGAAGAATACCCAGATGAGTATAGTCTTCTAAAAATTTTATCTAATGTCTATTTTCGATTGGATAATCTTCAAATGGCAACAATCACGGGCGGACGTTATATAGATTTTTGTCCAGGAGACCTAGACTTTTTACATAAGCTTTCAACTTTTTATAAAATGATTGGTGATTTCGAAAATGCACTAGAGATAGGCGAACGATTGCGAATGAGAGACCCACAGAACATTAAAAATTTACATACTCTAGCAGATTGTCACTCCCTGATTAACAATTTCAAGCGAGCGGAAGAAATACTGCAATATTGTATGAAATTAGAACCAAACCAAAAGGAAACCATGAACCTAAAGGAATTAATTCAGAAAAGAAAATCCGATTATATCAAATCCTTTCGCTAATAACTAAATCAAAGCAGTTTAAAGAAATACTTGGCAAAATTTAAACAAATGGTTTTCTTCCCCTATGACTTATTTTTTAGCAACTACTTCAGAACCACTCACGATACTAGTTGATATTATTTTTATTACAGCCATATCCTCGCTTATAGCTTGGTATTTTTATTTTTATCTCAAGAAAGAAATCATTGGTGGATTTATTGGAGCAATTGTTATCTCTGCACTCGGTTCTATTCTTCTTTTAGCAAGCCTACAGTCTTTTATACGAGATATATTTATGTGGCTCATGTCTCCAAAACTGGGAACAATTCAGCTTTCCAATGTTAATTTGATTGTAGTTTTTATTGGAGCCTACCTTTCCTTATACCTGCTTATTAAAATTAACTACAATCGAAAGCGAAAAGAATAATTTAGGGGTGGATTAACATTTCCCGAGCAGAGACATCCCCTTTATTAATTTCTAATCGGATATGATGATGAACGGTATTTGAATCTATTTTAAAAATGCGTGGCACTCTAGCCGCATTTATAAAGTAAGTCCCCTCTTTTTCCTCTCTCCAATTTCTAAGAATATTTCTTTTTTTCAATCTATGATGCATATGTCCTGCAATGGCGGCTAATACACGTTTTCCTCTACTTTTCGCATATTCAATTCCAAAAAGATAGTCCTCATCTCCCCAATCGATTGGAGTCTCCGTAAAATCAGAACTCCAAAGACTAGTTTCCTTCTCTCCTAAGCCTTTTGGTCCATTGTGTCCTAAAAATAAAAGATTCTCTTCCAAGGAGGAATCAATCAGTGTTTTGATGCGCTCTTTTGAATCTTCCATAGAACGAATCCCATATCTTTTTTTTAGAATAGGAGCATAGCTCAGTTCTTTCCCCATAGCAAAAGGTCTAAGAACAATTAGATCAATGCTTTTTTCCTTAGAGAGTGTATGGACTTCGTATCCGACTAATCGTAGTTTGCCAAGGGCAGCTTTCATCTTATCTAGTCTGGATTCTTGCCCTAGAAAAAAATTCTGAATTAAAAATTGATTTCGAAAGATTTCGCCTGCCGCTTGAAATGAATTGCTTGTATCTGTATTTCCTGGAATTACAAAAGCTTGTTTCTCTAAAAAAGAAATCCTCTCTGCTACAACTGATTCTTTTTCGGTATAACTTCTTAAATCCCCTGTGAATAAAATAAAATCATAGTCGGATTGATTGAAATACTCTACATCAAATTCATTCCAAAAACCATGCACATCTCCAATGATCGCAATCTTCATCTTGATTTTGAACTACCCTAAGCTTTCACTCATATTCTTCCAAAATCACAAGAGTTTTTATTTAAAACCAACCTTTTGGAGTTTTATGTTTATTTAAAAATTCTAAAAAGCGCGGAAAAATATCCTTATCTACATTCTTACCCATGAGAGTATCTTGATGACCATAACCCTTAGCAATAAAAAGTTCATTTTTATTATCCGGTTTTATTTTCTTTAAAGTATCATGGGTTACAATATTAGAATCATTAAACACTCTATTTTTATCCCCTGTCATAAACAGAATTGGTGTATTGATCTCAGACGCATAATCTAAATAATTATTCGGTAGGTCATTGTAACGAGGGTTTTCAATTTGATATTTCACAGCATTTCCTTTACTTACCATTCTGCGAATATGTCTATGATAGTTCATAGAAGTTGCTCCAAATAAATCACCCACTCGATCATGCGTTATGGGTGAGAGCTGTGAATGCTCATAACAAGCAGGAAAGCCAGTTCCCCACATCATGGATAGCATATGACAAGCAGGATTATTGCACTCTCGATGAAATAAACTTACAATCTTTGCAAGCCCCTTCCCTAAAGCAGGACCTGGACTATAAGAGAAACGCGGATTTACATTTGGAAATCGAAGTAGATATTCAATAGCGAAAGGAGCAACTGCTAGTTTAATTTTTGACCAAGTCGCTACTCTTGGATTAAGAGAAACACTATTTGAAATAACACTTGAGATCCCATCGATTTTCTTTCCAAAAAGACTCATCATAAATGTAATAGATCCCACACAATGCACAATTGCATGAATTCTTTTCTTTGGACCAATCTCTTTTCGAATCTCTGCAATGGCTGCTGGAATATCATACAAAGCAACATCATCTAAATTAAATCTATGTGGAAATAAATTATAACTATGACGCATACTTCCTCGCCAATCGAGAGACCATACATCCGAAAAACCATTTTCATGTAGATAGTTCACCAGATTATTGTGTTCTGGCATGATATACATATCCGTAGAGGTTGTTAGACCATGTGATAAAATCACAACATCATCACATTCTTTCTTTTTGAAACGAGTGAGGCTAATCCCTAGTTTGTCTCCTGTCGTAATTGGATGATTTGTAATACTTCCTTCTTTTACACCTTCAAAAGTAAACATTGGAATCTCTCTTTGATTCCAAATTTCAGGTTCCCCTTTTTTAATATAAGGTCGATATACATCCCAAAGATTTCCAAGAAAAAGTTTACCAAATTGCATAACGGCTCTCTCTCTTTCTACAAAAGTCTTACCGTTCGATTTAATAGTAGTCATTTGCTTTGCAAAATCTTTCACATAGATTTCCAATATACCGGTCGCGACAAGCTTTGAAGTCTTCTCTGCCTTTTCTTCTACATGACCTTCATAGATTCTTGTATAGAGTGTCGTTGTATCTTTCCATATATCAATTCCAGCGTCATTTCTAACAACTTTGTGTCCGGTCATTGTAAGTGGCTTACCATTATTATCCTTAAAAAATAATCGATAAAACATATTCTTAGTATTTTTTACAGGAGCATCTACATCTACAAAGCAATTAAAGACACCTTTTTCTACTGTAAATCTTCCACCCATCTTTGGGGATTCCACATAACCCTCGGCTACACCTGTTTCCTTTGGATCATTTACAAAAAAATCTACATCGGGAATAATAATTGTTAGATGAAACATGAAATAATTATCTTCTTTCTTTCCTGAATCAAAACTTTCTTTGTAATCCAACTGTTTATCCGAAAAAGTTAGATATCCTTTCATCTCTTCTGTGAATTGTAAATTGACTGGTTCCTTTGAAGCTGGCATGTTTTATCCTTTTAGTAGCCTTTTGATACGCAGATATATGATTTTGAATATAAGTATTGTCAATAGAAAAAGAATTTTTAGACAGATGAATTATCGTTCTAAACTGGACTTACTCCTTTTTTATTCAGAATCATTCTTCTTTTTAATCTTTAGAAAAGTTTACTGATTTTTTTGGAAAATAGATATAATTCTTGACTGAATTATTTTTCTGAACCCTAATGTTAGAACTACGGAATTCTATTTAATATATAAGAGATGTATATTTTTTTCGTAATAAAATCAATTTAGATAAGAAGGCAATACATGATTCAAATTGGTGGATTTAAAGTTGAAGAACAAATCTATGAAAGCGTAAACTCTCGAATTTTTAGAGGCAAAAGGACTTCCGATAATACTCCAGTCATCATAAAAAAGATCTCACAAGATTTTCCTAGTCCAGAAGAAATCAAACAATTCAAACAAGAATATGAAGTCCTTTCAAAACTCAAAACTGATGGAGTCGTAAAAGCCTATGCACTCGAAAGAGATGGTAACTCTGTCGTATTAGTTTTAGAAGACAGAGGTGCAGAATCTCTTCGTAAAATTTTCTCCGGCACAAAATTAGAACTGATCCAATTTTTAGAAATTGGGATTCAATGTGCACAAGTTCTAGGACAAATTCATGCGGCAAGAATCATCCACAAAGATATTAATCCATCCAACATAACATTCAATGTTCAAGATGGAAAAATACAAATCATTGACTTTGGAATAGCAACTCATTTAAGTAAAGAAAATCCCGTAATTAAAAATCCTAGCTCTTTAGAGGGAACTTTACCTTACATTTCACCAGAGCAAACAGGTAGAATGAATCGATCTCTCGACTATCGCACAGATTATTATTCTTTAGGCGTTAGTTTCTATGAGCTACTTACAAATGAAATGCCTTTTTATTCTGATGACCCATTAGAATTTATCCATGCAATTATAACACAGGAACCTAAACAAGTTTCAAGTATAAATCCTAACGTTCCAGAACAAGTATCTAGAATCATCGCAAAGCTACTTGCCAAAAATGCAGAAGATAGATATCAAAGTTCGATTGGAATTGTAAAAGACCTAGAGCAATGCTTAGAACAAGTAAAAATAAATTCAAAAATTGATCTATTTCCTCTGGGACAATATGATGTAAGCCAAGAATTTAACATTCCACAAAAGTTATACGGTAGAGAGAAAGAAGTGGAATGGCTCTTAACGCACTTTGAAGAATACCTCGAAAGCTTTAGAAGAAAAGGACTTTCTGCAACAAGACAAATCCCTATTATGCTTGTAAGCGGTTATTCAGGAATCGGCAAATCAGTATTAGTCCAAGAACTTTTTAAATCTATCACAAAACAAAGAGGCTATTATATTGCAGGTAAATTTGATCAGCTGCAAAAAAATGTTCCCTACTTTGCTATACTAAAAGCATTTCAGGAATTAGTAAGACAACTACTTAGCGAACCCGAAGAGGCTCTAAAGTCTTGGAAACAGAAAATCATTCGAGAGCTTGGAAATAACGGTGCTGTTATCACAGATGTAATCAAAGAATTAGAATTAGTAATAGGAGAGCAGCCAGAAGTTCCAGAACTTGGTCCGAGTGAAACACAGAATCGATTCTTTGAAACCTTTCAAAGATTTATCTCTGTTTTTGCAAAGCCAGAACATCCACTTGCGATCTTTTTAGATGATTTACAATGGGCGGATACAGCCTCTCTCAAACTTTTAGAAAGTTTAAGTTTAGGAGAACAGGTTTGTATTTTTATCATTGGCGCATATCGTGACAATGAAGTAAACGACTCACATCCATTGAAAATTACCTTAAAGGAAATTAAAGATCGTTTCAAAGATGAATACTCTGATTTTGTCGTTGAAATTCCAGAGATAAAACTAAATCCACTCTCGAAAGAAAACATTGAGGAATTAATCTCAGATACACTTCGTATGGAAAGGGCGAATGTGAGAGATCTCGCTTCACTCATTCATGAGAAAACAGGCGGAAATCCTTTCTTTACAAATGAATTTTTAAAGTCCCTCTATAATGAAGAGTATCTAGTCTTCGATCCAAATTTTGATTCTAAATCAGGCTATACTCCTTGGAAATGGGATTTACAAAGAATTTTAGGATTAAATATATCAGATAACGTTGTTGAGCTAATGACATCAAAAATTCAGAAGCTCTCAAATCATGTTCAATATTATCTAAGAATCGCTTCTTGTATTGGAAATCGCTTTTCACTCGAAGGGATTGCACTGATTACAAATGAAGAAACAAAACCAATTCTAACGAATCTAACAGAAGCAATTCAATCTGGACTAGTCCAACCAATCAATGAAAATTATAAGTTTATTGATTTAGAAATCAAATATGATGGAAATGCAGAATTTAAATTCTTGCATGATAGAATTCAGCAAGCTGCCTACACGTTAATCCCTGTAGAAGAAAAATCCAAAGTCCATTGGGAAATTGGAAACTTTTTATTATCCAAAGCAAGCGAAGAGGAATTGGACGATCATCTATTTGATATAGTCAATCATATCAATCAAGGTCTTGTTCATATCAAAGAAGAAGATAAAATCAAAATTGCCAACCTCAATCTAAAAGCTACCTCTAAAGCAAAACTCTCTGCTGCCTATGAAACAGCAATATCTTATGGGAAAACAGGTTTAGGTTTACTAGGTCTGCCTACATCAAAAGAAGCTGCGGCTAACAGCGATAAATCTTTTTGGACAAAGAATTATGATTTAGTATTTTCTCTCTATTTTGAAATAGCAGAGGCATCCTATATAAATACAAATTATGAAGAATGTGAAGAGTTAGTAGAAATTATTTTACCACACTGCAAAGATATTCTTGCTACAACTAAAATATCTGAAATTAGAATTCGATCTCTGATTGCTCAAAACAAGTTAATAGAAGCTCTTGATACGTCATTTCCAATATTAGATCAACTTGGATTCAAATTTCCACGAAGACCAAATAAACTACATGTTGCCAAGGGACTCCTTGGAGCGATTGTTAAATTCTCAGATAAAAAACTTTTAGAGTTAGCCAAACTTCCAAAATTAGATGATCCAAAACTTTATGCAGGACTCAATCTTCTAGCAACAATTTCAGCCTCGGCTTACCTTGCAATGCCAGATCTAAACCCGCTGATTCTATTTCAGGCATTAGATAAAACATTTAAGAAAGGTGTATCGGACATTTCCCCTATTCTGCTTGCCGGATATATTATTATTTTATGTGCAATCCTTGGAAAGTTAGATGTTGGATACAAACTCTGTCAGGCCGTTTTAATAGTTTACGAGAAAAACCCGAATCCAAAATTCTACGCATCCATTCTAGTAATGATGAATCTTTTCGGAGTTCACTGGAAAGAAAGTATGGGACAGACCATTAAGAATTTTATGGAAGCATACAAAATTGCTCTTCAGACAGGGGACTTAACGTATGCTGGATATGCAATTTTTAATTATATTAGAAATTCCTTTTATAGTGGAAAAGAATTGTCTCAACTAAATAAAGAAGCTGCAGTCTATTCAAAGAAAATCAAAAGTATGCGTCAGGAATCTGCTCTATGGTTAAGTGCTTCTTTTTGTCAAATAACGGACAACCTGCTTGGTAAAGTAGAAGACCCATCCATATTAAGTGGAGAATTCTTTGATAGAGAAGAAGATTTAAAACGCTTAAAAGAGCAAAAGGATAACAGCTCTATAATCAATTTCTATCTACAAGAATTAATTCTTTCTTATTTATTTGGAAAATATGAAGTGGGGATAAAATCAGCAAAGGAGTATAGAAAATTTATAGATAGCGATATCTCCACAATTAACGTTCCTATTTTTCATTTTTATGAAGGATTAAATCTTTCAAATTTAATAAAAAAGCCCTCCGGCTTATCATACTGGAAATTCAAATCAAATCTTAATAAAATGAAATTCTATCATGATAAAGCTCCCCTTAACCATGAGCACAGATACTATTTATTACTAGCAGAACAAGGAAGATTAGAAAACAATTCAGAAAAAGCAGAATTAAATTATGACAAAGCTCTAGAGCTCGCAAAGGCAAAAGGTTTTCCGAATGATGAAGCAATCTGTGCAGAGCTTGCAGGAAAATATTATCTATCACGTGGTAGAAGAGTAATAGCAACTCATTACTTAATGAATGCGTATAACGCATATAATATTTGGGGAGCTACTGCAAAACTAAGACAGATGGAAACGGTTTACCAAGGAATCCAACTCAAACGAGTGGAGGCAAAAGGAGCAACAACATTTGCACATACAACAATCAGCAATTCTTCAACAACGGTAGCATCTACTTCGGTAACAAAAAATTCGAACGAGGCATTTGATTTGGCTTCCGTGATGAAAGCAGCTCAGTCTATGTCTGGTGAAATCGTTCTAGATAAACTTCTAAGAAACTTAATGAGCACACTTTTGCAAAATGCAGGAGCCGACAGAGGAATTTTAATTCTAGAATCTAAGAAAAAATTCTTTGCAGAAGCAATTTATGAAACAGGTAAATCTCCTCAAATTTTAGAATCGATTGCGATCGATGGTTCAACTCTCATATGTCCTACAAGTATGATTTACTTTGTAGTTCGCTCAAAAGAGAATGTTGTAATAGATGATGCTATTGTTGATACAAAGTATGGAACTGACGCATACATTCAAGAAGCGAAGCCTAGATCTGTTATGTGCACTCCTCTCATGACACAAGGAAAGGTTGTAGGTGTATTGTATTTAGAAAACAAAGTTTCAACTGGCGCATTTACAAAAGAAAGACTTAGAATCTTAAATCTACTTTCTTCCCAAGCAGCAATTTCTATTGAAAATGCAAGACTTTATGCGAATATGTCAGAACTCAATTCGGCATACCAAAGATTTGTGCCTGAAGAATTCTTAAAATTCTTAAACCGAGAAAGTATTGTAGATGTAAAACTCGGGGATCAAATTCGAAAAGAAATGTCTGTATTGTTTAGCGATATACGCTCTTTCACCGAACTTTCAGAAAAAATGACTCCAGAAGAGAATTTTAATTTTATAAACTCTTATTTAAAAAGAATGGGACCATCTATTCGGGAAAATAACGGTTTCATAGATAAATACATTGGCGATGCAATCATGGCTTTATTCCCAAGAAATGCAGATGACGCAATCAAAGCATCTATCGATATGATGAAGGGAATCACTTTATACAACCAACATCGTAAAAATCAAGGATATGGACCAATTTCTATTGGAATTGGAATTCATACCGGTGAATTGATGCTCGGAACCGTTGGAGAAGATAAAAGAATGGATACGACCGTGATATCAGACGCAGTAAATCTTTCTTCTCGCTTAGAAAGTATGACGAAACAGTATGGGGTAGGTATTATCATTAGCGAGGATACATTAAATAAGATGCAAGCAAAAGAAAAGTATAAATTTAGGCTTTTAGATACGGTAGTTGTAAAGGGTAAGACTCTACCAGTTGTAGTTTACGAAGTGTTAGACTACTATCCTGAGGATATATTAAAAGCTAAGCTTGCATCTAAAGAAATGTATGAAAAAGCTGTCCAACTTTTCTATGCTGGATCTTTCGTTGAAGCAAAGCAACTCTTCGATCAAGTTCTATTGCTTAATAAAGAGGATAAGGCAACACAAGTCTTTTTAGAAAGAGTAGATGGGCTAATGAAAAACTTAGATCAATGGAAAGGTTATTCTAAACTGACAGAAAAATAGGATATATAAAATGAGCAAAAGTATACAATTCACAACGTCAGTTGAAATCAATGCAAATGTTGAAAAGATTTGGAATTTGTTTATGGATACCTCGAAATATTCAGAATGGAATCCATTTATTAAAAGAGTTTATGGTGAAATTGCACCCGAGAAAACAATTCTTGAATTTGCTTATTTTTATAATCATTTATATTTACCAATTCTTATGAAAATAATAGAATTTGAGAATAAAAAAAAGATCACTTGGGTTGGAAATTTCCCAGGCTTTTCTGACCATCATGTGTATGAATTTCAAGAAATAAATAACAGTAAAACTGTATTTTCCCATGCTGCTACATTCAGTGGCTTTTTCGCAATTAGCTCAAAAAAACATATTGAAACAGATGTGAAGCGAGTTCATGAAGAAATGAATCTCGCTTTAAAAAAGAGAGCTGAGAACTAACGCTTTCTTTTTTCTAGTTTGATCTTCATTCCATCTTTTGGTCTTAGTGTTAGCATTGTGCTTAATACTTGTTTTTCTTCCTCGATGTGCAGTAACCAATCCTGTGAAAGAGATGCTAATGCAAGTATAGCCTCCTGCTCGGCAAATTGATTTCCGATGCACATACGAATTCCAGCACCAAACGGAAAGAATGCAAACTTTGGTCTCGTATCTGCCTCTTCAGGCAACCATCTCTCGGGTCTGAAAGTATAAGGATCAGAATAATACCTTTCATCATGGTGCATCGCATATTGACTAATGACGAAGATAGTTCCTTTCTTAAATTTATAATCCCCAATTGAATATTCTTCTAAATTTTCCCGACCGGTCCACCAAACAGGCGGATACATACGAAGCGCTTCAGAAAAAACCATAAGAGTATAGGTAAGTTTTGGCACATCTTCGACTGTTGGCTTTCTTCCTCCCAAAACGGAATCAATTTCGGCTAGAAATTTTTTTCTCTTCTCAGGATTTTTTGCGAGTAAGTAAAATGTCCAGCAAAGAGCGTTAGCTGTCGTTTCGTGTCCTGCGAGGAAAATCGTGATAGCCTCATCTCGGATTTGTTTGTTTGACATGCTACCTGTTCCCTCTTCGTCTTTTGCTAACATCATCATTGAAATAAAATCGCCTTGATCCCCTCCATGCTTTCGATGCTCATCAATGATCTGATATAAAATCTTATCCAATTTCTTGATTGCTTTTTTCAATCGCATGGTGATGGGAAGAAATGGGATCTTTAGAATGATGTCGGCAAATGGACTTGCAAGAACTTCATCAAAAATTTCTAATGCTTCGGTTATAGATTGGGCTATTGCACGTGATTCAGCTGTACCGACCTCTGTATTAAAAAGAGTTTTGGTCACAACGCCTAACGTTAGATCAGTCATTTGTGTATGTAGATCAATCGTCTCACCATCCTTCCATGTAGATTGTATTCTATTGATATAATCCACCATAACCGGACCATAGGAGTGTATTCGTTGTTTAAAAAAAGCAGGTTGTGCTAAACGTTTTTGTCTCTTATGAAATTCTCCTTCACTTGTTAATAGCCCTTCACCAAGAAGTTTTTTAAAAATACGAAAAGCATGTGCTTTTACAAATTGTTTTTGATTCGTCATCATTATATCTTTGATGACTTCTGGTTCATTTACAATTATACATAAGAATCCAGCTAAATCGATGGCGGAAATATTTCCATATTCCTTTGTAACCTTACGAATGTATTCAGGTGGGTTCTTTTGAAACTCATTTAGATTGCCAAATATAAAATGGCTTTTGGGTGGACCGGGAACTTTTCTTCTACTCATGATAATTCACTTTAATTTACCCTAGTAAGAAGAAAAGTTATTTTTATTGAATTTTATTTTAGAGACGAGTCTGGTTTAATGCCCGTTATCCCTTCAGCAACCATCTCAGAAAGAGCGCTGATTGTGGCAATTGGATTTGCTCCTACAGCGGTTGGAACAATAGCTCCATCGGCAACATAAAGATTTGTATAACCAAATACTTGTCCAAATGTTTTTCGATCAGCACTTGTAACACCCTTGTCTGGTGAATCTGCAAGAATACAACCACCTAGAGCATGCACGGTTACATTATCCTTTGAGATTGCGTTCCAATTAAAAAGAGGAAACCAGAATTTTGCTTTTGCCCATTCATAAAATTTCTTAGATATATCTAAAATTTTATCATAGAGAGGCATGCTTTCTTCTTGAGTCCAATTGATTTCCAATTCACCATCTTTTAAAAACATTTTTCCATTGGAATTATCTACACCCATAAAAAGAAGCACGCTCGAATTTTGAGAAACGTCATTCGCAAGCATCTCATTAAAGATATAACCCGATCTTCCGTAAGCACTTCCCTCTCGTGTAATCTTAAACCAAATATCTTTTATTGCAGCTACTAGATTTTTCCAAATTGAGGTGCTTGGTAAGGTATTGGCTGCCCAAGCAGCAAAAGCAGGATAACTCGCATCTTCCAAGACAAATGCTCTCTTTTTATCTGGTTCTTTGTATAAATTAAAATCAATCGCTTGTGTAATAACTGGTCCATAATTTGGGTTGGATTCTTCTTTTCCTCGAATTACAAAGGATAAAAAGTCACCGTTTCCAGAAAAATATTCTCCTAACTTAGAAGAAAGATTTGGTAAAGTTTTATACTCATCCCTGCACTTTAAAAGCAATTCTGTAGATCCAAGAGATCCAGCAGATATAATAATTCTTTTACTGTCTACGGATTCTAATCTATCGGTTCCACGTGACTTTGTAAGATTTACAAAATAAATTCGATATCCATTTTTTCCATCTGCGTTAGGATCTTCTTTACCACTTGCGTCAAGTGGGACAATTTTTTTTACTAATTGTTCTGTGCGTATTTCGGCTTTATGAACATTCTCTGCCACAAAAAGATAGTTTAGATCCAATGTGTTTTTGGAATGAGTATTGCACCCAACGTCGCATTCCCCACAATATGTGCAGGATGTCTGAATCGCTCCGTATTTATTTTTCTCTTGAATTCCAATAGGAGTTGGATTTTTAAAATCATTCCCGAAGAAAACGTTTAGATCTAATAATTGAGAATTATGACCCATTTCTTTTGCAAATTCTTGAAATCTCTGGGTTCGTCTAATTTTTCTTCTTGGGTCATCGTTAGTCGGAATTGGTCTCGCGCCCAAAACTTCTTTTGAAACTTTATAATAAGGAAGTAACTTCTCTTTTTTACACGTTTCAGGCCATCTCTCATTAAAGACCCAATCCGGTGGTTCTAGAAAAACATTTGCATAAATTAAAGATCCTCCACCGAGTCCTGCTGATATCACTGCATCCATCTTATGGAAGTTTCGAATATCAAATAAGCCATGCACTTCCTCATCCTCTGGATTGCCACCTTTTGTTTCTGATGGAATATTCCAGAAGTTCTTTGACATTTCATGGGGAGTTCTTGCGAAGGAATACATCGGATAACGTTTTCCTCTTTCTAAAACCAATACTTTCCCATTCGGCCACTTTTTGCTTAAACGGCAAGCATTGATAGCGCCACCAAAACCACTCCCAATTACAACTGCTTCATACATCCTATTTCTCCTATTTTTAGCGATTGATTTTAGCTTTTAAATTCGTAATTCGTAGATCTATTTCCTTATCAACAATTTTAGAAAAAGAATCAAAAGAATTCTTCTCACGTTCAATAATCTCATTAATTTTTTTAGTAAATTCGTTATTGATTGTATTTTCTAGTATAGCAACTTTAGGTTTTCCACTCTCATAACTCTCTCTATACATTTGGAGGGGAGCAATGTTTAAGTTTTCATCAATTAAGATAACAGCTCCCCCATAGGTTGATTTTCTATCGACCGTATCGATGACCCATCCGCCTGTATTGACAACTTGGACTTTCTGCGGATAATCTAGATTAGCCATAACTTCCGAAAATGGTTTGTGAGTATGACCAAATACAAACTGTATTTCCTTAGGAGGATTCTCTTTTTTCTCTCTATTTAATTGACGTTTTAATGTTTGGTTAAGATAGAAAACTAACTTATCCCGCATCTCATCCGAAAGACTTCCTCCAGAATCGGTTCTTTCATGTTTTGCAATCGTTCCAAGTGTTATCTTTAAAAATGCATAAATTATTTTCTCTATTTTCCTACCTGGTATAAATCTTAAAAAGAACTTAGACATTCTTCTAAAAAAGGTAGTTGCCTCTGCACTTTCACTCTTTTTTATATTTTGTGTAATTTTTACAGAAATATTATGAAGTAACTCTGAAAATTTATTTTCGTCTGTCATTTTATCATAAACGAGCTCAACGCCTTTTCCAACTTGTCCCGATCTTCCCATTGTAGACCAAAAAAAATCTATCCATGCAAAGTTTTCTTTTTCAATATCCCAAATATCGTCAGGAATTTTTTGGTCTGGAAAAATATAAGTTTTGATAGAACTCATAAGGGTATAAATATCCTCTAAGAAATGTCCGTGATGAAATAATACAGATTTCTGACCGGACTTATCTAAGATTCCAAAATTTGGGTAGGCGACCTGCACCTCAAATTTTTGTAGATGCTTATGATTCTGAATAATAGCATTCATAAAATCACAGGTTACAGGATAGGAATGGTTTTCCATATATATATTCGTTGTATGCCACATGGTAGGCAAAATACTATTATCCGCTTTCCTTTGGATATATCTAATATATTGTGATTCACGAGCTATTTCCCATAGGTGGTGATCATGATTTCCCGGTATATAATAAATAGCACTAAATAGCTCTTTGTCTTTCGGAAGTATAAGATCAATAAAACGATCAAATACCATACCAGCTTCTTGGGTTTCACAAAGTGCAAGTTCTAGTATATCACCTAATAAAATAAGTACAGGTTTCTCTTTTTTATTGGTATTCTCATTTAACAAGAGTTTAACCTGATCTATTAAAGAAGTTAAAACGGGACTAGGCTCTAAAAAATTTGGTTTTAATCCATCCGGTGTCAATTTTGTGAGTAAGCTATTCTGTGCACCAAAGTGCATATCTGAAAGACAAATATATTTTATGTCAGGCATAGTCTAAAAGTATCTCCAAGGTTGTCAGAAGAATATAAATAGATCATTATATTGCAAGTTTTTTTCTGTCTAATTGTATATGTTTGATTGGATTGTAATTGGTGCGGGTTATGGAGGTGTAGCCGCTGCATCTCTGTTACAGAAAAGAGGATTCGCTACATGTATTCTAGAAGCACATTCCCTTATAGGTGGATGTGCTTCTTATTTTAAACGAAAGGATTTTTTATTTGATGTTGGAGCTACTACATTTAGCGCCATACTTCCGAATCAGCCTTTAGGTAAATTATTTCATGAGTTAGAAATTACTCCAGATCTATACAAGGTAGATCCGGGAATGATAATAAAAATGAATGATCAGAAAATTACAAGATTTTCCGATCTAGACAAATGGGTGAATGAGGTTAACAAGCATTTTCCAGACTTAAAGATGAATCAATTTTGGAATAAAATTAATTCATTAGAAAAATTAGCTTGGGAGTTTATCGATCAAAATTCAAATCTTCCACCTAGAACTGTATCTGACCTAATTTCCCTAATTCGTTTTAAAAATTTCAATAAAATAGTTCTGCTGAAGGAACTATTTCGATCTGTATTGGATGAATTAAAATCTCTTCAATTACAAAGAGATGATTTTATTCAATTTTTAAACGAACAACTACTCATCACAACCCAGAATAGAGTGGATCTATCTCCAATGCTAACTTCTGCTATGGGGCTTTCTTATCCCAAAGAGACTTATTATCCGATAGGCGGTATGTATAAACCGGCACAACTTTTACTAAATCATTTCAAAGAATCTAAAGGTGAAATTTTTTTAAAAGAAGAAGTAATTCAGATTAGTTTCAACAAGGATTGTTATTTAGTTAGAACAAAAAAAGGAAATATTTACAAAGCGAGGGGAATTATTTCTAACCTTACAACGGCAGATATGGCGAAAGTCACTGAGGGCAAGATCCAGTCCTACTTTAAGAAAGAGTCTTCAAAGTTAAAAAATGCATCTGGTGCATTTACCATTTACTTTGCAGTTGAAAACAATGAAATATTGGATTCTCTTTACTATCAAATTCATTTTAGAAAAAAGATTCCGTTTATTGAGGCTGGTGCTTTCTTTGTTTCTTTTTCAAAAGAAGGAGATTTAGAAAAAGCGCCTATCGGCTATAGAACTGTTACAATTTCAACCCATACAAATCCAGTAGAATGGTCAGATCTTTCAAAAGATTTATATAAAGAGAAAAAAGAGTTTGTAATGAAAGAAATTCTTGGCGAATTTGATTTTCATTTTCCTAAAATGAAACAAAAAATTTTCCCCTTAGGTGGATCGCCTAAAACCTTTGCTGACTACACAGGAAGACATCAGGGTTTTGTGGGAGGAATACCACACTCTATACAGAATAATTTAATATTCATGACACCTAACGTCACACCTTTCCAAAATTTATATATGGTAGGAGATACAGTCTTTCCGGGTCAGGGAATCCCAGCTGTTGTGCTAGGTGCTATTAATGTTGTAAATAGAATTTGCTGAGTGAAATAAATTTAATAGTAATACAGCAGAGAAATTATATTTCTCTGCAGATCTTTTTTCTATATCCGAATAATTCAACAATGCCTATTGCATTGCAAGAATCATAGAAACCATTTCTTCATCAATATCAAGTGCAGAAGCAATTTCTTGTGGGCTTAATTTCTTTTTCTTTAAATTTAGAATGCTTTCCTTTAAATCCTTCAATACAGATGAAAACTTTGGACTTGCCTGCTTCTTTGCTCTTGGCTTAGAACTAGATTTTTGTTCCGCATTATTGATAACGGAGGACATTTGATTCATCTTGATTTCAGCTTGTGAAAGGAGTTTTTCCATATTGCCCTTCACATCATCTAAGCGAGCTTCCATAGTAGCGATTTGCTTATGACGTGCAGATAAGTCAATCATGAGTCTTTCTATATGATTGAACTTAGCTTCTAAAAGTTTAATATCTGTTGTTTTGCTATTGATGAGAGCAACCTTTTGATCTACTTCAGTGATAAATCTACCTAGTTCATTTTTCTTAGTTTCAAATGCTGCAACTTCTTTGGAGAACTTTGCTAAGGTCTCATCCACATTTTTTGTTTTCTTTACTTGTTCAGAAAGAGCACCGGAGATAACATTAATTTTGCGCTCAAAGCTATTGATCTCTACTAATTTCTGTTTGAGCTCTTCTCCAAATTTTTCCATCTGTTTCATACGAGTGTCAATGGTTTGAACCATTTTACCTTTTTCATTTAGGTATTCTGTTTTTTCATCATTGAGTTCTCGAATTTCTCTTTCAGTATTGCGAATAGCAGTTTCAAGAAGATTAATATTGTTCATGTATTCATTGATATTTTCTTCTTTAGCTTTGATGACTTCGATATTAGAGGACATTTTCCAGAAAGCTTCTTCCGATTGAGCAATCAAATTGTCCATAACGTCTTTATTTGTATGAAATTTCTCAATCTTTTGAATCTCTTCAGAAACAGTTGCGAGAGTTCTTTCTAAAACTTCTTTGTCTGCTTTGATATCTTGGAACAAATCACTCTTCATGAGTTCAGCAATGTGAATTTCACTTTCTAAATCTGCTTTTAGTTCTTCTTTAACTTTGGCAATTTCATTCTTTGCTGATTTGAGAAGATCTGCACTAGAACGATTCATATCTTCCATTTGTTGCGACAATTGGCTTTTGATAATCATAGACTGATTTTCAATACGCTTATCTAATGAGTCGTTAAACTCTTCTAGTTTCTTTTTATGTCGATCAATGCTATCTTTGATTTGTTTTTCGATTTCGAAATCTTTTTGCTGAGCAAATTCATCAATTTGTTTCTTATTGATTTCAAAGACTTCTTTTCCAATGCGTTGGATTTGTGAAATGTATTCATTGGATTCAGCCTTTGCTTTGGAGAGTTTATCTTGAATTGCGGTAAATACATGTTCGCCGTAGTTTGCGAGTAGTTGTTGTTGTTCTTTATACAACTGGGAATCTAAATTTTGAATACGTTGATATAAATTTAAAAAGTCACCTCTGCCTCGAAGCCCAGTTAGACTCTTTGCTAGATCCTTTGAAACAGTTAAATAGTCTCTAGTATCAAGACCTTCTACATTTTCTTTAAATACTTTATCGAATTTCTCTTTGTAGCTTGTAAATAATGCATTGAGTTCTTGTCCAAAGTTTTCAGTGTTAAAAGTGTTTTTATCTTTTAATACGATATCTAACTTGAAGATAGTTTCTTTTGTATCTTCATTCATTACATGACTTAGAACTTGTTGGTCGATTTTATATTGATTGAGTGATACAACTTTAGATGGAGTTTGAGCAACCTGACCATTGGAAATAACTTCTCTTACTCGAACAACAGAACCGTTAATAGAGGATTTGTCGTTAGATGAGGACTTTCCATAAACTTGATATTCATGTGGAAGTAGAATAAAATTATTCTTCACTTTTACGGAGAACATATCTGGATTAAAATTAAAGGTCGTTTCAACAATAAGCTTCTGTCTTGTGAGTTCTGCTTTGTATTTTGGAAAATGAATTTCAGTTAACTTAGGTTCAATTTTTTCCATACCTATCAGATACTCGGTAGGGTTTGTGATATCGAGTCCCATCTCTTTAAATAAAATACGTTTAATGTTGGCGCGTGTCGCATTTACAACAAGACCGCGAACTGAATTGTAGCAAGTTTCAATATTTTCTGTTTTACCCACACGCCCCATTACGAGCTGAATAATACTTCTGATATATTCTTCAGTGGACTCTGTAAGATAGTATGTTTTGATCGTGATCGGCTTGTTATTTTTAACCGCCTCTAGAATTAGATTAGGATTGATTTCCTTTTTGTTATTTACTGCCTTAATTGCTACATTCATCGAAAAAAACCTCTAATTTTATATAAGCTATTAATAAAGCTACCAGCGAAAGGTAGACAATTTTATTATCGACTTGATGTATAAATTGAACCATGAAGAATTTAAAGCAAAAAATTTAATTTCTCGTTAATTTTTTATTTTTTTTGCCGATATGAATCCATTATGTCGCTATAGGTAATATTTTTTTTAATTTTATAGCGTCAGAGAATGATTAGCCGCTTCAAAATCCTCAAAGAATCGATAGTAGAAATATGTGCGACATAAATCATCTTATTAATGTTACATAATTATCTATTGATTATGTAACATAAACCAAAACAAATTTAAAATATTATGTCGTAAAAGAGAAAAGCCTTGCGTTTGTATTGCCACACGAATGTCTCACACTTACAATGTGAATTGCTATAGCAATAGATCCCTATCAGTATAGGTAGGACTATACCAACACTATACGAACCACTATACCAAGTAGCTAGTTAGTTAGGAATGAGAATTTTGAAATTGGTTGGTAACTCGAAAAATCCAGTTGGGATTTTTTATTGAATACGATTTCTCTGAAGGGGCGAGTCCCCGAATGCACGTCTATGGCGATATTTCACAAAACTTTCGTTAACAAAGATACACTCACTTTCCTTTCTCCAATCCTTTGTTAACTTTTCATCTAACGCATCGAGTTTAAATTCCTAAGGCTGATTTTGTGGAGTCGGTTTGAATGAATTCTTCTCGTTCCTTGTAGGAGGATAAGCAACATTGTTTTCTTTTCCTCAATCCATATTAGATAATTTGCAAAACTCAACGTAATCATCTTGGATTGAATCAAAAACTAGAATACCACCTAGAGCGAATCATTTTCGAATCTCATTATCTTCTCGATCCTCCCGCGATCTTCGTAGTCTTAAAAATTATCCAAATAAAATAAACATTAAACACAGATAAAAACCACATCGGTGTTTATCTGTGCTCATCGGTGGAAAGCTTTTAAATATTAGAGAACTATCGTATCTTTTCTATCAGGACCGGTAGAGATGATAGAAATAGGAACTCCAATTTTATCATTTAGATATTTGAGATAAGACTGGCAATTTTTAGGAAGGTCCTCAAAGCGGTTAATACCTGTTATGTCTGTATTCCAACCAGGAAGTTCTTCATAAATTACTTTAACTTTCTCCATTCCACAGGATGGCATGTAGTCTAATTTTTTACCGTTTAGTTCATAACCAACACCCACTGGAATTTTAGAATAGGTAGAGAGAACATCAATCTTTGTAATTACAAGTTGATTGATTCCACAAATACGAATTGAGTGTTTAATCATTTCTAAATCAAACCAGCCACATCTTCTTGGTCTACCAGTTGTAGATCCGAACTCATGACCTATCGTGCGCATCTTCTCTGCGTCTTCTCCAAAAAGTTCAGTAGGGAAAGGTCCTTCTCCTACTCTAGTTGCGTATGCTTTGCTGATTCCGTAAATTTTTCCTAGATGTTGAAATCCAATTCCCGATCCAGTGAGTGCGCCGCCTGTCGTTGGGTTAGAGCTAGTTACAAATGGATAGGTTCCGAAATCAATGTCAAGACCAACGCCCTGCGCCCCTTCGAGTAACACGCGTTTGCCGCGACGAAGTTCTTCATTTAAAAAGTAGGCTGTGTTTATGATTTTGCCTTTGAATTTATCTGCAAATTTCTTCAAGCTATCAAAGATTGGCTCAAATTGAACTGGCTCTTCTCCATAGAGTTTTACTAGTTCTTCATTTTTCTTTGCTAGAAAATGTTTTAGTTTATCTTTTAAAGTTTCTTCATCTAGAACATCTCCCGTGCGAATTCCAATTCTCATCATTTTATCCGCATAACAAATACCTATTCCCTTTCCGGTAGTTCCGATTTTCGTTCCAGGAGTAGAATTTCTTTCTCTATGAGAATCAATTTTTCCATGAAGTGGAAGGATTACGTGACAAGCATCACTAATATAGAGTTTATTATACACATCGAAGTCTTCTTTGCAAAGCTCATCGCATTCTTTCATCAGATAATCTGTATCTAAAACAACTCCATTTCCTATAACACATATTGTATTTGGATAAATCACACCAGAGGGAACTAAATGAAACACATATTTCTTTCCATGCACGACTACTGTATGCCCAGCATTCGCACCACCTTGGTAGCGAGCTATGATATCAATCTCTTTACTTAAATAATCTATTACTTTTGCTTTTCCCTCGTCACCCCATTGTGCACCAATCACTAAATCTGCTGGCATATTACTATTATCCTCTTATCTTCTATTTATTTCTTCAATGATATCAATGTTTACGGCAAAGCCGCAGGCTCTTTTTTCTTCGCCTGAAAATTTTTCAAATAAATGATCATAGGCTCCACCTGTTACGACAGGATAGGAAATTCGATCATAGTATCCATGAAATACGAACCCAGTATAATAATCTAAATCTCGTATAAGAGAATAATCCATACATAGATCTAAATTTTTAAAATGATTTGCATATTTAAAGATTTCTTCTGTTTCATCAATTAACGGTTCTAATTTGATTTTATATTTTTTTGAGATTGAAATTAAATCTGATTTTATTTCTTTTAGCTCAAAGCTTAGAATTAGTTTTAAGATTAGATCTCGAATTTCTTTTTTCTTTACTCTTAGATCTAGAAAATCTCGAATGCTTTTTTCTTCTTTATGATAGAGTAAGTTCGAGAGAGTATTTTTATCTGCTTCTGAAAATTCTAGATACTCAACAATATTTGAATAGATGGCAGTATTTCCCAATACGAGAGTGATTTTTTCTTTGAGACCTAATACAGGAACTAGTTCACTGATATGAGTGAGTAACATTTTAAATGTATTGGCATTGGAATGTCCAATGATCTCTGCTCCTGCTTGCAGAATTTCTCTTCTATCCGCATTCTTTTTGAAATTGTCTTTAACGATACGTCCAGTATAGAAAACTTTTTGATTTCCTTTTTTAACTCCAAATCCCGCTAGACCTTTCACTACTTGTAGCGTCAAATCGATGCTAGGTGAAATCTCTCTACCAGAGAGATCGCGAGATTTTAGAATTCGAGCTTCTTCTGAATTTGCTACATGGCTTAAAAAGGAATTTGTAAAATCGAAACTAGGTGGAGTGACTTCTAAATAACCTCTCGAAGTAAAAAATTCATAGATTTGGTCTAAGATTTTTTTTCGTCTGAGGCTATCTTCATGATCTAAAAAATGAAACCCGTCCGGTATCCATTTTAATTCTGAGCTTGTATTGCGGTCGTTTCTCAACTGTCTTCTAATCCCTCTTCCAATAAATTAAGAACACAATATATTACAACTAGGATTTGATGGATGAATCGATTCAGATTCCTTCAAAAATTCATTTCTATTTTTTTCTAGTTGACTGGATTGCAAATCCCAAATCTAATTTGGAAAGATTTGAACAGGTAGAGGCATTTATGACTGAAAAAGAAGCAAGCGTTGGTAGATGGCATAAGGAATTTTTTGAGAATATCCACAATTTTGTAAAATCTGGTTTAACAGAAGAAGAAGCAAGACAACTCTTAGAAAAGTTTCTTTATCTCTCTAGCACTACACCGATGCCACCGGTGATGAATATCTTTAAAAATCCAGATGAACTGGAAAAAGTTGGAGTTTATACCCAGGGAGAAGAAAAAGCTCGCAATTTTATGATGCAGTTTTTCTCCCCTATTATGAAAAACTTCAAAGTGGAAGGTCAGGAAAATCTTGAGATAGTAGAAAAATTAATAGGAAAATTTCCAATTACCCTGATCTCAAATCATTTAAGTCACCTAGATGCTCCAGGCATTTTTCAGTTATTTTATTCTTCCGGTCCACTTGGAAGACAGATCGCAGAGCAGATGGTGTTTATCGCAGGACGTCTAGCCTTTGAGCCAGACTTTACAAGACTCGGCCTTTATATGTTTGGCACGTTACTTGTTTGCTCTAAAAAAGACATGGGAGATAATCCAAGTCTTTCCGACCTCATGACAAAAATCAACATGCGTGCCTTCCGACAGTCGCAAAAGCTGCAAGGAGATGGTAAGATTATTTGTATTTTTCCGGAAGGAACCAGATCTAGAGATGGAAGACTTATGCCATTTGTCGATACAGTCTATCACTATGTGGCGAATAAAGTAGTATTACCAATCTCTCTAGAAGGAACAGATAAGATTTTACCAACTTCTGGATTTTTATTTAATCCCGCCAATGGAAAGCTTGTGATAGGTAAACCGGTTATTGTAGGAGATCTTCACGGCAAACACAAATTACCCGTTGAATTGGATGAAATCAAATTTCCAAAAGTAGGAGATAAGAAACAATTCCTGATTGACAACTTAGCGCTTATGGTCGGTTCTAACTTGAGCCGTCATAAGCATGGAACCTATCGAAACCTTTATAATGGAGATGGAATTGCGAAACATAAAAATATATTAATTCAAACTCCGAAAGCACCGGAAGAAAACATAGTAGTCATTGGCTCTAGCAATGCGTCAGTAGCTATTGCTGCTATACTTTCCAATAAAAATGTAAATGTAACTATTTATCACCCAGACAAAGAATATTGTAAAAATTCAAATCAAGAAAGAAGAGACGTAGAACATTATCCACTCTATAAGCTTCCACCTAACATTGAATTTTCCGCAGATGATAGTGTAATAAAAGATGCAACTCTATTCATTCAAGGAACAAATCCTTGGGACTTCGACAAAGTTTATCCTGATATTTTAGATAAATTAAAGAAAAATAAATCGCCTATCGTCAATGTGATAAAAGGTCTTACAAATTCTCCAAGAGGTCTCATCCTAAGAGACCTAGAAGAAGTATATGGAATCGAAAGATTTAGACTTGCAGTAGCAGCAGGGGCAAGTTATCCAGAACAGATCATTGAAAGAAAAATTTCTGGGTTAGAAATCGCAGCAAGGGATCCTGAGATCATTCCAAAACTAGTAAAACTATTTACAACCGGATATATTTTCTCTAGACCAGCGCTCATTTCAACTGACGTTGCAGGTGTTCAATTAGGAGGAGCATTGAAGAATATTTATGCTCTTTGTATGGGTCTCGTAGAAGGTTACTTCAAAGAAGAGCTAGGCGGAAATGTGGACAATACATTATTCCATTTATCAAACCGCTTCTTTAAAGAAATGGTTTCCATTGGTATAAAGCTTGGTGGGCAAGAACAGACATTCAATGGTCTATCTGGTCTTACTGACTTCATGCTCGCTTGCTTTGGATCGGATTCTAGGGATAGACGTTATGGCTATGAACTAGTAACAGGTAATAAACCAAGTAAAATGTCCAATGGTTATTATGGTTTAAAAGCAATTCCAAATCTAGTTGAACTCAATATTGAAAAGTATCCAATTCTTACAAGTGCTTACAATGTAGTGATTGGAAATGCGAACATCAATGAAGCAATTCAACTTCTAGAAGCAAGACTCTCTAGAGTATAATTCCCATTTGCCGCTTTAGGGTTAGTGTTTTTCATACTCCCTAAAGTAGGCTTAAAAAGCATCCTCAAGATCAAGGAAAAGATTGAAAAATTAAATTACAGGAAGTAAGATTGATTTTTCAATGAAAAATTTTTTAATATATCTATTTATATTATCTCTATTTTGTTTCAGTTGGAATCTAAATGCAGATGGAGAGAAAAAAATAAAAGTATATCCTTTGTTAGCGGGACAAGGAATTTCAAAGGAACTAGCAACAAAGGAATCAGATAAAATTCTAAGAGCCTTGCAAGGACTAGGACTTCAAATAATTTCGGAGCAACCTGATAAAAAATATCCTGACACAATTCCTTCTTTTAAAAAACTCTCATCAGAAACAAAAAGTCTAGGGGGAGATTATTTTATCTGGGGAAGTGCAAAAGCAATAGGAGATGGCTCCTATCGTATTCTTTATATTGTGGATGCAAATACAAGCAAAGCAGTCAATGAAATCGCTTTGGAATGTCTAGACCTTTCTTGTGATCTAGAAGAGATGAAAGCGTTTCAAGAAAAAGTAAAAATATTTTTGGAATCAAATTCTATTTCCGCAAAGGAAACAGGTATTCCATTGATTCAAGACAATTTATCTGATGCAGAAAGAAAAGAAAGAAACTTAGACAAGGCAAAAAGATCTTTCTATTTTCCAGGCCTTGGACAGGCGGCATTTAAAAAAGACACAAAGGCTTTTTTATTTGCGGTAAGTTTTCTATTTACTCTTTGGATTGGTCGAGATCAAAATATTTACTCGCATCAAATAAGTCAACAAAGTAGAGATTTCTATGCTGGAGCGGCTATCGCAAATTATTTAAATCTACCTCTTCCTGTATTCCTTCTTGGAATCTATAAGGGTAGCGCCTTAGAAAACGATAGTCGAGAATATGGATATAGCTCTCATTCTTGGTATTTTATAGCGGCATCGATTTATGTTTTTAATATTGTAGATGCTTTCTATATCTCCTCGGATACTAGATTCCAGTTTCAGATTTCTCCATCTACTTCGAAACACCCGTATGAAAAAAACTATAGTGGATTTTCTTTTTCATTCAAAAAGGAATTCGATTTATGATAAAGTATTTTCTTTTCCTTCTACTCTTAACACCCATTTTGAGCTACGCGGATAACACGAATCAGCCTCTACCCAAAGAAATAATTGGAAACCAAAAACTACCTGAAGAGGATCTAATACCTTATGGACAAGAAAAACAAAGACTCAAATATAAATATAACATTGTGACTGGTCTACCAAGCGGTCTTTCTAAATTTGCTTTATTCAGTTTAGGTTATAACATAAATGGCTACTTTTCTGTTGGAATTTCCCAAAACCAAAATAGACAAACCAGTGAAGATTATAGCTATTATGATGGAACTAAAACCTTGAGCAAAGGAGTCTACACAGAAGCAGGATCTGTTCCCTCTCAAGATTATGGTAACACTCAATTGATTCCCAAAATGGGAACGAATATTTTTTTACATTACTATCCACTTATCAAATTAGATCTTCCTATTTATATCCCAGTCTATCTAGGGAGATCGCAGGGCTCTACTTTAATAAATGGTTCTGAAAATGGTATTTTCAACCCAGCCTATCAAATGGATAAGCCTAGTTATCCATTGCCTATCCTACATATGTCGGTTGACGCTAAACCAGCTCTATACTACGGAATTGGTCTTGGTTTAAAGTATATTTTACCCAGCGGTGTAATTGCAGGAGTAGAGTTCGGGATGGTAAATCTTTACCAGATTCAATATAATTATAATATACAAGTATCTCTTCTGAACAAAAATTCTTTGAGTCTTTCCGATTTTTTATTTTTACAAGAGCAATTAAAAAATGCGATTCAGCCTTCAGAGAAAGTAAAATTAAACTATGGAATTATTTTAGGAGTGAGCTTCTAATGAAAATACTGTTTCTAGTTCTATTTTTATTTCAATGCAGGGCACACTTATTAAATAGAACGATAGGCTATAAAGAGTTTCCGATGAATCGAGAAGGAAAACCAATTGTCTATTTAGATGAGCCGACCATCTACTCTCCTATGGTTACAATAGAAGACTCCCCAGAGATACAACCTAAGTATAAACTAATTTTAAAAGAAGCAATTCGTGTAAGCATTCTAAACTCAGGTCGTTTTTCGGAAGTAAAGTGGAAAGATTCAATGTTGGAAAATCCAGAAGATATTTATCTAATAGAAATTTTATTTAGTGTAAGCGAATTAGCGAGAGTTGGCAGTTATCCCTATAACCAGAATTTTTTCTTTTTTTACATCCCCTACAGTGAAAATGAGAAAAAAAACGAAAAAATATTTTGGCCTACTTTTATTCCGGGATTTTGGCCAGCAAGCGGTTACTTTCCATTACTTGCAAAGTCAGGAACAATCAGAACAAATATAGACTGTAAAATCAAACTAGGGAAGAAAGACCCAATTCATCTAAGCGTTGATAAAACAGAGGATTATAATTTATTGTTTTATGGAGTCTATCGCACAAGAGAAGTAGAAGACAAAGCAGTTTTGTCTATAGAGAAGGCTCTAGATGATTTAAGTCTACAACTTGCCGATCTAGAATTAGAATCTAATAAGACAGATGTGGAACCAATTAAAAAATCTAAAAAATCAAAACCGAGAAGATAACCAATCTTTAAATTGATACTGAAAGATCCTTCTGCTCGACCAGATGTCCTTTTGAGCAAGAAAACTTTTTTCTCGAATGTTAGTTACTAATCACCGTGACCAACTGATTAGATTGAAACATTGATTCAGGGGATATAACTAATTCATCATAAGGTATATTCTCCCCATACCTCTTCTTCATTAGGTTTTTTACATAGGGATGACTCAAATCAAAGCTACTTAGTTTCTCTAATTTTCCAATTTCAATATTCAGAGTTTTTTTGTAAATTTTCCAAATCAACTCTGTGCAATAGATTCGATCATCATTCCATTCAAAATAGATATCATATTTCTTTCCTAAATATCGATTTCCTACTACCTTTATTTTCATTAAAATCGATTCATTTACAAGTTGATCATAATTAGAAAGTCTCTTAACTACATAATGTCGCTTAACGCCTCTATTTATAAAAGATTCTAGTTTAGTATACTTTACAGGTTGAACCGCCTCTAGAACTTTCCAATCCCCTTTGACTTTTAAAATGATTCCTGCATGCGTGTATCTAGAATGTGTAGCTAGCTGAATTGCTTTCGCTTGCTCTGATGTTGATTCCTGAAAGATTAAATCCCCCTCTTTTATCTGAGAAAAATCATTTCCAAAACAATCTGTAAGCGCGAGAGCCAAACTTATATAAAAAAAGATTACAAATAAACCTCTTTTCATTCTAAACCTCCTATCCCTAACTAAGTCTTTTCCATTTTTCCAAACAACTTTAAAAAATTTCACAATATCCCGCACATTCCCTCAATTTTTTTCCCCTATTCATTAGAGGTGTCTATATGAACGATGAGAATCAACAAAATACTTACTATGATTGGAAAGATATTTATAATGACCTATATCAAAACTCTCAACCCACACCCTATCTAAACGGTGTATCGATTTCTAATCGTAAAATTTCTTTTCCAAGAGAAGATTACATTTACTCTGAATTTAGCTCTACTTTACTCATTCCAGATCGCTACTATCAACTCTTTCGATCTAAATGCTCCTCTCATGGGGGAACTCGGCAGTATATCTCCTACCTACTCTCTAAATACCAAATCTTCATTGCAAATGGTCTTGTGCCTGGCTATTCCAATCTTACCACCAAATACCAAGAAAAAGGTCAGAATCTTCATAAGATTTCCTTTCGACCGAATCCACAAGATTGGGCGGAACTGAAACTTTATCGTGTTAGTTTTGGTATGTCTATCTCAGCCTTTTTAGTTTACTTAGTGATAGCAGACTCTGTAGATTATGCAGAAGCTACCTCGTACTACTTAGCCGTAGTCGGAATTCCCGAGACCCCGAATTTTGACTTGAGCACAAAAATCTTCTTAACAAAGAATAGATCCAGTTACACAATCCTTTTTCAATATCGGAAGAGCCATTACCACTAAAAAAAACAATTTTTTCTAAATCAGGAGCTAATACAGATTAACCACTTAAAATTAGATAGGCGAAGCTTTGCATTTTAATAATACTTTTACAAAACGATAGAATTGTTTAATTATAGAATATCAATTGTAACAATAGATATATCATCATCAAAGCCAAGAGTTTCATCTTCTATACCTTTATAGGATTTAACGTCTTCAATAATTGTATGAAGAAATTCTTGTCCTCTTAGTGATCGTTTTTGTTCTAAATATTTATAGAATTTTTCCTCCCCGTAAAATAATCCATCCTCATTGACTCGTCTCACTTCAAGAATTCCATCCGTGACGAGAAGAATTTTATCACCGGAAAAAATAGGACTAGATAAATTTCTACATACAATCTTTGGGAAAGCTCCTAAAATTGCGCCCTTGGGTTGTAATTCTTTCAGCAGATTTGTTTTACCATCTAAAAATAGAAGAGCAGGATGCCCTGCACTACTATAGACAATTTCTTTTTCTTTTAAATTAATATAGCAGCATCCTGCAGTAACATAGCCTTTACCAATAATACCGTATAACGTCTCATTCATTTTTTGTAATAACACGGCGGGATCACTTACAAACTCTCTGTGCATTTTGAATGCGAGTTTCACCATACCCATAATGATTGCAGCAGAAACACCGTGACCTGCAACATCAGCGATTAAAATTCCGATTTCAAATGGATTGACTACATGAAAGTCATACAGGTCACCTCCAACGGTCTGCATAGGTAAATAGATAGCATGAATATCCAGTCCTTGCAATTTTGGAACTTTTGCAGGAAGTATATCTGCCTGTATTTTTTTTGCCATCTGTAATTCTTTTTCAATAGAAATTAATTTATTATTATCCTCAATCGCCTGTTTGATAGAAAGTTGGTTGTGAATACGACTGATTAGTTCCTTCTTTTGAAATGGTTTATGAATATAATCATTTGCACCTTGTTCTAGCCCAAAACTAATATCATTCACTTGATTCTTTGCAGATAAAATTATAATTGGCAGTGCATGAATTGGATATTTAGTTCTCAGGATTTTGCAAACATCATAGCCTGAAAGTTTTGGCATCATTATATCCAGTAAAATAAGATCAGGTTCCACTTCTTCTACCATTTTGAGCGCCATATGACCGTTATTCGCTGTTAGGATTCTATAGCCTAGATCTTTGAGATGATTTACAATTACCTGTAAATTAATTGGTTCGTCATCGACTGCAAGAATTGTATAATTTTGTTTTTCTATAATTGCCTTATTTTTTTCAGGGAGGTCAATCACCCGATCAAGAGGAATGTTTAGGTTCGTATTTACATTTGGTATATAAAAATCTGCATTTGTGTAGAGAACATTTTTATCCCGTCTAACGTCATTCTCTGTAAAACTAGGAATAGTAAAATAGAAGGTAGATCCTTTCCCAACAGTTGAATCTACCCATATCTTTCCACCATGAAGTTCGACTAAATGCTTTGTGATTCCAAGTCCTAAACCTGTTCCACCATATTCTCGAATCGTTGAGTGATCAATTTGTTCAAAGGATTGAAAAATGACTTCAAATTTGTCTTTTGGAATGCCTATACCAGTATCAGAAATATAAATTGTAGATACACCATTTCTAATTTCAGCATAAATACGTATTTCACCGGTTTCCGTAAATTTAATCGCATTGCCTACTAGGTTATGGAAAATTTGTAAAATTCTATTTTCATCTGCCTCAATTTCCGGAAAATCGGAAGGGATATCATTGATTAATTTTAAATCTCGATTTAACAACAAAGGTTCAGAGAGTCGAATCACAAAATCTACAATCTGCTTTAGATCGATCTTTCTAAGATGTAATTTAATCTCACGGTTTTTTAACTTTGAAAAATCTAAAATATCATTAACAAGACTATTAAGCCTTTTGCCGCTTGCTACAATCAAGTATAGATTGTGTTGAATTTCGTAAGGAAGATTATAGCTCCCATCTTCTAGAATTGATTCAGCAATTCCGATGATTCCATTCAAAGGGGTTCTTAATTCATGAGATGTATTCGCTAAAAAATCATCCTTCATTTTATCTAAGGCAAGTAGTCTATCGCTCATTGTCTCAACGGTTGTAAAAGCTTTTGAGAATCGCATAGACAAAATAAAAGACTGAGAAAAAACAAATACAAACAATCCAATTGGGAATAAGAAACCAGTATAGATTAAATTATTTAAGTAGAGTAGATCATTAATTAATGCAGATAAAAAAACTAAAAGTCCAGAAGTTATCCAAACCGCACCTTCTCTTTTATTAAGATTTATTTTAATCAGAACATATCCCGTATAAACTATTAAAAGAAAAAGTAAATTTTGAAAGTATTTTATTATCTGCGTTGCTAATGTAGTATCAATCATTATTGTAAAAAGAGAGAACAATAATCCGGCACCTAACGTTATTCTTGATATAATCTTCTTTGCTTCAGCAGGATAAATAGAACTTAAAAAATAAATAAATGCTGGAGTGGTTAAATAAACTGTAATAAATTCTAGTTTAACAAGAAGTATCCACTGAGCTACATTGTCAGCATATTTAAAAAAATATCTTTCTCCAGTCAGTAAGATGCGGATCGCAACAATAAAACACATAATCCCAAAATATAAAGTTGATTTATCTTTCCTTCGAAGAGCATATAAACCAAAATGATAAAAAGCCATTATGGAGAGACTTCCAAACATAAAAAATTCAAAACTCACTTGTGACTCTCGAAATTTTTCAATTAAGGGAGCAGGTCCAAATTCAATCGCATTCCATAAACCACCCTTAGAATGATAAAAATTTGATACCTGAAAAATAATCTCAATGATATCTGAAGTAGGCTTAAACTCAACTACTCTTGATTTATAAGCGGGGATCATTTCCTCTTTTGTTTTTGCAGTCTCGCCAGCTGTTGCTAGCAAGTCCCCATTTATCCAAACCTTATAGGAAGTTGCACTATCTACGATTTTAATTGAATAAATTCTTTGAATATCTTTGATTTTTATTTTTAAACGATAGGTGGCATATCCATTTCCGGAAAGCTTTTCTTGATTTAAATTATATTGGTTCCAAGTAGAAGGAACTAATTGATAGAGGTTGTTTTGATTCTTAGTTTGTAAATTTCTAAAATCATCTGGGGTTAAAAGGGAAAGCCAATAGAATTCCCATTGACCATCTAATTTGATAGTTCCTTCAGATTGAAAATCCCATTGTTCTGTGTTTAGAAAACCATTCTCCGCAAGAGGTGCTCTCCCTCTCACTTCTGAAGTTTTCAATTGATTCCAAGTTAAATAAAGAGTTATAATAGCAAAAATACAAAAAATAAGGAGTTTAATTAGTTTGGTTTTATTGACTCTAAGCACAGCTATTACACAAATTTTCACATAAATTGCAATCTGAACAGTCTTTTTTTCGAATTAGAATCTTCTTGACTAATTTTGCATAAAGTCACTAACTGAAATCAACTCTCGTTTCGATACATATTTCTAAGAGAATCCTGAAATCTCTAAAAGAATTATGAATTAAAAATCGCGTTAATTAGATCTAAAAATAAATTTTTATTAAGACAAAAGAAAAGTAGAACATTCAACATATACAAATTATTTTAAAAACTCACTGAAACAACTAAGAGAATTTCTCAGATCAGAATAGAGAGATTTTGGAAATAATTTCTATATCAAACTAAATTAAACTCAAAAAAGAATTAAATTATAATATTATAAAAAGGTAAAAATGAAACCAAATAAATTTATAAAAAGTATCGTAGAATACTTAAAATTAAAAGCAGGAAAAGAGATCGCAAAATCAGATCTCTATAAACAATTCCTAGAAACTAAAGAAGATAAAAAACACAAGAAACACGAAGGAAAAAGAAAACGAAAATACAATGATGAAAAAAAAGCTGAGATCGAAGAATTATTTTGGCTTCTAGAAAAAGAAGACCTAGTGAAATTAGACAAAAAAACGATTCAAGTTAAAAAGCCTTTTAGTCTCTCAGGGATAATATCTATTAGCCGTCGAGGAGATGGCTTTTTGAAATTACCTTCCGGAAATGAGCTTTTTATTCCATCCAATTTCCTAGATTCGAGTATGTCAGGAGATACAGTGGAAGTTACTCCACTAGGCATTGGTAAAAAGGAACGTCTAGAGGCTGAAGTAATCCGAATTCTAAAAAGAGGTCGCACTCTTTACCGTATGCGTGTCACTGAGACTGAAGGTGGATATATTCATGGAAAACTTTTAGACATGGTAGGAGACGATAAAGAAGGTTTGCTATCCAAAAAAGCGCTTCTTGCGGATATCGCAAAATCTATCCAAATAAACGACATATTGATAGTAAAACTTAAAGAACATGCTTTTCAAGATGGAAACACTCTTGAGGTAACTTTTATTAAGTTAGAATCAGGTGATAAGGAAGATATTGATTTCAATAGAATCTTAATGAAATACAATTACAATCAAATGTATCCAGATTCAATTCCTCTTGAATTTCCAGAAGAAGTAAATGAAAAGACTGTAATAGATTGGAACTCGCGAGTAGATCTAAGAGACCTATACACAATCACAATTGATGGGGAAACTGCTAAAGATTTTGATGACGCTATTAGTTTCATTGAAGAAGAAAAAAGAATTCGATTCTATGTTCATATTGCAGATGTTTCCTATTATGTTAAGCCAGGTTCTAGTTTAGATGAAGAAGCTTATAGTCGATCCACTTCTGTTTATCTTGCAAACAAAGTAGTTCCTATGCTCCCTCCAGAGTTATCCGAAAATCTTTGTAGTCTCGTTGCAAATCAAAACAGACTTGCTTTTACAGTTGAAATGGAAGGAGACTACAGCGGCAAAATCTATTCTGCGAAGTTTTATAAGAGTATAATCAAGGTAAATGAACGTTATACATACGAAAGAGCAGAGAAAGAAATTCTTGAGGGTGATGCAAAAAATTGGCTCTTTAAAGTTATGCGACTTGCCAATGGTCTCAAAAAAGTTCGTATTGAAAATGGACGTGTTGATTTAAATATAAAAGAAACCTATGTAGTAACAGATAAAGACAATCGAAAAGTTGTAGAAATCAAAACAAGAGAAAGACTCAATAGTCACATTCTAATCGAAGAAATGATGCTCTCTGCTAATATAAAAGTAGCAGAACATTTACGTAAAAACAAAGTTCCTACTCTATTTCGAGTCCACGAGTCAATGGAAGAGGATAAAATTGAAAACCTAAATGAATTCTTAAAATTATATGGTTTTAAATATCAGCTCAATTCAACAGAATATGATGATATCAAAAAAGCGTTATCTGCAATAGCAAATCATCCAGCAGAGAAAATTTTCAATTATTTCTTACTTAGAAGTTTCATGCAGGCTTACTATAGCGGAGAAGCACTTGGGCACTGGGGACTCGGATTTAAAGACTATTGTCATTTCACTTCTCCGATCCGTCGTTATCCAGACCTTGTTTGTCATAGAGCACTCGAAGCACTCATTCACAAAGAAGACAACGCCTACTCATCTGAGGAAATTAAAACAATGGGATACCATACATCTACAGAAGAAAGACGTGCAGCAGATGCCGAGAGAGATATATTAAAGCTAAAGGCATGTCGTTTCGTAGAGGCAACAGGTCTTAAAGAATTTACTGGAACTATCACGGGAATTAAACCGCACAGTATTTTTGTTGAGTTAGATGAAATACTTACGGAGGGGGTTGTTTCTTACACAGAGTTTACAAATGAATACGAACTCGATCAGCCAAATGATTTTTCGTTCTACGCGAAACGATTTACCAAAACATTTTTTCTAGGTGAAAAGTTAAAATTAAAACTAGATCGAATTGACTACGATGAAATTAAAATATTTCTGAAGGTTGTTTGATCGAAATATTTTCAGGCAGAACATCTGTCTTCAAAATCAGATAGCTCATGGTCAAATCCTTCTATCTGAATTGAGTTTTCTTTTAATTTTACATTAAAGATTTTCTTTTTTGAATCGAATGGACTCTCATCGAATTGAATCTGGATATCTTCCTTGATCCATACATATCTTCCATTGTATTCAGTATAGCCAGGGTTACCTTCTCCAGAAGAATTAAACACTGAATAATAAAATTTTCCTGAATCAGTAAAAACCATTTTATCAATATTTGCTACTCCTGGCTTAGGTCCATACCAAATAATCTTGGTCAATATTTGTTTCTTTGTAAGACCCGCCAATTTATAAAACTTTATATTATTTCTAAGAGATTTTAAATCAGAGTCTTTTAGCATTTTTGTTTTATAGTAAACATCTCCTAGAACGGCTTTTTCTAATAACGTCAAAGGATTGCCATTTTCACTTGGCTCACATTGTTCTTCCATGAGTGCATATGTGCAGGCTAAATTATAGTTTGCTTTTGCATCATTAGGAGAAATAGAAAGAGACTTTTTAAATATCTCCTCTGCTTTTTTATAATCTTTCTTTTGAAGAGCGAGTATTCCTTTTTTATTTAATTCTGCGATTGATTCAGCTGAAAGAAAAAAAGGTAGGATCAAAAATATAAATAAGAATCTGATTGTGGAGAAATTAGAAATTTTTAGAAGTAAATCTATTGTTGAATTAGATTTTTTATTCATTAAATCATATAAATTCATCTTTTCGTTTCTTTAAAATTATAATGCCTTCTTCTTCTAGTTCACGAGCAATTCTAAGTATATCATTTCTTGCATTTGTAATTTCACGAAGGGTTGTTTTGCCTCTACTATCCATTTCTTCTACAATATCCGCGGCTCTGTTTTGGGACATAGCTGTAAAGAAATGTCTCTTAATTTCATCACCCGCACCTCTTAAAGCAACGATTAACAACTCGTTGCCGCCGAGACGATTTACAAGAGTTCTCATTTCTCTAGCATCTAGATTTAAGATATCTTCAAATGTATAAAGCTTGTCGCGAACTTGAAAGGCAAGATCTGGGGATTTTTCGTTTAACTCTTTCAGGATATTCTCTTCCATGTTTTTATCCATGAAATTTAGAATATTTGCTAATGATTCTGCCCCACCTGCTTGGGCTAATTCCGATTTGTCCCTAGAGTCATATTTTTTCTTTAGAACTTTTGCAATTTGTAGAATGGCATCTGGATGAGTCTTAGAAGTTGCTGCTAATTTTAAGGCAACATTGGACTGCATTTCCTGTGGGAAATGTTTTAAAACGTCAGCCGCTTTCTTTGGTTGTAAATAAGAAAGAGTGACCGCTATCGTCTGTGCGCTCTCTCCGTTTAAAAGAGAACTAATTACTACTGGCTCAATATCATTTAAGAACTCAAAATCCTGAGCAATTTCCTTTTTATCAATCTTTTTGATAATCTCATCGGCTTTATTGAAACCTACAGTTTTTGATAAGAGCTCTCTAGCAGTTTCAATTCCCCCCTTCTGTCCGAGTTGCAATTCAGCTACAGTGTCTTTAAATTCGTTTAAAATGGCTTCTCTTTGAATTTTTGATACCATTCGGATCTGGGACATCTCATAGACAACTTGTTCAATCATTTTATCATCTAAGTGAGAAAGAACTTTTGCGGCTTCTTCTTTTCCGAGAGAAAGAAGTAGTAGAGCTGCTTTTTTAGCACCACTCATAGGGGTATGCATTTTATTAGAGTCCATGGCCTGCGTGACATAATAAAAATGCTTTAGAAATTAAGTCAAGAAAAAACTTTGTTTGACTGAAAAGGCAAATCTGGACGAATCTTACTATATCGACACATGTATAATTCCGGATATTATATTTCCATAGGCGCTGGCAAGAATCAATTGCCTCTCATACATAAAGCCAAGCAACTAGGACTTAAAGTCATCGCAGTCGATCAAAACAAAGATGCAGTCGGTTTTAAATACTCAGAGATAAAAATTCTACACTCCATCCTGGACTTCCGTAAAATTTATGCTACAGTCTTAAAACTATTTTTAGAAGAACCAATTATAGGAATAGGAGTGAGATCCTACGGCAAAGCAGTTTTAACTGCCTCCTATTTAGCCGAGAAATTCAATCTAATCAATACAAGCTTAGACATTCTAAGACCCTTCTATAACAAGAAAACAATGAAGGCATTTTTAGGACAAAATGGAATTCCTGTTCCAACCTCTTATATTTGGAGATACCAAAAGGACTTCTATGATTTAGTTTCTAAGGTCTCATACCCTTGTATTTTAAAACCTGTAGACAATATTGCGAAATTGGGAATAGAAATATTTGATAACAAAGAAGAACTTCTAAATCGTTTAACACAACTCAAAGCTAGAAATGAAAAATTCTTATTAGAGGAATTTATCAACGGAAAAGAAATAACCGTTCTTGGCTTTGTTCAAAACCAAAAATTTACGTTAGTCTCTATATCTGATAAAATCACCACTGACTTTCCACCCTATTTAGAATTATCACACCAACTCCCAAGTAAGCAAGAACAACATCTAGGAGAGGTGCATCTATTATGCCAGAGTATTGTAAATCTTACAAATCTAGACAACTCTCCTTTTGTTGCAGAATTTAAAATCTCCGACAATGGGAAAATTTATCTAATAGAAGTAATGCCTGAAATTGGAGGCGAGTATTTAGCAGATTTATTAATCCCAGAATTTTACCAATATGATTATTTCAAAAATTATATTAAAATGACGTTAGGTGAAAGAATTGAATCAGTTGATAGCCAAAAAATAAAAAAGAAAAACTCCATTGGACAAATCTGTTTTATCGCTCCACCTGAAGGATCATCCAAGTTCATTCAGTCAAACAATGTTTCAATAAAGGGAGATCGCATTTTTCTAAATGAAAAATTAAAAGATTACAACTCGATATTAAATACTAAAGAAGGAAACTCCGCACGAGTAGGAGTAATAGGTGTTATCTCTTCATCCAAAACACCAGAAGAATTAGATAATGAAATTAGGAAAAACTTCAATGCAAAATTTGAATAAAATAAATCCCACTATTTGGGATAATCATTATACAAAAGAAAAGTCCAAGCTTGTATTCCCAGATGAAAATCTTGTTCGAATTTTATCTAGAATTCCAGTTGGAACTTCTGCCTTGGACCATGGGGCTGGCTCAGGAAGACACTCTGTATTGTTAAAATCTTATGGATACCAGGTTACAGCTTGTGACTACTCCGCAAAAGCAATTGAAGGAATCCAAAAGATGCTTCCGACTATAACGACTAACGTTATAACATCAACCACTCTACCCTATGAAGATAAATCCTTCGACTTAGTTGTAAGTTGGGGAGTCTTACATTACAATAGTTTTGATGAAGCAAATACTATAATCTCCGAAATCAAACGAATTCTAAAACCAAATGGCTATATAGTAGGGACAGTCAGATCTAATTTGGATACTCATCTAAAAACTAAGGATGGAGTCATTGGAAATAAAGATCTTTCTGGAGGCAAAGTAACATTATACTCACTAGATGAATTAAAAGATATGTTAAAAATTTTTAAAGATACAGAATTTGGATATATGGAAAGAACCCCTATGGGAAAATTAGAAGAGAGGATCTGTCATTGGATATTTCAGGCGAAGAACTAAAAAAGAACTGCCCTCTAGATAAAGAGTGCGATTGGTGTTTTCTTTATAGATCCACTTATAATTATTACGATCTCCCTATTTATAAATGTAATACATGTGGGATACAAACGATTCATCCAAAAGATAAATACGATTTAAAAGCAATGTATAACTCAAATTATTATTCAGGGAATGCAAGTTACTACTACCATGATGAAAGAAAAAATGAAGTTTACGAAAGTTTTGTTTGGGATGCAAGAATTCGTAACATTAAAAAATTTATTCCCAAAGGTAATTTTTTAGATATAGGCTCTTCATTCGGGGGATTCTTAAATAGAGCGAAGATGGCTGGTTTCGAAACCTTTGGTGTAGAGATTTCAGAATATTCAGCTCAGTATGCAAATGAAAGAGGAATTAGAACCTATAATGGATCCTTAGTAGAGGCAGATTTTCCAGCCGAATTCTTTGATGTAATAACGTTAGTCGAAGTAATTGAACATTTAGAAAAACCAGATATAGTTTTTCCTAAACTATTCAAGATTTTAAAACCGGGTGGACTCCTCTTAATTCAAACTGCAAATTTTGATGGAATGCAGGCAATCCAAGAAGGTCCTAAATATCATTACTATCTCCCCGGTCACCTTTATTACTACTCCCTTAGTAATTTAAAAAAAATTTTGACCAAAAATGGATTTAAAGATTTCACTGTCTATCATGGAGTAGACTTTCCGTTGTATGCAAAACTTTTTAAATCAATGGGAAGTTTTAGAAAATGGACAGATTATTTTAAATGGTTTCGAATTTCTTATTATCATCTAAAAAGCAAATTTTTTAAGGGAAGCACTTCTAGCATGGTTTTATATGCTTTCAAATGAGGTTTAATTATGGCACAGACAGGATTAGAAAAAATTAAAATTTCAGATAAGTTCTACTTGATACCCGAAAAGAAAGGTTTTAAACGTTCTTATATTATCTTCCTAAGAATACTTCTTGTTTCACTTCATCGATTTTTAGCAGATGATTGCTTAACTCGTGCATCGGCTATCGCATACACAAACATTGTATCCCTAGTTCCTGTATTAACTGTGGCACTTGCACTTCTTACAATTAGTTCAGGTTTTACCGAAAAACAAGATGAACTTTTTGATAGTATCAATACTTTCTTACAGAAGAATGAGATTCGTATCGATATTACTCCCTATTTGGAGACATTAAAGGATATAATTAATTCAGCTACACAGATTGGGGCAATTGGATTTATCGTTTTGATCTTTTCTGCAACAGCAATCTTAAGAACCTTCGAAGCTGCATTTAATCAGATTTGGCGTATAACGACTCCAAGACCATTTGCTGATAAAATCATTTTTTATTTTTTTATATTATCTATCGGTCCACTTTTAGGTGCAATCTTCACAAGTTTCGCTGCTCGTTTTGCTGATGCAACAAGAGCTTCACATTTGTATTCAATCACTCGTTCCTCTGACAACTTTCTATGGATGGCGGGAGAGAATGGAACTATCGTTAAAATCCAAGAAAACGGGAAGAGGCTAGCCAAACTCAAAGATTTTAAGATAGATTATGAAAATATGTATTGTATGAATCTAGATAAAGATGCAGAAGCAAACTGTGATATTCCTAAACTAAATAAAGAAAGTTTTGTAAAAATTAGAAATCGAAAAAATCAGCTAGTTACTATCTCTGAAAATGGAGTGATCTTACAGTCTTTTGATTTAGGTCAAACTTGGTCTATTGCAGAAATTGTAAATGCTAAAGTTTTAGATTTCACTATTGCAGATGAAAACAATATGTTTATAGTTTTAACGGATGGTGAAATTATAAATTATCACAATAAAGATAAATTTGATAAAGTATTTGTAAATTACTCAAACTCAGAAGATAAAGTGATCGCCACTAAGATTCGATTTCCAGATCCAGAACATGGTTATTTTTTAGATGCAAATGGTTATTTTTGGAAAACAAGTGACGGAGGAAAAACATTCCAAAGCATAAAAGTCACAAAAGGAACTCTAAATTTAACTGACCTTGCAATCTTAGATAATGAAAATTATGCAGTTGTAGGAGAAAGAGGAGCAATTTATCGAACCCATGATGCGGGAAAAACCTGGATAGACATTTCTCATAAAAGAGTTTCGTATACCAAAATTTGGTATATGCAAAATGAAGGAAAGGATGAACTAATCGTTTTAAATGATTTGGGATCCATTTTGTATTCTAATGATTTAGGAAATAAATGGCAGCTAACGTATACTCCAACAAATGGTAAGTTACATGCAATGATACCAATCAATCCAAAATTTGGATTTACTGCCATGAATCCAGAGGATGAAAGTGTTCCCACAGAAGAGGAAATTGCAAAACAAAAAGAAAAACAAACTGTAGGCGATATTTTGGCTGTAGGAGAATTTGGGAAAATTTCCATTGGGGATGTAAAAGATGGCACTCTTGAATGGCACACAATTGCAGGAGGAGACAATATTTTTTCCTTATACTCCTTTATTAAAACGGTAATTCCTCTATCCGCTATTTGGATCTTTTTTATGATGCTTTATACACTGATTCCAAATACAAAAGTTCCATTAAAAGCCAGTGCGATTGGTGCTGCTCTTACTGGTTTTATTTTATTGTCTTTCTTTTGGGCTTTTGGAATTTATTTGAGATCATTTGCAACTTCCACTATGGTAATATATAGAGCGTTAGCTGCAGTCCCAATTTTTCTTTTAGTCGTCTACTGTTTTTCCATTATCGTTTTGTTTGGAGCTGAAATCACAGCTACTCTACATTATAAAGACAGATACAACAGTAACAGACATCCCTTTGATGATGGCGAACAGGATATAAAATACACCTATTATAATAGTATTAAGTATTTAGTATTGCTCTATGAAAATCAAAGTAAAAACAAAGCTTTTCTAACTGTAAATTCACTCAAAACGAGTCTAAATCTATCAACACTTGATTTTGATGCTTTAACAGAAAAATTAGTATCCGATAAGTTTATTGTAAAGGTAGAAGGAGGTCAGATTGCACCTTGTTCCATGCCATCTGATTTAACGTTATTTGATTTATATGACAAAATCTCACATGAATCCTATGATCTTCCTAGCTTTGCAGATCAAAAAGGATTTGTAATTAAAATAAGCGAGCAATTAAAAGAAGTGAATAATTTTTCAAAGCAAACACTATCTAAGATAAAATTTTCAGATTTATTGGTGTAAGGTAATTTAAATGATTAAATATGATTATGACTATATTGTTGTAGGTTCTGGTTTTGGAGGAAGCGTTTCTGCCATGAGACTTTCTCAAAAAGGTTATAAAGTGGCTGTAATTGAATCTGGTAAAAGATGGAAATCAGATGATTTTCCCAAAACTAGTTTTTCTCTTTCTAAATATGTATGGTTTCCTAAAATCTTTTGCTATGGCATACAACGTATTAACCTCTTAAATGATGTTATGATCCTAAGTGGAGCAGGAGTTGGGGGAGGAAGTCTTGTATATGCAAATACACTCTACGTCCCACCTCAACCATTCTTTGAAACACCGATTGTGCAAAAAATGGGAGCAGAAAAAGGACTACTTCCATTTTACGATATCGCAAAACGAATGTTAGGTGTAATTGAGAATCCAAAACTCTGGGAAGTAGACGATTACATGAAACAAACAGCCGATGAAATGGGAGTCGGACATACCTTCAAGAGAACTCCAGTTGGAATCAACTTTCATGAAAAAGACAAAGTAGATCCATATTTTAATGGAGAAGGACCTGAAAGAAATAGCTGCAATTTCTGCGGTGGTTGTATGGTAGGATGTAGATTCAATGCAAAAAATACTTTAGATAAAAACTATTTGTATTTTGCAGAGAAACTTGGAGCAACCATTATTCCTGAAACAAAAGTAGATAAGCTAATTCCACTTTCACCAGATGGTGGCGATGGATATGAAGTGCAGACTCGATCTACCACTGGATTCTTTGGCAACCCTAGAAAAACATTTAGAGCTAGAAACGTTGTATTATCAGCAGGAGTTCTAGGAACGTTAGGCATTCTTCTTAAAATGCAGCAAGAAAAGATCATGACTCGACTTTCTCCAATGCTAGGAAAGACAGTTAGAACCAATAGCGAATCTTTAGTAGGTGTTACATCTTTAAGAAAAGGAGTCGATTTTTCAAAAGGAATTGCTATTACATCTAGTATTTATCCTGATGAGCATACTCATATTGAACCAGTTCGTTACTCAGCTGGTTCTGATGCTATGGGAACGATTGCTGCTGGAACGTTAGTTGATGGCGGAAAAGGTGTTCCTCGATTTTTGAGATTCCTATGGAGTTGTGTCCAACATCCTATCAATACGATTCGGTTTTTGTCTCCCTTTGGATTTGCCAAAAAGTCAATCATTCTATTAGTTATGCAAACTGTAGATAATAGTATAAGGATTGTAAGAAAAAGAAGACTCATCTGGCCTTTCCAAAAGACAATAACTTCAACACAAGAAACAGGAACACATATTCCAACTTTTATTCCAATCGCAAATGAATTTGCCAGACGTTTAGCAAAACGAATTGGAGGAGTGGCAAGAAGTTCTTTAAACGAAGTTATACTGGATATACCAACTACCGCTCACATTTTAAGTGGATGTATCATTGGAGATAGTCCAGAAACAGGAGTGATCGATCTAAAAAATCAGGTTTATGGATATAAGAATTTACTGATTTGTGATGGTTCTATGGTGCCTGCCAACCTAGGGGTGAATCCAAGTTTGACCATAACAGCTTTGTCAGAGCGAGCAATGTCTTTTGTTCCACTTGCTTCTGAAGTGAAAGAACATAGATTTTTCGATTATGAAAAAAATTGGAAAATAACCGATGCTCTTACAGGAAAAGAAATAAAGAGTTCAGAGACTCAGCCCAAAGATGCAGAGAAAAAAGAAAACTCTAAATCTATTTCAAAGCCTAAAGTATCAAACAAAGATACCAAAGCTGCAAAGCCAGCTCCAGCAAAGAAAAAAGCAACTCAAGTCAAAGCAAAAAAGAAAATAAAAAAATAATCCAGAATATACACGAAGAAAGCCTTAGCATTCTTCGTGTATATTACTAAAAACATTTCTTTCTCATTAATAAAAACCTAAGAATTCTTCCTTGCAACTCTTTCACCAATCAGAATCGGCTTAAATAATTCCTTCAAAATTCAAATTATTCCGATACTAGAAAAAGATATACTTAGATCGAGAGTGCTATATGAATTTTAAAACCTATTTTTTTGTATTATTACTTTTATCTCTACCGTTAGCCGCACAGGGAAATATTAAATGCATAGATGGGGATTGTGTCAATGGAAATGGAATCACCGTTGATGACGCAGGTATCCGCTATGAGGGCTCATTTCAAAATGGACAAAAAAATGGAAAGGGAACTCAAATTGAACCGAATGGGAATATTTATAAAGGAGACTGGAAGAATAATCTACCAAACGGCAAAGGCACCTACACACTCAGATCGGGGGAAACTCGTAAATATACAGGATCATTCAAAGATGGATATTACAACGGTGTAGGAACTCTACAATATGCAAATGGAGATAAATACATTGGCGAATTTAAAAACGACAAACGCAGCGGATACGGAACTTTTATCTCAAAAGCAGAGAGAAAGATTTACATAGGGAAATGGAAAAGCGATAAACAAAACGGCAAAGGTATATACTATGCATATACCTCTACCGAAAAAGTTAAATTTAATAAAGGCTCTCTAGTTCTTAGATAAAATCTAAAACTGCTCTATAGCGAATTTTATTTTCTCTTACTTTTGTAATTGCTGCATTCGCATTGGATGCAGTAAATCTCTCAATGACAGGTCGAATTTTTTGTTCGGCAGAAATTCTTAACATATCATGAATCATAGCTCTTCCACCTATTGGACTTCCCATGATCCTGAGTCTTCTATCTAATAACATTCCTACATGAACGTTAGACAAAGTGCTTGGAGGAACCCCAACAAAACTCAAAGTCCCATCAGAATCCAGAAAACTTAAAAAGCGAGGCCAATCTAAATCATTGTGAGTTGTATTCAGAATGATATTGAGTTTATTTTTAACTTTTTTAGGAGAACCAACAACAACTTCAGTAGCCCCATTTGCAAGAGCAAACTCTTCTTTATCTGGACTTGTAGTAAAGACAGTCACTCTATTTCCTAATTTAGATGCAAACTGAACGGCTAAATGACCTAATCCCCCAATTCCAATAACTCCAATATTTTGTCCTGATGTCATGCCTGCATAACGAAGAGCAGAAAACACTGTTATTCCTGCACAAAGTAACGGAGATGCATACTCTGATGCAATGGAGTCAGGAATTTTAAAACAAAATCGACTATCTAATTGGATATGACTTGCGAATCCACCATGTCTGCCAACTATCGTGCTTTCTGCTCTACGACAAAGATTTTCATTTCCACGTAAACAATCTTCACACTCTAAGCAAGCTCCTGATTGCCAACCAACCCCAACTCTATCTCCAGCCTTCAAATGGTTTACTAGTTTCCCTACCTCTTCCACTACACCTACAACTTCATGCCCTGGCACTAGTGGATAGCTAGACATATTCCAGTCATTATCCATCATATGAATGTCGCTGTGACAAATTCCACATGTATGAACTTTTACAATACAATCATAATCCTTTATGGGTTTTGAATCATATTGAAATTCTGATAGCTCTTCTTTTTTGTTTAGAGCGGCAAATCCTTGTATTCTCATAACTCCTCCATTTTAAATATTTATACCGATTTTATAACACGATCAGATAGAATGTTTTCAAGAAACCTGGCTTTGCGATTTCTAGAATCTAGTGACAAAAGTTCTGCCAATAGACTATCCGCTTTTTGAAAATTTCTAAGACGAATATTTGATATAATCAAACGTTGTAAATTGTTTATCTTATTCGGATATCTAAGTTTAATTATCTCTAAATATTCGATTGCTTTTTTATAATTCTTAACTTGAAACAATAAATTTGAAAACTCAATTAATAGATCTGTATCCATTGGATCCAAATAGAATATCTGCTCATACAAAGAAATTGTTTCTCCTAATTGTCTATTTTTTCGTAGACTTTCTATTTCCTTTGACAACTCTATTTTTTTGTCTTGTAACGGTGGATTTTCTATTGAATGAACAGAAGCATTTAGTTCTTTATAACTCACTCGAATTAGAGACAAATCATCATTAACCTCTCCCTTCTTTCGAATTGCTTCATATATAGACTTCAAATTCCCTCTTCCCTCTTCCACAAACTCTAAGAATAAATTCTCATCAAAATTTAATATATCGAGACCATACTCATCCTGACCTAAAATAATATCATCTCTACCATCTGACCCAAGAATCAAAACATCCTCCGGAAGAAATTTAAAAAGTGATATTTGTATCGGAAGTTCAATTCCTTCTATACCCATTTTTCTAAATCGTCTACCAACATTCTTAATAAATTTAGCTTTCTTCTGTCTATATAAAACCAATTTAGGATGTTCAACATTTATAAAATAGAAGATTCCTGTCTCCTCCTCCAATAATCCAAGAACCATTGATATAAGCATATAACCATCAAAACTCTCAAAGACTCGTTGCATCTCTAAGAAGCTATTCTTAATCCATTTTTCAGGATGCAAAGTCTCATTTAAAGTCGAAGAATGTGTTCTTTGAATGATTGATTTAAATACTGATCCAAGAACAAGGATTCCACCAGCCCCTTGAATTGATTTCCCCATTGCATCTGCATTTAAAACAACGATATACGATCTACCATTTAAAAATATTCTGTCGGTAGTGCATAGATCTCCACCAATCTCAATCTGTTTGTTTTTGAATAAAAACTTTTTCTTTTGTTCAATAAAGAATTCAATTCGAATTAAATCATTTTGTATTTTATTCTTTCCTAATGGATGAATTAAAAGAGATGTTAAAAAATAATCTGCATCTTGCTTTTCTTTTAATAACTGAACTTCATGCAACGCTTGATTTAAATTGGCTGTTCTCTCTGTTACCTTTGCCTCCAAATTAGAGTATAATTCTGAATTTTCTATAGAAATTGCGAGCTGACTAGAAAGTATTGCCAAAACTTCTAATCTCTCTTTTGTAAATGCGTTAATAGTGTAATTATTTTCTAAGTATATTAAACCTATGAGTCTTTCATGCCTTAAAACTGGATAACAAAGAATCGACTTTGGATTTTTTTTTCTTAGATATGGATCATTGATAAATAAATCTTCTTTTCTCGCATCTGAGATAACAACGTATTTTTTTAGCCGAGCAACATAATGTATAAGAGCCTTTGGTGCAATCTCAGAACTTAGTTCTGACTTTTCAGATTGGTTTGATACTACCTCAATATCATTTTGATTTGAATTTCCGATTGCTAATATCTTAAACTCTTCTTCCACATATCGTATAAACAGACCTTTTTCAGCACCTGCATTTTCAAATAAAACGCGCATAACTTTTTCTAATAATTTCTCCAACACAATTTCTTCTGTTAAAGCTTGTGAGGCTTTTATTACCGCATCTAAATCTATACTGTTTATCAATTGATCTACTTCTTTTTTTTCAGAAGTATTGCGATTTGCTTTAAAAAATACCTCAGGAAATTTTTCTTCTAATAATTTAACTTTAGCGACTGCGCCCCAGCGATCATATAAATAATAAGCTTCATTGATATAACTTTGCATTATTCTAGACTTATTTATTTTTATATACAATCTTGCACATATTTCATTTGCCAATGCTTCAATATGTATAAACTCATTCGTGTGTGCTTCCTCAATTGCCTCATCATAATATTTACTAGCACGAAAATAATGACCTTTAATTCTACAAATTTCACCTTCTATTAGAAGATACTTATGAAAAAAATTATCAGGACAAGATTTACTCCATTTTTTAAGTATGATTTGATTTTTTCTAATTTTTTCTAAGTATCCATTTCTTTCTTCTTTTTTAGCGTTACTCGCAATAGAGCATAGAATCAAAGATTCAATAAATACAGATTCAGCTTGAGTAAACATTCCTGTTGCATATTGCTCATACTGCTTTGCTCTATTAATTTGTGTATATGCATCATTGTAATTTTCATTTAAATAATAAAAGTAGGCTCTCAGAACTTTGAAAATATAAACTGTGCTATAATTTTGATTTTTTTTCCATTGAAGTAAATATCTACCTGCATACTCCCGAATTACCTCCTGTTCCATTTTATCATCTGAACTTGTGGTCATCATTAGTATAATTAAACGTATCGCATTAATTGAATCTTTTCCAACAAGACTTTTGGAATGCTGACACAAAACCATATTCTTAGGAATCACTTCATTTAATATTTTATTCAAGCTAACTCCAGAATAAAATAAATTCAATATATCAAAAACTAAGCTATAACTTAAATGTTGTAATTCAGCCGAGTTTTTACCTACCTCCATACAAATATTGTTAATTTCTTTTGCTTCTTTTAAATGTTTCTGGAAAGGCAAAGTATAATTAGCCAAAACATTTGCAGCTTTAGTAATTTCAGACTGATTTTTATATCCCTGAGCAATCTTTAAAGCGATAAGCGCTATCTGATGACCCGTTTTATAATCGTCATGCATAATCCCTAATAATATTCCAAGACCGGATAGAGAATAGACTTCTTCACAAATGCCTTCCTGGAATATTATTGAAGCTGATTTAAGAACAAGAAAAGTCCATAAATCGATATTATACATATATGCAGCAGGCATAAGAGTAGAAAGCATTGAAATCACCAACCTAGATTTTTCAGATTCCATCTTGGGTAATTTTAGGATCTCCTCGGGAGAATGATTCTGTAGAAAATTTTGAACTGTATTCAAACATTTTTCTCTCTCATTCGAAAAATCTTGAAACGGGAAATAAAAATCTATACGATTCAAAGATTCTTTAGCAATCTCAATCGCTTTTGCAAAATTTGAAATAGTAGTATAATAATTTACTAGAACACGATAGCCATGTATTAATTCAGATTGATTATTTGCATATTTTAAAAATATAGAAGTAGTCTCTTCCATTTCCTCAAATAGAACATTTAAATAATAGAGCTCAGATAACTCTTTGTAAACTTCTAGTGTAATATTAAAGATTTCAGACCAAGGATCCTCAAAACGGAAAAGTAATTTTTGTGCTTCTTTTAAATACTCTAAAGAAACATCATGAGCTGTTGAATTTTTTGCTTTCTGTGAAGCTTCTAGGTTGAGTTCAATTAATCTTTTAATTTCATTCGGATTTTCAATTTTCTCAGAACCTGCATTCATATGATTTGCAATGTCCTGAATAGTATCGCTCGAAAAATTCCCTTCCAACATAAATCTTCCAATCGATAGTTGCAATGTTGATCTTTGCTCTTTATCTAATAAACTATATGCAGCTTCAAAAACACGATCGTGCTGAAAGCAGTAAATAATTTCTTGTGCTTGATTTGTGGACTGAATATTATTTGAATACTCTTTTAATTTTTGAATTGAGGGTTCTGATAAATATATAAAATCTTGTTCTGTTAACCGTTTTAAATAATTCAGTAAATCTTGAAAAGGTATATCGAGAGAAATACTAAGTAGCCAAAGATCAAACCTAGCTCCAATACAAGCAGCTGTTTTTAAAATACTCTGATATAGGATTGGTAATTTTTTAATTTGATTTACCAAAAGTTCTATAATATTTTCTGAGACTTTTGCTTTTTTTATTTTCTCAATGTCCCAAACCCATTTTCCTTGCAACCTATCAATGGTAATCAAATTCTCTCTAGATAAATCCTTTAAGAATTCATTCATAAAAAAAGGATTTCCAGCAGTCTTACCTAAGACAATATCAGCCAAGTCTTTTACTGAATCTGTTGTAGAAAAAAGAGAATCAGATAAAAACTGTGTTATTGCTTTTAAATTTAATTCTTTTAATCGAATCGTGCACGGATAGATTTTGTCTTTTTTTAACTTATCAAGCATAGAGGATAAACTTTGATTGATTAACCGCTGACTTGTTCTAAAGCCGAGGATAATTAATATATACCCCAAGGATTGATTTTGAATTAATCTTTGAATTAATGTTATGGAAGCAGAATCTGCCCATTGAACATCATCCAAAAATAATACCAATGGATGATGAAGAGTCCCAAAGATTCTAATAAACTTTAGAAATATGTCTTGCATGTTTATAGAAAGACCTTCGTTAGCTTGAATCTCTTCAGGTGGCTCTGATCCTAAAATGAGTTCTAGTTCAGGAATTATATTCACAATTGAAAAGATTTGTGTTCCCATTTGAGAATAAATTCGATTCCTCCAATTATTAATCTCATCCTCAGTTTCAGTTAATAAAACTTGCATCAAATGAGATAGGGCTTTTATAATTCCTGAATAAGCATGACTTTGATTAAATTGGTCATATTCCCCGATGACAAAAAATCCCCTACTATCTGAGACTATCTCATTTATCCCTTTAACGAGAGCAGATTTTCCAATCCCTGCTCCTCCCTGAATTAAGGCTAACTCTGGTTTGCCGCTATTATACATTGAGTAGTAGACTTCTGTTAGCTGTTTTACTTCATTTTCTCTTCCATATAATTTTTTAGGTATATGGAAATCGGATAAAAAATCTTTTTGTCCAACTTGAAAGTCTTCCGGTATAATTTGCCCTGAACTTATCGATTCCAAATCATATAAAAGTCCATAAGAACTATGATATCTCTCTTCTGGATTCTTTGATAGTAACTTTAAGATTATTTTTGAAAGACCTTCTGGTATATTTGGATCTATTTTAGTTGGGGATATTGGCTCTTTTGCAATATGACTATAAATCAAATCAATGGAGTCTTTCACTAAGAAGGGAGGTCTACCTGTTATTAAATGAAAGAGTGTAGCGCCTAACGAATAATAATCTGATTTCATATCAATCGCATGATTCACTCTTCCAGTTTGTTCAGGCGATATATAAGATAGATCTCTGTCCAATCTTTGACTGATGTCGACGAGTGTATAATCGCCGTTAGCCTCCATACTAGACCCAAAATTCAATATTTCTAAATTACTTGTATCAGAATCATAGATTATATTGGAAGGTTTTATATCATTGTGGATTATTTTTTGAACATGGATTCGATCAATTGCAGCTACAATCAGCTTTGCAATTTTAAAAAAAGTATAAAGCGGTATTTTTTTATGAATTAACTTCTCTAGGCTTTCGCCTTTAGTATTTTTAAAAACAAAGGCAATTTTACCTTTAAAACGTCCCCTTGTAATGATTTGCGTTACGCCTTCTATCTTCTTTAATTTCTCAAGAATCTTATACTCATTCTCTATTTGATTTAATTCTATTTGCGTTGGGTGCTCTGAATTAAATATCTTTAAGATTACGTTTCGATTATCAATACCTTCCGCTCGAAATATACTATATTTATTTCCTTCAAATATAGTTTCGATTCTATTATAATCTAACGTCTCTTGCATGAAACGACTAAGATTCTAGAAAAGGAGACATTCTTTCTAACATAATTCTTTTGTTATCCCCAGCTTGAATAGAGAGAAGACCGCGAATCACAGCCTGCCTCACTTCATGTTCAGTCCTAGAATAAGCCTTCACTTTATTTGCTATAGGCAGAAATACAAGGTTGGCAAAACCAATTCCATAAAAGGTTGCTATAAATGCAGTCGCTATTCCCTGACCAAGTGCTGTTGTGCCTGCACCCAGATTTTCCAATACATGCACAAGACCCATAACAGTTCCAATAATTCCGATCGTAGGACAAAAACCACCAGCTGTCTCTAAAATCTTAGCAGAATTCATTTCCACTTCTTGCTTTTGCTCTGACCACTCAAATAAAATATCTTCAACTGTAGATGGATCTGTTCCATCTACAATTAATCGCAAACCTTTCTGAGCTAAATCATTATCAATTGATTCAATTTCATCTTCCAAAGAGAGAAGCCCATCTCTTCTCGTCTTTTCTAATAACTTTATAAAAATTTCAGAGAAATCCAATCGCTTCTGCTGAGTTATTATATCATTCAAAATCGCAAGCATAGCCTTGATTTGAATAACGGAAAAACTAGCAACAGTTGCTCCTAACGTTCCTCCCACAATTAAAACGATAGCAGATAATTTAAAAAATGCTCCAATATGAGCACCCTCTAAAATAATTGCGATTATGACAGATAAAAATGCTAAAAATATTCCAAGATATGTTGTAATTATCACTCAATACTCCTCGGTGTGTTCTGAACGTTAGTCCCCGAATGCTGATAGGGTTTATATAAATTTTCTTTTAGTGTGATTAGGTCAGTCATAAGTTTTTGCCAAACTATCGATCCATTGCCTTTTCTAGACTCAGTCATAATAATCTCTTCTGCTTCTCTGATATTTGAAAATTGAAGATAGATTTTCGCCTTCTCTATCTTCAGAGTTTTTAAGTCCTCAGAATGATCGATTTCAGTATCTTTTGAATAGTAATCAATCAACTCAGAAATTTTCTCTAAAGCTTCATCTTTCTTTTTCATTGTTAAAAGCATTGGATACAATCGCTTAATAATCTGTTCTTTGTATCTATTTTTTGTCAGGAGAATACGCATAACAGGTATTTGCTCCTTCTCTGTGGTAATTCTAAGTATTGAATTGTAAGCAGTCTCTAAAAGACTATCGTCTTTCACATCAAATCGAAATGCGAGTCCTGCCATCTGAACAGCTCGATCATAATCACCTGCTTTATAATAATACTCTGAATAAGCCTTGTAAGAATTATAAAACTTATTTCGATATAAAATCGTAGTATCTCTGAGAGAGCCTGCAGAATAATTTTGAAGGTTAATTAGAATATCTGCAATTTCTTCATTGGTCTCTAAATTTCGAATTCTAGTTTCAATGTGTTGAACTTCCCAACTCTCAGACTTTGCCGCATTTTCCTTTTCTAGTTGTAAAATCGGAATCGTATTTCTAGGAAAATAAATACGAAAAAGCGGATATTCAATGGAATCAAAATCGATTAATTTGTTTGTTAGTTGTCTTGCCTTTTTGTCTTGAAAAATGACAAATGGATATCCGTTCTTGTTTAAATGATATAGATAAGTCAAGGTCGTTTCTAAGTCATCGGTCAAACCTAAGACAACTATTTTATTACGAAAAGTATTTTTCTTTGGTAATGTATCCTGATTTTTAAATGGTAAGTTTACATTAAAGTAAACAAAGTTTTCTTCATTTAATCCAATCGAACTCAGTAAATATGGAATCGGTTTTAAGCTTTCATTTTTTACAAAGTTCATTTTATAATCATAGGGAATAGGTGAAAAGAAATAAGCGGATATTAAAAAACTAAAAAGAAAAGTAACAATTTTACTTCGCAAGCGAATTGAATTTAAAATTAAATTCGGTCCCCAAATTAATAAAAGAAATGCAAATATAAGAGAATATCTAAACTCGTAGCGAAGATAGTATAGATTTAAAAAATAAGTGATCCCATATAAAATAAATCCAACTAGAATCGCAAGGATAACATGTATCGTTTTATAACGACTTGGACGATAGATGGCAACACATGCCATATCCGTAAAAAGCAAAAATCCACTCGCCAACTCAAATCGAGAAAGATGCAAGGTAAGTATCAGATTCACCAATACTACAACTCTTCCTACTAAAAACTTCCAGCCAATCATTGAATTTAAAAGACCGTAATGAAAAATAATATTAAAGATCAAAAGTCCGAGCCCAGCTCCCAAAACAAAAGAGTCTATAGACTTTCCATTTACGTAATAGAGAATGGAGTGACAAACAAACAAAGAAAGTGATGTGTAAAAAAATACATTATTAATTGGATGAGTCTTTCTGCTTTCTTTATGAATAGCATTGTGTGCTTTTGGAATAATTGAAAATAACGTTAGTTCCAGTGTCATCACAAACACTAAAGGCATTACATACGTTTCCGGCTTTATTAATATCTCGGGGTTAAATAGGGAATAAATGATATAAACACTCCCCCCACTTAAAAATGCCCAAAGTCTAAAATTCTTCATTCTAGAAATAAGAAGACCCAAAACAAATGCATTCAGACTTGCAAAAAAAATAAAAATATCTGTATAAAAAATATAATCAACTTGGAGAATTCCAGATGAAAATCCATTTAGACTAATCATTTCCGAAATCAATAAAACCAGTGTCGAATATTCCATATAGATGGCTTTCATTCCATGTAATATTCGTTTGAGGATAAAACCAAGAAGAAAGGAGGCTCCGAGCACTAACTTTGCCGCTTGAAAGAAAACATCCTCCTTTTCAAGAAGCTTGATCTCTTGGTAAGCATTTTTAAAAACCAATGAGCCTAAAAAGCCTATAGATAAACATAAAAGGATATTGGGAAGAATTCTAAGCCCGAAAGAATTCACAAAAAATCGGTTGCTGGCTTTACTCATGGGTTCTCAACTACTAAACTTCCCTAAGATTGGTTTTTTGGAACTAAAAAAAATTTCAGGATCAAATTTGCTACTGAGAATTGGACAAACAAGCGGTTTCAAATTGCCCGCCAAGATTCTCTGCCGCCTCAATTTTACCCAGAATAAATTCAAAAGAATCCCGATTGGTTCTATTTCTATCTTGATAGCAAAAAAAATAAATTTCCTCAGGCATTTCGATCCATACAGCTGCAAAGAATCGTTCTGACGAATTGGTAGAAATTGGAGCAAAAAAGGCGGTCTGAGTTCCAGGCTGTTGTTCCAATCTCCCTCTCCGCATCTCTTTTCCCGGAATCCAGAGTTTCATTTCTCGTCCTGCAAAATCAATATCTTCCCTCATCTCAAAATAAACTCTAGAATTAGTAAAAGAGAGATACTTTGGATTTTTAGAAAGAAACCTTTTTCTAGAATAAAAAATTGGATCTAAATACTCAGACTCATACAAGAAAACTAAATCACTAGAACGATCATAGACCTTGAAAGAATCCCAAAGTCCAGTCAGTGAGAAAAAATCAGATCTACTCCCATGAGTGAGACCGGAAGATATATTTGCATAATCTGTTATAGAAAAACAATTTTTATTTATCACTTTAGGATAATATAAGTATGTCTTCCAGATACCACTGCCTAATTCAATGATAGGAGAATTTACACTTTCAGGCAAACAAAGAATATCCGCATTTATACTTTTAGATAATAATCTTTGAATCCGAGGATAGTGATAGTAATTTTTCTTGGGCAATAAATAAGAGGCTTCTTTTACCCTATCTACCTCTCTTTGAAATTCAGTTACTAAAATAGGATTGTTTGTTAAAAATAGTATTTCTCGATTCGAATCGCGTGCGTTAGTAGAATAATTATAAGAACCTGACAGAAGTGTATGTCGATCTATCAACATTGTCTTATGATGCAGTAGCCCTCCTTCAGAAAATGATTCTGTCTCAATTATATCTTCATTTCCATCTTTGTAAATATTAGAACCCAATCCATAAAAAGAATCATTTAGATATAAACCTTCTGGATCGACAGGCGAATTATAAACACCAGTGATTCCAATTCCTCTTGTAGATGCTTGTCTGATCGAATGACTCATAACAGGATCATACTGATCAAAAATTAGAAATTCAATATTCGATTTGGCAGAGTCTATACTGTTTAATAATAAATCTTGGCTTAAATATCCATCCTCAGGAGAATTTATAAAGGATATACCATTTGTTTTGAATAATCTTTCGCTTAATGTCTCACTTAAAAATTCATTCATCCTTGCACGATTTATTTTTTCTATTTCAAACTGAATGTATCCATTCCAATCTTTTGTGAGACCATATCTAGAAAAATTTCCTGTGCCAGTAAAGAAGGTTTTATTGTCAGAAAGAATTACTTTAATATGATGTAGACCGGATTGTTTCCAAACTCTTACACTCAATCCATTTTCCTTTAATAGATCATACTTTTGGTCATTGTCTCCTACGATTTCAATTTTAACTCCTCTTTTATCTGCTTCTTTTAAAGCGGATATAATTTCTGGATTGTTTAAAGAGTAAGCATATATCTTTAAACTAAATTGGGAGTTATTGATTAAATCTAAAATAGCCTCTATGACTTCTTTTTTTTTTATTTCATCACTTGCTCTACCTGGATAAGAAAAAAAAGCTTTTGGAACTTGGGGGTTTTCTGTTATTAAACTTAAAAGCAGATTTTGATTTGCTTTCTTTGTTCCACAGCCAAATAGAAATATTAATAAAATTAATATCTTCAAAATAATATTCCTCCCTGTATATAAGCGGAAGTTCCTTCTAATCCAATTTCTTTAGAAGTCGTAAGTTTAGATGTATTTACTTTTATAAAGTATCCATCCGTTAAACGCTTATCGTATAATAGAAATGCTGTTACTTCTGCTAAATAATTATTGGAATAATCACCTCTTTGAAAAGAGATACCTCCATTCGATGCACCAGAGCTTAATCTAGGAGTGAGATGATCTAACTCTAAACCAAAATGTAAATCATCTAAGCGTAAACTAGAACCAATATGAATCCAAAGTGAATTCATCCTACCCTCACGATAGGAATTTACTTTCTGAAGACCTAGAGGAGTAATCCAACCGGATGGATAGAAATTCAATTCTTGATTTAGTAATAATGCGTTAGTCGGATGCGTTCCTTCTCCAACAAATCCTGATTCTAAAACTTCTCCTTGTTTATTTCTTTTATCAGAGTCTGGTAAGAAAACTTCGAAATTTGTTTTTAAATTTTTCCAATATGACTCAAAATAGAAACAAATCAATTCCCCTGATATCGGTATTGATTTCTCTTTCCGGTTTGGATTGTATTGAACTTTGTCTATACCGCGAGCAATTTGCAATTCAAATCCGATCGTAAAGTATTTTAACCTTTCCGATATATGAAAAGTAGTTTTATATATAAAATCACTATCTCCTTTTGGTTGTGCTTTTAGATCATCTTTTGTCCCATCTCCCCAATTTCCTAAATTCAAATAAGTAAATTGAATTTTTGAAAATAAAGTCTCCTTACGGTAAACAAAAGTTAGTCCATGCCTAAATCTTTCTCCCTTCTGATTTACCTCTGAGAAATTTTTATATAAAAAATACTTTTCAAAAAGAGGAAAACCTCGATAAAAATCGACAAGGTAAACTTGTAAAAAAAATTGATCGGAGATTTGGGCTTTTAACCCAAATCCCTCCATTCCATCTTTCCATTGTTTTTTAAGATATAAACTTTCGGGAAAAAGGCTTCTTCCTAAAACGAGTTGAAACTTTTTAATTGGAAGAAGCAAATAACAATTATCCCCAAGATATAGAATATCTTTAAAATCATTATCTTTTGATCTTTTATTTATACTCAATTGTATCTTATACTCTAATAGATTTCTCTTACCATCCATATTTGTATTTAGCTGAATGATATTATCAGAGTATTTGTTTTCTATCACAGTAGTTTTATTCTGTTCCACTTTTTCTTCGGTTGTTTTTTTATACGCTGAGATTACATCTATCGTATACTCAGCCCAAATAGGAAGAGAAATCATAAAAACAAACATCCACTTCACCACTTTACAACCTCATAGTCATAGCGATCCTCTCCTCTTTTATTTGATTGTAAAAGTATAATCTCATCAGTTATGACTGGAATAGTAAATGGAGAATGCGAATACCTATTTCCAAAGGAGTGAATATGAAAACGATTTCCTCCCTGCACTTTATAGAGGTCTAAATATTCCCCCGATGAAATACCGTTTCCAATTGTAGACGTTGTGCGAACTGTATAAATCAGAGTAGGAGAAACACCAACTGGTTTTAAATTTAATAGAGAAGATTCCGGATCTACTAAATACCCACACTGACCAGGCTGAAGAACACTCGTATTGCCTGAAAACAAGGAGCTATTCAAACCGGAAGGTAGGTTAAATTTTTTCCTCTTAAAGTAAGTATCTATTTGATCGAAAGAATCCTCATCTTCTATTTCGTATTCAGTTAAATCTTTTATACTCTTACTCCTGTTACAAAACAAGACCCATTCATTTTGAGGATTACTAGGATTCACCATAACCCCTTCGATAAAAATACCATCCCGATTGTAGATTTTTAAATCAGAATAATTTTCCAATTTTTGATATATAAGACCTATACTATTTAATAAATTAGGAATCTGTTTTAATAGATTTGAAGATAGTTTCTCTAATCCAATTATAGCTTCTTCTTCTGGAAACTTACTATATAGTTTTACTGAATATGGAAGGTTTATATCCCACATGGATGCGGCTAAATAGAATTTTCCGCTCCCTTGATAATCAAAATTTTCCTCTGACAGAAATGGTTCAAATTCATTCGGAGCATTTGGTGTTGCGAATGTTTGACCAATACAATCTGAGGCAATACTGACTCTTAGTGGCTGACTAGAAGTTTTCCAAATAGAAGCAAGTCCTGTATAGGCATAACTTGCTCTGATTTTCTGACTTGTATTATTAAATCCATTACCACGGGATGGAAAATATTTTACTTCATTTATGATTTTACCGTCCGACTTAAGTCTGATCGTTGTTACTTCATCACTTAATATTAATTTATCTGATACTAATTCTTTTGCATCTGGAAAGCATTGTAGATTAGATTTTGCTAAAACAGTAAAAGCATCATTTCTAGAAATTGGAATGAAATAACGATAGTTCTTATTCCCTAAAGAAACTTCTACTTCGAGTGTGCCATCCCCTTTTGTTTTTAGCTCAATGAATTTTTCATCTAAAATAGAACTAGAATTTTTATATCCACCAGCCCATAGAACTTCAGAGATATGCCCCTCCGCATCTTGTAATACTCTTTCATTTGCCTCACCAGGACTCATCGAATGAAATTGTCTATAAACTGCTTGTAATAGATTTGGTTTCTGAACTGGATGATGATAAAAACTTTCTCCATCCACCACCATTGAAAATAAATTTCCATTACTTGATTCATTTAGAAAATATTCCTCTGCCTTTAAACCTTTCCATAAAAGCTTTGTGCTAGAACTAGACTGGAGGCTAATTGAGTGTTGCCACTGAAGGAAATCTAAATTTCTTCTAATTAAATTTTTAACTCCGGTAACATGTCTCCCATCTGTAACAAGCCAAATGGAGTTTGGTTCTAAACTGAGGGCTTGCATAGTAAGTGGAACCTTTATTGAACCAATATTTAAAAACAAGCCTGTTAACTTACAAGATACTCCGCCTAGATATTTGACTTCCAAGAATTTTCCAGTTCTATCCATTCGATTTTCCGGTTTGAGTCCAGTTGCATTTAACTCAGTCAAAATAAAATCTTCCGGCTTACAATGATTTACCCCAACGTTTGTTCCTGGAATGACTGTGTTTTCATCAAACTCAATGCCTGGATCACCACAAAGCTTAGAATTATGCAAAACAGAGTTTGCCCACTCGCATGAATTTCCCCTCTTTTTAATAGAAAATTCTTCTTCAGCCCAATTGAAATTTACATTTTCTGGCAAATTCCAATTATCCTTTAGATCATAGGATATTAATTCGATCGCTGCAGAGCCCTTAATCTCTCTCCAATCCGCATTTAAAACAATCCCTTGCAATGGAGAACTTTCTTCTACAAATAACTTAACCGCCTTTGGAAATAAAAAGGTAGAATTGGAATCAATCGTAACTTTTTTTCCTGAAATCGATAGTTGCAATGTATCTAAGCAAATAGGATTTTCAGAATTACTTGACCATTCGATAAATCGTTTGGTGACACCGGAAGCATATCCCATCACCTCTGTAATTTCTAATTTTTCACGACTACAGCTTGCTCTCCATGTATCGTTTGTCGCTTGTATTCTTGTAAAATTCGATTCAATTAAAGATACTAAGTCTACTAAATTCGTTACATCTAAAACTAAGTAATGATACTGGGATCGAGGAGTCGTAGATTCTAAAGGGGGAAAAGCAATCTTAACCGTCTTGTCTAAAACAAAAATAGAAAAATAAGGAAGTGAAAAACTAGTTTCAATTCTATGTTCTCTATCTCCAGAGACAGATTTGTAATTTTCTATACTAAAATCTAACCGTTTAGAAAGGGCATTGTGTAGTCTACTATCGCCTAAAAATAAAGTTCTAGAACCACTCGAACTAATTTCATTTACGATTTCAGTTATCGTTTGATAATAAAGGTGAATCTTTTGCTCTTCTTGAATGAGATAACCATCGGGTCTGATTTTAGATTCATCTAATTCATTTAAGGTAGCAATTGCAGTTGTGAGTAAATCTTTATTATCTTCTCTTGGCTCTAAACACAAACCAAGACTAGGTCCATATTCCTTTGATTTGAAAAAATCATCTTGGGACTCAAGACAGATGGACTGGTCTGTTATTTTTAAGGAAGGTCCCCAAGAAGGAAGTTGGTTTGGATTTACATCTGTATTACTTCCAGCTTTTGTTCCATAAGTAAAATAGACCGAATCAGTGTTTGGTTTAGTTGGGAAATCCCAGATAGTCCTCGCTTTTTTAGAACGACAGGCGAAGACTAATAGAATTAAAAATAGAAAAAGATATTTTTTCATTTGTTTCTCCTTTTCTTAACAGGGTCAAAAAAGAGAAACTATGTGCGGAAAAAATTTAATTCATTACGCAGTTGCGCAATTTTTTTTTATTTTTATTTACGAACCTCTTTTTTAAGCTCTTCCTTGATCTGGTCACGAGTCGCTTTATTGAGTAATACCACGTTGTATGTGATTAAGTATTTTGTTACTGTTGGTTCTTCCGTATTTTTATGCTCTAAAATCCAGCGAGTCGCATCACCGGAAATGATTTTCAAGAGTTGCTGAATTCGTGTGGAACGATCTGTATTGATTGTTTCCATTTTACCTGTCTTGGTGTTTAGTTTAACACTGATTATCCCATCATCAACAAAGTCTTTTTTATTGTATTTGATTAACTCTTCCATAATGATTGAGTCTCCACCCGGGTCAGGCTTTCGTTTGATTAAATCTGTTTTACGAATTTGTCTGACTTTATAGGATTCACTCGAAATCACAACTCGAAACAATTCGTCTGGGTTTTTAGAGTCTTTTTGGAATAGTTCTGGATCTTTAGATGTGATTTCTACTTCATTTCCATTTTCGTCTAGGATCTTTTCCTTAGGTCCTGCTGGATAAAAAGTTTTTAGGTCTTTTGTGTCTTTGACTTCTTCTTTTGTGCTAGAGCAAGAGAAGAGAATCGCAGAAGAAAATAGTAAAAGTAGTCCTGTAATACTCGCCTTATTTTTTAGAATAGAATTTTGCATAACTTGTCCTTGGTGTTTTAGATAGAAGCTTTTTGATTTTTTACTACTACGTCAAGAGAAAAGAGAATTTGTTTATCCTACATCAATCCAACACATCCTTACCCAGATCTTTTAATAAATTACTACCGATGGCACCGATAAAAGATATGCTAATTCAAAATTATCAATCGTTTCTGTTCGTTCAGTTATCGCTGGTAATTCTTAAGACAACATTGAGCGAAGGGTGGAATGAATACCGATATAAATGAATAAATTTAAAACCATCGGTGTTCATCCGTGTTTATCGGTGGTAATCAGTTTTAACTTACTTGTGAGTAAAGATAAGATCAACCCACCGGATTTAACTTTTGTTTTAATTCTCCTAGCTTCTGATTTTCTGGATCGAGTCTAGAAATTAGAATATACAATTTATAGGCACGAGAAGTCACTTTTAATTCTGTATAAACTTCTGCTAGAAAAATTAAATTATTCACATTCTTAGGTTCTCTTAGTTTCAAACGCTCCGCGTAATCCGCTGCAACTTCTAGATCTCCAATCATACGATAGCTTTTTGCAGCGGCATACAAGAAGTTAGACTCTTCTGGATATAAATCGATAAATGTTGTATAAAGCTTTGCTGCTTGTTTATAATCACCGAGTCTATAAGTCGTATTTGACATTAGCCGCAAATAAGATTTTGTATTAGAAGGTTCTATTTGTAAAAGAATCTCATATGCTTTGCGAAATTCTTCTTTATTATAATATTCGAGTGCTAATTTAATTTGGGAATTATCTACTTCCGTTTCAATTTGAGAATTATCATTGTATTCAATTCTGATAAGACTGAAGTCATCTGTGATTTCTCCTTTCTTTTCCGTAAGTTCAAATATTTTTTCTAGATTTCCGTCTGCCTGCTCAACTGTAGCAAGAAAAAGACTTTCATCTTCGTTTATAATTCTACCACCTTTATCATCAATGCCTATACGTATATCGTCTTTTCCATCTGAACCCATAAAAATCACATCCGAATTTTCTAATTTGAATGTGCTAATTTTAAATTCACCTGAATGCTCAGAAAGAACCATTCCAATTTTATGCAAGCTTAATTCTTTTTCAATAAACGATGCCTTTCCATCCCGATAGAGAACACAAAATGGATGCTCTGCATTGATATAATATAAAAAACCACGATCGTTATCCACCAAACCCATTACAACAGAAACCATCATGGATCCATCAAAGGTCTCAAAAATACTTTGCAATTCTTGAAAGGCTAATTTTAACCATCTCTCTGGAAAAACAGATTCTTCTTTATCAAATATTTTTGCTCTAGATAAAATGGATTTAAATACGACTCCTAATGCAAGAGCGCCTCCCGCACCTTGGATCGATTTTCCCATCGCATCTCCGTTTACAAAAGCAATGTATTTCTTTCCTTTTAAATAGATGATTTCAGAAATACAAATATCTCCTCCAATATGATGGGTTCTATTTTTAAATTCAAATTTCTTTTTTTGTCGGATCAAAGTTTTAAAAGTAACTTTTTCATCTCCAGAAACGTTAGATGTTAAAGGCTGAATGATTAAAGTAGTTAGAAAATAATCTCCATCTTGGTGTTCTTTTAAGAGCTTTACTTCTTGCAGGGTCTCATTTAATTCTTTGGTTCTTTCTTCTACTTTACTTTCTAGGTTTTTATTTAAATCTTCAATTTCAATATGAACAGAAATAAAACGGTTTGCGAGAACAGCCGCGAATCCTAGAATATAAATAAAAAATGCATATTTAGAGAAAGAAAGCCCCGAATTAAATATGAGCATATATCATAGATAGCCGCCATTATAAAAATAACCAATCCTACAAATAATCGCTTTGCATTTTGGACACTGCTTTTGATTGCATGATAAAAGATTCTACCAATTAAAGGAATACCGATTGTTAATATAGAAATTTGCCACAGCCGTAAAATATACTCTGCTTGATACATCTCGGGGCAAATGATCGTTAGCCCACCAATGATATAAGAAAAATAACTGTAGAATCGAGTTGCCTTTCTAGATTTTCCAAAAAATAAAACATCTAGGGATTGAGACAAAAATGAAAATCCTGGATACAAAACAGCAAGCTCCACTCTTTGTATGATTGTAGTATCCCACGCATTCTCAAAAATTGCAGAACTTCTTGTATAAATATAAACTCCAACGATAAACGAAAAGGCTCCATAATAAAAATTATAAAGCTCTACTCTTCTACGATAGTAGAGAAATAGATGGTAGAGTCCTACAATCATATAAACAGTCATGAGTGCAAGACTCACTCTATCCTGCTCATCGTATTTTATATTATCATAAAAACCAAAATCATAATATCTTGTCAGATAAAAACCAGTATGATCGAATTTAGGATGACCGGATAATTTTACTAGAAGCTGATTGTGACTTGCACGCATCAGCTCTCTTGGAACTTGATAAACAACTCCTCTGACCGTTCTATGGTAAGAAACTTTTCCATCTTTCACTTCTCCTTCTTTTGCAATCAAAGTTCCATTGAAATAAATCTCGAACACTTCTCCAATTTCACCAAAACGAATTCCAATATGTTTCGGATAATTTAAAATATCCTCTGGAATATCAAAATAGGTAAGAAGAGTGTATGTTGCAAGAGAGCCCTCCTCTTGATAAAATTTATTTAGCCAAATTGGAAAAGCTTCTACCTTCTTCCATTTTTCATCTGGCTCTTCTAATTGAAGGAAAGAAGAGTCATAGCTATTTATAATATACCAAGCTTGCGGATTACAAATGTTATTTGAACAAGACTTAGTTAGATCGATTCGATCCAATGGAAAAACTGAGAATGGTAGAAAGAAAATAAGGAGTAGATATTTCATTCGATTAAAGTTCCTGAGAAATAAGGTAAGCATAAAAATAATACTTAAAATATTTTATAATTGTAAAATCAAAAAGTAAATATTTTTCAAAATCGAAAGACTTTTCTTTTTATAGATCAAGTAAATTCGCATAACACCATATATCCTCTATATTTAAGATATATACTTCGGGATATCCCTAAATTAGAATAAGATTTTCTAATAGGCAAAGATTCGTCCCTTTTTGAATAGTATTAAGAGGGGATGTGTATTCATTCGAATCCTGAGAAAATTCATTTCTATGTGACAAAATCTTACACAGAACCCAAAAAAACCAAACAAGTAGGAATTAATAATGTATCAACATAACATAAAAGAGAATCTAAATACAAAGTTTAAAATCGTAATGATTTTTATATTACTTTTCAATTTAAGCTGCGCGACCTTACTCCCAACGGAAAAGCGAATCTATTCAGAAACAGTCGAATATAAAAAAAGTCAAGACTCATGGAAAAAAGCAGTCTCCAGTTGGGTTTCTACACGCTTCGGCGAACGAGGATTATCCACAAAGAAAGAAGAGAAAGACATTTTAAGTTTTGTTTTAGGAATGGGCTATGACCCTAAAAAAACATTACCGACCGTTGGAAGTTGTCACTTTATTTTAAATGTAGAGTATGCGAATAACGCACTCAATTTACACTTTGAAAATATTTTCTTTGTGAATGGATATGGTAGAGTGGGAACTACAGCTCGTATGCACGATGGGGAAAGTGGTCCTAACAACGAACAAGAGTTAAATTCCATCATTGAAAAATGTATCAAAGTTGTGGCAACAGATTTGAAAGATTCGATAAAGTAATTTAAGCCAGTTCGATGTAACAGAAAAATTAAAAGATTACCACCGATACACACAGATGGACACGGATAAAATATTAAGAATTATTAAAACCATCCGTGTTTATCTGTGTTCATTCGTGGTGAAAAATCCTTAACTTGACAGCATTACCTGTCGGCAACTTGGGCTAGCCGCCCAAACCCTCTGATTTTTTGATCCATTAATAAACCATAATATAATAATTTTTTTAATCATATTTATCATTTCCTATCTATTAATATCAGTTACTAATTTTTATTACATAGTATACTAGATAGAATAACGTCTACTCTTTTGATAAACGCACTTGGAATAAAAATAAAACCCATCGGTGTTCATCAGTGGTTAAAATGAATTCACCTTATTTTAGATTGAAAGAATCTACTTCTTGATAAGGATTATTCGGATACTTATAGTTAGCTGAAGATTTAAAGTATTCGATTGGAGTCTCTCCAATTTTTTCATAGACACCTTCTGTTTTAAAATTTCGAGAATGAAAAATTAATTCATAGCGATAATTATGAATCGATACTATAGAGGCACTTACGAAAAAAAAGATTCCTAAAATAGAAGCGATAGGTGTTAATAGAAAATAATCTCTCGATTTCTCATAAATATAATTCCAAAAAAGACTAAAATAAATAGTAAAAAGAGAAGCAGGTAGAATCCAAAACTCAAAATAATGTGGCTCTATATCTATTCCTATAAATAGAAAAGATAGAAAATTTAAGGTTAAAATGAAAAAGTTTCTGCCATAGAATCGAAACAAAGAATTAAAAAAGAAAAGTAGAATGAATAAAAAGAATAGAATGAAAATCGGAAGCAAATTGTGAGTAACCACAACTGGATCATTCCATTGATTGAATTGAAATAAAAAATCTCTACTTGCATTGTATTCGATACCATCTGTTCTTGCAAAGAATGCATCTGTAAATCCGCGCATGGAATATTCAGGAATATAATTTGTAATAGCCTTCCCATAGGGGGATCCAACCAAATAGCCAAAAATCCAATTTTGAAAACTATAAAGCGCCTCATTGAATTCAAGCTCCCAAACAACACGCCCACCCCAAAGATAACACCAAGCAGTTGGAATAAAGCAAAATAGAAATAAAAAGAAAAGAGAAATATATTTTTTAAGTAAGCTAATATCCTTTATCCGTATTCGATTTTGAATCAAAAAAGCCTTTGGTAGAGCAATTTTAAAAAAAGAATCTGGTAATAGCAAACCTAGAAAGATAGAAGCACAAGCAAAAACCATATATTCGTGATACATGATACCTATAAAAAAAATGATCCCTGCAAGACTAGATATATAAACCGAATAACGCATATGATAGATAAGCATACCAGCGAGTAACATAGCAAAGATCCAACTAGCAGGATAAATTCCAGTATCATTCTTTGCCGCATAGGAGAGATAGCCATGCTGAAATCCAATAGCGATAGATGTGAATAGACTCAATGGAATTTTTTTGGTAACCCAAAATAGATAAAGAAAACAGAGAGAGATTCCAATTGATGCAACAAGCAGAGATCGAATCCTTAAATGAAAAATTAGATTCGTTCCAAGATAGTCAGAAAAATTCGAAAGTAAAAATTTGTGGAAATAAAATCCTGTAGGTTCAAAATGCAAATGATGTGGATTTACAAATTGCTTCTCCACAAAAAAAGATCGAATATTATTTGTATAAACAATTTGATCATGATCAAGTTGTCTTTGTAAATTGGAGAATAAAATTAAAAAATATAAAATTCCGATAAATAAAGAAAAAAGAATTACATGAAAATTTCTAGATTTCATTTTTTATCAAAGGAGATTATTTCAGTTAACGCATATTTTGCCTTATCAAGATAACGAATTTCCCAGACTTGGTTTTCATTGGAAATCTTTAAACTACCAATTCCAAAGATTCTAAGAATTAAATTATCTTCTAATTCATATTGCATTCTTTTATTTTTTAAAATATGAATCTTTCTTTTAAATAGATTACTCTCGATATATATAATCATTTTTTGTTCTTTTGAAATGTATAAGCAGGAAAAAAAATATTCCAATAAAAATGCTTCTATTCGAATCCAATGAAAGAGTAGAAATCCTCCTAAAAAATACTGAGCCAGTCTTTCAAAAAAAATTGGCTCTGGGGTTTTTAAATTAAAAATTTTAGGAAAGTGAAAAAATAAAAATCCATCATTCAGAAGTTTAGAGAACTGAGGATAGAAAGAATAGCAATAAAGGCAAAGTAAAGTAAAACCAAATATAAATAGAAATAAAACAAATCGATTTGATCGGTAGACATTTACTTCTCCAGAAGAAAGACCTGTCCAATTGCGGATTCTATTCTCTAAATAAGATTTATATCTTAATTTTATTCCTGAAAGCATATCAGACTAAGATAGACTGAAATCTAATTTTATCGACTGAAAAATATTTTTTTTAAGAAAAGGGAAAAAAGAAATTGGGAAAGTTCACAGTATTTCTATAAACACTGTGAACTTATTAAGAGATGTGAATTATTTAACTAGAAGACCACCATGGCTTACAAAAAACTCAACAAACACTAGGCTGATAATTGCCATGAGTTTGATTAGAATATTGATAGCAGGACCAGATGTATCTTTGAACGGATCACCTACTGTGTCTCCTACAACGGCAGCTTTATGAAGATCAGTTCCTTTTTTACCGGCAGCTTCAATGTATTTCTTTGCATTGTCCCAAGCTCCACCTGAGTTTGCACTTGAAATAGCAAGAACCACTCCAGAAACTAACGCACCTGCAAGCATACCAGCAAGACACTTAATTCCAAATAAATAACCAACAACTAATGGAGAAAGGATCACTAAGAGCCCCGGAGCAATCATCTCACGAAGAGCTGCGGTAGTAGAAATATCCACGCATTTTTTGTAGTCAGGTTTATTCTTTCCTTCCATAAGACCAGGAATTTCTCTAAACTGACGTCTTACTTCTTCCACCATATCTTTGGCAGCATCCCCAACAGATTTCATTGTAAATGCAGAGAAAATAAATGGAAGCATTGCTCCAAATAACAATCCCCCAAATACGAGTGGATCGAGTAGTTCAATATTTCCAATGGTAGAATCTTGTAAACGAGAACGAGTAATAAAAGCTGCAAAAAGAGCAAGTGAAGTAAGAGCAGCGGAACCGATTGCAAAACCTTTTCCAACTGCAGCAGTTGTATTTCCTGCAGCATCTAAAGTATCTGTTCTATTCCTAACTTCTTTTCCTAATTCAGCCATCTCAGCTATACCACCAGCGTTATCCGAAACAGGACCATAGGCATCAATTGTAAGACCAATTGCAATGGTTGAAATCATTCCGAGTGCAGCGATTGCAATTCCATACATTCCCGCTAATACATTTGAACCAACAATTGTAATTACTAATAATACTACTGGTAGAACAGAACTTTTATATCCGAGTGCTAAACCATAGATGATGTTTGTAGCAGCCCCTGTGTTACAAGAATCTGCAACTTCTCTAACTGGTTTGTAAGAATGAGAAGTAAAATACTCAGTGATAACACCAATAAACATTCCAGAAAAAAGTCCAAGAACTAGAGAAGAATATACATTCATTTTAGTAATTGTTTTTCCTGCGATCTCGAAAGAATCTACCATGAGTCTATCGGTTACAAAATACATGATGATCGCAACGATAAAGGTAGAAATCCAAAGTTGTCCTTTTAAAGCACCTTCTACACTACCGCCTTCTTTCACTCTTGCAAAGAAGCTAGTAATTAAACAAGCTGGAATACCAAATGCAGAAATTAAAACAGGGTATAAAAGAGCGTTTGTATTTCCACTGAGTGCAGTCGCTGTTGCTCCAATCACAAGAGCAGCGCAAGTTGCTTCGGCAGCAGATCCAAAAAGGTCGGCACCCATACCAGCAATATCACCCACGTTATCACCAACGTTATCCGCAATAGTTGCAGGGTTTCTAGGATCATCTTCAGGGATTCCTTTTTCTACTTTACCCACTAAGTCGGCACCAACGTCAGCAGCTTTTGTATAAATACCACCGCCCACACGACCAAAGAGAGCAACCGAAGAACCACCCAGACCAAAGCCTGCAAGTGCTTCCATAAGAATATGTTTCTCAACGGATGGGAATGCTCCAGTAAAAATGATAAATAGAACAATCAGTCCTAAAACTGCCATTCCAATGAGACCAAATCCCATAACAGCGCCAGAATCAAAAGCAATTCTAAATGCTTTTGAAATAGATTCTTTAGCTGCTTGTGCAGTGCGCACGTTTCCAACAGTTGCGATTCTCATTCCGATAAATCCAGAGATACAAGAGATAATTGCTCCTGATATAAAAGCAATTGCTGTAAAGAGACCTTCATTGAAATCAGGTGTCTTTGGATTATCCAAAAGGAAAAAAATAACGACTGTCATGACAGCAATAAAAATACTAATAACTTTGTATTCTCGAATTAAAAAAGCCATAGCACCTTCTGCGATAGCAGCTGAGATAGTTTTTAATCTACTATCCTCTGGTGTATCTTTTCCATCCTCTCCACCTACTTTAATTGAAATCACTTTACTTGTGAAAACAGCAGCAGTAACGAGAGAGAGTATAGACATGGCTATAATGATTATTACCGATACTTCCATTCAAACCTCTACTTGATTGATTGATTTTTTAAATTGAATTTTTGTGACTATCCGATTAGAATTTGCAGAAATGGTATAGGTCAAGACAAAAAAAGGTTCCTAGACATTAAAAAAAGAAACAAAATTCTAAAATGAATCTAAATTTCTCTAATAACTAGAAACGTAGTTATAGTTATTAGAGCCTACTTTTGGAGGACTTATTAAATCCTTTTCCTCATGTTTTTTGATTTGCCTATTAAACATGGCTTTTTCAGTATGTTTTAAAAAGGAACCCTATATGAAGCATATAAACTTTCTATTTTTAATTATTTTTATTTTAAATTGTAATTCAATAGTACAACTTAGAAATCAAAAAACAACCGCGAGTATTAATCCGGAAGACGTTAGCCCCGGATGCTATCGACAAGTTGGAATGACTCCACCCGTTTACAAAGAAACTACTACCACTGAAGTAGAAAAAGGCTCCTCTAAAACAGAAACAATAGAAGGAAAAAAAGAGACTATCAATGAAAAGGTATTAGAAAGACCTGCTTATAATTCCTGTAGTTACAATGGAGATATTCTTTTTTGCAAAGAAGTTCCCGCTGTATATAAAAATGTTACAATGACTGTTGAATATCCATCCTATACAAAAACAATTATCATCCCTGACGTCCAAAAAACAATCTCTAAGCCAGTCCTAGTTTCTCCAGAAAAGCCAGATGTTAGAAATGTTCTTTGTCCAGAAAAAGCAACTCCTACTCTAATCAAACGATTTCAAGTAAATCTTAAAAGTGCAGGTTTTGATCCAGGAGCAGAGGATGGTCAACTTCATACTTCTACAATGAATGCAATCAGACAATATGAAATTAAAAATGGTTTTGAAGTTGCAGAGAGAAGTGGTGAAGACTACATCATGCAAAAAACAGCCGACATACTCGGAAAGTAAGTTTGATAAAAGAATAAAAAGATTTTCGCTCGAAAATATTTTTATTCTTTGAAGAAATTTCAATTGGAAACAATCTTTGCGTGATTACTCTTATCATTGTTTTTTTTTAAATTATAAAACAAGCTTGGATCTTAATTCTATAATGAGTAAAAGAGAATGAAGAGACCAAGCGATAGTTCTAATCCAATTTGTTGTCACCAACCTCTTTATAGACATTTCATTCCATCCCTCTCCTAAAATTGTGTGCTCGGGCACAGATAAAAAAAATGTAGAAAGCCAAATGATGAGAACAAGAAACAAGCCTGAATAGTGAAATAGTTTATATTCATTGCTTTCAACAATGGAAAGTAGAAAAGTAGATATAAGTTCTAATAACATCATAGGCATCACAATCAAACTAATTCGAAAAGAATGTCCATGGTGATAATCTAAAAATTCATTGTTACCTATTTTTAAAAAGAGTGGATAGTGAACGATTTGAATCGTCCAGATGAGTCCTGTCAAAAAAAATGTAGAAAATATATTTAGCAGAAATACCATTTTTAAATCCTTCCTTACGATAGATGATATATCTATGGTGTGATTTTTACACTTCCGAGTCCACCATCCATTTTCCAGACTTGTCCAGTAACAAATTGACTACTATCTGTCAACAACCAACAGGCGAGGCTTGCAATATCTCTTGCTTGTCCAATTTTTTTGAGAGGATGTCGTTCTTCTGCTGATTTTCTCTTAGTATCTGTATCTAAAAGCTTTTCCGATAATTTCGTATCCGTTAAAGAGGGAGCAATTGCATTCACCCGTATTTTAGGACTCCACTCGGCTGCTAACGTTCTAGTTAATCCCTCTATTGCTCCTTTTGCGGCAGAAATAGATGCGTGATACGGTAAACCCAGTCCAACCGCAACAGTGCTAAATAAAACTACGGAAGCTTGGTTTGTTCTCTGTAGCAATGGTAAGTATTTTTGTAAAATACGAAATGCACCAAGTAAATTGATTTCAAAATCTTTCATGAAATCATCTTCTTTTAAAGTTCGAAAGGATTTTAATGTGATTGTGCCTGGGCAATAAACAAGTCCATGTAAATCACAATCGAGTTCTGGAAATGTTTCTGGTTTTGTAACATCTAATACATGGAAATTTGACTCACCCTGTCTGTTTTCCCTACCTGCGCCAATTACAGTGACATCTTTTTTTTCATTTAAGAGAGAGCTAATTTCTTTTCCAATTCCTGAACTTGAACCAATAATTAAATAATTCGCCATAATAATTCTTTGACTCTTCTTAATTTCAAAATATCTATTTTAGGGCTATCGAGGAATAGTATATATTTTTTGAATTTTCTAGTAGAAATAAAAAAATCTCTCAAATCATTTTAAACTTTTTTTAATTATAAAGGATACAAGACTAATAATAACCATGGTGACTACAATCGTACTAGATGTAGGAAGATAAATAATCTCTGAATTGTATGTAAAAGATTTTAGGGAAAATAGAAAACCAATTAAAGTAGAGAACACACTAAAGCCAATCGAGAAAAAATATAAAAATCGCATACTCCTAGCAAAAAAGAGCCCTGTATAAACCGGTATTAGTAAATGAGCAATACTAAAAAAGGATCCAAATAAATTTACACTAATTGAAATGGAGACAGTCATTATGAAATAGAAAGAAAATTCAGTTAGCCTCGGAGATAACTTCCTAATTTTAAATTCAATTTCATCAAAAGATAAAAATAAAATTCTTTTATAAAGAATAAGAAATAACAAAGAGCAAAATAGTAAAATTGAAATTATTTCTGGACTAAACTTAACTTGGGAGGTTAGAATATCTCCAAAATAAGCCGCCATTAAATGATTTTTAACATTCCCCCCAAGGCTGAGTAAAAGCTGTGAAATCGAAGAGAAAAAAACTAGAATGATACCTAAAATTGTGTCACCTGATAAATCTTCATTTTTATAAAGCATAACAAGTGGAATCATGAAAAAAGTAGAAATAAGAAGAATTAATAGATCGCTCTTTATACCTAAAAATAGACTTACAGCAACAGAGGATGAAACAACATGCGAAAGAGATACACCAAAAAAAGCCATTCTACGCAAAACGAGAATTACACCCAAACATGCTGTTAGGCTACCAATTAAAATGCCAATGACTATTTGAGGATAGAAGAATTTAAGAGTTGAAAGAATTTCATTCATTTCTTGGTCTCCATAATTTTTCTATCATTTACTACAAATACTCTGTTAAACTCAGAAATCCAAGAAGATTCAACGTTATGCGTAATAATAAATATACTTTTATTTTTTTCCTTTATCTCCATTTTTAGGATTTCCGTTATATTTCGTTTGGATTTTGAATCAAGTGCATCCATTGGTTCATCAAGAAAAATTAGATTCGCATCTGATAATAAAGACCTTGCGATCAAAACCTTTTGCAGCTGCCCCCCGCTACATTCTCTTATGAGAAGTGAAAGAATGGATTCAATATCAATACTTTGAATGACTGCCATCTGGTTCTTTGTAAACTCCTTCTTTTTTAAAAAAGAAAATTTCTCTGAGAGAAGTAAAACGTCTCTTACCGTTAAAGGGTATTGATATTGAATTTTCTTAAATTGCGGAACCATAGAAATTCTAGTCTTCGAATCAATATTAATTTCACCTCCACATTTCGGAAGAACACCTGAAATCGTTTTAATAAATGTGCTCTTCCCGCAGCCATTGGAGCCAATTAAACAGGCAAAATCACCTTGATTTAAAGTTATGTTAATATCTTCCAAAATAGGATAGTGCATATCGAATCCAACACTAAGATTCTCTGTTTTAAAAACATATGCCATCTTATTTTTTTCCCCCAACTGTTTTAGTTTTATCAAGTGCTTCTTTGATTTTCTTTAAACCAGTTCGAATCATATCTTCATATGTTTTTATTTCTGGCATTGCTCCTACAGCCGTAGGCATAGTTACAACAACACTACCAGAAACTTGGCTCGCTACATATTCTGCAAATTGAGGATTATTCACCGGCGATATCAAAATCACTTTAATATTATTGGCTTTCATATTTTTTATCACTTGCTCTAAGTATCGACTAGAAGGAGGTATTCCAGGTCTCTCCTCTAACGTTAAATTTGCATTAAAACGAAAACGATTCGCTAGATACATAAATTCATCATGGAATACAGCCACTTTAGATCCAAAGTAAGGCTTAAATAATTTCATTTCTTCTTTTGTTAGATTGATTAATCGCTCTCTGAATTCTTCAAAGTTTTGTTGATATAAATCATTATTATCTGGATCAACTCTCTGAAAAGCTAATGTTATATTATTTGCAACTTGAATTGCATTGACTGGATCAGAAATGTAATGCGGATTTCCAAATATATGCATATCACCCATAGAACGATCTAATTGCACAGTCGGCTTACCTAAAATATTAATACCAACAGATGCATCACAAAATCCATTTTGCCCTTTTTGAATTTTAATATTTCTAGATTGCTGAACGAGAAGTGGTGCCCACCCAATTTCTAAATCAAGTCCTACCTGACAAAAAACATCGGCTTGGTTTAATTTCACTAAAAAATCAGGGCGTGTCATCACAAAGTGAGGATCATCAAATCCTCTGATCATCGATTCAACTTTAATCTTATCTTTCCCAACTTGCTCTGCAATGTATTTTAAATCAGTAACAGTGGTTACTACATTTACCTCTGCCATTAGAGTAAATGAGTAGAATAGAATTAGAAAGAAGAATTTTTTAAGTTTTATTATCATTGAAAGTTTCCTTATTTTTATTTTTTAAATTTTTATTAATAAACATGTGGAGGATGAGATCCTAGTATAAATACACACTGTATGTAGAATTGATAGCTAACAACCGTTGGAGAACTCTTTGGCTTATCTGCATTCTCAACATAATCTCTTAACTGATCGTCTATCGGTCTAAAATCGAGCCTAGAAGATTCTATTGTAAAATCTTTTGTATATCTTCTTTCAAAGGAAGCTCTAATATATGAGAATTCAGAAGGTTTGAATGTAATTTGTGGAGTATAGGCAATTTCTGCGTTAGGCGCTCTGTATCCGTATTTATCTCTCAAGCTTGAGACAGAAAAATAATCATATCTAAATCCAACATGCCATTGTTGATGATATTGATAATCTACAAATGCATAGTAACCCAATTGTCTATCCATTTCAGGTTTATTGTTCTTTAATCTCTCGTATGGGAATTCCGTTTCTCGAAGCCAGAACTCTGCCATAAACATAAATGATCTCAAAAAAGAACGATTCCATTTCACTACAATATCAATACCATATTGACTTCGAACTGTTCTTGTATTCTGATCTGGCTCATATCGTATTCCAGTAAATCCAAACTGGCTGCCCCAATTATTTCCAAAATAATAAAAATTTTTAAGATGAGCATAGAACATTGGATTGTTTTTAGGTGGTCCCTCTGAATGTGAATGTCCCCAAACTCTTCCATTGGTCGCTCCAAGAACTAATTCTTGATTAATTGTGCTCCAAGGGAAAAGGATATTTATTTCCGCCCCTGTATCTTGATTTGCTTCTTCGCCCATTAATTTTCGGTGAACAATTGGAGCTTGTGTAAATGGTCTATCGTGGCGATGAATACGATTTAACCTTCCTTGGTCTAGAAACATTTTTCCAACAGTGGCAGATACATTTTTCATTAAAAAAGGAAATTGAACTTTTGCTTCGTGAATTTCGAAAAGATATTTTCCGTCTTCATTGTGTGCGGCAACGAGCAAGGATCCTCGCATTAATTGATCCACAGCTGCATTGAATCCGAATTCAGCTTCCCGAATATCAAAATCATTCGATGTAGTTTTCTTCTTATTTTTGTCCCATTGCCCAACCATATCTACAGCGGCATTGATATCCATCATCAAATTTTGAGCATTTTGGTTGGATGTAAGTGGGTTTTGCACAGTTGGTGAATTTGTATTTCTTGAATTCTGAGTTTTCTTTGATAAAGCTTTCTGCTGTTGAATTTCTCTCTCTAATTGAATTTCCCAGTCTTCGAGAGGTTCTTTGCTATCGTCTAAATTTTTTTGATTATTGTCGCCCGACTGTCCTCTTTGTTTTTCGCTTATCGTTCTTTGATTCTCCAAATCCTTTTCCAACTGAATTTCCCAGTCTTCTTGACTTGTATTTTTACTGTTGGAAGATTTTTTATTATCTAGCTGGGCAAGTTGTGCTTCTAGTTTAATAATTCGATCTACTAACGTCTTATATTTTTCATCTGACGTAAGTTCTGCTTCTTCTCTTTTTTTTTGATTTGCTCCAAATACATTGAGAGGAATATGAAACATAGGAGGTCTTTTTTTTCCTCCATGCTGATCGTAATCATATAGAAAAAGATTTTCCACTTTGGTTTTATGAGTTTGGTTCATTGTAAGAGTCTCATCTGGAAAAACTTTCTGATTTAAAAATGCAGACCAAAATAGAATAAAAATAATAGATAAAACATAGTGATATTTAATAATCATAAAACCCTACAAAAATGAAATAAAGAAATTTAATTTTGAAAAAATAATGAAGTATTATTAAATAGAAAAAAGTTTGATTACAAGAAAGACCTTGTAAAACAAACTTTTAAATCAATACTCTTCATGTTTAACAGAATTGGTGATTCAAAAATCATTTATAATTTTTGAACTACTGTATCTAACAAAAAACAATTTAAGAGTCAGTCATTGAAATAGACTTTTCCTTATACTTTCTGTTTTGTTACAATCTGTGTTGGTTTCACTCAAATAAAGACCCTGACAGCAGTATGTAGGTGAAAGGGTCTTATGCAGTTTGAGCAATTAGAACTCTAAAAGATTTACCGCTGTTCCCACTTTTGTTCTAACAGTGAAACTTGTGAGTGTAGCATTGTTTAATATAAAACCAATTCTTTTACCCGGAAACGTAGAAGGAACTGTTGCTTCCCTTCCAGTATAATTGTTTCTGTCTGTGGTTGAAACAGATGTGCAACTTGATGCCCAAACCACAGCATGAAAGCTTGGACTCTCATTGTGAAAATCTAAACAATAGGTTACAGTCTGTCCAACGGAAGTAGTGGTAGATGTTATATTCGCAAGAGTTGCACTCCCAGTTCCACGAGCTTGTGTATTTGTTGGATTGATACGAATTGCAGGACCATCAATATTAGCTGCATTGCCAGATCCTTGACCGATGACTTCTAAGTATGCGTTAGCACTATTTAAGCTAAATGTAATTTCAATGTTTACATCACCAGCACTAAACAAGTCGCCGTTAGCCGCAATTTTACTATTTACTGATGTCCCTGTTGCTCCAGTTGAAATATTTTGGCTACTGAAACCAAGTGCATTTAAACTGTTTGTATCACAGCCTGAGATTGTATACTGTGTGGCAGATGCTGATGTGGTACCCAATGCAGTATTAGATATACTAGTTGTTGCACCTGACGCACAAGAACCTGTTGAGCCTCTACTTAGTAAAAAAAGTGCAGCCGCGGAGGGAGTGCTATCTTTCTTCTTTTCTTCACAACCAGTAATTAGAATGTTTAAAGCGATAATTATAGAAATTGTAATAAATTTTGTCATTTTCTTCTCCAATATTTTAAAAATTTCCCACAAGTTTTTCTCGAGGGAGGAATATTCGTTATTATTTTAAGTAAATTTATACCAAATGATTGGTTAATTTTTTTAAGCAATAAGAAAGGGAGGAGAGCGACCTAGGCTTGTAGTGGGTAGGATTGATTTGATAAAAACGTCAAACGAAAAAAATCGATCTAATAACAAGAGAGTAATAGAACTTAGAAGGATCCAACCCTGATTTGTAAAAAATCTAGACTGAAAGAATGAACCACAAAGGGCACAATCATCATCGACTTTTTGTGTATGATCATTCGTAAGAACTCCCTCTTCATGAAAATGTAAATTTACAGATTTATGTTTATGAAGCAATTCATACAAAAAAGAATTGCCCAAACAAAAAACTAGAACGAGAGAAATAAATGATTTTGTTAGGATTGTTCTCATAACTATTCTCATACGAATAAATACATTGCCAGAATATTTACACCTTTCCCAAATGCAACAATGTTTCATTTAAATATTGTATTTTTTTAATTCCTACCTGATACAATCTATGAAAAGTAACTAGCAAAGAAAGGCTTGATTCACTAAAACCTTGAAAACAAAGATGATAAAAGTCTTTTAATAACTCACCTTATGCAAGATGAAGCAAACATTCAAACGAGGTATGGTCTATTGTCATTGAAAAAGCACAATAGGCTTGAGCAAAGTTAAAATGGATGGCTTGTCGATCCATCGCTTTATAAGCTCTCCAACAGCCGAGCTATGGCAGGCTATTAATTTTGTTAATTCATTAGCATTATCTAATATTCTAAAAATCATGGTTTATTTCTAAATTTATAAATTTTGCATAAGGTGAGTTAATAAAAAATGCTAAGTCTAATGAAATTTTTTTAGTCAGCACTCAACCAAAAGTCTTTTTAAACTAAAGAGATGATCCTAAACAAAAACTTAATTCACCCCTTCTTTTAAAATCTCTTTGGCTGTAATCATAGCACCTAACGCACACCTAACAATTCTTGACCCCCATATCCAATCTCCTGTCATCCAAATATTATGTTTTCTAGAAAGGGAAAAAAATTCTAATAATTTAGGATGATCTAGTTGAATTTCAGTATCCTTGAATAAAGCAAAATCAGCTTGCGAATAACGCCACTTATGCGTATCCATATGATCGGGTTTCTTGCTTATTAATTCGGGTAAATCTAAAGCATGAAATACACGGTTAAAAAAATACTGATTACTATTTAGGATATAATAAAGAGGTTTCTTTTCATCGTCACACCATCGCTCTAAATTTTTAGAACTAAAAGCACTTGAGAATTGAATTGTAACAACGAGACTGTTATCACTTTCACTGATTCTATATTTTTCGCTCTCTAGAGAAAAATATTCAGCATCCTCATCTTTAAATAAGTATGTTTGCTGCTTCAAAGATTTTATCTTTTGTATTATATCAGTAGGTAAGTTTTTCCATATACCTGTGAGTACTAAGCAAGATCTGTATTCTCCCCGAAAACGAATCAATTCATCCCACGCTTGCATGATTCCTGAATTTTTTAAAATTGAGATTACTTGAGGGACGGGTGCAGTTAAAATAATCAAATCAAAGGTTTCTGTTTTACCATTCGAAAAATGCAAAGTCCACTCTTTTTCACTTGGTTTTTTGGATATCGATTCAGCAAGATGATTGTATTCCACTTTCGTATTTGAGAGTAAATGTCTCGTTAAATCCTGCATTGCGGTAGTTAGGTGATAGGAACCAGGATGCGTTTTATGGGGAACAACTTCTAATTCAGGCAAATGCTCCGATAGGAATTTCAAAAAATCAAATTTGTTTAATTTTCCTTTTTCGATATAATCAATGCTGCCCTTAAAAATAGTAGCTCCAATATCAAATGGAGAATTACCTAGGAATCTTGTGGTAGTTCTACCTCCAGAGTGACTTGCTCGCTCAAATACTACAGCATCCGGTAGAAGACGAGCAAGAACTGCTCCCGTTATTCCGCTTCCAATAATTCCAATTTTCACGATAAGGTTTTAATACATTATTCGAAATGATTCGTCAAGAAGAATCGGCTGCCTTATTTAGAATTAAAAATATTTAATGCACAAAGAAGCGGTATATTTTATAAAGATAGAAAATACGTTCAAAAGAGTAATATATGAAACTGAGCACTGAGGGAATTGAGTTCAACGATCTAAAATCTTTTTCAAACTTCATATCAAAATTGGATTTATTGGGCACAGTCCAACTCAGAGAGGCTCTCACCGACAAAAAAGGAAATATCTTAATCAAAGAATTAGTTTTGGTAAGGGAATCTAGTATTAAAAAACTAGAATCTATTGCTGATCAATATACGCCATCTTTTAAAATTAAAACTACTCCAGAGCTAACCGCAAAGATTAGAAAAGCGTTATCCGCCGCAATTATGCCGATTGTAAATGAAGCAGATAAAACCTTTATCTCAACTCTCTATACAGGAAGCACATCTGGACATCAAAATATTGAAAATTTAATCAATAATGCTTTTTATACTGATTTAATCGTGCTTGCAATGTATCAAATCATGGAAGATGATCCTAACTTTTTCAAATATATAGTTGGAATGGGATTAATCTGCCTAGGAACTGTAATTCAAAAAAATTACACCATTAAATTGATTCATCGAAATGCATTCCTTACTGGAATTTGTGCGGATCTATCTCTCTATGGAACTAATTACTGGAAAAACTCCAACCTAGACGATATGCTCCTTAGTGAATTAACAAAATTAAATGTGAAGATAGCAGAAAATCTTGGAATGACAGAAGAAATAATCTATGCGATAGAAAATCACGTTGTTCGAGGTCTCTATGTAGTGGACATGCCTGAACCAATTGATATGGAAGTATTAAAACAAAATCCATTTCTACAATCATCTGAATCTCAAAAAGAAAACAATCAAAATCCATCGGACAATGAATATTATGAAGACACGATCAGAATTTTAAAAGAAGCTTTAAAGATAACTCGTTTTATATCTGAGACAAATAAAAAACTAGCGGACTCTGATGATATCATTCAAAAGCTAATTATAATGCTTGCGTATAACGTAGAAAGAAAATATTTTGATCCAGAGCTTGCTGACCCAATGATAGATTGTTTTAGGCAATATGAAAAGATTGTAAAGCGTATGAGAAAAATCGCAAAACTGGAGAATCTATGTTTACATCCTCCATCTGCTTGGGCTTATCCTAAACCTAAAGCAGTTCAAATTCTTTGCAAAAATAATCACATTGGATGTCTTCATTATATTTCGGGTTGGAATATTAACGTTATTGTGGCACAAGAAGCTGTTGGATATATTGGAACCAACTTAAAACCAGGAAGTTATCCGAAATGTAGACTGGAGCAGCAACTAGACGATAAAGACGAATGATTGAGGTTTCATTTGATAGAGGGGTCAACAATTCATCTCTCACCGGATAAAATTGAAAAGTTCCGGACAATTAATATTGCGAGAATATTAATTTCAATTTTTGATTTAGCCTTAATGCTCTATATGAAAATAGAGCATAAATCTCTTATAATGGCGGGATTTATTCATCTTTTTTTTGCCTGTCTTTGGATGTTTGTAATTGAAACAGAAATCTTTATAGAAAAAAGACATACTTGGTCTGGTTACATACCTAGTTTCATAGATATTACAGCTGCAACTATTATCATCCAGATGACCGGAAATATTCATTCCTATCTAATCACGGGTTATTTCATCATCACTGCTCTTACCTCTATGCAACAATCGAGAGGATTCGGGCTATTTGCCGCTGGTCTTTGCGCCACTCAATATAGCCTCGCTGGAATATTAGTCTACATTGGCTTTTTAGCAAATGTAAATGTTTTTTCAGAAGGAGAGACTAAACTAACGATCGCTTCTATGCTCATCTCTTCAGTTTGGATGCTCTTTGGACTTTTTATGGTAAATAAAATCATACATGGATTTGTAAGAAAAAGTTCAGAACTGACTAAAAAAGCTCAAATAGAAAAAGAAATTTCAGAAAAACTTTTATCAAATATAAAACAAGAACTCAAATTTGCAAAAAAGATTCAGACAAAATTGCTACCTATAGAAAATTATAAATATGAAACCATTGTAATTCAATCCAAGTATATCCCTCTTGTAGAAGTAGGTGGTGATTTATTTGATATTTATCCGATTGGAGAAGGAAAAATTAGAATCTTTCTTGCAGATGCAACAGGTCATGGTGTTGAAGCAGCGTTAATCACCATGCTGATCAAAAGTGAATTAGAAGGAACAAAACAATTGTCACTCTCACCTGGACAACTACTCAAATCCTTTAATAATACTTTTTACAATAAATACTATTCTCTCAGCTTTTTCTTTAGTTGTTTTGTGACAGACATTGATCTGAAAAATCGAAAGCTTATCTATGCATCTGCCGGTCACCCAGAACAATATTTGATCCAAGAAGAAAATATTTTATCATTAAATAAGACAGGCTAATTGATTGGTGTAGTAAACAATGAAAAATATTCAGAGGATACGCTTGATTTTCCGCAAGGTAGTAAACTATTCCTATTTACAGATGGTTTATTTGAGGAGTTCAATAAATCTAGAGAAGAGTTTGGAGAGGAAAGATTAGTTTCCATTTTACAAAACACAAAAAACTACAAAATAAATGAAATCATTCAAAATATTCAAAATAACTTAGAAACATTTTTAGGCGATGACTCCTTTCAAGATGATATTACAATAATTGGAATTGAATCATAAATTTAATACTTGAATGGTTATTTCCTCCTATTAATTTCGTTTTATGAAGTTATCCTTTGGCTCTAATCCCGATTCTAATGATTTTTTTTCAAATAAACAATTAAGCGAGAAAGTTTATTTTCTCCTTTTAGGTCTTGTTCTAGTTTTTATCGCATTCATTCGAATTCGGCTCATAGATTTTCCATTAGAAAGAGACGAGGGTGAATATGCTTATATGGGACAATTAATGTTAGATGGCATCCCGCCCTATAAATTTGCCTATAATATGAAATTACCTGGCACATATGGAATGTATGCTCTCTTTATGGGTTTGTTTGGCGAAACGACACGCGGAATTCACACTGGCTTTATCATTTTAAATATAACAACCATTCTTATACTCTTCTTTTTCGTTAGAAAGTTATTTAATTCTTCGACAGCTCTTATTTCTTCAGCAGCTTATGGTGTTTATGCACTCAATCCATATATACTTGGATTTGCAGCCCATGCGACGCACTTTTTATTACTTTTTGCTGTGAGTGCTTGTTATTTTCTGCTGAGTGCAAAAGAACAAAAAGGAAGCCTTCCCTATTTTTTTATAGGTTTTTTGTTTGGTATGAGTTTTCTAATGAAGCAGCAGGCAATCTTTTTGATTTTATTTTCAGGAATTTATTTCCTATTTCTAAACTATTTAAGTTGGAAAGAAGGCAATTTTGAACTCTTCTCCTTTTTTCAAAAGGGATTAATGCTAGTTATTGGAACAATCCTTCCATTTTTAATAACAGTTTTCATTTTATACATATGGGGAGTGTTTCCAAGCTTTTGGTATTGGACTTTTCAATATGCAAGTAAATATGCAGGAATGTCAACGTTATCCGAGGGGTTAATCAACCTAAAATCTGTTTTTAAGCTTTTAACTTATGGCTACCAAATTCTCTGGATACTAACGGCAATTGGATTTATCATCTATTTAATTCTCTCGCATCCAATATATAAAAAAGTCTATTTGTATCTTTTGGTATTTTTTTCCTTTTTAACAACTACTCCCGGTTTGTATTTCAGAGAACATTACTTCATTGGTTTCATTCCGTTTGCATTTATTTTTTTTGGAATCTCTATGGAATTCATTCGAATTCAAGTTTTCAATAAAATAGAAAGAATGAATCAAAAACACACAAAATGGACTCTCTATTCTTCCTTTATCATTATTTGTATTTTATTTTTAGTGATATTTAAGTTTAAAGCGCACAAAGACTACTACTTTAAAGAAACACCTTTACGCCTATCGCGTCAAATCTATGGTGTAAATCCTTTCCAAGAAGCTATACAAATTTCCAAGTATATAAAAGAAAATACAAAAGAAGAGGATCAAATCATAGTTTTAGGATCAGAACCGGAAATTTATTTTTATTCCAATCGAAAATCTGCAACAGGATATATCTATATGTATCCACTCATGGAAATTCATCCTTACAGCAAAGAGATGCAAATAGATTTAGTAAAGGATTTGGAAACAAAAGAGCATTCTCATCTAATCTATGTGAATCAAAAATTAAATTACACTTGGGGAATTTTACAGAAATCAGAAAGGTATTTACTAGACTGGATAGATAAAAATAAAAATGAAAAATACGAGCTAGTTGGAATAGCAGAAATTATTTCCTTAGACGAAACAATTTATAAATGGGGGGATGAGGCTAAGAGTTATAAGCCTCAATCCGATTATTATATAGAAGTTTTACGGAAAAAATAATCACCAAGCTCCAGGAGGCTTTTTTGTAATGTCTCCTGTTTCTACAAATCCTGATTCCAAAGGTGTTGCATTTAATATGGAAAAACCTTTTTCTAAAGTAGTTCTTTTTTGAAGCATTGCAACGGATGAAATATATGCTTTAAATCCCATCCATATTTTCAAATTGTCGATTGGTTGAATATTATAATGAAATGGATAAGTATCTGGATATTTTTCTCCATCGGGATATCCGAAGGTCGCTTTTGTGCCTGACGTCATTGTTCTAATCACAAGACTTTTTGAGTCAGTCGGAAGACCTAAAATATTTTTTCTAAAATTTTCAGGGTATCTAAAATATTCTTCTGCATTTGACATATACAAAATTCGAACAGGACAATTCATTTGCTTAGCGGCAGAAGCAATAGACGCCATAGTTTTAGTTCCCATTAGGTCTCCATTTAATGCCTGTATTCGACCCTCTATAGCCATGTTTCTGATATAGGAATATTCTTCAGGACTATTTGAAAATGTAATTAAACCAAAGGTTTTATTCATATATTCTATTTCAGTAAGTCGTTCTGTAACACCAGAATAATTTTGATGGGCAGTTTCCCATGCTTGCTTTATAATTTCAAAATCAGGTTCCTTTTCAAAATGTTTTACAACCAAAAGATAAGATTCTTTTTTATTTTTTCTCAACCAAAGATTTTTAAAATCAGAATAAGTAGGAGCTATTTGTAAAAATAAAATATGAATTTTATTAACACGAACAATTACTGGATCAAAATCCATTAACCATGCAAACTCAGATTTTGCTTTTGCAATAAAGCTTAAATTTTGATCTGTTCCAACACCAATATAACAGCCTCCGATTGATTCGATTGGCTTCATAAAAAAATCAATTCTGCGCTCATTCGATGTAGGATAATGATCTGCATAAAGTCCCCTTTTAACAGGCAAATCATCATAATCCTTAATTTGAAAAAATTCCTTTCGGTCAGAGGAAGGAGCTTCCTTTCTGTTTTTATCACAGTCAAGAAGAATAAATGTAAGTAGTGCCAATATAAAATATTTCAAGAGTCAAACCAGCCTATGTTTTTTAACAGTCAGAATTGTATCTCAATTTAAAAAGTCATTTACATTTTTAAAAGTTTTATTCAAGTATTGAGTATGTATAAAACATACTAGACTTAATAAAAAAATGGTTGCCATATACCCTATAGGGTATAGTATAGATTCAGGAGAAATAAAATGAGTAGAAAAATTGTTATTATCGGTGGAGTTGCAGGTGGAGCGACTGCAGCAGCAAGAGCAAGAAGATCAGATGAATCTGCAGAAATTACTATTTTAGAAAGAGGAAACTATATCTCGTTTGCAAATTGTGGTCTTCCTTATTATATCTCTGGTGAAATCAAAAAACGTAGTAATCTAATTCTACAAACCCCTGAAAGTTTTTTTACTCGATATAATATCTTAGTAAAATTAAAGACTGAAGCCAAAAAGATTGATCGCAACAGAAAAGTTGTAATAGTAAAAACTGAATCAGGAGAGGAAGAGATAAAATATGATAAGCTGATCTTATCTCAAGGTGCCAATCCAATTCTCCCACCAATTCCTAATCTTTCTCCCAAAAATTCTTTTTCCTTAAGAACAATCGATGACATGGATAGTATTCACAATTATATAGATTCAGAATCTCCAAAAACAGCAGTCGTTGTAGGTGGTGGTTTTATTGGCTTAGAGATGACCGAAGCCCTTGTAGAAAGAGGGCTCAGTGTAACGTTAGTAGAAAAGTATATTCACGTTATGCCTTTAGCAGATTCTGAATTTGGCGAAATGATTGAAAGATCTTTAAAAGAAAAGAATGTAAATGTGATTCATTCAGATTCAGCTGTAGATTATGATCCAAACGAAAAGAAATTAATTTTAGAAAGTAAGACAAAAATTCCAGCAGACATGATCCTCTTTTCAGTCGGAGTAAGACCTGAATTAGAAATTGCGAAAGAAGCTGGCTTAGAAATTGGCAAGACAAATGGAGTGATTGTGAATGAGTATATGCAATCGTCCGATCCTGATATTTATGTTGTAGGGGATATGGCAGAGATTACAAATCGTATCACAGGAGAAAAAACTCGAATTCCACTTGCAGGACCTGCAAATAGACAAGGAAGAATTGCAGGAGCAAACGCTTGTGGCGAAAATAAAAAATATACGGGAGCGATTGGATCATCTGTTGTAAAAATCTTTCATAAAACTTTTGCAATGACAGGTCTTACAGAAAAGCAAAGCAGAAATATATTAGCATCTTCTGTTACAGTTCACCCAAACCATCATGCTGGCTATTATCCTGGCTCAAAACAGCTTACTCTGAAACTAACGTTTCATATGGAAACTGGAAAGATTTTAGGAGCACAGGCATTTGGAGAAGAAGGGGTCGAAAAAAGAGTGGATGTGATTGCAACAGCTATTGCAGGTGGACTCACGATAGATGATTTAGAGGAGTTGGATTTATGCTATGCACCTCCCTTCTCATCCGCAAATGATCCTGTAAATATGGCTGCATTTGTTGCTTCCAATCAAATTGAAGGATTTAGTCCAATTATCACAGCTGCAGATTTTATGAATCTGTATAAAGCAAATCCTAATCTTTACATTATCGATGTGAGAAACCCAATTGAATACCAGAACGGAAATGTAAAAGGAGCAATCAATATTCCATTACATGAATTGCGTTCTAGATTAAATGAAATACCAAAGGAACAAACTATTTATGTTCATTGTCAAGTTGGTTTTAGAGGTCATCTTGCAACCCGAATTCTGCTCCAATCTGGAATCAAAAAAGTATTCAATGTCACTGGTGGATACAAAAGTATCGAGCTATTTCTCTAAAGTAATAGCTCTTAGGTCTGTCTCTAAACTACTTAGTATTTCTGATAGGCCTTGATTCCAACCTCGTAGAATAGAGACAGGATCTTTATCTGAGATTGAGATTTTCTTATTGTATAACTTTTTAAATATAATCTGATCTTTTGCGTTATCTACAAAATAAAACTCTATTTCAATAATAGAGGTTACTTTGTTTGCTGAAAAATCCGCATAGAGCAAATTTATATTTCCTTCTAAAGATAAATTAGAGTCAGAACTACTAATCCGATTTACAACAACTTCAGATAACTTGCTTTCATTTATCCAAGAGATTACCTGTTCTGTAATGTTTGTAGATGGAGAAGTTAAAAATTGGTTATAATAATCACTTTCAAAATCTAAATCTTTTCTGTAGATAAATTCTTTTCCTTCATAACTAGAATTTATTTTCAATTTATTAACTTTTATCTTATTAAATTTGCTAGGAGCTTTTTTAATTTTTGTCAAGTCTGCTTCAATTGTGAAAAATCTTTTTTTAGGTGCTTCTTTGGAAATACTCAAACACCCAATAAACATTAAAAATATAGAGAGGATAACAAGAATTAACTTCATTTTTTACCTATTTCAGATGATTTTGGTGCTTCGCCAAATAGTAACATGGATGGATATTTTTTGGCATTATTACTAACTTCTCTTAAGTCTTCCGTTACAATTCTAAAATTTTCAACCGCAACAGAAATATCCTTATTATTATTACTCAACATATTATTTAATTTATTCATACTTTGAGACATTAATGTAAGTGAATCATTCAATTTTGAAGGTAAATCCTGCATCTTAGGATTCTCTACAATCTTTTTTAACTCTTTATTTGATTGTCGCAGTTCAGACAAAAGTCCATTTATGTTGTTAGACATCTCCCCAATATTTGCTTCCTTTAGAGATGTATCCAAAGTAACAACTAACGTATTTAGATTCTTTGCCATATTCTCAATATCCGCTGCATCCAATTTCTTTAAAAATTCGTCCATAGATGCCCCGATTTTTGTGATAGTGCTTTTAGTAGAGGGAACATAAACATCGGTAGGTTCCCAACTAATCGCAAGTGGTTCATTTGAATCCTTGTTTAAATAGTCGATTTCTAAATAAGATGTTCCCGTGAGTCCTTGCGATGTTAATTTAACTCGGAGTCCATTTTCTATCATATGCTTCACGATTGGGTCTATTTCTGCTTTAGAGTTAACATTAAAAAAATTCTTAACAGCCATCTTCACCAATACATAACGTCCTTGTGAAAAGTTTGGATTATCTGGATCTAATCGATACTTATCTTGCACAAAGGTAATTTCCTTTACAGTTCCAACTTTCACACCTCTAAATTTTACAATAGACCCTATATCTAACCCCTGAATAGATTCATCAAAATAGGTTTCTAAAATCAATTTCTTCTGAAAAAGATTTCCAGCGCCAAGTATGATGATAAATAGAGAAACGATTGCCAAACTTGCTATTACAAACATACCAATTCTAAAATAATTTGCTTTTTGTCTCATAATCTTTTTCCTCTAATCAGACCTTATTAATTTCCCTTTTGAAAAACTGGCGCACCCAGGGATTCTCACTATTATCTCTTAAATAAGCCGGTTCTCCCATTGCTACAATTTTTTTTACTCTTTTATCTAACATGATAACTCTATCCGCAATCGAATAAATACTCTCTAGTTCGTGAGTCACAACAACAAATGTAATATTAAAATCTCTAGATAATTTTTTGATTAGATGATCTAACTCAGCTGATGTAATTGGATCTAGACCAGCAGAAGGTTCATCTAAAAAAATTATTTTCGGATCTAGAGCCATCGCACGTGCGATAGCCGCTCTCTTCTTCATTCCCCCACTTATTTCTGAAGGCATATGTTTGGAATATTTATCTAACCCTACCATTTGGAGTTTCATTTGTGCAATTAAATGAATTGCCTCCGGAGAAAAATTAGTAAACTCATTTAAAGGAAGACTAACGTTTTCGATAAGATTCATTGATCCAAACAGTGCACCTTGTTGATACATGACTCCTATTCTGTTTTGAATTTTCTTTTTTTCCTCTTCGGTTGCGTTTACAATACTTTGTCCTTCAATTTGTATATCACCAGTTGCAGGTTCAATGAGACCAATCATGTGTTTTAAAAGAGTGCTCTTACCACATCCCGAACCACCTAAGATTACAAAAATTTCTCCTGACCAAACATCGAAGCTAATATTATCAATAATCACATCCTCACCCATTACTGCTGTAAAATCTTTTACTTGAATGATTGGGGAATTGGATTCTGTATTCATAGATTTTCTTCAATTTAACATCGATGTAATTCGATTAGTCAATAAATTTATATACCGAGATAATAAAATAGTACCGAGAAAATTCCATCTAGAATTGCGATAGAAATGATTCCATTCACAACCGATCTAGTTGTTGCTTCTCCAACAGAGCTTGCCCCTGTGCTAGTATTCAATCCATGGTAGCAACCAATCGCAGCAATGACAGACCCAAAAACAGTGGCTTTAAAGAGTCCACCAAGCATATCTAGATTTTTTACAGCAGACAAAACTTGATTTACAAAAGTAATAAATGGATATTGAAAAGACATCATTACAACCGCACTCCCAATTAAACCTGCAAGATTAAAAAACGTTGTTAACATAGGACTTATGATAATCGCTGCAATGAGTCTAGGGATAACTAAAAACTCAAGAGGACTTAAACCCATTGTTTTAATAGCATCTATCTCTTCGCTGACTTTCATAGTTCCAATTTCGGCAGCAAAAGAGGAAGCAGTTCTTCCTGCAATGATTACAGCGGTCATAAGAGGACCCAATTCTCGAAACAAAGACATAGAGACTAAATTTGCCACAAAGATTTCCGCACCAAATCTCTGCATTGGAATTGCAGATTGAAAAGACATGATTAGTCCTAACAAAAATCCTATCAAAATAATAATTGATAAAGCATTCACACCAGAAGTTTCTGAAATTTTAAAAACATCAAACCATTTGATTTTCTTAGGATTCTTTAAGGATCGAAATAATAAAACAGAACACTCCCCAATAAAGATGATTATATCTTTAACTTCTTCCCAAATCAGAACAGTATGAAATCCAATTCGCTCTGTCGTTCCCCAGTTGTCATAAAAATTAACAAGTTGCTTGGCTTCCTTTTCATGTGTAAATAAATTCAGGAGGCTTTCAAATTTTTTATTTAATCCTCTGATTTCAAATTCTTTTTTCTTATGATTTGCAATCCGTTTATAATTAAATAATAAAGAAATACCAACACCTTCACAATTTTGTATGCCATTAGCCTCAATGATTAATTTATTAAAGCTTGTTTCTTCTAAAAGTTTATTTGTCTCTCTCCAAATCTCAGGAGTAGAACTTATATTTAAGTTTCCATCGATTTGGAGAATCAAACTTTCATTCTCACGAAATGTTTTAAAAGATGCTAAATTGGTTTTTGTTATAGGTTCCATGTAAATCTTAGAGTCTCTTTTCAAATAGATTTCTAGCTATTTAAATAATACAACTAAAATTTAAACGGAATCTTCCTTGGCAATTGCAATAGACTCTTCCAGGGATTTATTCTCAGAATCCCAAAGTGGTTCTTCGTCATTCGTGTTTTTAAGTAAAAACTCCATAGCTATAGGAAGCAATAATCTAGATAACAAGGTCGCAACTAATACTCCTCCAATCACAACTGTAGCCAGAGGGCGCTGCACTTCCGCACCAGCGTTAGTTGATATTGCCATTGGAATAAAACCAATAGCGGCAATACTTTCTGTTGTCATAATTGGTCGAAGAGATAATATCGATGCCTTTACAACTGCTTCCGATAGCCTCAAACCTGCTTCTAGTTGTTCTCGTAAAACAGAAGCATAAACAACCCCGTTTAACACTGCTATTCCGCTAACAGCGATAAAACCAACACCAGCAGGAATACTAAATGGAAGTCCTCTAAAAACTAAACTTAATATTCCACCCGAAACAGCAAGAGGAACAATTAGAAAAACTCCGATCGCATAACGAACGCTTCCAAACGCAGCCACTAACATAGAAAAAATAATTACCATTGCAATTGGAACCACAAGCATCAGCCTATTTTTAGCTCTTGTAAAGTTTTCAAACTGACCACCCCATTGCACATAATATCCATCTGGCAAGTCCTCAATCACTTTGGCAGTTTTTTCTTTTGCTTCATTGATATAACTCACCAAATCTCTTCCCCGAATATTTACCTCAACGAATAATCTTCTTTTGAGAGATTCTCTTGTAATCGATGCAGGTCCCTCTTTGATTGTGATATCGGCAACTTGTCCCAGAGGAACAGTATTCCCAAAAGTTGTCATGATCGGAACACTTTTTACAAATTCTAATTCTTTAAACGATACGTCTAATTTGACAACTAAATCAAAGCGCTTCAGACCTTCTTCAAAAACCTTACCAGCATTTCGACCAATTTGCAAGGTTTCTACTATGTCTAGCATTTCATTTGCGGTCACTCCATACCGCGCCATTTTAGCTCTGTTCGCTTTTATCTCGAGTAAAGGAAGTCCTAAAACACGTTGCACACGCAAATCACCAGTGCCTTCAATATTCTCTAATATATCGGCTATCGTATCCCCAATACTCTTAAGCTGTTCTAAATTATCACCATATACTTTGATAACGATATCCGCTTTTGATCCAGCAAGTAGTGCATTCACTCTATTTTCAATTGGTTGAGACATACTAATATAACTAGACGGCACTGTTTTTAGAATCTTATCTTTCATCAAACTCATTAAAGATTCCCTGTCTTTGGCAGTAACCCATTCTTTTTTGTCTTTGAGTTTAACCATTAACTCCCCTTCGTCTGTTCCAACAGGTTCGGCTGCAGATTCCCCCCTACCTGTTTTAGATACAACGCTAGTTACCTCAGGAAATTGCATTAGAACATTTTCGATTTCGCGGTTCAAATCGCGGGAGTGATTTATCGATGTAGAGGGCAATCGCTTAACGTCGATATTTAACTCTCCTTCATCAATACGAGGTAAAAATTCTGCTCCTAATGTCATACCTGCTACTAATGAAAAAATAAATAGAGCAAGTGAAGTTATAACGACTTGCTTTCTCTTTGTTAAGCCATAGTCCAAAAATATTTTATATTTTTCCTCAATTACATCCCAATAATGACTATGATGGAATTCAGGATTTTCAAATAAATAAGAAACTGCCGCAGGGAAAGTTGTTAAAGAAAATAAAAGAGCAGCGGCTAACGCTAGTGCAACAGTAATAGCCATTGGACGAAACATCCTTCCTTCCACTCCTTCTAATACCATAAGAGGCAAATAGACGAGCATGATAATTGCCACAGAAAAGGCTGCCGCTCGAGCAACTCGTATACAGCTAGTTTGTATTAACTCCACGGAACGAATTCGTTTTTCTGCTTCATCAAGGGTATCAGGAAACATAGATCTTTTAGCAATGAATCCTGCCATTACGGACTCAAGCATTACAATAGGACCATCCACTAAGAGTCCAAAGTCAAGTGCTCCTAAACTCATTAAATTCCCAACTACTCCAATTTGCCTCATAAAAATTACGGCAATTAACATAGAAATTGGAATTGCTAGAGCAACAAGCGCACCTCCTTTTACAGTCCCTAAAGAAACGATAAGCGCAATAAATACAAGAATCGCTCCTTCTGCTAAGTTAATAAAAACTGTTTTGAGAGCGCGGTTAATAAATTCGGATCGATCATAGAAAGGTTCAATTTTCATCCCTTCAGGTAGATCGTTTTTTAATTCTTCTACTCGCTTTTTGATCACCTGAACCACTTCTCTTGAATTTTCTCCAATGAGCATCATTACTGTTCCACCAACAACTTCTCCGTTAGTAGCCCCACTTTTTGTAATAAGCCCGAAACGAATCGAAGGTCCTACTTTAATTGTGGCAATATTTCCGAGTAAAAGAGGGGTTCCATCTTTATCCGTTTGAATTGCAGTATTCTCTAATTCTTCTACACTTTTAAACTGCCCTTCTCCTCTGATTACAAATTGCTCATTTCCCTTCATTACATATCCACCACCGGCGTTTCGGTTCACTTCTTGTAATCTATCTAGCAATGCAGAAAATGTTATATTATGAGCCGTTAGTCGACGTGGATCAATTAAAATCTGATACTGTTTTACATCTCCCCCAATTGTATTGACATCAATCACTCCAGGCAAAGATTTTAATTTTAAAGAAAGATCCCAATCCATATACGTTCTAAGATCCATTGGAGAATGTCGATCTGAAGTTAGAACAAATTCATATATATCCCCAAGACCAGTTGCTACAGGAGATAGACCAGGAATACCATAACCAGGTGGGATATCATCTTCTAAGTCTTTTAATCTTTCATTTACTAACTGACGAGCAAACCAAATATTTACATGATCCTTAAATACGATAGTAACACTACTTACACCCGTTCTGGAAATAGATCGAATTTCTTCCACATTTGGTAGACCTGTCATGGCTATTTCAACAGGATAAGTTATTAATTGTTCCACCTCAATCGGAGACAAGCCTGGTGAAGGAGTAACAACCGATACTTGAACGTTAGTAACATCAGGCACTGCATCTACAGAAAGATGAATCGCATTGTATAAACCAATGAGAGAAATTATTAAAGTTATTATGATGACAGGAAATCTTTTCTTAATAGAAAAACTGATTAGAGCTTCAATCATTTTAAATACTCACTCTTTAATACAAAGGAACCAGTGCTGACTATATTTTTATTCTGAGGAATACCAGATTTGATTTCAATATCATCGTCAATTGTATCACCCGTAGTGACATCTAACACTTCAAAGGAACCATCGTCATTCGCTGCAAATACTATTGTTTTTCCTTCTATTTTATGAACTGCTTCGGATGGAACCACTTGAATTTTACGAGCTTTGGCAGCGGAGGATAAATCTTTCACTGTTGCACTAATTGTTTGTCCTGGTTTTAACTTGGACTCGGCGTTGTCTACCTCTAAACGTATCTCGGCAGTATGCTTAATTTGATCAATAACCTCACTCACATGAGCAACATAAGCCTTTACTACTTCTTGTTTGTCACCTAACGTTTTAATTGTTGCTTCAGCTCCAATCTTAACTGAATTCAAATCTTTTTCATAAACATCTAAAAGAACCCAAAGCTTTCGAAGATCTGCAACAACAAATAAGTTTTCATCAATATTAACTGCCTGACCATTTACCGCTTTTCTATCAGTAACAGTTCCATTGATAGGACTTCGAATAACCAAATATTGTTGCCTATTGTTAGAGGATTCAAGGCTTTCTATCTCAGCCCTAGTCAAACCAAAAATTTCAAGTGTGTTATAACTTGTTTCCATTTCTGTTTTAACTGTTTTATATTCCATATTTGCAATTTCGAATTCTCTAGATGAAATGATTTTTTTGTCCATTAATTCATTTGCTCTTTGAGCTTGAACTTTCAAAGCCTCTAACTTTACTCTTGCTTTTAAATAGGTTGATTGCGCATTACTCAATTCTACGGATGAAATAGATGCAAGCTTACTACCTTGTCGCACATGATCTCCCTCTTTGACATACACTGCAACAATTCTTCCGGTGACTCGAGAACCTACATTTGCAAGATTTTCTAAATCATACGAAACCTTTCCGGGTAACGTTATTTCTTCATCACGACTTCTTTCTCTTAAATGAACATACTCTAAACTATGGTTCTTTAAAATATCCTTTGAGATATAGATTCTTTTTTCTTTTTGTGTTTGAGTTTGTGCCGTTTCTGCTTTCTTAGGTTTAGATTTGAATTTTTGAAAAATTAAATATCCACCCACTCCAAGTAAAACAATTACTACATACCAATACTTATTTAAATTTTTTGCAAATTCGAAGAATAACTTATTCATTTATATTACCTAACTTTCCTATTGCTGCTCTAAAAACCTCAATTGAATTATAATAAAGATATAATTGTTCAAAATAACCCTTTAAAACAGTAAAATAATTTTTCTCCGCTTCTAGAAATGTAACTAGATTGGAAGCTCCACGAATATACGCTAATCGATATTTCTCTTGAACATCTTTGTTTTTATCTAATAATTTAATTTCGCGGTAGTTTAATAGAAGTTCTTCTCTAGCGATTACTTCACGCAAAGCAGCTCTGATCTCTGAGTAAATCTGCTTACGCTTATACTCGACTTCTAATTGACTCTTTTTGTAATTTTCTTCTGCTTTTAAAATTTCCCCTTGATTTCGATCAAAAACTTTTAATGGGATACTTGCATACACACCGGCGTATTGCTCATTTCCCTTTAATCGAACTTCTCCTCCAAAATTTAAATAGGAAGTATAACCTTCTTTCTTTCTTAGATCAATGGTTAACTTATTCTGAATGGCTTTTGATTTGAGCGCTTGTAAATCTGGTCTATCTTCAATGTTAAAATCAGAAAGATTAATCCCAAGTTCTTGTGTAGTATTGAATTGTAACTTGCCTCGAAAATTCAAAATTTGATTGGAGGGGGCAACTCCAATGAGTAACCTTAACTCTTTTGCAATTTGAGCTCTTAAAATATCTGCATCTTTGTAATCTCTTTCAATTCGAATTCTTTCAAGTTCTAGACGATCATATTCTAATAATGCAATATCTCCCTTCTCTGCTCTAAATCGATTTAGATCCAATAAGTCTTGGTAATTCTCATAGAATTCTTTTTGAAAATTAATTAATTCCGTTAAGTAGAGATGAAGCCAATAATTTTGTCTAAGTCTCAATCGAAACATTCTATCAAAGTCAGCAAATTGTGCAATCTGCCCTTGGAATTGTTGTGTTGCCACTTTCATTTTTTGATTTCGTATAATACCAAAATCATATTCCCAGGATACACTTGGAGCCAACTCCTGTGGTCCACCGACTCCACCCGGAAGATTTTGTCTGTAATTCTGATAGGCAACGCCGTTAGTTCCTACACTAGGTCCATGGCTTGTAAAACTCTCTGTCACATTTAAAGGAATGAATTGTTGCTGATAGGACAATACTGGGTTTCTATACAAAGCAGAGGTAATTAAATCTCCTCGAGCCATTCCAATGTTTTGCTTCTCTGCTAAATATAGAGGATTATTTGAAACTGCATAGGTTTCAATTTCTTCTAATTTCCAAGTTTGTATTTTCTTTTCTAGTTCATAGGAATAACTATCACTTTGAGAAAAAATATCTTCATTTTGAAAAATATTCTTCTTTGGTTCTTCCTTAGAAATTTTTTTTTCCGCAATCGGTGCCTGCTTTGCAGGTAAACTGCTCTTAGCCGCTTGCGGAAAAATGCTTACTAAACTATATAAAAATAGAATTAGTATAGAAGTGAAACTATACAGAAAATTTATTTTTATAGTCCTGTAAAGATGTTTGAATAATTTGTTTTGCTTCTTGTGCACCATAAACTCCAGTGATTTCGACAGAAGGAGGATCACTCTGATCTGGCATAACTTTATATGTTAAAAAGTAATGCTTTAACTTATTAATCAAATCAGCAGGACAATGATGAATGTCTTGCATATGACCAAAAATCGTATCTCCTTTCAAAATCGCGATAATTTTGTCGTCTGCTTCATTTTTATCAATCATTCTCATGCCACCAATTGGCACTACACTTAGAAGAATATTTCCATGAGTAATAGCGCTTGACGTTAGCACACAAATATCTAAAGGATCGCCATCTCCTTCAATATCCTTTCTTCCAGTCTTATCCATACAAAACTTTGCAATCTTTTCACCGCAATAGGTTTGTGGAATAAAACCATACAAAGATGGACAATGGTTCGAATACTTCTGTGGACGATCCAGACGAATATATCCAGATTGTTTATCCACTTCATATTTCACTGTGTCAGTAGGAATCATTTCAATAAATGCATCCACTTCATCAGGAACTTTCTTACCGGGAGATATCCCGTGCCAAGGGTGTAGAACGTAGTCAGATTTTAATTCACTCATAAACGCAAACTAAATGTTTGGACGAATTTGTAAATTGAATTTCTCTAAAAAAATATCAAATACGGAAATCACTCATGAAATTTTTGAAAAATCAGAAAGAATAAGAAAAATAATTTTCTGTAAAGCGATTCTTAGTATCCGATTAGGTAATGTCACCCATTTGATTCTAGTTAATTTATATGCACAAAGTATTATTCCTAGTTATCTAGAAGATAACGGTAATTTCCCTTTAATTACTTATCATGAAGCGAAAGGCAATTAGAAATTTTATGATATGTTTTTGATTCTAATCTAGTGTAAGATTGATTCATTTATAATCTTGGAAAAATTAAATCTTCATTTTTACATTTCATAAATTTATTTCTTCTGAATCGAAAAAAACAAAATACTCATCGTTTCTTAAAGAAATCTTTATAAATGTGAGCAAAATGGAGAAAGGAAAATTCAAACCATTACTTCTAATTTTTATATTACATTTCAATACAATTCAGTCAAAAGAAATCGAACGAATAGATGAGTATAAACTATGATTGGAAGATTTAAGAAATGAAAAAACATTCGGATATAAAAGCAATTTTGGCAGTTTAATGGTAAATAAGAAATTAAACAAAGCACAGGGATCATTAAGAGTCACTCATTCCTAACTCAATTTAGAAGTCTTAGGGAAAGTTTTTTTTAAAATGCAAAAAGAGGATGGGCGAGTCTATTGCACTCGGAATGGAAATTTCAGATTGGATAAAAATTTAGAATTAGTGTCTGAGACAAATTGTAAATTTTTCGATCGCATTCGTTTGCTTACCGGAACTTCAAGTTTGGAGGTAAGAAAGAATATTGATATTTTTATTTCCGTTGATGCAGGGCTAGATACAAACATAATAAATGAAAGCTATACTCTTTGGATTCAGCAATTATAGAGTATAGGCTAAATGAAATAATTTTCTTAAATACTTCTGACTCTGCTTTGGAAATTAAAGACGAAAGTGTTTTTAGTATAGAAGAAGGAATCCTAGAAATGAGTAATGTGAAACTCTATGATACAGCTATCCAACTTTTATTTGTTGCAAGCTAGCTTGACTCGCATCTGATAAAAAATAAAGATATTAAAATAATTCTGATTAAAGAAATAATAAGATCAAGTATCGAACTAGAGTCAGCCTATCAACAAATTTTATTCTATAGAGAAAAAGAAAATCAACTTAAAAAACTATTTTTGCAGGAGTTGAATTCAGTTAAACAAGAAAAGCTTGAATAGCATTGAAGCGATTCCAGAACGAAGTATGAATCAATTTAAAGACTCAGCAGTTAAATTCTTGGATCTTGACTATTAGTAATTTTTTCTCCTAAAGGATCATCCGCAAAGAATCAAAGAGTAAATATGATATAATTAAGGATAATAGAGTGTTTGCCCCTTGATCATCTTCGATTCAATACTGAAAAGACTGTTATAAGTATTGAATCTTTTTTATTCATTCGATATTTTTACTCTTCAGGCAAAAACTATTTCGTTCTTACATAGAAATGAGAAATATTATTTTTACCTGTCGGACGGTTATCAATTTCGATAGAAGGAATTGTTTTAATGATATCTAAAAGTTTTTTATGTCCATAGTTTCTTGGATCGAAGTCGGGTTGCTTTTTTAAGATTAAACTTCCTAACACTCCTAAGAAAACCCAGCCATCCTCGTCTTCTGCGATGTCATTGATACTTTCGGAAATCATCTGAATAAGATCGTCATCAATTTTCGCGACTACTTCAATTTCTTTTTTTACATTTCCTTTATTGGCTGATTTCACTTTAGCTGCATATTTATTTTCTTTATGTAATATTTCTATATAAATAAACTTATTACAAGAAGCAATAAATGGAGCTGGAGTTTTTTTCTCTCCAATCCCAATGACTTTCATACCGGCTTCTCTTAGACGAGTAGCTAATCTTGTAAAATCACTATCACTTGAAACGATACAAAAACCGTCTACACCACCTGTGTAGAGGATATCCATTGCATCTATGATAAGAGCTGAATCAGAAGAATTCTTTCCTGTCGTATAACTGTATTGTTGAACAGGTGTAATTGCATTTTCAAGCAAAACATTCTTCCAACCGGATAGCGTTGGCTTAGTCCAATCTCCATAAATCCTTTTAAAGGTTGGTGTCCCATACTTTGCGACTTCTTCTAACATACCTTTTACATTTGAATAGGGAACGTTATCCGCATCAATTAATACTGCTAATTTTAAATCCTTCGTTTGTTCTGCGGTCATTTTACTTACCTGAAATAGATTTCATTTAATAATATTGTTTCTAGTTCTTAGAATTTTCTTCTTTTTGTTTTCTCAATTTTTCATCATTGATATAATCAGGAAACCAATGAATATTCGGGAAAAAAATAATACGAACCAAACCAATTAACATCCAGATATAACATACTGTAAATACAAAACCACACCACCATGTAATATATTCAAAGTAAGGACTTACAAACTTTAGCCCCCACCAAGAAATAATATCCGTGAGAGAAGCGGCAAGACCCAATGGAAAGATAAGTTGATAAATTTTTAACCGATTAAAGTGAAGAGAAAACGGAATTCCGATGATAAAAAAACTAGTTGTAAAACCAATTAAATGTGCGTGGGTAATGGCGATTAACTTCCCAAGCCCCATTTCATGAAAATAAGTTTGGGCATCTCCATGAAGACCAATCTGATACCTAGCTTCAAATGCTCCAAACGAAAAAGAAATTCCAAACATAATTACAGCCATACCAATCCCTCTTTGCGCGGCGATTGGTAAATCATGCAAGTCAAAACGTAATGGAGTTTCTCTATATGGTAACATTTTAAAAACAGTAAAAATCAATCCAAAAAAGAATACTAAAAGTGCTATAGGTCCACCAATAGTCATCCAAGCAGGCTTAGGAGCATCTACTTTAATTGTTTCTTCCGCAGAGACTGGAGTATCACCAAATTTAAATTCTTCTGTCTGTTGAGCAATCAATGTAAACGTTAGTAGAAACAGAAGAGTAAGGAAAACTAAAAGAAACTTACGAATCATCTATCAGGCTCCTCTTAATCTAACATACAATAAAATTCCTGCATTTTTAACAGTATTCGAAATCACATCATCTAAACTCTCGCCATTCTTGCTTGGTAGAGACTGTGCTTGTTGACCTGTAAAAGTAGAATAGACTTTACTATTTTTTGCTGCAGGGACTTCCCGCGCATCTAAGACTTGCACTTGTTTAATTTTTAATTGTTTGTCTGTGGTTAATAAAAGATAAAATGTCTTAGCTTGAAATGTAACAGGGAATATAATTGCAGTTCCAACAGGATATTGATTTTCTAATGGAATATAAATTGTATTCTCATCGGAGGCACTTAGATTTCCCCCCATTTTCTTAGCTGCTTCTATATCATTAGAAGTCAAAACCGCATCTCTCAATTGCCATGTTTGAATATTAGAAAATGCTGCTTGCACTTCTTTTGGAATCAAACTAGATGTTTCGAGCCAGTTCCCTGCTTTTCCAGGTAAAGAGTTTTTGCTACCTGGATTTGATTTAGCTTTTGCTTCTGCCTCGTTTGCAGTTCCATCTCCGTCACTATCTTGCGCTGCAATTTTACCAAAGGCAGCTAGATTACTTCCCCCATCCTTAAAAGCCTTTCCGAAATTATTAAGAGGACTCCCACCACCATCAGAATGACAAGCATGGCATGATGGCATGTAACCATATTGTTGTTTGTAGTATCTTGCAAAAATAGGTTTTGCTTCTATAGTAATTATCTGAATTAAAAATACAGATAGAATCGCGAAATGGTTTAAACGCATTTTAATCTCCTACTTATTAAAAGTTAAAAAATCCAGGAACTGTATCTCGCATTTGCTGAATTGCTTTTTTACCAGCTTCTCCGGCTTCTGTTAATCTACGATATTGTGCTGAATTTCGAGGTGGCATAAGTTTACTAGACTTATCAGTCCCCTCATATCTTTCCCAATCAAGTGCATCTCGAATTTCTTTCTTGGCTTTTATTTTCTCAAGAACTTCCTCTTCTGTTGCTCCCGACATAAAGTTTAGACGAGCAGCAGGGTTGCCTCGATGACAGGAAAAACAATTATCTGCGAATGCTTGTAACTCTGGATGATTTTTTATTTCAAGGGGTGGTCCTCCTGAAACAACAGGTGGTGACATATCGTTTGTATTTAAACAACAATAATCTTTTTTTCCTACAAGTGCTTGCATAATTAAAATTCTAGAGAATGGCTTTGGATCAAAAATTTCTGCAGGAAGCTTTTGAATCTTATCTACAATTCTTTCAATGCTATATCCATTCATAGAACTTACTAATTTCACGTCAGACTCTGTGAAAAAACTTGCTAACCCATACACGCCATCAATATCTTGCGGTCCAACAATTTGTTTTGGTGCGCGAATAGTCAGTGGGTCAAGCTCCTTTGGAAGAGGTGGTAATTTATCAAAAGAACTGAGATCTTCATTGTCTTTTGCTCCTTCTCCAAATTTTATATCGCGTGTAAATAGAGATTTAAGCCAACCTTTGAGTCCTTGTCTTTCGCCTATCGGATCTCGGTTAGCCAAATCTGATTCTGGAACTAGGATTCCTTTTTTTGCTTCCGGCTTACCCTGTAAAGCAATGGGAAGTGCTGTATAATTATAATCTTTTGGATCTCGCAAAGGGATATCCGAAACTTTAAAAACTTCCTCTTGGTATTTACGTAATTCATTTGCTTCAGAGCTTTTTGTATTAAAGCCACCAGCATTATCTAAATATCTAAATGCTAAAGATAGCATTTTTCTACGACACTCATTTCCCTTTTCACCACAAGCATCTAGCCATAAACGTTGTGTGGCATAATAAAAATTACCAACATCTGTCAATTGATCAAATCTTTCTGGAAAAGAGAGTGGTTGTTGGATTGGAACAGTCTCGTAAGGCTCACTACTTTTACGTGCTTCCGCAATTGCGTTTGCAGTCGCCGGTTGTCCATTTGTCTCGTTCCAAGGTCTTTGAGAAAATATAGGAGTGCCTCCTTGATGACAAGTAGAACAGATAGCTCTTCTTGCATAAACAAGTCTTGGCGAACAGTCCTGGCAATAATCTTGCACTAATTGAAATTCAAATCTACCCGCAGCCTCATTATAGCTGATCACTTCAATTTCATGACCATTTTCTACAAATCCCAGGAAAAGTTGGCCTCTTAGATTCAAACCTAGATTATTCCCTGAATTTGCGGTTTCAAAGTCGGCAGTGGATACAATACGTGGGTGAGCGTTATCCGCCTGACCCTTTAGAAGAGATCGTCCGTTTGGGATTAGGAGATTAATTGGTTCAGCACCAGCAGGGTTTAATTCCTTCAACATAGCAATTAACTTGCTATATGGATAAGGAACAATCCCACCGTTTTGAACTATTAAATGATCGAACAACGATCGTGTCCCTTCTGGGGGTAAATCAGATTCAGGAATTACCTTGCTAGAAAGATAGTGATCGTTATTCGAAACAGACTTTGCTAATTCAGAAATTGGGCCTGCTCCTTTGCTGCCTGCCATCCAATAGAGAGCAAGCAACAATAGAATCAGAGAACCAACTCCGAGAAAATATTTTTGTTTTCTAGGAAGTTTTGAAAAAAGCAAAGAGTAACCTACCTTACATCATCTTGAGGAATTCACGTAGAGCTTTTTTATCAGCTGCCGGTAAATCAACCCCAAATTGATGTCCTTTATTTTCAACCTGATCATCACATTTCATAAACAAAGGATGATGAGGATCTTGAGAAAGTAGATTTGCTACAGGTGTTCCTTTTTTAACTGGAATTTTTGGGAATCCTTGAGCATCCTCTCTCGGTGTTACATACATATCTTCCGAAACAGTTGTAATTCTTTGTGGTCTATGCGGAGTAATACTTGGATTATCTGATGTCATTAGCTCATCAAATGCGATTTCAAATTGTTTGATTCTACCCTTTACAGAATAGTCAAGAGCAGTTTGATCATCTATGTAACCTACCGCATTATTATGAAGGAATGGAGCTGTCGCCCAAACAGATAAGAGAGAAATGTTTCTGTAATACCCAGAACCACCTTCAATTTTTCTTTCTCCAAATTGAGTTCCACCTAGTAAAGGAATCATACGGTTGAATACACGCTTAACGCTTCCAGCCGAAGGACTATTCCTATATGTTTCAGAAGCAAACTCTTCCCAAATGTGACCTTGACTGTGGTTATCATGCAAAGCTCTACACATATTAGTTCCAACGATTGTATGAAGAGTTCTTTCATCATTTCCTAACCAGTCTTGACCGAATACCCCATTTTCAGCAAATTGTTTTGGACGAAGTTTGCCTTTTTCATCTTTAACTAAATACTTTGCAACAAACTCTGGATCTTTTCGTTTTGCTTCAGTGAATTCCAATTCCCAATAATCTTCTTTTCCAAATACGTGACCTTCATAAAATTTAGCCAGAGCATTTTTATCATTTCGAACATTCTCAGGAGCAACTTTTGAACTATGGCAACTAGCGCATTCTTTGGCAAAGATTTCTCTTCCTTTTGGAACTAAGGAAGTATCAATATAACTTTTTCCATCTTTTCCATCTTTATCTTTAGCAGCCATTAAGTATGTTGGACCGCCTGTAATTAAGAACGCTGCCAAGTCATCCATTTTTGCATCTGCATAATTCCATGCATCGCATTGATTTGCACACTGCATAATTTTAAATGGGGATTGTGTTGTTCCTCTTCCTATTAATTGACCTGGGAATGGAAAGTTTGGAGTCCAACATTCCTCTGTACACATTCCAATATTTACATAAACACGAATGAGTGCTAGATGTTCTCCAACGGAATCCTCTCCGCCCTTTAATACGTGTCTTGATTTAGCTTTGCTTACTTTACCAGTCACTGGATCTTTAATTTCATGATCAAACAATCTCTTGTTGAAAAAGTCCATGATATTGTTTTGGGTTCCTGGATTGTGCTGCCAGTCATTAGCAACTAACGATGTATCGATAGTTCCAAGTCTTCCAGCAAGAACTGCTTGATTCGCTAGATGACTCATTGGAACACCATGGAAAAACGCCAATGGTTGTCTAATATGTTGGTTTCCAATGGTAGCACTTAGATTACTCCATTTAGGTTCATTTGGATTTTCGGGAGGATTGGTTGGATCAAATCCAACGTGACACTGAACACAAGGATGTCCAATCACATAACGTTTATTTTGCTTGATTTCATCCGCACTGTAAGGGGCAGATCTAGGATCATAAACAACCTTCCCCTCTTTGTCTTTGATTGGATCAGCATAGTATTTTCTATACCCGAGAACTCCAGTTGAATGTGGATCTTGGCACTTGTCATACCAGTTTGTAGAAGCATCTCCCTCTACGCAATCTGGATCATTGATCAAACCCCATTTGGTAAATCGATCTTTACGAGTGCGAGTGTCTAGCCAAGGATAATACATATTTTCCTTTCCAACAATTCTAGATTGGAGAAGATAATTTTCATCTTGGTTTCCAAAAGTTCCTTTGTACCAAACATCACGACCTCGACGAGCTTGCTCTCTCATTTGCTTTGCTTTTGCTGGATCTTTTTCTTCTACATCTTTAAAGAGACCCATAACATAACGACAACCTTCTGCATCGTAGCCTGTTGGTTGTGGCTTATCACAAGGAGGAGGTTCATATTGAGGAATCGGTTCATAATCCCAAGTAACTTTTCCACCGCGTTTATGAGTATCTGGTGAAGTGCCTGCATGCCAGACTTTTCTTGCGGCTAACGTAGCATAAAAATTTTTATCAAACCATTCTGCTCTCTGCTTCCAGTAAGGTGTTCCTTGATAAACTCCTGTTCCTAAGTTTCTCTCAACTAAATGTGCAATCGAAACACTTCGATTTGTAGATCGAAATGGTTCTGCAGAAACGGGAACGTTACCAGTCGGTTCATCATAGGCTGTCAGCTTTGGAACTACTGGAGTTTTTATCTCAGCCGGAACAGGTGGTACCTCAGGAGGAGCCGGCGGGAGTGTAGCAAAATGAAAAACGATGACGAATCCTAAAACGGAAACAGCACCTATACCCCATTTTTTCTTGTTCATATTGAATCCTCAAATTGTTTTTGTTTTTTTATTCTTGATTTGCCTACTAAGCAAATGTTAAGACTTAACTCCAGAAGATAGGAAAGGAAAGCTCAACGGAAAGATTACGCTTGGTATCATAAAAAATAGTTTTACAAAAAAAAGTCTAGTCAAAAAGACAATTTTTACTAAAAAATATATTTTATTTACTCTCCATTCAAACAAATGCATAAAAAGGAAAGACAAGCAACTACTTTAGCGGAAGCAATTCCCTTGTATTTATTAATTCATTAGAAAATCGTAATATAATTAAATCTACTCTTCTACTTATCTAATTCTCTTTTTTACGCAATGTCTGTTATTGATAAAAATTGAATAGCACCAAATATTTCTAGAGTGGATTACTTTGATTAACCGCCTTAACATCCGTTTAAAATGGATTCATTCAGAAGGATTTGTATTTCTTTGGTGTTTTTTAGAATAATTTAAAATATTCTCTTTTCAAAAGATCCAGAATGAAACCATCACAATCGAAACCATATTCATTTGATTCAAAAACAAACATATGAGTCAAGGTTACGTTAAACGTTCCTTAAAAAGAAAGAATCCTCTTTATAAATAACTGCTGTTAAATGATGGCTAGAACAATGGAGATTTTAAACCTTTTAGGGAATAAGAATGAGTTATTCAAATCAATGACTTGTGGTTAACTCAATAAAAAAAGGAAAAAGCGATGAGTGAAAAGCCCTCTCTTTCCTCTTCTAAAAGCTCATAGCCATTTTTCAATGACAATGGGAGTAAAGCTTATTGTAATTTTTGGTGCTCTCATTTCTTTAGCAAAGCAATGAGAGCACCAAAGGCAAATAAATAATTTTAAAAAGGATATAGTTTAAATTAGATTTTTTATCCAGGAAATGCAATCATGTAAACGGCTTGACCCAATCCTACCATTGCACCCAAAACAGCACCAATTATAATAAGCAATAACTCATCTTCCTGAAATGCAGATCTCAGAATTGATTCAAACTCTTCTGGTGGCAATGCTTTCATTCTGCTTGCCATTGTCTCCTCAATATCTGTTGCCTTTTCAACATACTTTTCAATCTTCTCAATAGATTTTGGAGCCACTTCGCTCATTCTTTTCACAATTTCTTCTCTAATTTCTAAATATTTTTCAGATCCCATCGTAACTGTAATAATTGGATGAGCTAACTGGGATGTATTTTCAAAAGATCGTATAACTGCTTTTTTTATCAGAGCAAAAACCTCATCAGCTGCCCGACCATAGAGAATTTCTTCTAATATATTTCTTGCATTGAGTATCTTTGTAGCAACAAATTTTGAATACTGTTCTGCAACGGCAGCTTGTCGTTTTAGAAAAATTCCTTGGTATTTAAATAGAATATAATCCTTCTCATAAAATGGTCGAAAGATCATTTCTAAAGCAAGCCAGTTTGTTAAATATCCTACAATAACTCCTTGAATGGGAAGAGTCCACCAAACAGGAAATGCCAACCAGATTCCAATCTGAACTAAACCTAAAAGAAAGCCAAAATAAAGACCAGACAATTCTATGAATCTAAATTCAGGTCCACCAACTGTCTGAAATAATTCAACGACTAACACAACATTATCCCCTGAAAGTCTTTTTAGAACCATTCCTTTTAAGTCGAAATATTGATACACATTCTTTCGAATCCCCATAATGATACTTTTAATCGCACCCGGAATCTGCTTTTCTGTTTCTGCATAAATTTGATTTTTTACTAAGTCTGGTATAGCAGGCCAAAGACCAGGTCTTATTTGATCTACGATATCTTTTGTTAAATCGCGAATGACAGGCTTGAGCATTGGTTTTAATTCCTTTTCTATCATGACTGGGTCGACCTTATCAAAGATTTCTTCGATCTTGATCAAACGACCTGTGATTACGTCCACAGCACGGTTTGCCATTTTGTGTGCTTTTCTTGGAATGATTCCCTGCCAACCTAGATAAGGAGGGATTCCCCAAAATTTGATAGGATAAAAAGTCATTTTAAGCGCGACCCAATTTGTAAACCAACCAACAAATCCATAGGTTAATGGCATAAATAAAACACCAATTAAATCAGCATGTTTTGAAAAAAATTCTGTCATGTGTTCACTAGTTTAATTCCTCTATTTAAAATAAAGTTTTTTTTGTTTTATTTTAAAAAATGATTCTTTGATTCCGAATTAAATGCGATAGATGAAAGAACACGTATGAGCAATTGAAAATCAATAAATGCCTTACACCTAAATTCAAAATACTCTACCGGTTTTTAAATTCAGATTCTGTCTTTTTACTCTCCTCCAAAACTTTAAAGGAAACATCCTCTCTGCTTCCTTTAAAAAAGAAGACAAAAAGGCAATATACGAATTGCCGAAAGGAAATAGCAACTCATTCAAAAAAAGAGCTTTATCTTTTCTATTTGGGAATATCTTTTTTTTTCTAAAATGGAAAATTACTTTTAGTTTAGAGATCACAACTTCGTGCCTCGTTCCGTCGCCCAATGCTGTCTACTTAAGAGAAATGTAAAAGAATTAACCACGAAGAGCACAGAGAACACAAAGAAAAGAGAAGGTTTGTTATTTATTCACTTCGTGAATCTTCGTGTATTCCCCCCATCGCTTGACGCTCACCATAGCCAAGCTATGTGGTTGAAAATCCTTAAGTTGAAAGCATTATCCGTTGCCCCCTGAACGTGTTCGCCCAACATCCTGTTTCGTATTTTAAAAATATGGGGTATTCCAAGATTTCAAAAAACACAAGACTCTATTTGAGTCCTTACTTTCAGAATAGATTTGATTATAAAAAAGGATGGATGTGATTGGGCCCAGAAGGACTCGAACCTTCGACCCGCAGATTATGAGTCTGCCGCTCTAACCGACTGAGCTATAGGCCCCTGAATACCTTTGTCATGTTTTTATAAAGAATGGGATTCGCAAGTTTTTTTATTCTTGTATCTTTAATATCTTGTTCCTAGAGTCTTTTGCTTGAAGGAAATAATCTCTCCAGAAATCATTTTGATCGTTTGACTTCAGTTGCTGGATCATTTTATCGATCTCTCCTCTGAACTCTAATAATGAATTCATAATCGAATCCTTATTGGTTTGAATGATTGCATTCCACATCTCTGGATTCGAGCCAGCGATCCGTGACATATCTCGAAAACCACCACCCGTGATCGCAATAGGAGAACAATCTGTATTCCTTTTAACTTTAGGATTTTGATAAGCCCAATTCACCAACAGGGAGGATAGAATATGAGGTGTATGAGATAAATATGCGAGGACCTCATCATGATCATCAGCTCCCAAGCTGAGTGGAATCGCACCTACTTCTCTCCAAAACATTGTGATTTTCTCAATTGCATCTCTATTTACATTTTTAGGTTCTGTTAATATACAAAGTCTACCTTCATATAAATCAGGTTTGGCGAAATTTAAACCTGACTGTTCAGAACCTGCCATTGGATGAGATGAGTAATAATTGTGATTTGTTGTATATTTCTCTTCTACAGTCTCGATAATTGCCTTTTTGGTTGAACCTAAATCTGTTATGAAACCATTGTAATCGGATGGGATTAATTTAATCTTGTCACAAGTCAAATCGACGGGAAGAGAGAAAATAATAAAATCATAATGATACCAAGCATTTGATTTTAAAAATTCCTCCTCAATTAAAATCTCATCTGCAATATTGAGAGCAATACCTTCTTGCTTGCTTTTCTCTGATCTTACGATTCCAACAATTTTACAAGCATATCCTTTTTTCTTTAAAGCGAGAGCTAGGGAAGCACCCATAAGCCCAAGACCATAAATTAAAATTTTTTTAAAATTGGAGTTCAAACTAAAGGCTCTGTTGCAGGATAAGAGCCAAGGATTCGAACGAAGGTTGCTTTATCTCTTAACTCAGATAAGACTTTACTAATCACTTCATCTTTTTCATGTCCATGAAAATCGATAAAGAAATTATACTCCCAGGAATTTCTTCTAGTAGGTCTTGACTCTACTTTCGTTAAATTGATATTATTTTCAAAGAAGGGCTTAAGTGCTAAATAGAGAGCACCTGGTTTATCAGCGACAGAAAATACAATAGATGTTTTATCATTTCCAGTTGGTAAACATTGTGACTTGCCAATGATCAAAAAACGAGTCGTGTTATTAGATAGATCTTCTATTGACTCCCGAATCACATTTAAACCATATATGTCTGCTGAAATTTTAGAAGCAATTGCCGCTCCCTCTTTTTTTTCAGCCACCATCATCGCTGCTTTCGCGGTCGAAGATGTTTCAATGATTTCTACATTTGGAAGATTTGCGCTAATCCAATGCTTGCATTGTAAATTTGCTATTCTAATACCGTATAACGTTTTTATTTTTGATAAATCGGTCTCAAATCCCAAGAGATGCAAAGAAATCCTCATGTATATTTCTGAGTATATGAGTAAATCTGAATTTAGGAACATGTCTAGAGTGGAATTTACCAAACCTTCAGTAGAATTTTCTATTGGAACAACACCGTAATCACATTTTCCAGTCTCAACGGCTCTAAATACATCAGGAATAGATGCAAAGGAGTTAGATTTAATAGATGCTCCAAATCTTTCGCGTGTCGCTTGATTCGAGAAAGAGCCCTCTGGTCCTAGATATCCAACTTCCAATGCTTTTTCGATTGCAATAGAACCTGACATGATTTCTCTATATATGGAGATTAGGGTTTGATCTGGAAGAGGTCCTTGGTTGTTTCTAGTAACTCTTTTATAAACATCCTTTTCTCTATCAGGACGAAAAACTTCCTCTCCCTTACTTCTTTTGATTTCTCCGATTTTACTTACTACAGAAGCTCTCTCTTGAATTTTATTTACAATTTCGATATCAAGTTCATCAATCCTCTGACGTAACTGAGATAAATCTTCACTCATCTGTTGCTTCCTTTTCTGGCTTTAAATCATCTAAATCTTCAAATTTTAATTCTTTCACTTCAACAGGCATAGGTAAGTCAGAAAGTTTATTTAATCCGAAATGTATTAAAAATTCATTAGTGGTTCCATAAAGTGTAGGTCTGCCTGGAACTTCTTTTTGACCAACCGCCTTTACTAACTTTTTTGCAATTAAAGTAGAAACCATATTTCTTGAAGATACGCCGCGTATCTCATCAATTTCAGGGAGTGTAATAGGTTGTTTGTAAGAAATAATAGCAAGAGTATCTAACGTTCCTCTAGAAAGGGTCTCTCTTTTTCTTTCTTTAAAGATTCCACCTAGAACTTTATAATAGGCTTCGTTTGTTAAAAACTGATACCCGCCTGCAATTTCTTTTAGCAAAAAACCACCATTTCGTTCGGAATAATCTAAAATCAATTCTTCTACAAGATCCCTGACATAGCTTTTCTCTAGCTTAATAGAATCTGCCAGAGTCCCTAATTTGACAGGTTCCCCAGATAGAAATATCAATGCTTCTACTAAACCTTTATTGTATTCTCTTGTATTTTGAGTATTATCCAAATCAACTTACCAAAAAAATTTTGATATTACCAAACATTTTATGCTGTTTAATTGCCACTTTTTTCAACTTAACTATTTCCAATAACGCTAGAAAAGAAAAAACTACATCATATGTATCAGGCTCACTCGTATCGAATATATCAAAAAAATTAATTTCATTTTTTTCCTGTAATAGTTCTTCTATTCTTTGAATTTTTTTATCAATGGAATAATCTTGATTTGCTATGAGTAAATTGGGAACTTCTTCATTGACAGCTTTATTTTGTAATATTGAATTAAATGCAGATATTAGGTCAATTAAATCTAAATCTAGCCAATTCTCATCGGTTGGGAAATCAATTAGAATCTGGTTTGACTCTCTTCTGAATACTCCAGAAGTAATTTCATCTATTTCGCCTAACCTTTTACCAGCCAATTGAAATTTTTTGTGTTCTAAAAGTTTTTCTACGAGTTCCTTTGGCAACTTCGCATCTGATTCAATTTCTTCAAAACCTGGATTGGGAAGTAAAGACTTTGATTTCAAATAAACCAAATTGGCAGCCATTTTGATAAAGTCAGTGCTTAGTTCTATAGATATATTTTTAGATAACTGAATGAACTTGATAAAATCTTCTGTTATCTTTGATAGGGATACATCAAAGATATCAACTTTATAACTTTCTATCAAGCTCCAAAGGAGCGAGAGAGGACCTTCGGAATAACCCCCATCAGGATTATTCCAACGGATCGTAAATGGAAGAGATTCATTTTCTTCTTGTACATCGGAAGCTTCCATTGAGTCAATAATTACAGTCCTAGTGCTTTTGCTGCTGCTTGTTGAAGCCTTTCAGGAGGGAATGGTTTTACAACAAAATCCTTAACTCCCATTTTGATCGCTTTTGCAAGTAGGTCTTCTTGCCCTAAAGCAGTTACCATGATAACCTTTGCTTTAGGATCCATTTTAATAATCTCACCTGTTGCAACGATTCCATCTTTTTCCCTCATTGTAATATCCATAGTAACTAAATCAGGACGTAACAGCTTATACTGCTCAACTGCAATATTCCCATTTTCCGCTTCTCCAACAATGGTATGACCGACTGCAGTCAAAGCATCCTTTACTAAGGTTCGCATAAATTTAGCGTCATCCACAACCAAAATCTTGGCCATTTTAATTTCCTCTTTCTTTAATAATACGTATAATATTAGGAACAATTTCTGTTAATGGAAGAACTTGATCAATTCCACCACCCTCAATTGCCTGTCTGTTCATCCCATAGATTACTGACGTCTTTTCATCTTGTGCCAATGTAAATCCCCCTACTTCTTTGACTCTTTTAATTGAGTCCGCACCGTCCTTGCCCATACCGGTCATGATAACCCCAACTAAACCATTACCATAGCAAGCCCTTAAACTGTCAAATGTTACATCAACAGAGGGTCTATGCCCATTTACTGCCGGGCTTTGCTCTAGCTCAATCGAAGTATTTTGGTCCTTCCTTTGAACCTTCATGTGGTAGTTTCCAGGTGCTATATAAGCAGTGCCAGAGACAACATTTTCACCATTTTCCGCTTCTTTCACTTTGATCTTACTAAACTCATCCAACCTTTCGGCAAATGCCTTAGTAAAACCCGCTGGCATATGCTGCACAACAAAGATTGGAACTTGAAAATCTGCCGGTATTTGCTTAAACAAACTATGTAAAGCATTTGGTCCGCCAGTAGAAGTTCCGATCCCAACTGCACGAATTGGCACATTCTTTTTTTCGGGAAAGTTTCCTACTTTTACTTTTACCCTTGGTGCTTTTCGCTTGATTTCATGATCAAAATAACCAAGTATTTTAGACTTAAGAATCGATCCAATTTCTTGTAAGTCCATTTTCATTGCACTAGATGGTTTAGGGACAAAATCAATTGCTCCTAACTCCAATGCTTGAAAGGTTGCTTTCGCTCCATGTTGAGTTAAAACTGAAAGCATTATAACTGCAACTCTAATATTTTTTTTACTTAAATTCTCAAGAGCAGTTAAACCATCCATAACAGGCATTTCTATATCAAGTGTAATCACATCGGGCTGAAACTTCTCTGCTAATTGAACACACTCAAGACCTGTTTTACCAGTTGCAATTACCTCAATCATTCCATCTGATTGAAGTAAATCAGTCAATATATTTCTAACCAGAGCAGAATCATCAATCACAATTGCCCTAATCTTTCTGCTAAATTCTAAACTGGTCAACTTTACTTCCTTTTTAAAACCAAACTATGACAATCTAGAAATTAATTTTACTAACTCATCGAAATCTGGGAGAAACAATAAGTTTCCAATCAGATTATCACCCTCATAAATAAACTCAGTATTCATACTTAAGAACTTAGTCTTCTCTGGCTTCACAATATCTAATACTTCTTTGAAATTACCAGTAACCAACTCTGGAACAGAAGGCATAATCTGTGCTTTTGCTTTATTGGAAAGAGAATTCATTACACTAGAACATACAATATTTGATATTTCCATTAATACAGAGAGAGAATCATCTGACATTTTTTTAGCTAAATCGGATTCTTCATTTTCTTTCAGAAGTTTTCCCGCTAATTCCTTTCCTCTTTGTTCTGAAAATATCATGAGTAAGTTACCGTTCAAATCTCCATTCATTCTTACTTTCATTCCAAAGAAATGTTCATTTGCATCACGAATTTCGTTTACGAGTTCATCCTTATCGGTAAGCATTATTTCTGGCATAAACAACTCAACGTTCGATCCTACCAACTGAGATAAAACTAAACCGGCATTCATCATACCTGTATTTACAACTGATTCTAATTTACGAATTTCTTCTTTACTGAGCATTTCATTGATAGGTCTATCGTGAATCAATGATTCTACCCGTTTCTTTGTTTGATCAGAAAATCCCTTCAATAACTCTCTGGCCTTTTCATGATCTGACTCAGATGTGTCGCCTAAATTCTCAATGTTTACACTATTCGATACTGGCTTTTGTTCCATTGGTTTACTCTCTGGTTCTGATTCGACAACTAGGTATTGATTTTCTTTTTTCAATTCTTCTTTCGGTGCTTCTGCAACAGGCTCAGTCTTTTGTGGTTCAACAGGAATAGGCTCAGCATTTAGTTCAGCCGTTCGAATAACAGTCTCTTGTTCTGATACTACTCTTTTACGTTCGGTTTTATCTTTCTTCTTTTTAGATTTATCAACCAACTGTAATCCTAAAAGACTATTATTAAATAAATTGGTTGAGTTCTGAGTTTTAAATACAACGTTAGACGTATTCACATCTATTGATCTACTTGTATTCAAACGCATCATTTCTTTACCGACTAAATGAGAAGTGGATAAGCTTGTAGAAGTTGTTATATCAATTAATCCACCAATATCTAGGACCAAAATAATGGTTCCATCTCCCATGATTGAGGCACCTGTTAGTCCTTTGATATTTTTATAATTCTTTTCTAATGTTTTGATAACTGTTTCATGTTTACCAATTAACTCATCTACAATAAAACCTAATTTTCTGGAATTGTAATTTACAATTACAACAGGAGCTTCTTCTAAATCTAATTTATCAGCAAGACCAATGATTTTATTCAAACGATAAATCGGCAATACTTCGCCTCTGAGATTTATAATCTCATGTCCTTCTAAAGTATTGATTTGATCTTTCTTAATACGAATCGTTTCAAAAACTTCAGACAATGGAAATGCATAGATTTCTTCTTCCATGGATACAAGTATTGAAGGAATAATAGCAAGAGCTTGCGGGAAACAGAGAGTAAAAGATGTTCCAAAACCCTCAGTTGTGTTAATTAAAATTTTTCCCTTAAAATCCTGAATGAGTTTATTTACCACATTCATTCCAACTCCGCGCCCAGAGATATCAGTTACTTCAGATGCGGTTGAAAATCCAGCTGCAAATATAAATTGGTAAACTTCGTTATCAGCTAAATTTTGAGCGTCGGCTGCTGATACTAAATTATTTTCTATGGCTTTTTTCAGGATACGACTTTTATTGAGACCACGTCCATCATCCTTGATCTCAACCATGATATTATTTCCACCTTGATATGCGTTAAGCTCTACAGTTCCATATTCAGGCTTACCAGCTTTCACTCTTTCAGCAGGAGATTCAATTCCATGGTCAATCGAATTTCGAATCAAGTGAAGCATTGGTTCTCCAATCATATCCACAACTTTCTTATCCAGCTCAGTGTTTTCGCCCATTAGATTGAGATGGACTTTCTTACCAGTCTCAACTGATAAATCACGAACCAATCTAGAAAAACGATTAAAAACAGAACCGATAGGAACCATTCTAGTATTCATGATACCAGATTGCAGATCTTTCGAAATGCGATTGATTTGATCTATTTTACTTTTTAATTCAGAAAAAATTGTATCATCCCCAAAATTTCTTACTAAATCATCGTAGATTTTTTGAAATCCTGAATTTGTAATCACCAACTCACCCACATTATTCATGAGTTGATCTAGCTTTTCAGAAGATACTTTTATACTTTTTGTTAAAGCACCTTTATCACCAGTTTCTTTATCTTGAACGGCAGTTCTTTCTTTTCTCGCTTCCTGCACGATTTTTTCTGATTTATCTGGAGCAGATACTGCTACCTGAATATTTCGAAGCGATATGTCGATGCTATCCACCATGTCTACCATGATTAGTTTGTAGATATCATCACTTGACATTTGAGTCATCAATATAAAAACAATAAAATTCTGATCGATCCCTCTTTCAAGAGACTCTACATCAGGAGAAGATTTATAAATGACTGCATTTAATTTTAAATTTTGAAGAATGAGAGTAAAACGTAAACCCTTCATAGGAGTGTCTTTTTTTAAAGTAACTCTCACATCATAGGCTTTTGCATTTCTGAGTTTTAATTCTTCTTCTAATTCTCTAATTTCATCTTCCTCTAAAGGAAGTGGAATCATAGGCTCAGCACTACTCGAACTAGTAGATGCTTCTGACTGAGGTGCAGATTCAGCTATAGCGACTGTCGGTTCCTCTTTTGCTTGTATAGGTTGCTTTGGAGCAGAGGATATAACCTGTCCACCACCCTGACCTTCTTGGGATTTTTCATAATTCTCAAGTTTTGCAATCATTTCGGAGTAAGAATTGTCTTTCTTTTCGCCGCGAGCAACTGCATCAATTACATCTTTAATTAAATCAAAACACTCAAATAATAGATTCACTAAATTTACATTGATTGTAAATTTACCTTCTCTAATTTTTTGGAGAAGGTTTTCCATTTTGTGAGCTAAATCAGAAAGGTTGTATAAACCAACAAAGGCAGCCGAACTTTTTAATGAATGTGCTGCCCGAAAAATATCATTGATGATTTCAGGATTGTTGTGATCGTTTTCGAGTCGTAGGAGATTTGCATTTAACTCTTCAATCTGGTCTTCCGATTCTTCAAGAAAAATTTCTGTGTATTCACCTAAAATGCCGGACAAGTTATTACTCCTGATTATTCAAAGTTGATTAATTTTTTTAATTCCACAATCAATACAATTGTGTCACCACTTCTACCAACATAATCTATCATATGATTAAAAGAAGACGACATGTGATTGTTAATTCCGCTGACTGTGCTCTTTAATATTTTGATTACTTGTTTGACCTCTTCAACGACCAAACCAAATCTTTTGGAATTATTTTCTAAAACGACAATACGAGTGCTTTTATTTATTTCTACAAATCCTTGATCGAATTTCTTCTTCAGATCGACGATTGGTATGATCTCACCACGTAAGTTTACGACTCCTAGAATATGATCTTCCACATTGGGAATACGAGTAATAAAGACCGGACGCAAAATCTCATGCACATGAACTAGCTCTATTCCAAAAATTTCATTTGAAACAGAAAAAGATAAAAATTGTATAACTTCTTCTGATTGGATTATTTCTGTTTGTTCCATTGAAACCGCAATTCCTTCTAAATCCTAGGCTTGTTAGATTATCGGTCAATTTTATCGAATTATTCTATAAAAATAAAACAGTAGACTCTGTTACAAGCTCGCCCACTCGTATATCATAATCACTATAAGGAAAATCAATCGAAAAAAGTTCTGAAAACAGAATTCCGATCATTTTTTTAGTTGAACCTTCTCTAAAAGCTCGATCGTAGAAGCCTGCCCCTCTACCTAAGCGAAAACCATTTTGGTGAAACCCCAGCGAAGGAACTAGAATTAAGTCTGCCTCCTGAGGAAGTATTAAATCCATACCTACTGGCTCCTCCAATCCATAGGCTCCTGTTTCCCATCCAATTGGTTTTACGAATTCTAGAATTCTTTTTTCCTTAGAGACAACTCTTGGGAAATAAAAATCAATGGAGTCTAAACGTTTATCTTTCCATACCGAATCTATATTCACCTCAAATTGATCTGCTCTATATCCAATAACGCGCTTTGCACCGATTAAGCGCTGTGTCAACCGCTCACAAATCAAATTCTCTTTTTGTTGACGATTCTCTATTTTTAAGATTCTATTTTTTTGATAAATTCTAGCTTCTGCTTTGGTCATAGAGTTTAATAGCCGGATCGTAAAAGCCCCGCTTCCCTCAATGCGAGAAACGATGCTGTAAAGGCTGATTCTACAGAAGGAGTTCCAATTCGATCTTGATTTGCAAAATAAATGTTGCCAATGGAGCTAGACGCCTTTTCGAAAACATTTCTAGAAAACATTCCCTTTCCTGAAAACACAAGTGCATGCCCCCAACGAGTGAAATTAATATCATGTATATCTTTTTCATCAAATCCATATTTATCCTTTAAGAGTCTCACTTCAGAAAGAACCATGGATTTCATTTCAGCAAAGTATTTTTTCTCTAATTCGGGACTAGCGGATTTAGATAAAACTTCGGATCTCTTTGTATCCGAGGTATACGGCATGTAAACTGTTAACACAGAATATTGTTTTCGCTTATCTAAATCAATCGGAAAGTCAGCTAGAACAATATCACTCGCCCAGCTATCAGCTGACGTTAGTAGATAAGAGTCATACCAATTTTCCTTAGGTCTTTTAGATAATAATATGTTCGCAACGAAATAGGTTTTGTATTTAAGTGCATCCATTGCATTTTTTTGGTCAATTGATATATCTTTCACAATTCGCTTTGCTACAAATTTTTGTGCAGCAACGATTACCTTTTTTGATTTAAACTTTGAATAGGATTGATTTTTTAAATCATAAGAAACAACTTCTACGCCATCCGAAACATTCTTTATATTTAGAACAGGGTTTAAATTTTTTAAAACACAGTTTCTTTCCTGTAATTTTGAAACTAAAGTGCGAGCCATAAAACTATTTCCCCCCGGATAACAGTAAATACTAGTTTCAAATTCTGGACTTAAGAAATTGAGCATTGCATAACCGGATATATCTTCTGCTCTCGAACCAAACGAAGCTCTTGCATATGTTTGTAAATAACTCAGTAAATCGGAGGATAGATTTGCCCTGAACTCATTTCTCAGAATATCGATGAGAGATTTATCATCTAAGGATTGAAAAATCGATTGAGTTAATTTGGGATTTCCGCTATAAGGCAATTCCGGAAATAAATCTCCAGTATATTTCTTCATTACTTTAGGAAGTTCTCTCAATTGAAAATCATTGATGGCATTTAACTTTCGAAAAGATCCGCTAGAATGAAAATAGATTTCATCCTCCTCTCCAATTTTCTTCCAGTGTTTATCTAACCCTAGTGAAATATAAAATTTATAAATAGGATCGGATGGAGACAATTCAGTAATATAGGCAGATCCAATCGAATAACGTATATCGCCCCAAACTTGGGACTTGGCATTGCCACCAAATTCTGATGCATGATCTAATACCAATACTTTCTCAGCATCGGAAAGATAAGCTGAGGATAATCCCGATAATCCCCCACCTACTACAATTAAATCAAATTCAGACTGCGGTTTTAGCTCAGCAAATTCTTTCTCATCTATTTTCCATAAATGTTTATGAGAGACGGAGAAATTATCGCCTGTAAATTTACCCTGAAATTCATTATCAGGCAAACCAGAAAAAAGTTTACAACTAGAAAGAAGAGAGGATGAAATAGCAGCACTCATTAAATACAAAAAATTTTTACGATTCATAGAATTATCCCTTGACAGAGACCAATTTATACAGACACTTCCAACGGTCAGCTTAATACTAGTCTGCTAAGGAAATTTGACTGATTCAAAAGTCAAAATTCTGCCACTCCTACTAAGTTTTATTGACAATAAAGTTTTTGAGTAATAGGTTACATTTTTATATGAACACAAGCGCCTTTGTTACATCTATTCGTATCAAAATCAAAGAGAATCAATATTCCACATTCCTGTTAATATTCGCATTTTGTTTGTTTATAGCATCTATGACGCTAGAGAAAATTATTGGAAATCTATTAGTAGAGCGCCTAGAGGAAGATCGCAAAAAAGAATTTACTCATGGAATTCAGGTCTCCTTTGAAGAAAGATGGAAGATTCATACAAATCAAATTCGAAGTTATGCATATTGGCCAGAGGTTTGGGATCTTATCAAAGCAAAGAAAAATGACAAAGCCTATCTTAACTTTCAGCTAGATCCGAGCATCGATAAGCAATTTGATTTTTTTGGAATTTATTTAAATGACCAAAAAGAATTCATAATCAGATGGAGTGAAGGGTCAGGCGAAAAAAGACCTCCTGATTTTAAAACGATCTCCCATTTTTATACGACCCAAAGTCACAGGGAAGGTTTTACAAATTATATTATTTATTTTAATCAGAAATACTATCTAACAACCGTTACTTGCCTAGCGGATAACAACGGTAAACCTATGATTGATGGTATTATGGTTTTTTCTTATAGATTTGATAAAATAATCTCTTCTATCACTGCTTTATTTCCAATTCAAATTGAAATACTAGAAGGGGAAGATGTCCCACAACAAGCTTACTCTTCTGTTTCACTGGATAAATTAACTCTTCCTGGTTCCAAAAAATTAACTCTCATCTTTAAGCCGGATATATCTAGAGCAGTCTTAATTCGTCCTTATATTATATCCCTTCTAGCAATTCTTTCGGTCATTAGCTTTTCTATTTATGCTTGGGCTATACATAAGATAAGACACGCAGATTACGATTAAAATAATTTCTATATAAGACAAAAAAAATTTTGTCTTACTGTCACAGAGCTCTAAATCAGAAGTATCATTCTTCAATCGTTTGATGCGTTATTCGATCAAGCTTTAAAACCTGAAGCATTCGATCAATTCATCTTGCGAATAGCATTATTTCCCCAATCTGAGATATAAATATTTACTCCATCGGAAGCCAAAAGAGCCGGGTTTGCAAGACGAGCTGCACTTCCAGTTCCATCGACCAAAGAACAAGAACCCGCCAATCCTGCCACTGTAGTTACATTTAAATTACTAAGTTGTATCTGACGAATCACGCAGCTATTTGTATCTGCCATATACAGATTGGTTCCATCACTCACAATTCCATCTGCGCGGTTAATTCTAGAAGCAGTGCCAACTCCATCCAAGAGAGTTCCACAAACAGCCGTTGGGGGAGGAGATCCTGCGATAGTCGAAACAGCTCCAGATGAAATAATAACTTTTCGTATTGCACAATTTCCGCGATCATTTACAAAGAGATCAGTTCCATCAAAAGCAATACCGCCATTGATTGTTCCGCTAGGAGAGAATTGGGCAGTAGCTCCAACACCATCGGCAAATCCTGTTACTCCGCTACCAGCAAGAACCGTAACAAATCCAGTAGAAATAGAAATTTTAGTTACTTTTCCAGATTCTGTTATATATAAATAAGTTCCATCTGTTGTAATTCCATAGGGTAATGTAACGCCTGTAGCAAGAGTGGATACAATATTTGTTGCTAAATCCATTTTTCGAATTGCTCCATTGTTTGCATCTGTGATATACAAAGCGTTATTTAAATAAACTAGGTCTTCTGGAAAATTAAATGTAGCAGATAGAGCAGAACCATCTGTAAAACCAGCAACCCCTGTTTGTCCAGCAATCAGATTAACTGTGTTTGTGCTTGGATCCAATTTTAATATAGTGTGATTTCCATCTACAGTAAAATAAATTAACGTCCCATCGGTTGTTACTCCATTGATACCATTAAACATAGCACCACTTGCGATAGTTGTTAAAGTATAACTTAGATTGAGAGGATTAAAAACAGTTCCTCCAACTAATGGTCCATTTGAATTACCCTGTTGACATGTCAGAGAAATATTTATATTTGCAGCGCCAACAACTCCGTTTAAATTTTGACCAGAACAGTATTGACCACTTGAATAGGATTGAATCGAAACAGTATAAGTCGTCCCAGAATTTAGAGAAGTGGTAAAAGCATAACTACCATTTGCGTTGATTGTTAAAGTCTCAGCTGAATTTAAACTTACCGTCATACTTCCAGACAAACCCGAAACAATAACTGAAATGGAATAATTATAATTATTGTTTATCGTATTAGAGTTTGTGGTAGTCGTTACATTAAAAATCCCTGTAATCTTGGGAGAATGGTTTTGATTGCAGACAATAAATAATCCAAAAAAGAAAAATAATATACGTATGTATTTAAAAGTCTTCATTGTATTCACTTTTTATCAATTCATATCTCTATTCTCAAAAATGCTGAGAATAAAAACAATAGAGCCAAAATAAAGTTTCATTTCCAAATAAATCTAAGAAATGAATTCTACTAAGCTAAGTCTTTTCATTCTTCTGATTGCATTGCAATTTAAAAAATTTTCAGAATAAAACCCAGAACGATTAAAAAACTGACTTCATTTTAGTATCATAAAAAATTTTGTCCAGAAAATAAATGGCTAATCCATGTAATCCGATATTTTAATTTACCACAAAACAAAATACTTTCTGTAGAATTGGAGAGAAATGATAAAACTCTAGATGGTTTTTAGAGATAAGACTCGAACTAAATAGATTTAAAGATATAAACTTTCATAAACTGATTCATAATTTCATTTCATAACTAAGTATAAACTCTATATAAAAAAGGAATGGGCTCTCATTCGGTAGATTTTATTTTCTCGTAAAAAAAAGATCATCAAGACGAAAACGATCCGATTGGATTTAGTTAATATTTCTAGTTATTCGAATAGATTAGAGAGGGTAGAAAAGCGATAGTAATTTTCCACAAGCACTGATTTGAACAGGATTTGATATAACCGAGTATCGATCTTAAAAACTACTTGCAACAAGACTGATTTCTAACTCCTTAGTAAAACATGATACCTGCCATCGTTGTTTCACTTTGTTTGATTGTATATATATTAGGATATAGATTTTACTCCAGATATTTAGCTGAGAAAGTATTTGTATTACGAGGAAGCGATTTTAAAACACCCGCTCACATACACAATGATGGAGTTGATTATGTGCCAACAAAACCAAGCGTTTTATTCGGGCATCATTTTGCATCGATTGCGGGGCTTGCTCCTATCTTAGGTCCTGCAGTTGCTGTCATTTGGGGTTGGTTTCCTGCTATGGTATGGGTTGTTCTTGGTGGAATTTTTATGGGCTGTGTTCACGATATGGGTGCACTCATTATTTCGGTTCGTCATGATGGAAAATCCATTGGACAAGTTGCGGAAGATTTACTCGGCCACAGGGCAAGATCTCTATTTCATATTATCATTTTTTTCCTAGTTTCTCTTGCTATGGGAGTCTTTGTTCTTGTGATTGCTGGTCTCTATTCAGCACCTCCAAAACCGATTGAAATCAAAACCCCAACTGTCATTGAACAACCTGTAACCGTTAAGGATGTAAAAGATGGGCATGATAGCGGAGAACTAAAAAAAGAATCACCTAAATTTCATTTAAGAAGCAATTTCCCAGAATCAGTCACTCCAACCTTAGCTCTAATGATACTTGCGCTTATTGTCGGATATTTACATTATAAAAAATCTTTTTCTTTAGGTTGGTTAACAGTTGTTAGCTTTTTTATAACGTTAGTTGTAATATATTACAGTATGAATGATTCCTTTCTGGACTTGATAGGCTTAAATGACATAGAAAGAGCACCTTCAACAGATAGTTGGAAACTAATTTTATTAGCCTACGCTTTCTTAGCATCTGTTACACCTGTTTGGCTATTACTTCAAAGTAGAGATTATATTAATTCATTTCTATTGTATTTAGGAATTATACTTGTATATTTAGGTTATTTCGTAGGAAGCTTTTCCGGAAATTTTCCAAGCTTTAATGCAAGTGCGTTTAGAACAGATGGAATAGGAATGGATATTTTACCTTTCGTGTTTATTACAATCGCATGTGGAGCAATTTCAGGCTTCCATTCCCTGGTAAGTTCCGGAACAACAGCAAAGCAAATTGCAATTGAGAAAGACTCAAGAGTGATTGGTTATGGGGGAATGATCGGGGAATCGCTTCTTGGGCTGACCGCGGTGATCGCTTGCACGATCGGTTTCTCATCCTCAGAGGAATGGAACTCTTATTATAAATCTTGGGCTGGATTACAAGGTCTGAATGTGCAAGTCGGTGCTTATATTTATGGAACAAGCCGCTTTTTAGGTGAAATTGGAATTCCAGAAAAATTCGGACAAGGATTCATTGCGCTTATCGTCATCAGTTTTGCACTCACATCTCTTGACTCTGCTACTAGACTTTTACGCTATAATATTGAAGAAATAGTTCATTCTTTTGGATCTAAAACTCTAAATAAAATATTGGCAAATCGTTATAGTGCAAGCTTACTTGCTTGTGCGTCTATCGCTTTTTTTGCATTCTTAAAAGTAAATGTAAATGGTCAAATGAAACCTGCTGGTCTTGCTTTATGGAAAGTCTTTGGAACAACAAATCAATTATTAGCAGGTTTGGCTCTAGTTGTAATTTTTATTTATCTTGTAAAAACAAAGAGACCTATGATAAATATTTTTCTACCAATGGTTTTTGTTTTATCTGTGACTCTATGGGCGATGGTTGGAAACTTTATGGAATTTTTATCAGGTCCAAATCCAAATTACTTATTAGCAGCGGTAGGCGGTATATTAATTATTCTAACGTTATGGTTACTTATCGAAGGCTTTTTGGTCTGGAGAAGAATTAAGGGAAATCAAAATTAATCAAAACTCTTAATCGCTTCTTCCTGAGTTTCATAAATCGGAAAACTGAGATCTAGTTTTGTAAGAGAGAGCATTCTTCTAACTTCACCACTTAAATCAGCCAGTTTAAGAGGAATTGCTTTTTGCTTACACTCAAAAAAAATATTCGTAAGCATACCAAGTCCAGATGAATCCATAAAGTTTACTTTTTTTAGAGTGAGCAAAATTTTCGCATTCTCTTTGAAAGTAAGATTTCTGCAAAACTTTTTAATTTCTGGAACTGTATACAAATCCATGGAGTCTTCTATATCAATGACGTCTACTCCAGAAATATATTTATGAGAAAATGGCATAAAAACCTCACAGCGAGTTTTGATTTTAATAGAATATAAAAACTCAGTTTTCGTTTCGATCTTTTCTTTTTACTGAAAAATCCACAAACCATTCTATGAAATGGATTGGTTTAGTAAAAGATTGAATGGATAGGAAAAGACTGCAATAAAAATTTCAAAACATATCTCATGGATTTGAAATAGATTGGATTGCTTCCTCGATAGAATCGAAGATTTGATAGCTATTTGTCATCTTTGTAAGAGTCAAAATTCGTTTGGCAGCAGGACTTAAATTTGCGAGAACAATAGGGATACTTCTTTGCTTACACTCAAAAAATAGATTAGCAAGCATACCGAGTCCAGATGAGTCTAGAAATGTAACTTTTTCCAAAGAAACAATAACCTTAGTTTCTGCCGAAAGCAATAAGGTTTTTGCAAATTTCTTGATAAGAGGGGTTGAATATAAATCAATAGATCCAATTAAATCTAATATCTGAAACCCATTCACTACGCTATGTGTATAATTCATTTTTAACTTCCTTTATAGACTCATTGTATATCTCAATCTTCTATACCAAAAGATATACTATAATTGTATTTTCAATTCTATTTCAACCTGACCAAAGAAATACACCGACTAACAATGATAAACCTATTCATATTACTTTGGTTCTGTAAACAAATCTATTCCTTAAATTATGATTCTGTAAATAGATTTATATCTTGATACAAATAAAAATCCTTTTTTAAAACATACATAATTCATACTTCTGAGAGTTTTCTTTCAAAAGAACAAAATTATCACTCAAAATCCCAGTCTTTCTAATACTAAAAGTCAGCGAACCTGAAATTAATTCTACTAACGGTTAAACCTAATTTTTAAAATTCCAATTCTACATTGACTTAGAAAAGATAAATTTAAAATAAAACGAAACCAATTCCAAGTTGAGAGTTTGGCTACACTGTATTTGTTTATTCTCCCACCCTTTCCTTCGGTCTTTCTCAAAATTATTTTTACAAATGAAATTAGCAAGAAACATCTCTTGTATTAAAAAATGAGATTAGCAAATAAAAATAGATAATATTAAAGTTGGGAGCTCAATTCTAAAACTCTTGGGTCCTCTGCATTCAACTCCTTACAGGTATTTAGTAAAATTTTAGCCTTCTCCATATTTCCTTTTCCAAGATAGATTTGAACTAGTAAGAGCAAATTATTTAGATTCTTTGGTTGGCGAATCCGAGCACGCTCGGCGAATAGTAAAGCATTTTCAATTTGATTCATTTCTTTATATAAAATTGCGATTTCAAGGATATAATTTGTAAGATGAGGATAATCGGATATTAACTCTAGATATAATTCAACAAGTTTATTTTGATCATTTTGCTCTTTATAATACGTTAGTTGACTTATAGCTGTTTCTAATTTTACTTTAGATTTGGAATTGTCATAATTTTTAAAATATATTTTTCCGAGAGAAATATCATCAATTGGTTTTCCCGTAGATAAAATATTTTCATATATTTTCTTTAAATCTCCCTCTGCATTTTCGACATGTCTTAGAAATAATTCAGAATCTAAATTTAATATATCATATCCAGTCTCCTCTTCCTTTCCTATAATTATATCATCTCTACCGTCCGAACCAAAGATTACCATATCTTGAGGTAAAAGAGAAAATACCTGAACTGAAATACTACCTGTCTGACCTTGTGTTCCTAATTTTGTATACTGATTTCCATTATCTATAAAGGATGCTTGCCTATCTCTATACAGAACAATATTCGGATGCTCGGCATTTAAAAAATACATAACTCCAGTTCTATCATCAATAAGCCCGAAGACTATCGACATAAGCATAGATCCATCAAAACTTACAAATGTCTTATGCATTTCAATAAAAGCATCTTTTAACCACTTCTCAGGATAAACAGTTTTGCCATAATTGGTAGACATAGTTCTCTCAACTATCGATTTAAAAACTGTTCCAAGCACTAAAACACCACCAGCTCCTTGAATCGATTTTCCCATTGCATCGCCATTTAGGAATATGATATACTTTTTATCCTGAATTATTATATTCTCAGAAATATTTATATCTCCACCTAATTCATATTTTTCCTTTCTAAATATGAATTGTTTTTTCTGATGTATGAAAAAGTCTATTTCGATGTTTTCACTCACTGCATTATTCTTTGCTAATGGCTCAATTAAAAGTGTATTTAAAAAGTAGTCACCATCTTGCTGTTCTTTCAATGCATTTACTTCAACTAACGCTTGATTTAAATCACGAGTTCTTTCTTCTACTTTCTCTTCTAGCCGAGCATAAAGTAGAGAATTCTCTACACTCACAGCAATCTGAGAAGAAAGAACTTTTAGTATCTCAACTCTTTCCGGAGTGAATGCATCTGTTATTAGATTATTTTCTAAATATACAAGACCAACTAATATGCCTTGATTGATAATTGGATAGCATAGGATAGACTTTGGATTTTTCTCCTGAACATAAGTATCATTTATAAAAATACCAGATTTTGGAGCATCATTTAATAGAACTATCGTTTTTGTTCTGGCTACATAATTTACAATCCCAATTGATATTTCATCGCCTGTTATTGGAATATTTTGTAAAACAACAATCGAATCCGTTTCGGAATCACCTGCAGCCTCAATCCTCAACTGATCTTTATCTTTTAGAATAAAATATCCTCTTTGAGCGCCCGCATTCTCAAAAAGTATTTTCATCATTTTTCCTAAAAGTTTTCCAAGTTGGATTTCTCCAGATATAGTTTGAGAAGCTTTTACTACAGTATTTAAATCTAAAAAATTACCACCAGTCACTGTTTTACTATTTGTCACTAAAACATTAGAACTAGGCTCTGCATATCGTCTTTTTAAAAAAGGATACCTTTCTTCTAACTCTTTTACCTTGACCAAAAAATTCCATTTTTTATAGGCATAATAAGCTTCAGTTAGATGCAATTTTTCATAATCATCTGCATTTAGTTCTTTCCAAACAGATCCACAAAGTTCATTTGCAATCGCTTCTTCTAGTAAATAATCAGATTTTTTAGCAAGATCAATTGCTTTGCGGTATTCAACTATCGCATGGTTTAATTTTCCTTTTATAAAATAAATCAGACCAGAAATAATATGAAACTTATGACCAAAATTATCTTCACAATTTTTAGCCCAAGTTCCCATCTTCTTTTTATTTTGAAGCATACGTCTCAAATATTGCATCCTCAAATAAAAACTTTCTGTGTTTAAATATAATTTTCCTAAATTTAATGTTTCAAAAAGGGTAAACTCGGGTAGAAACATCGTTCCAAGATTACTCTTCTCATGCTTCTTTGCTAATTTGCAATAAGACTCTACGATTTCACAGTCTTCAAAAAAATATCCGATTAAACACTTAACGGTATAATAACAATTTAAAAGACTGGAATTGTTTGCAGCTGTCCAAAGTGGAACAGACTTTTCTTCATTAAAGATTTCACCCGAGAGTTTTTTGTAGTTAGAATTCAAATTTACAAAATTTACCGATGTTTGCTCAATAATGGAAGCAGTGTCATACGCATGTTCTTGTCTTATTTTAAGAAACGTTGGTCGCATTTTATTAAATAAATCGATCACTTCATTTAGAGGTTTACGCATTGCAAATGCTTGAAACTCTAAATGAATCAATGCATAACTTGCATATTCAGAATCACCATTTTCTATTCCTGCCTGAATTGCTTTTAGAATAAATTCTTCATTTGTTTTTGCATGATGTGTCCAGTGATGAATAGAACATCCATAGACCATATATGTTTTGGCTTTTACTGACTTAAAATCATATTTATCGATAAGATCAATTGCCAACTTACCCCACTCAGATCCAGTCTTGTAATCACCTAGTGCTGATCCAAGAATCATTCCGTATATGGAGAATGCAAATGGGGATAACATTGATATGCCTTTCGAGAGAGAGAGAGAAACCATCTTCATTACTAAAACCGGAAATAACAATGGAAGTGATAAATAAGAAGGAGGAATACAAATACTCAAAAGACGCATTCTAGCCAAATCTGATTCATTTTCCATTATAAGTAAATTATAAAAATCAGATACGCTTCGATGCCCAATTAATATTTTCGCTTTAATTAATTCTGGTATAACGGAAAGCTCAGTAGGCTTCATAGGCAATTTTATACCAAGAAGTTTTAGAGCGTTAGCCGCTAAAATAATTGAATCTCGCAATCTTAGTTGACTAGAATATAATGAAGATTTTAATTCGTAAGCATTTATTTTATCTAAAATTCCTTTTGCATTTGTAGCTATAGCTTCAAAAGTTGATTCAGCCATTAAATAATTTGCTGATAATGATTCTGCTCTAGCCTTTAAAGAGTATAATTGTATCGTTTCTTTATAATCTACCTGCCAAGCATCTTCAGGCAGCAGGGAAACAGCAATATTGAAGAAAACTAAAGCAGAATCAAAAGCAGAAGCAGCCAAGGATTTATTTCCAGCGATTGTATTCAGACGAATAACGTCTTTTCTTTCTTCATCTGTTTCTAACAACCCAAGACTCTGGTTTAATTGATTTACAATTACAAAGATAAAATCTTCAATTTGATCTGGTTTGATAAGTTGTATAAAAGCTTTGCCAATCAAATAATGATTCTTTGTCTTTTCTGCATCTCCGATTAGAGTATAGGTTGCTTCTCTTACTTTATCGTGAACAAACTTTATAGTATTCTTTGATATAATTAAGAATCCATCATTCGAAATTTTTGTCAATTCCTCAGTCAGCACATCTCGTGTTTTCTTGCTTACCATATACAAAATTTCAGAACTAAATGAATCCCCGATACAGGCTGCCAACTTTAATGTTTCGACTTGCGAAAGCGTTAAGTCCTTTACCTTTTCAACAAGTAAATCAATCACATTATCAGAGACTTTTGCTTCTTCAATTTTTATGATATTCCAAACCCACTTACCACCAACGTATTCGATTAAGTCCCTTTCATAGAAACTACGAAACATCTCCATTACAAAATAGGGATTTCCTTTTGTTTTTGTATGTAGGATAGTTGCCAATTGTCTTGCATAGATTTTTTCACAATGCAAAGTATCTTGCACTATATGCGTAACGTCCTTAACAGAAAAGGAATCTAAAAAAATTGATTTATAACTTATATTTATTTCCTTTAAATGTTCTAACATGACAAAAAAAGGATGAGTTTGCAAAACTTCATTGTCTCTATAGGATAAGATAAGGAGTAGAAATTTAACTTCTGGATTTGTTAAAATACTCTGAATCAAAGCAATGCTTGGATTGTCCGCCCATTGCAGATCATCAATAAATAAAGCAATCGGATGTTTATACATACAAAATGCTTTTATAAAGTTCTGAAATACAAGGTTAAATCTGTTTTGGGATTCAGATATCCCAAGTTCAACTACAGGTGGCTGTTCTCCCAGTAGGGTCTCTAGTTCAGGGATTACATCAATGATTACCTTACCATTTGCACCAACAGCATCTTGCAAATTTTCTTTCCAGTATTGAATAGACTCTTGGTTTTCTGTTAGGATTTGCTTTAATAAATTTTTAAATGCAAGTGTAATTCCATAATAAGGGATATTCCGTTTGTATTGATCATATTTTCCAGAAGCAAAATAGCCTTTGTATTCCACGATTGGTTTATTAATTTCATTAATGAGAATAGACTTACCCGAACCCGACCTTCCTGATATCAAAACTAGCTCGACATCCCCTTCAGTTACATTCTTAAATGATTTTAATATTTGAATTATTTCTTTAGATCTACCGTATAACTTCTCTGGAATTTGAAATCTGGTAGTAAAATCATTTTGCGCAATTAAAAAATCGTCTCGATCAATTATCGAGTCTCTATCTTGTGGGGGCATAATAGTATAAGCCTCAACAATATTTTTTAGAGACCATTCTAAATCGTAAACGATACCCATCGCGCTCTGATATCGATCCTCTGGATTCTTTTGAAGAAGTTTCATCGTGATATCGGAAATTATTTTTGGAATACGACATTTTGTATAAGGAGAAACTGGAACTTTAGCAAGATGAGCATGGACTAATTCCATAGGATCAGAATAGACAAAGGGTAACTCTTTTGTCAAAAGTTGATAAAAGGTTACACCAAGAGAATAGTAATCAGTGCGATAATCGACAGTTCTATTCATTCTACCTGTCTGCTCTGGAGAAATGTAAGCAAGTGTTCCTTCTAAAGAACTATTCATTGGAATAAAGGAATTTTGCTTTAATAGAAAACTAGCAGAACCAAAATCAATAATCTGTAATTCACCAGTTTTTCGATTTAATACGATATTCTGTGTTTTTATATCCCTATGAACAATATTGGCATTGTGAACATGAGCTAACGCTTTTGTTGCTTTTATCATTATATCCAAACAATCTTGTAAGGAAAAGGCTTCTTGATAAAGGAGAGTGGATAAATCAGTTCCGCCGATATCTTCAAAAAGGATGGCAAGATTGGAATTAAACTTTTCAAATCCAAGAGCACGAACTAAGCCTTTACCATTTAACTTCTTCAAAATTTCATATTCATTTTTAAATTCGCTTAACTCTTCAGGCTCGGGATATTCTTTATGGAGAGTTTTTATTATAATAGAAGTATTATTCTGTGTAGAACGAAATATAGTAGTCTTATCGCTTGTATAAATTTCGTCAATGGTATCTGTGCGATCTAAACTAATCATACCTGCGTTTTTTCCTATTATCCCATTCTTTAGCATGGAAGATTCTTTGTCTATAATTTACTACAAAATACCTTAGAATATATAAGATTTTTTATATTGATTCTAAATAGAATAAGTTAGAATTAAATAAAACTTAAAAGTAAATTGAAAGAGCGTTTTCGATATGCTTGCAAAAAGGATTCAACTCTAATTCTATCAAAAAAACTCGCTCGATATAAGTAATTTCAAACAGGTATAGATAATGGAATTTTCCTACTTCTATGAAAAAAGGCTTCGAACTCCTAACAAAAAAGAATCTGCAGTGGATCTAGAAATTCATTGTATGTAAAAGTTTAGTTTGCATTTTTTAAAAAAAGCTTCACTTCTGTTCCGTGATTTGGTTTGGATTTATCAATAGAATCAACTTGAATTTTGCCTCCAAACATTTCCACAAACTTTTTAACAAGAGGCATACCGTATCCTGTTCCTTGCTCTCCTTTAGTTCCTTTTCGGCTAACGGATTTTCCGATATCAAACAAGTGATTCATTACTTCTTCAGGCATTCCAATTCCCGTATCTTTTATAGAGAGAACAATAAAGTCCTTTTCACAGATTGCTTTAATGGAAATCTCTGAGTTGGGAAAAGAAAATTTAATAGCATTTGTCAGAAGATTGTTAAACACTGAATTAATAAACGGACCTTCATCCACTAGAACTTGAATATCATTTGATATGTCCAAATTGATTTTTATGTTTTTCTCGGAAAGTTTATGAGTAAGTATAGTCAAAGCAAATTGAATTGAATCCAATAAATTGACAGACGTTAAATTTGGGGTATATTGTTTTTCGTCAATTCGATACATTTTACGGACACTATCTAAAACAGTGAGACAATTTTCGACAGCTCTTTGAATCAAATTACTCATTGCATGACTTTCATCATCTCCTTCCAAGATCAATTCATTTGCAGATTTAATTGCGCCTATCGGATTCAAAAGATCATGAAGTAAAACTCGTATTAATGCTTTATTCTTATCATTAATTTCTTTTAGCTGTTCAGTCTTTTCTTTTAAAGAAAGATGAAAATGAATTCTAGCTAAAAGTTCAGTAGGATTAAAAGGTTTAGTAATATAATCTGCCCCTCCTATTTTAAATGCATTAACAATGTCTTCGATATCTGTTCTGGCAGTTAAAAAAAGAATTGGAACATTATTTAATAATTCCAATTGTTTCATACGATTACAAGTTTCAAATCCATCCATCTCAGGCATATTTACATCAAGTAATACCAAGTCTGGAATTTGATGTTCTAATGATTTAAGAGCCTGCTCACCATTGAATGCAAAAATAATTTTATATTTTTCTTTAGAGAGAATTTGTCCTAATACTTGGAGATTTGCAGGTGTATCATCTACCACTAAAATCGTTTGATTGCTCATCTATCACCCTTTAAAACTTTTAATAAATCAGAAAATTGCTGCATTGTTGAATTGATTTTATTAGAGTCAAATAGATTTGCATACTTCTCCAATTTCTTTCCCCAAAAAATTAGAGGAGAGTATTTATACTCTTCTCCTATTTTTTGGATTTCATTTGCAAGTTTAACAATCTCTGTAATATTCATAATATCTTTCAATGTAAGCCACTTATGATAAGAGTCATTCATAATCTTATCATACATTTCCATAGCTAGTTTAGGATCAATGGTAATTTGAGTTTTGGATTCTACGGCATTTTGTTTTTCTTCCCGAATCACTCGCTTATAATCAAGATAGTCAATCATTTTACTGATTAATTTTTTTTGACTCACTGGCTTTTGCAAAAATCCATCAGAGATCGCAACAACTTCATCTCTCGTTTGTTTAAATACGGATGCAGTTATAACCAAAATAGGTATTAATTTTGTTTCAGGATCTTTTTTTAGAATTTGAATTGCTTCCAATCCATCCATTACTGGCATTTTTACATCCATAAAAATAATATCGGGTTTATGTTTGACAGCTTTTTCAACAGCAATCTTGCCATTCTCAGCTTCAATGATTTCCAACTCTGACTGATCTTCTAAAAATTTTATGAGGAGTTGACGATTTAATTTCACATCGTCAGCAATTAATATTTTCGCTTTAGAAAAAAATATATTTTTTACATCAATGCTTCTATCCTCATCCTCAACACCGATAGACGAAATAGAAACATTTAAGAATTTCAAAACAAACATGGTTCCCTTTCCCGCTTCGCTCACCATAGACATTTCTCCATTCATCAACTGAACCATTTTTTTGGCAATCGTGAGTCCAAGACCTGTGCCGCCATAACGATTGTGATCTTGTCCATCACTTTGCGAGAAAGCTTCAAAGATTTTTTCCTTATCTTTAGAGGGAATACCTATACCTGTATCCTCTATTTGAATCTTTAAATCAACTTTTCGTTTTTGATTTGTTTTAAACTCTGTGGAAACAATTACTCGAACTAGACCAGTATCTGTAAACTTGACTGCGTTTCCAATTAAGTTCAAAAGTATTTGTCTGAGCCTTGTTTCATCTAAAATTAAATATTCTGGAACGTTAGATTCTATCTCGGTAATGAGTTTTAAATTTTTCTCCTCAATTTTTTGCGAGAAAATTGTTTTCATATCCGATAAAATTTTATCGATATGGATCGGAGTATAATTGAGTTCTAATTTACCTGCTTCTATCTTAGATAAATCTAACACATCATTTATGAGTTTGAGCAATATTTTTCCACTTGTAGTGATAGACTCTGCAAATTCTTTTAAATTTTCATCCATTATTCTAGAAGCAAGCAGCTCACCAAATCCAAGGATTGCATTCATAGGTGTTCTGATCTCATGACTCATATTTGCAAGAAACTCACTTTTTGCTTTGTTTGCTTTATCTGCCATTTCTCTTGCAAGTTCCGCTTCTTCTTTTGATCGAATAATCATTTCTTGAAACTTTTGTCTTTCTGTTATATCCCGAAAACTTGCAACTGCCCCATACATTTTCTTATCTTTATCAAAAAGGGGAACTGCATGAACGGATAACCATTTCTTCTTTCCGGTAGAATCTACAACTCCATGCTCAATCGGTCCCACTTCTCTCTCTTCTTTCATGGCAATGGATAGAGGTAATTTTTCCAAGGGAAATGGATTTCCATCTTGATCAACTTGTTGCCAAGCTCTTGAATTAAAATACTTACCCTCAACACCATTTCGATGAATATCCAAAATCTTTCCGGCACCTTGATTTGCATATATGATTTCACCGCGGAGATTAATTTCAACCAAGCCCTCTGGAATTGCCTCCAAAATCTCTCTTAATTTATTTCTTGCTTCAATCAGAGAGATCTCCGTTACTTTTAAATCAGTTATATCTGTAATTAATACAAGGAATCCTTTTACTTTTTGATCAACGATATCCGGTATATATTGAATCCATGTATAGCCTGCTCTCTCTGTTGGTTCTCTTTCAAAGATTTGCTTTTGCCCTTTCAGAACGTTTTCTATATGAACAAAATTCTTTTGAAAAATTTGTTTTCCAAGAAGCTCCTCTAAAGATTTTCCAATAATATCCTCTCTCATTCCGAACCATTCTTTATAAGCATCATTGGCAAAGGCACAACGTAAGTCACTCGTCCAGTATCCAATCATTCCAGGAATTGTATTCGTTACTTTATGAATAAAATCTTTTTGATCCAAGATTTGTTGTTCTAATATCTTCCGATTGGATATGTCTGTAGATACTATAAAAACTCCTTCAGAAGAAGGTTCTACACTTAGTTCAAAATATCCAATGCCACCATCTTCAAAATGAAATTCTGTTTCAAATCGAGTTCTTTTTTTATCTCGCATACAATTTAGAACAGATTGATAGATATAGGTATTTTCTATGCCGGGGTAAACATCGGACATTGTTCTACCTATAAATTCTTCCTTTAATTTTCTACCTAATATAGCTCCCATTTGATTCACATAGATATATCTCATATCGTATCCAATTAAAAAACAACCATGAAACATATTTTCAAGAGAACTACTATATCGTTCTCTACTTCTCTTTAAATCTTCTTCTACCCTTTTCTGGGAAGTTATATCTGTTTGGAGAGAAATATATTGATAGGGAATTCCTTCTGAATTTAAAAAGGGAACGATAGTGCAACTGACCCAGTAAAATCCTCCGTTCTTAGATACATTTCGAATCTCACCTTTCCATACCTTTCCATTTAAAATAGTATTCCAAAGCTCTTCAAAAAATTCCTTTGGATGAAATTTAGAATTTACTTTAGAATGAGTTTGACCTAAAAGATCTTGCTTGGTAAATTTTGAAATTTCACAGAACTTTTCATTCACAAATAAAATTTTCCCTTCTGAATCTGTGATAGCAACGATTGAGTGCTCATTCATTGCAGATTCTAGATTGTGAACTTTTAATAGAGAGTTTTCTAAATCCAAAAATGCTTTTCTTGGTTTTGTAATATCAATTCCAAGGCATTGTATTTCAACTAACTTTCCATTTTTATCTTTGATTGCTACATACTCCCAATCAGAATATAAAATATTCCCGTCTGGTTGCAATTGTCTCAAAGAAACAAGAAAAGGAGTTTCTGGGGAATGTATACATTTTTGAATTGTCTCTTTTACTTTGAAATGATCTCCTTCTAATATATGAGAAAAAGTATCCATTTCTAAAATATGATTAGGATCCATTTGAAATGTATCAGAATAATACTGATTGGCAAATGAGTATTTACCGCTCAAATCCGTTCTTAAAATAAATACCGATCTACTATTTAACAAAGATTCATATTTGTAAGATGCTTGAAAAAGTTGATTTTCTGATTCAGATAAAAGTTCTATTTGTTTCTCTTGTTCTTTCATTTTTAAACGAAGTTCAAGTAGGTTGACAACATTTTTACTTAAAGTCTTTAAGGCGACTAATTGTTCTGAAGAAAGCTCTCTGGGAATATGATCGATGACACAAAGAGTTCCAACAGGCAATCCTTCTGGAGATAAAAGTGGAGCACCAGCATAGAATCGAACATGAGGATCATTTAAAAAAAGTGGATTATCAGAAAATCTATCATCTTGAGAAGAATCGGGAACTACAAAAATTTCCTTGTCTAAAATGGCATGGGCGCAAAAGGCAAGATCTCTGTGAGTTTCTTTCGCATTCAAACCAACTCTAGACTTAAACCATTGCCTATCTTTATCAACGAGACTGATTAACGCGATCGGAGTTTTACATATATAAGAAGCTAAATGAGTCAACTCATCATATTCCTGCTCTTCTAATGTATCTAAAATACTATAATCAATTAATTTTTTTAACCTTTCTTTCTCGTTGGATGGATATTCAGCAGATCTCATACATATAAAAAACCATCCGATACAGTCTTTGACAATTCTTTATTTACTATCTCAAACTAAAAATCTGCAATCTAGTAAGCATGTTCCTTTTTAGAAAAGTAAGGTTCTATTATTTTCCACTGATTCTTGAGTGTTATTTGAATAAAAGAATCTCGGAAAGTTTCATATATTCTCTAAATAAGAGTTTTTAGATTAGATTTTTTCTCGAAGATTCTAAATATTTTCTAGAAATAATTATCCTACTATAACAACTATCGCTTTTAAGAAAACTTTTACTAGGTCTGATTGCAGTAAACAAATCCATGAAATATATTTCTTTCTTTGCATTTCAAAATCCAATTGCCCTCAATTCGAAACCAAATCTATATATCCTAAATAAAATCGATAAATAGGATAAAGGGTTGTTTTTAGAAAAGATTTACAAAGAGGATAATTCATTTGATTCAGACCATTTCTATCTCTTTTTAAATAAAAATAAAAACGAAGAACTAATTCATTAAATTGGCATTTGTCCTTTTGATCCTTTATGAAAACTGTCGAGGGACTTCCAATAGGAAAAGTTTATTTTAAAATAAACAAAAGACCATTCTAAAAAGTAAGATATGATATAAGTTTTATAAATCAGTCCTTTTTCGAAAGAGGCTTACGAAATTCAACCTGATTTACCGCAAAATAATTTTTCAAAGAATCAATACAAAAATAAGCTTGCTTGTATCGAATCGATTCTCGAATCTGAACCCAAGGGTTATAGAATGACGGAAACAATTTTTAATCTTCCTGACGCAAATACATATTTTCAGTTAATGCTGAAAACTTACGCGAAAGAGACTCCATGTGTGCAAGCAACCTTCTCGGTAAATGATGATTTACTTTTAGAATATGGATCTGAATTAGAACCAAGGTCACTTTTATTACAAATGACAGAGGATCTTAAAAAATTTGATTTACTAGCAAGTCTTTTAGATGGGCAGATCCGATTTAGTAAGATCAAGACGATTGAAAAAGAAAATGAAAAGTATGATTTCTATACCTATTCCATTGAAAAAAATAAAAATATTTTTCGATCTGTCTTTTTGATACCGTCAGACAAAACTCCTAACGAATCTAATTTTTATAATCTAAATGAATTCGTGAAAAACTATTATATGAATCAACCAAAGAAAATTGATTTTCAGGTGATAGATACATACTCAGAATTTTTAGATAAGGTAATTAGAGAAATAAGTCGTCGTTTCACATCAAAAGAAGAAGTAGGAGTCGTATCACATTTTCAAATACAAGACTTAAAAACATATCACCAACATATGAGCAGACAATATACCGAAGAGATTCATAACGAAATTAAAACAGGTATACTCAGACATTTAAAAAAAGGAGATTTACTCTTTCGAGTCAATCAAAGATCTTACATTACTTACTCACATAACTGCAATGTAGATGTTGTCAAAAAAAGATTCAGTGATATATTCTTTCAACTCAATACTTTAATTATTCGATACAACCTATCGTTTCATCAAAGTGATTTTAATAATTTCAAAAAAAGAGATTTTTGGGACAAGATTACATCCGGTGCATAAATATGAATTTTAAAGTTTTACTACTTTTCCTAATTCTTTTTAACAATTTCATTTTTTCTCAGGATGAAACACCAAAATCAAATGAAGAAACAAGTTCGCAATCTTCTAGCTCTAATACAGATGAATCAAAAAAGGAAAATGATTCAAACCAAGGTAAAAATAGAGAGGAACGCAAACTCGTTGTTAGCCTTTCCTACAATGCAAGTGCAGAGCTACGAGTAGAATACAATCTAAATTCTAGATTTACAATTGGCTCTCATTTTTTCAAAGATTATTTAAGAGAAACAAAAGAAAACCGACTAGTCGGTTATACAACATACCAACATGCAGAGTTTTACAACCGAAGAGGAGCTGATTTATATGGAAAGTTTTTTCTCTTCACAGAAGGACCTGTTTATCTAGTGTTAGGTGCTGGAAAATATTTGGATGGAGGGGCAACTAGAAATACTCTTTTATTTACAAGAAATCCAACTAGCCAAGTTCTAACGACAGAAGCAATATCGAATTCTACAACCGTCAACCCCTATTGGTATGCAAAGTATGGAGTTGGATTGCAATGGATATTTGACTTTGGTTTACTTTTAAATTTAGAAGCAAGTTCACTCGTTCCCATCCATCCCAGTCGAAAAAGTTATACCTATGTAGATGAGAGAAATTTTATTTCCAATAATTATTACACGCCGGCGAATCTCTATTTTATTGATAAATATCTACAAACGAAAGATCCAAATTCTTCGGGGTTATTGCAATTTAACCTTTGGATTGGATATGCATTTGCTATTTAAAGCGAATTCGATGTAACAATTTTTTCACCACCGATGAACACCGATAACTGAACGATGAAGATACGGTACATATTTTTGAATTATCGTATCTTTTATCGGAGACACTATCGGTGGTAATCTTTTAATTTTTCTGTTACATCGAACCGACACTATTTAGGTTTGTCCAGGAAAGTCTCCGGGCTTTGTTCTCCATCTTCTATGCACCCAGAAATATTGATCGGGAAATAGCTTCACTTCTTCTTCTAAAAGATGAGTCCAAAGTTCCGTATAATGGCGAATAGCCGCTTCTCGGCTTGGAAATTTTTTCTTATCGATAAATCCCATATTTTTAACACGCACAATCACTTTTCCATCTTCACCACAGACGACAGAGTATAATAATAATTTTGCGCCAGTTAGGTAAGCCATAAGTGCAGGACCTTGATAAGTAGAGGCTGGACGATTGAAGAAGTTGACAAAAATTCCAGCCTTGCCTGCATTTTGATCAGAGCCAAATCCAATCCAATAACCATCTTTTAAAAGTTTCATGACTTTGTTTGATTCTTCTGTTGTGACAAGGACGATTCCATTTTTCTCACGGAGTGATTTCACCCATTTATCTACAAATGGATTTCGAATCTGTTTGTAGATACCAGCTCCTTTCATTCTAACTCCCATAAATTGAACCAAGATCTCCCAAGTTCCAAGATGACCTGAGACGAGAACCACGCCCACTCCTTCTTTTTTTGTATCTTCTTCGATTTGGAGTGATTCTGGATCATAGACTAAATATTTATCTAACCATTCTTTATTGACACGTGAGGCAAATAACGTTCCAGCGAGAAGTCTACCTAAATGTTCAAAATGTTTTTTAACTAATGCGAGTCTTTGTTCATGGGTATATTCTGGAAAAGCATGAGAGATATTATCGTATGCAATCTTTCTGTGTTTTTTTGCAAATGGAAATAGGACTTTGGTAATTCCAACTCCATAGGCAAGGCAAGCTTTGTATGGTAAAAATTTAAAAGGTAAATATAGAAAATAGGCAAAGAGGAAAGATAAAAAATAACCGATTTGTTTCATGATACAAGATTTGAAATTTAAAAAAACTTGAAAAGCATTTTACTGATCTAAACGTATTATTAAAGGCAGATAGGATTTTTAGAATGAGCTTGCTCTTTGATAAGAACAAATATCCAATCAAAAAAAATATTTTTAGATTGGATAAAATTAGAAATACTACTTCAAAAATTTTTATTCAGAGACGGTTCCAGAGATAATCACCGTTCGTCTAGAAACAATGGAACGATTGGAAGCAAATAAATATTGCATTCCGGTGCCAAAGATACGGATCACGGAATCAATAGCATTTTCCTCTGATTCAATGCGAAAATTGTATATTTTCTTAGCATTCGGAAGTTCTGATTCCAAGACATGTGTTAAATCAAATTCTTGTATCTTTACTAAATCAAATATAAGCCAAGTTAATTTCTTTTCGATTCTAAAGTATCTAGAGTTTTTAGAAGAGCCCTCTTCATTTGCAAAGGATACAGGAACTTTGTAATTGTTTATTTGATAGGTATGACTTGCACAATTGATAAAGAACAATAACATTAGGATAATAAGCAAAAATTTACTTCTTTTTAACATTTTTTTCTCCTTTTTTTGTATTAGAAGGTTTTGAGGAGTCTTTCGCAGAGTCTGAATCTTTTACAATATCTTTCTCAGACTTTGCATCTGACGTTTCGAGGGGCGCATCTTTTACCTCTTTCATTTCTGAGTTTTGTTTATCTTCTGGAATTATTGGAGCATTAGAAGCTCTTTCATATAAATCGCCTCTTAAGATAACAGAGTAAGGTCTTATTAGTCCAAACAAAACTGTATCCACTAACCCATCAAGAAAGTCATAGTATTCGGTGATTGTTAGATTTCCAATCGCTTCTTTATCAGGATCTTTTAATTCGGAAGCCAAAATCCATTCCATATCTCGCTTGTTAATAGTAGTCACAAGACCCCAAAAAAGATTGATTCGCGTATGGGAAGTCTCAAATCGTTTTTTTAATTTATAACCCTCTTCATCTGAAAAAGAATTCATTCTAATCTGTGTATTTACATTTCGAGTAAAATATTCAGTCTTTGCACAGTTAACAAAAATGAGAGCTAAAATTAGCAAATAAAATTTTTTCAAAGTAATCTCCTTGTTTTTAAGTTTAGGTTATTCAAACGAGATAGACTGAATTTCCGCAACCATTTTTATTTCACTCATGGAATGTAGGGTATCTTATATACAAAATTTAAGAAAAATTGAAGGGAATCTGCTTTTAAATGGGAGGGAGAGCGACAAAACCTAGTTATACGAATCACTCAATGCAGAATGAAAATTAAATTATTCAAGGAAGTTTTAACAGTAGAATTTACAGGCACACCAAGAGAATACCTTACCCCAAGAATCAGTTTAAAGAGATAAATATCTCCCTTTCTTAAATGAAATAGATTTATTAAATAAACACTCCAAACGAAATACAATCTAAGGAGGAAAAAGGAAAGATTTTGCAGCAAATCAGTGTTACACGGATAACAAGAATCAGATTTATTTTAAAAATCGAATTAGATATTTTCTAAATACTTACCGAATTGCATTCTGCACAGAGTAACGGCTAACAATTATTATCCACAATAACTTAATTACTAATAAAATAAGAGTGGCTCTCTAGTTTTCTTAAATTATTTTACAAAAAAATGAAAAAAGATACAGAAAAAAAATTTTTTCTTGACAATGCCTGAAAGCATTTATAGACATTAAGTGTATGCAAATACAAATAAATTGAAAAAGGAAAATAACATGAAAGCTAAATTTTTAACACTCATCTTCACCCTCTTCTTCTCACTCCCAGTAGGTCTCTTTGCTGGTCCACTTGACGGAATGTGCATCGCACTTGTCCATGGTATTCTTGGATTTGATGATACACAAGGTCTTGCAGGTGGTCTCGTAAAATACTGGGGCGGTATGGATACTTATCTCCGTTCACAAGGAGCAAAAGTAACAACACCAGGAAGTTCTCCGCTTAATAGTATTCAAAAAAGATCTGAATTAACAAGAGATGCTCTTATCCCTTGGATGGCTGCAAATGGATGTACTAAAGTGCATTTAATTGGACACTCACAAGGTGGTCTAGTAGTTCGCTACATGGCATCAAATTCAGCTTTAGGTTTTAACACTAGCGCTAATAAAAGAGTTGCTACTGTTAGTACTGTGGATGCTGTTCACAAAGGGGCTCCTTTAGCAGATATCGTTCTTGGGGTTATTCCAAGTTGGTTACAACCTTTCGCAAATACTGCGCTTGGGTTATTCTCTCAACTTTTCTATGGAGCAAAACCAATGGATGTTATCGCAATGGGTAAATCACTCGCGGTTAGTACAGTGAATTCTTTTAATGCTGCAACACCTAATTTTACTGGATTAAAATATTATTCCTATGGAAATAAAATGGCTTGGGCAGATCCAATTCAACACGTATTAATGGCACCAACCTATCCAATTACTTGGGCAGGTGGTTTGTTCTACGGTCTTGGTAGTGCAAACGATGGAGTGGTTCCACTCGAGTCACAAAAATGGGGAAATTACAAAGGAGAAGCTTCTGCAAAATGGTTTGCTACAGGTATTGATCACTTGCAAGCTACTAATTTTCAATGGAGCGGACAAAACTTCTTTGATGTAACAGGTTGGTACTTAGGTATCGCTCAAACTGCAAAAGCAGGATTATAATCCTCAGAAGAATTCGGGCGACGATACAAAACTCAACTGAGAGGCAATCTCTCAGTTGAACTCTTTTCCATTCGAAATTTCAGATTCCAAAAACAAAAACTTAAAACTTCCAAATCTAACATAAATACTTTTCAGGATATAAATATGAATAAAAAAATTATCATTGGGATTGTAGCTGCAGCGCTTGCACTCACTTTAGGATACCTTCTATTTGGAGCAAAAGATAAAAAAAAATCAACTTCTTCCTCTCAGGAAGAATCAAATGACACAGTAAATCGATCCACTAACGACACGATTTCACCATTTGGCGATACAACGAGCCATTGGGAAGAGGCACTTTCTCCTTTTCAGGGAACAGAAAAAAAGGGATATTTAGAACTAATTGAAGACCTAAAAACAGGTAGAGTAAATTTCGTTTGGGAAGTTTGGGCACTTAGAAGAAAATGCCCAGCAGATTATACAGCACTTCAATGCGATGAAACAATTTATAAATTTATAGATACAAAGTTTGCTAGTCCAGATAAAGAAAAAATGAAAGAACTATTTAAAGCCTATTTTCAATATGAAGATGAAGCCAGAAAAATGGAATTTCCTGCAAACATCACCTTTCAGGAACGTTATGAAATCTTAAAAAATAGAAGAAGAGAAATTGTAGGTCAAGAAAAAGCTGATTTATTTTTTGGAATGGAAGAATCACAAGTTGCGTTTATGCAAGCTTCAAAAAATTTCATGGACTCTACAAAAAACTTAAGTGGTTCAGAGAGAGTAAAGAAATACGAAGAACTCAGAAAGAACACCTACGGTTCCTATCTAAATGCTGTCAATGGTCGTGAAGACTCTTTTGACCATTACAAGACTGAAATAAGCCTACGCGAGAAGGACTTAGCAGGTCTTAGCCCAGAAGAGAGAGAAAAACAACTAACGTCTTTACAAGTAAAATACTTTGGAAAGGAAGGGGCAGAGAGAATTGCAGCTGCAAATAAAGAAATTGCTGCACATGATAAAAAAATTGCAGATTACGAAAAAGCAGAAAGAGAATTTCTATCTTCCAACAATGGAATTTCAGATAAAGACAAAGAACAAAAATTAAGAGAACTCAGAGTAAAATATTTAGGTCAAGAAGATGCAGAAGCTTATACGAGAGCTAAAGTATTTGAAGAAGAAGCAGCAAAGATTAAATAAAAGGAATCATTTAAAGCGAATCACCGACATGTGCTAAACCTGTCAAATTTATAAAAATCGAAGACACTGATAAAAAGGAATAAAAAGCCTATCGGTGTCATCGGTTGCGAAAACCTCTTACTTCGAATTCACGTTAAATGATTCTTCCCAATAGACGTTAGTTCACCAAGTCACAATAAAAGTATTTGAATCCCCACCTTGTTTTTTTTGAATTCTTGTTTTATCTAAAGTCACCGTTGCCTTTGGCTGAAATTTTTTCGCAAAGCCTTCGATGAGTCCTAACTCATAAAAAGTTGGAAAACAACTGGTGCTTAGACAAATCACTTTTCGAATTCCAGGCACGGGAGTTACTGAAATTTTTCCAACCGCTTCACTCTGTTTTCCGCCGGGCTCATCCAACATAGTTTGAATTCCATCCCGAGAGAGATTTAGTAAATAAGCTTTATTCATGTGATTAAGAGATGTCATTATATCTTGGATGTGAGTTGGCAGTGGAGCATAATGAATCGTGTTGTAAGCAACTTGACGAATTTTTTCTTCTCCTACTCTTTCCTGAATATCACGCATTCCCAAGAGGAAACGATCTAAATCATACCACTCATCGGGATTGATTGAAAATTTTTCAGGGGCTTGGTCATCGGTAATTTTATGAAACTTCATTATTTTTACACCGACTTGTTTGGATTCACCAAGCAACTCAACTAGAGTGCGAATTGCCCTTCCGGAAATGTATAAACCCCGAACCTTATTAACAAACTCCATATTTTCCTCTTAGATATATTTTCTAGAACCTAATATTGAGACAAGCTTTAAAAACCTGAATTCTAGAACTAGAGCGATATCTAGAAGTTAACAACTAAAATCATGAAAATAAAAAAGGGATCAGTATGAAAAAAGAGAGCCTATATTAAGTTACTCTAATGAATCAATCAGAAGGGCTTGATTTTAATACACTTCTAGTTTAGAAAATTAAATAGAAAAAAACTTGACTTCAGTGATTCTTTTTTGAGTTTTAATAAGAACAAATATCATCTTGCCTAAATTATCTTGGAGTTTGTATGTTTAAGAATAAAATTTTAATCACTCAACTTGACAAAGAACGAATTTTAAATCTTTTAAAAGAGGGTTATAGCCTCAATTCAAATAAATATCTTAGCCAAGTTTTTGAAAAAGAAATAAAAAAAAGGCAAGCAGTTAAATCAGATAAAATACCTCCCGATGTAATTACAATGCGATCCAAGTTCAGACTGAAAGATTTAGGCACAGGACAAAGATACGAATACACACTTGTTTATCCGCAAGAAGTTGATTCAGAATCCAAAATTTCCATTTTAGCAGCATACGGAACTGCGGTCTTTGGATCCCGCAAAGGGGATGTTGTTCGCTGGGATTTGGAAACTGGGACTAAGTTTTTTCAAATCGATGAAATTATTTACCAGCCAGAAGCTTCTGGTCACTGGGACTTATAAAGAAGTAGAAGAATACACAAGGATTGAAAAGTTTGACACTTTCAAAAATCCTTTAGTCTCATCAATTTAATAGAAAAAGACTTCCGTTTTAGATGACACAATAAGAGAAACTCCATTTTGGTGTTGAGTGAGTTGATTGAATCTAATTCACAGTAATCTCTATCAATGGTTTTACGAAGTACTTTAGTATATTCTAACGGGATTTTTAAATCGTTCCGATAATGTATGCGTGAAAACTCTATATAATGAGCGAATACTGCCCGATGGTAGTTTTTTCTGCGAGAGTTGCCATAGTAAGTCTAAACTTTCTACTCTACCAAATAGACCAGGGACCTATAAAATTACATGTTATAAATGTAAGCATGAGACTCTTGTTAGAGTGGAGGAGGAGAATTCGAATCAAGAATTCATTCTAGAACCAGAGGCAAAAGCAGAAAATACCCCAAAGGTAGATACAAATAAAGAATTAACAGAAGAAGAATATAAAAAATACGAAAGTATTTTTTTACAGGATACTCAGTTTATTTCTGTTGGGGATGCTGTAAATAAACCTCTTTTGGAAATAAACAAAGTAACTCTCCCTAAAATAAAAAAGCAAGAGACTTGGTTTGAAAAATTCTTACAGAAGTTTCAATTACCTGAAAAAACGGATTCAAATCGATATCTTCAGTTCGCTAAAAAATATCGCTACTTTTTAGCAGCCGCTCTATTGATCTTAATATCAATTAGTATAATCATTCCAATTCGTAGTAGTTATATAGAAGTAAAATCAGAAGTGGATGAATTGCTAGTCGAATTAAATCGACATAAACCAAGTAAGATACTAGATAGAAATGGTGTTTTGGTATCCGAAATTTTTCAGAAAAAAACGGGAACCTTAAAACTCTCAGACTACCCACCGAAGTTAATCAAAATTATCTTATCAGTAGAGGACCAAAATTTCTACAAACATGGTGGGATAGATTACTTTGCTCTTCTTAGAGCCACTTATAAAAACATAATCAATATGGGTTATATTCAAGGCGCCTCTACAATCACTCAGCAATTGGCTCGTATTCTAATAAAGGACAGAAGAAAGAGCATTGGAAGAAAATTCAGAGAGGCAATGGTTGCAATCGCTTTAGAATCAAAACTTTCGAAAGACCAAATTTTAGAAGCGTATTTAAACCAAGTGTATCTAGGTCATGGGGCGTTTGGAATTGAAAATGGAGCGAAATATTATTTTAATAAAACTCCAGATAAATTAAAAACTATGGAGATGATTTTACTTTCCTCTCTTGCGTCTGCTCCAAACCGTTATTCTCCATTTAAAAACAGGGAATTGTCCGAAGGCAGAGTGAGGGTAATTGTAAATACTCTGGAAGCAAGAAATATAATCAGTGAACGTTTTCAAAACAAAATAAACAAGTTCTATGAAACTCTGGAAACACCAGCCTCTATGACTGTATTTGGAAGTAGGTATGATAAGGCTCCATTCGTTACAGAACATATTCGAGAATTTCTAAAATCACTCGATCCAAATATTAATATTTATGATATCGGTGGATATACGATCGAAACTACTTTGATTCAAGAAATTCAAGAAGTTCTCTCTGATGAGGTAGCACTTCACCTCAACCAGATGAAAGAAAAAGGGAAAATTAAAAGAGTAAAAATAAAAAATACCCCAGACAACACAGATGTCTCAGATGAATTACAGGCTGCTGTAGTTGCGGTAGATCCCTCGACTGGTGCTGTTTTATTTATGCACGGAGGGGGAGAGCAATTTAACTCCAAAAATCAATTCAATCGTGCAGTGCAAATGAGACGTCAGACGGGTAGTTCTATCAAACCAATTTTATATGCATCCGCTATAGATTCAGGAATTTTTAATGCGGCTAGTATATTGTTAGATGCTCCTATTATGTTTTCATCACCAGATGGAAAAGGAACTTGGACACCTGATAATTTTGGTTCAGCCTATGAGGGAGAAATGAATCTAAGAGATGCCCTAGCAAAATCAAAAAACACAATTGCAGTTCAAATTGGAGAAAGAATGGGGCTTCCTAATTTGGAAAAATATTATTCTTCCTTCTTTTTTCCAGACCCTAATGAAAAAAGTAAACGTTATAGGAATGATCTTTCTGTTACACTAGGCTCACTGGAAATCTCACCAATTGAGATGGCAGCTGTATATGGAAATTTTTCAAATGACGGAATTATAAAAAGACCGTATTTGATTACTCGTATTTTAAATCAGGAAGGAAAGGAAATTTATAAACACTTTGATAGAGATGAATTTCAATTAAAGATTCCAGAAGAAAGACGTGTCATTGCCCCAGATACAGCCGAAGTTATGGTGAGCTTAATGAAAGGCAGTGCAAATGCGAGCGGAATTCGTAAATATGGTTATAGCGGAGAGATAGCAGGAAAAACAGGAACTACAAATGATAATATTGATGCTTGGTTTGTGGGAACTAGACCAAGATTATCAATGGCAATCTGGATGGGTTATGATGATGCGTCATACGGCATGGGAAAGAGTGGAATGGGTGCGGAATTAGCAGCACCGCTCTGGGCAAGAATCGCTAAAAAAATTAAAGATTTGAATGTAATTCCAGAAGAGAAATTTGCATTCAGCAAACATGCAACAAGACAAGTTGTATGTAGAGAATCAGGTCTTTATGCATCTGATATTTGCCCAGATAGAGTTTCGGAATTATTCACAAAAGAAGGAAAACCTAACGGAACATGTCGCCTATCTCATGACTATGTTCCAAAACTTCGTTAGTAGTAAAAAGAAATGAGAAATAAAGTGAAAAAAGACTTAAAGGGTTTGGTTCAATCATTCTTGCAAATAAATTGGAAGTTAATTCGTCTTACGATGAGAGCAGTTTTATTTATCCTTTTAGTAGGGATAATGACTTCTTTGGGTTCAAAACAAATTTATGCAAAAGAATCAAAAAGCTTATACAATGAAGCATATCGAATCGAAAAGATTTCTCCTTTACTTGCAATCAATCTTTATGAAAAAGTTTTGGAACAAGCCGATATTTCAAAAAAAGTTCAAAAAAACACAATCAATAGATTGTTTTTTTTATATATAAAATTTAGCAGATTTGAAGAGATATTTATTTTAAATTCAAAATTTCCTCCAGACAAAGTAAGACAGAAAAAAACAGATCAACTCGTAAAAAATATTTCTACAAATTTAAAAATAGATGAATCGGCTTTTCTGGAAATGGTTAATATTTCCTTAAAAAATGATGAGACTTCAAGAAAAGATCTTCTGAGTATTTACAACTACTACCCTAGTTCTTATTTGCTTCATTATATTTTTGCAATTAAATTTCAAACTAAAGATTTGGATTCTCTTGCATTTCTAATTTCAGAAATCCCTGATATTAATCCTGTTTTAAAATTAGCGTATATAACTAAGGCGGCTAGCGTTTCAACAACGGCTACAAGTATAGAGAAAGCAATTCTAGATGCTGCGTCGATTAGCTCTTTAACAAATGAACAAAAATCAGATATCCTTTTCTTTTATGGAACGCATTTAAGGAATAAAAAAAAATACAGACAAAGTATTCGGTATTTTCATATGAGTGCTAGCTATGCTAAGAAAGAAGATGGATTTATTAGCGCAGAAATGATAGAAGTAGCCAAAACTCTTTTTATTAGTGGAGGCGAGAAAGAATCCTGTGAAATTCTTAAATCCGGCAAGATAAAAGCTCAAAAGGAACAGGATGAAATTTTAAACCTATACTGTAAAAATAAAAATAATTTTAAATCAGTAAAAAGATCTATCCAAGAATTGATTCTAAGAAATGAAGATGATTTTTTTTATAAAAAAATGGGAAAATTAATTCAATGAATAATTTTATACTTTTATTTTTGTTCTGTGGCTATTTAGGATTATCCTCTATTGTTTCTGTTGAAGAAAAAAATCCAAGTCCATTTTTTTATCTAACTGCAAAACCAATTAAAATAAAAATAAACCCCAAAATTCACCAATTGTGTAGAGTTAAATTAAATGAAGTGGTAGAATACAAGCATGTTGAAGTTTTAGATTGTTATAATATTGATAGAAAACTATCAGATTCTATAAAAACAATAAAAGAGAAAAACCCTGATAAAAACGAAATCAATATGATGTTTGTCGATGAAAATAAAAAAACATTAAGCCCAGATATAACAACTGGTCAGGGTAATTATAAAGTAAAGTCCCTACTTTTTTTTAAGAAGACAAAAGCAAATCATATTGAACTTGAAGATAACTCTGGTGGTTATTATTATTTTAAATTTGAGCCAGCGGTCGTAAGTATTGGAGAATGATGTGAGATCACAAAAATTAATATTCTTTTTTTCAATCGTTCTCACTCTTATAGCTTTTTGGGATTTTAAAATTATGATCCACCTGAAAGCTGTTATCGTCTTATTCCATGAAATTTGCCATGCGACAGCTGCTCTACTTACCGGCGGTGTTGTTGAGAAGATTTTTATTCACGGAAATGAATCAGGAGAAACTGTCATTTCAGGTAAACTACAAGCCTCTTTTCTATTTGTAGTCTCAGCAGGTTATATTGGTTCTTCTCTTTTAGGAGGAATTCTACTAAATAGAGGTTTTCATAAAAAGCAAGCTAAACATTTTCTCGGCTTTGTTGGTATTTTTTTAATTTTATTTACTCATTTTTACTCATCGAGTCATGACTTTACTTACAACACTGGAATTCGTTTCGGGATAATCTTCGTTATCCTCTCACTAACCAGTCGAGAAGTTTCCTCCCTAACTCTTATTTTTCTTGGAACAGGTGTTTCTCTTTATAGTATTTATGATCTAGCTGATTTTACAAACCATATCCACCAATCGGATGCAGGAATTCTTGCGAACTGGATGATAGGCAAAAAAGAAAGATTTCTCGGTCTAAATCTGAATCAACTTGGAGTTATGATTGCTTTAATTTGGTCTAGTATTAGTGTTCTGCTTCTGGGAACTTTTGTAAAAAAAACTTTTACAGAACCAGACCCATTTGCAAAGATGAGTAAATTGAAGAAACAATTTGCACAAGCAAATGTTGAACCAGATGTTGCACAATGGTTCCTATCAAGAGGGCTTGACCTAGATGGCAAACCACTTCATAAAGACTGGGCAACACAATTAAAAAAAGAAGGGTTGAATGAGCATGAGTAAACGCATATTAGTCACTGGCGGAGCTGGTTTTATTGGATCACATTTATGTGAACGACTTTTAAAAGAAGGGAATGAAGTTATATCGGTAGATAATTATTTTACCGGTAGAAAAAAAAATATAGCACATCTATTAAAAAATCCAAATTTCGAAATGATTCGTCATGATATCATAAATGACCTTCGAATCGAAGTAGATCAAATCTATAATTTCGCATGCCCTGCTTCCCCAGTTCATTATCAATATAATGCCATCTCAACAGTTAAAACAAACGTTATGGGAACTATTAATATGCTTGGTCTTGCAAAAAGGACTAGGGCTAGAATCTTACAAGCATCCACAAGTGAAGTTTACGGAAATCCTCTCGAACATCCTCAAAAAGAATCCTATTGGGGTAATGTAAATACTATTGGAATTAGAAGCTGCTATGATGAAGGTAAAAGAATTTCTGAGACTCTATGCTTTGATTATAATAGACAGCATGCCGTTGATATCCGTGTAATCCGAATTTTCAACACTTATGGTCCTCGTATGCTTGCGAATGACGGTCGAGTTGTGAGTAATTTTATAGTGCAAGCTCTTTCCGGAAAAGATATTACTATCTATGGTGATGGGAGTCAAACTCGTTCTTTTTGCTATGTAGATGATCTAGTAAATGGAATTATCTCTATGATGAACCAAGACTCATTCAAAGGTCCTGTGAATCTTGGGAATTCCGACGAATTTACAGTCAAAGAATTGGCTGAACTAGTTATAAAACTAACAAAATCTAAATCAAAAATTATTTACAATCCACTCCCACAGGATGATCCAGCTAGAAGAAGACCAGATTTAACTTTAGCGAAAGAAAAGTTAGGATATAAGTACAACGTTCCATTGATTGAAGGTCTAAAAAGAACAATCAAGTATTTCCAGGGTGAAATTAAAAGATAAATTGTTTTATTTTTAGAAATATAGTATTATATTAATAATACTTACCCTTCCTATATAAGAAAACTTTCGTATAAAACGTCTTTTGATTCCAAAGATAGACTTTTGCGGTCAAGTCAAAATTTGCGATCACAGGAATTCCGACAGTGGATAGGTAGTGGGAAACGGTCTCAGCAAAATCAACAGAATCTGCAATCAGTAGGTATACGAAAAAGGCGGAGATAGACATACCAAAACTAATACGATAAAGTTTTAGTTCTGCCCAATCTTCTGGTCTAGGGCGAAAAGATATTTTTTGTAAACTCAGATCTTTTTCCTGATATTTTGTAGTGACATTCGAATAGCCAGGAACAAGCCCATTTGCAATATGAAGTTGATATTTTCCTAGAAGATAGGCGACATAGCTACGTATACCTTTATGCTTTATAATTTTACTTTGAAGTAAATCTAGATACTCAATGGGAATCAAAAGTGTAGAGCTAAACTCTGCATATTTAAGATTCTCTCTTGGAAATAAGATTTTTTGTTTAGAAAATGTTTTTCCGTTTAAATTTTCACTCATATAAAAACTCCTTTCGATACAAAGTGAGTGCAAGAGGGTATGTTGATCCATTTCTGAAATAAGTTAAAATCCCATACTTCTATCTTCTTAAATTCAATTTATTTACAAACTCTTATAAATTTCAAAGTGCTATTACTATAATAGGAGTAGAAAATTGAAGTTTTGTGCGGCATTTTTCAAAAAAAAAACCAGCTTAATAAAAAAAAATTTGCATCACTAAGGAGTGACGGAGTTCCGACGAAATCTAAGGTAGTTGTAAAAAGGCTCCTTAATTCTATAAGGCCACGAAGATTTTTCTAAAAATTAAAAATCTTTCCTAAATTGATAAGATTCTGTGAATGGAGGGAAGGAAAAAGTAGATGAGTAAATTAGAGAAGAATTTAGGACCATTTTTGCTTTGGGGACTTGGGGTAGGATACGTTATATCGGGAATGTATTTCGGTTGGAATTTAGGATTGCCGAGGGGTGGAAGTTTTGGATTTCTAATGGCAACACTATTTATCATAGTCTTATACATAACGTTTACGTTTAGTTATACGGAGCTTGCTTGTGCAATACCGAGGGCGGGCGGTGCGTTTGATTATGCAAACTTTACATTGAATCATCATTTCGGGTATATAGCAGGAATTGCACAGATAATTGAATTCGTATTTGCACCACCTGCGATTGCAGTGGCAATAGGTGCTTACTTGAATTTATTTTTTCCTTCGATTCCAATACTTGTTGCGGCAATTGGGAGCTACTTTGTATTTACCGCTCTAAATATATTTGCAGTTAAAATGGCAGCATTCTTTGAATTGATAGTAACCATACTAGCAGTGAGCGCATTATTACTATTTGCTGCTATTGCACTTCCTCATTTTCAATTTTCCAATTTAAATAAGAATCCACTTCCAAATGGAATCTCTGGAATCTTTGCTTCTCTTCCATTTGCAATATGGTTTTTTCTTGCAATAGAGGGGATTGCAAATGTAGCAGAAGAAGTAATCAATCCACAGAAGAATATACTACTCGGATTTGGATTTGCATTACTCACACTGGTATTTTTGTGTATATTAACATTTTTTTCTTCTATAGGAATTAACGGTTGGGAAAGTATTGTATATATCAGTGGAACAAAGGAAATGTCTGATTCACCTTTGCCATTGGCGCTTGCTTCCATAATTGGAAAAAATTCTTTTTATTATCAAATCATAGTCTTTGTTGGGCTTTTAGGGTTGATTGCTTCCTTTCATGGAATACTATTAGCATCTGGGAGAGCCACCTATGAATTTGCAAGGGTGGGATATGCCCCGAAAGTTTTTGGAAATATAAATGCAAGGTATCATACGCCAGCTAACGCACTTCTAGGAAATGCAATTTTGGGAATATTGGCACTCCTTACAGGAAAAACAGCGGAGATTATCACGCTCGCCTGCTTTGGAGCACTTACACTCTACATCATTTCTATGGTTTCACTGTTTTATTTAAGGAAAGATCATTCTCATATCAAAAGTTCTTTTAGGGTTCCCTTTTTTCCAATCACTCCTTTCATTGCGTTTCTTTTCGCAATCATTGCACTTTTTTCTCTGATGATATTTCATTTTGAAATTGGAATGATTTACCTATTTACTTTAACTCTAGCATATTCCTATTTTTATTTTTATCTAAAGGATAAAAAACATGTATAAAACAACTGTTTCTAAAAAAACCTATCAGTTTAAAAATTTAATAGTATTAATGGCGAAAGCAACTCCTCATAGATCAGGCGATGTATTAGCGAAAGTTTCAGCAAGCACGCAAGAGGAAAGAGTAGCCGCACAAATTACACTCTCTGAAGTTCCCTTAAAACGCTTTTTAGAGGAAGAATTAATTCCCTATGAAAAAGATGAAGTCACGCGGCTAATCCTAGATAGCCACGACAAGAAAGCTTTTCAAATAATATCCGGGCTCAGTGTGGGAGAATTTAGAGAATTTCTACTATCTGAAAACACAACTACTGAGACGTTAACCGATTTACAAGATGGACTCACTCCTGAAATGGTTGCAGCCGTATCCAAGATTATGCGAAACCAAGACTTAATTTCCGTTGCAAAAAAATGCAATGTAGTAACAAAATTTAGAAATACAATTGGACTTTCTGGAAGACTATCAACTAGACTTCAACCCAATCATCCAACGGATGATCTAAAAGGAATTGCAGCCAGTTTAATCGATGGACTTCTCTTAGGAAGTGGAGATGCAGTTTTAGGAATCAATCCTGCCACTGACAATGTCTACAATGCGATCGAACTTTTAAAAATGTTAGATGAGGTCAGGGAAAAATATAAAATACCAACCCAGTCTTGCGTTCTCACGCATGTCACAAATACAATCGAAGCCATTCAAAAAAAAGCTCCCATCGATCTAGTATTCCAGTCGATAGGCGGAACAGAAAAAACAAATACATCCTTCGGAATCAATTTAAAATTACTACAGGAAGCCTATGAAGCTGGACTTTCTCTTAAGAGAGGAACTGTCGGACAAAACCTAATGTATTTTGAAACAGGGCAAGGAAGTGCATTATCAGCGAACGCCAATCATTCCCTCGATCAACAAACCTGTGAAGTGCGAGCCTATGCAGTTGCAAAAAAATTCAACCCACTTCTAGTGAATACAGTCGTTGGTTTTATTGGACCAGAATATCTTTATGATGGAAAACAAATCATTCGAGCTGGACTCGAAGATCATTTTTGCGGAAAGCTTTTAGGACTTCCGATGGGATGCGATATATGCTATACCAATCATGCAGATGCGGATCAAAACGATATGGATGTATTGCTTACACTTCTAGGAGTAGCAGGTTGCACTTTTATAATGGGAATTCCGGGAGCCGATGATATCATGCTAAATTACCAAAGCACTTCGTTTCATGATGCATTGTATGCAAGGCAGGTTTTAGGATTAAAGCCAGCTCCAGAGTTTGAAGACTGGCTGATTCGTATGCAAATCTTAGATGAGAAAATGATTCCTAGATCTAAGACTCCGGCAAAACTACTTGCCGATTATTAATGATGGTGTCCACCTTCTCCGTGCACATGACCATGATCTAATTCTTCTTGGCTTGCTTCACGGATACTTTTTACTGTAACATCAAAGTCTAACGTCTCTCCGCTGAGTGGATGGTTTGCATCGATCTCAACAGAATTTTCTTCGATTGCAGTTACAGTTACAATGCGAATTTGTCCATCCATGTTTGCTTGTAATTGCATTCCTACTTCTAAATTTGGGATTTGCGCAAAATGTTTACTTGGGATGAGTTGCACTAGGCTTTCATCAAATTCGCCGTAAGCTTTTTCCGGAGGAATAACGGCTTTGAACGTATCGCCTACTTTTTTTCCTTCTAACATTTCTTCGAGACCAGGAATTAGATTTCCGATTCCTTGAATGTAAACGAGGGGTTCTTGTCCAGCAGAAGCATCAATGATTTCCCCTTCTGAATTTCTCAGTGTGTAGTCGATTGCAACTACTTTGTTTTTTGAAATAACCATAAGATATCCTTTCACCACAAAAGAAGAAAAAGGAATCTATCTTCGGTGGTCTTTTGAATTTAATTTTATGAAATTTTAAGGTTCTAAATCTGTCATTTCATTTTTAATTGATTGCATTTCCCTTTAAACTCAAAATCTTTCAACTATGCCGCAAAAAGAAATTACAAAGAATTTAGATCCTTGGACAAAGATAAAACAACACACCGCCGCAAGAATCGGAATCGGTAGAAGTGGAGTTGGAATTCCGACGAAAGAATTGTTACAATTTCAAATGGCGCACGCAAAAGCACGAGACGCAGTTCTCACAGAAATCAATTTCTCCGAAATCAAAAACTGGCTCAGAAAAAAATACAAATTCCAAGAATTGGAAAGCGCCTGTGAGTCTAGAGAAGAATATCTCACCCGCCCCGACAAAGGAAGAATTCTTTCTGATTCTTCTAAAAAAAATCTTTCAAAGAAAAAAACAAAATCCATTTCGATTTGTATCGTGGATGGTTTATCGAGTAGCGCGATTGAGAAAAACAGCATTCCTTTGCTAAAAATTCTAAATCCAAAATTAGAAGAGCTTGGATTTACTCTTTCTTTTTCCCTTGTGAAAAATGGTCGCGTTGCCATCGGGGATGAAATCTCCTCCTTAGAGCAAACAGACATTAGCCTCGTCTTAATTGGAGAACGCCCGGGTCTAAGTTCCCCTGATAGCCTTGGCGCTTATCTTACCTACAAACCCAAAAAAGGCTTCACTGATGAAAAAAGAAATTGCATTTCCAACATTCGTATTGGCGGACTCGATTACAAATTAGCCTCAGATAAAATTCTTTACCTAGTTACAGAATCCTACTCAAAAAAACTTTCAGGTGTTAATCTAAAAGATAATTTAATTGCGTAGTCGATGTCAGTTCTATGCAATAAAATATTTATAAATTATCTTACCACTGGAAATTTAAAGTCATACTGTGTTAAAATAATTCTTATATCGAATTCACTTGAATCCAATCGCAACCTTTCATAAAAGACTCGAAAATAATAATTATCCATCTGTGTTCATCGGTGTGCATCCGTGGTAATCCTTAAATATTTTTCTTTCAACACATTCAAATGATGCATTTCATGACCGATAGTTGCTTTCAAAAACTCCTCTATGGTCAATTCATACTTCCACGCTTTTCCTTTTAGTTTATACTGATCCTCTGAAAGAGTATTGATAAAACTAATCGATGCATTTCTTACGTTTTTAAAATCCTCTAATACAACCGCAAATGGGATTTTTTCAAAATTACTATTTTGAATGAAAGTCTCTTGGTCATATCCAGGAAGTAGTGTTTCGTCCTTGCGGCTAAAGCGCAGTATCCGGTAAGTCATAATTCTCTCATGATCTGTCAAGTGACCTACAATTTGTTTAATACTCCATTTCCCACTTTCAAATCTATAGTTTGCTTTTTCTTCGTCTATTTTCTCAAATAGATTTATACTTTCTTTTGCTTTGTAAATTTCTTTCCAATTCTTCTCCCCTACTAATTCTATATAATAAGGAAATCCATCCTCAACGGTTAATTTCATTTTTCCCCTCCATTGCTTTTTATAATTCTCAAACCAATACAAATAAATCTCAATTTATTTGCATTTTCTTTTTTTGCATTTCAAATCACCAATATTTTCTTGAAATAAAACTAATTTCCGTTTTTATTGCATACTATGAATCAAGTGGTAAAAGAGATGAGAGAATTAAAGGACATATATTTTTAGATTGCGTTCCTTATTTTCGAGATAAACGATAATGAATTCCTTAAAAAATTACATTGATGAAGCGTTAAGGGTAACTGGTAATAGAATCGAAGAAATGACTCCATTAGAATCAAAGTTTTTTAGAGAAAAAGTTTTAAATCAATTTTCTCAAAAAAAACCATTTAAACCCTTATGGCAAAAGTTATATGAAATTTTTTTATTTTTATAAAATTAAATAACACACTCTCCTACTTTGTCCTTACTCCCTTTATAATTAATCTTAGATTCAAATCTCATATACCAAATGACAAAAGTAATTTCCCACAAGGACTTTATTTAAATAGAATTTGGTATAGACCAAACATCAATTTGTGATTGAAAAATGGGAAATTAATTTTGACGCTCGGTATAAGAAAATTATGAATTTCCAAAGAGGATACCTATGAAAAATACCAAAAAAGAAAAAGATCGAGAACGATGCAATCAATGCGGTGATTCTGTTGCCTTTGGTTCCGGTAAATTTGTAAATCGAATTCCCGATTTGAATGATATTTCCACACGTCGTTCAATGAATAGAAAATATATCTGGGGTGATTTTGTTTGTATTGAATGTGATGAGAAAAATTCGGATTCATAGTTCTTACCCTTGAAATATATTAGCCGCAGGGGTTAGTTATTTTTAAGTTACTATTTTTTGAAAAGAGATTCAACCACGAAGAGCACGAAGCACACGAAGGGAGAAAGTATTTTAAAGTTGAAAGTGTCTAGAAAAAACAGGGTAAGATTGAATAGGAAACCAAGTCCCATTTGAAAGTGTAAATAAAAAATCATCATTGGTATTTAAATGGTTAATTAAATCTTTTGTCTCAGGAAATTTTTCTAATTCCTCATTTAATTCTTCATCCTTGATTATATGCTTTGCACTTTCTATGACTTCCTCTATCGTTTCAAATACAGAATTGTGTTTTAAGTTGTTTTCAAAATTTACAAATAATAGATATTTCATAATTCCTCTTTATTTTGATAATCCGCTAAAGCAAAGCGAATGGCTTCACTCCAATCTAAATAATTACTCATTCTCTTTTCCAAATGTAACACTAAATCTTCAGTTAATTCCAAATCCATCTCATCTTCTTTAATCACCGAAGCAATGTCATTTACACGTAATTGGTATATAATTCTATTTGAATCAAGTATTTCAGTTTTCATCATTTTATTAATTCCTCACAATTAAATTTGTAATATTTCATTCCATTTTTTCACAATTGGTTTGCCAATTTCTAAATCATCAATTGCTTTGATCGGAGACATATCCATTGGAGTTTCTAACTCGACCAGATAATAATGACTTACCCCTTGAGTAGGTGTCGTATTTGGATTTCTAAATGGAAGAATTTCCTCTCGCTTTTTAAGAGAAATAGATTTGATTTTTGCATACCAAGGTAATACTTCCCTTACATTCGCAAAGCCTACAAAGAACGAGCATTTGAAAAGGTCTTTGTCTTGTTGAATCACTTTATCGTCCCGAATTGCATGAAAGAAAAAAACTTGGTTCTGTTTTACAAACTCAATTTCTTCCTTTCGAATATATCCAACGAGAGTATAAATATCCTCCGGCGGCAAACTTTCTTTATCCGGATATTGTGTGTAAGAGTGCTTTAAAACATCTCCTATGTAATTTTTTAAAGTGTCGTGCGTGAAATATGATATACGATAGGACTGAGTAAAACGACTCGCTTGGTGATCGAATATATCTTGTAAAAATGCCCTTATCTCCTCATCACTTTTCTTGGGCGACATTGGAAATGCTCCAACACCAGGAAGGATTTCATAGTATTTCTTATATTCATACTTTGTGTCTCCTGGATAAATGATATAACTTCCAATGCTCTTGCGAATTGCTTCATTGTATGCGTGCATCTTATATAAATCGCCATTCTTATAAATAATTGATTTTTCGAATCTTTTTTCTTCTAATATTGCTTCTGGATTTGTCTCTTCTTTGCTAAATAATTCTTCTAATCGATCTAGTCTATATTTAGCGTCAAAGTGTAAGTAGGCGATAGTTCCATTTTTTATAGCTTCTTCTTCAATAGCACGAGAATCTAAATTTTCGACCAAAGGCATAATCACTATAGAATAATCTGGTCTAAAGGTTCTAGAATAGGAACCTTCTAATGAATTACTTTTATCCGCAGGTTTTGTAAAAGTTCTATTATAGTAAAAGTGAATTCTTAATTTTCTAATTCTATCTATAAAAATGGAAATCGTTTCTTTTCCTTCTTTTAAATAGATACTCATTTGATCTTTTCCAATTTGAATAAATTGGTTTTCTTTCTTTTCATGGCTCCAATATTCTAAATTTGATTTTTTTAAAATTTCAAAGATTTTAATATATACCCAATATTCATAAAGAACATCGATTCCTCGATTATTCCCATCGAACGCTTCTCGGTTTCCATCCCAAGATAAAGACAGTGCGTTCTCTACTAGATTGTATATTTCTAAAATCTGGCGATAACCTTCTCGTTTAAGTAAAGTCTGATTGTTAAATGGAATATAATCTAAAATTCCTACATCTAAAAACATCTGAGCGGATAATATTTGTTCTATTCCTTCTTTGATTATCTTTGCTTCTTTCACAGAACTGAGAGACGGTTTCTTATCTTCGATAAAATTACAAATGTTTAAAAAATACTCCAAAGCAAATTTCAAAAATCGATTCGGTGGAGTATCGAAACTATCGTATTTTCTTTGCGATAAAATTTTTTCAGGCAAATATCCTGAAATCGTTGTTGTATTTTGATTGGTCACTCGATACCAATCTTTTCCGTATCGAATTGGATCAGAAAAAAATTCTGGGCTTGCACCCAAGGATGAATCACGGTATCCCCACTCACTTTCTAAAGTTCTATGTGGATTTCTTAAAATCATTTCTTTTAAATAATCCAAGTTCTCCATTGATAAACGACTTCTTAGAAAAAGAAATTGTTCTAGTATAACTTTCTTTTCTTCTTCTGGATTGACGATAAACTTATGACTTGTTGGACTTGTCCATTCTAAGAGTAATTGTTCACAAAAGTCTGCAATTTCTTCCGTTAATTGTTTGTATTCTGTGAATTGAAACTTTACCGGAACAATATCAAATGAAATTATATTCTCGTCGATTTTGATATGCGCTGTTCCAATGAAATTAATGATTTGAAAACTACCATTTACACTGTCATTGAATCGATTGACTTCGTAATTGTTTTTATTAAGATTTTGTAAACTCGATTCAATTGAGACTGATTTATAGTTTCTGTTTTTTAAAAATAATCTCCATTTATATCGAATATTTTCTTTTACTTGAAATAGATTATTTTAATGTGTAACATATATAAAATTTTATTACTTCTTCCATTCAATATGACCGTTAATATTATTTTTTTCAAAAACTGTCAATATTTCTGTGCAAAATTTAATAAGTTCTTTATTTTTTTCCTTCTTCGCAAGTTCGTAAAGTCTTATAAACATTTTCTTCCCTGTTTCGGTTTGTTTATAATTTTTTTTCATAAAATTATGTTGAGCACAAAGTGTCTGACCGTTTTCTATCTTTGCTTCTCCGCCAAAATCTTTTGGTTTTATATGATCAACGTGTAATTCAACTCCATCGTTTTTACCTTTACCACATATTACGCATTTATAACCGTCTCTATCTAGAATCTCTTTTTTTTGTGCAGGAGTAAAGTCTTCCAGTTCTCTTTCATATACAAAATTTGGATCATATCTGTATATACCTTTAGCCACTTTAATTAAAAATCCGCTTTGAGCGAGTGACCGTATTCCTCTGTCAGGGTCTCTAAATACTTCACCTGTTCTTTTTTTCCATTCCTTAACAACCCAATCTACCACTTCTGGATGCTTAATGTCTCTCATTGGATTCTTAATAAAAAATTCTTTGATTAATTCTTTTTGAGATAAATTTTCACGCATGTTTAAATAAAACCTTATCCGATTCTTGTAGGATTCTTTTTTTAGCTAATTCGCAATAATCTTTATCTATATCAGTTCCAATTGCTTTTCGATTGTTTTGCAATGCCGTTAAAAGAGTAGTTCCACTTCCCATGAATGGATCGAAAATTGTATCACCAACAAAACTAAATAGCTTAATGCACCTTCTAGGAAGTTCTATTGGAAAAGGAGCCGGATGTCCGATTCTTTTTTTACTTTCTCCATTGAAAGTCCACAATCCGTTTGTCCAATTCATAAATTCTTCTTTTGTTACATCTGAAACCAAACTTCCACTAGTTTTTTTCCATTTTTCTTTATAGAGTATTAGAATTAATTCAACGGGAGCAATTACATACGGGGCAGATGCAGAAAGCCATGAACCCCATGCTGTTCTTCTTGATATATTTCCTTCATTCCAAATTACGGTTGAATGATATTGAAAACCTATTTTTTTGCAAATAGTAGTAATGTCTGCTCCTACACTTTGCTGACCACCTTTATTCTTATCTAAAGGTATATTTAAGCACATTCTACCATCATCTTTTAGCATATCGAAAGATTTTTGTAACCACTGCTCAGTAAATTTTAAATAATCTTCGTATACTAATTTGTCATCATTTGAGCTATATTGAATATCTACATTGTAAGGAGGCGATGTGACTATCAAGTCTACTGATTTATCTTCAAATGATGATTCTATAATGTTGTGATTATATATTTTTATATTGTCAAACTCGAAGTAGAGACTTTTTTCCATAGATTTTACATCCTTAGATTTATTGTTTTTATATCAACATAATAATCTTTCTTTATTCTTTAATATCAACCGTCCCTTCATCATTAGATATTTTTAAATTATGATTATCGATAGTAAATATCCATCGTTTACGTGTTGCAACATCTCTGTCTCTAGAAAAAGATTTTTCGATTAGTTTATCTTTAAGTTTGCTATATGGAATAATATAATAATCATCTAATTTATTTGCATCACCATAGATTATTAAATTAAAATTACCATTAGATGCAGTTTTAAATTTTTCCATCTTATTATAAGAAAAATCACCCCAATACCTGCTTTTGGGTTCAGTCTTTCTAATATAATTTGATTCCTTCAACGAATCGTAATTTTCCAAAATTAAGTTTTTCATTTAAAATTATCTTCCATCATTTACTTTAAAGCAAAACCAATGACATCAAATATGGTAAGGTTAGCAACAAAAAAACAGAATTAAATAGTATTTACTAAAGTAATTTAAATATTAAACCCTATCTAAATCAAAACTAATTTCTTTCACTGAAAGCAAATTATAACCTTCCATTTCATCAGAGGAAAATATTTTTTTATTCATATCAGACCAAAACTTTTCAATAGTCCAATTCAAGCCAAGACTTCGTGCGATAAAACGATTCGCTTTGTGAATAGAAGTATTTCTAAAAAAAGAAAAATTTCAATGATAGCATCGTTCTCATTATCTGCCGCTACTTGTTGGTAGAAACAATTTTCATATTCACTAGAAATAAATTCAAATTTGTATAAATAGTTATTCATTTTTAATACTCTCTCCTTGTTTACTTATCTTTCTAATTATTTGCAATTAGTTCGGATAACACTAATAATTCGCAATCAATGTCGACCTTTCTTTTCAAAAATCAATTTATCATTTATGATAATTTTAATCTTACCATAAGAATAATCTTCTTCTGTTATTTCAGAATCATTCCAATCGATAAGATCATCAGGCAAATCAAAATAATCCCTTTGTTTCATTAATTCTAATTCTTCTAATGTTGGGATTCTTTTTAATTCTACTTTTTCCCAAACCACTTTTGAAATTTCTAAGGAATGTTCGTCCATACACTTTTCTCCAATATTCAAATTTAGTTAGCCAAAGTAAAAAATAAATTTTTCATGAATAGATTATTATTTAAGAAATGAAAGAAATTCTGAAATTGCTTGGATATAATCCCGTTTATCCTCTCAGAATCTATGGACCAAATTTGAATCTTTTATTGAACTTACTGTTATCGGTGTTCATCCGTGTCTATCGGTGGTAATCTTTTAATATATTCTTCAAACGACAATGCTCCTTATTTTTGGGATTCAATTTCCGAATCCTTTATCAAACACAAAAACATTGCATGGAGAGAGGAAGGCTTGCGAGAAAAAGCACGCAGGCCAATGAGACAAATCGCTTGGTATAGTGGTTCGTATAGTGTTGTTATAGTAGTTGCTATACTCAAAAAGGTTTTTCAATATAGGATACAGTATATACCAAATGACAAAAGTAATTTCCCACAAGGACTTTATTTGAGTAGCATTTGGTATACCGAACATACTGATGTTCGGGAACACTAAGAAGTGTTTAGACCAAACCCACTTTTATATTTTTGAAATGGGATTTTTTTTTGACGTTTGGTATAGGAAAAGAATTCCAAATCGATCCTTTCACGTTAGTGTTCATTTTAAAAAT